>CAVSHY010000028.1:0-8926 GCA_963727865.1 uncultured delta proteobacterium | reverse complement strand
CAACCTTGAAACGAGAGTCATTGTATACATCTATGTCAAAAAGTATAGCGGCGGTATCCGGCTTTCTAAGACGTCAAAGCAAGCGTTACTACTGAATGCAAGTGTTCTTCAAACCTGATAACGAAGCTATAAAGAAAATTTTCAATCAACTGAGGGAGCTTCTCAGGCGGCCGTGGAGGATTGTAAAAATAATCGCTAAGTTCAAATTCTTTCTTTGGTATTTCTATAAGGTTTATAAATCTGACTGCCACACGTCTGATTTCACGAGGGTTAAGCTCTTTGTATATATACTCCAAAGCCGCATTGCTTCTGGAAAACTACTATCCCAATCACTATATGGCCTCAGGCGACTGAAACTGAACCCGTCTAAGCCAAACCGGCAGACCTGTTTAAGATCTTTAGCCCAAAACTGAAATCCCACGACTCCCCTGTCTTTAGTCTCAGCCGAAGGCATTCCTTCTACTGGGCCAAATGAGCCCACTTTCGTCTCAAACATCTTTTGAATTCGTTTTTCGGGATAATGGTCAGAAACCTTCGGATACAACGCCTCAATCTCCCCCACAGCGGCATCAGGCTCGATCAATCCTTATCTCAAAAACAGCTTCCTCAATAGTGGCATTCGTATATTTTGGCATCAATTGAATTATATCTAATATTTTCATAAAAATACAAGACCTTTTAAAAATTTTTATAATTAGGCTTTTAACTTCACAGGGTAGTTATGTAGCCTTACCCCCCTCACACCCTCAGATACTCCTCCTTCCCCTCCTCGATGAGCCTTTTTACCTCGCGCTCGGCATGAGGATGGCATCGGCGCGTTGACCCCTCCACGACCTCCCTGAAGACCTTGCCCTCTTCGACCCAGCGGTAGATCGTCTTGCTCGACTTCCTGAAGACTTCGGCGACTTCCCTCACGGTCATGTACCTCGGCATAAATCCGCCTCCTTAAAGTTTTATCAATTACCTGTGAAAGTCTTTTCCATTTGTCTCTAAAAAACCCCGGGGGTATCGGGCGTAGCGAACGTAAGGATGGAGGAAGGGCGAGCGAGCCGGGGAAGAAAGCCGGGGAAGCGGCCTAAGCGGCGAGCGAGGAGGCTTGAGGCAGTAGTGAGTCGAGCCCTGATACCCCAAAAAGATAGCCCCTACCCCCTCCTCCCCCTCGACCCTCCAATCCGTCTTTCCCATGTCCCACTCACCGCCCCCATCTCGCATATCCGCGACGCTACGCGGTCGTCGAGCGTCCTTGAAAGTCCAGCGAGGTCCACGTTCGACGTGACGATGACCTGCTTTCCGTTCCGGTAGAACCTGTCCACGAGGAGATAAAAGACCCCCCTCGACCACTCCGAGGCCTTCTCGGCGCCGAGGTCGTCAATGACGAGGAGCGGGGAGTTCGAGCACCTGTCCAAGATCTCCTTCTCCGTCGCCGCGCCCCGCTCTTTCCCCCTGTCCCCTTTGTCCCATGTCTCCTTTATCTCGAGAAGGAGCTCGGGCGCAGGGACGAAAAGCGGCCTTCCTTTTCCGTGATAGATCGCGCCATCTTCATTCGCGCTCAGGGATTCGGCGCACCACTCGAACATAAGGCTTATGGCGAGATGTGTCTTTCCGCTCCCGGTCGAACCCGTGAGGAACAGGCTCCCGCCGTTCATGACCGCCTCTTTCGCCCGATTCGCCTTTAGTGAAAACGATCCACGCCATTCCTTAACCTGGAAACGTCTTTCCCCAGTACCTCCGCGGGACGCGCATGTCAAAGTTCGCCCTCCTCGAAAGACCCCGGCGGACGGCGTCCCTGGCTTTAACGAGCGCGGTGGGGGCGGGGGGGGTGGGGGGCCGCCTCCGGTAAGGCCACGCGAAACGCCTGTTAAATCATCAGCTCCCGCGAAGGACTTTTCAGAGTCCTCTGTGAAGGATTTTTCAGAGTCCTTCGCGAAGGAGACTGAAAAAGTCTCCTTCGCAAGAGCCTGTTTAATCAACGGGCCTCCAGCGTAGGACTTTGAAAAACCTTAAATTTTCTCTGCGATGTCGTCATACTTCCCTTTCTTTGCCGAACCGTTCGCGTCATTCGCGCAAGGGGCCTTCGGCGCGACAGGCGCGGCGCGTGGGGCGCGGGGGTTAAAGAACCTCCCCGGTGCTGCGCACGGCAGTTGGTTAGCGAAGCGTGCAGGCTTAAACTCCGCCTTGCCGGAAAGGTCGGCTTCACCTCTGCCCGGGCTCGGCGCCCCCGCTTCTTTGACGCGGTGCCGCGCACGGCGATTGTCCGGGCTCAAACCGTGCCCTTGCTGAAATGGACGGCTTAACAATTGCCCGCCGGTGCCGCGCACGGCTAATTGTTTAGCGTTGCGCGCGGGCTTAAACTCCACCTTGCCGGAAAGGTCGGCGTAACGACCGCCCGCCGCAGGCGCGCCCTCGCGCTGGAATCCCCCGTTAAACTCCGGCCGCCTTGATTCCGGCTTTATTTTCAGATCATCAGGCAAGCCCTTGCCCTGATTTTTTTTGGAAGCTCCCCGCAGCATGCAGCGGGAAATGCGCTCGCGTTGCATTTTCATCGCTTGAAGTATCGCTTGAAGTATCGCTTGAAGTATCGCTTGAAGTATCGCTTGAAGTATCGCTTGAAGTGTCCTTTGAAGTATCGCTTGAAGTGTCCTTTGAAGTGTCCTTTGAAGTGTCAATTGAAATTTCGGGGGACGTTTTTTCCCCGGAAATCTCAGGCGCGCATCTCCCCGGCCCAATGCTACCCCTCCCCTCCCCTTTCCCTTCCTTTCCTTTCCCAAGACGTGGTGCGCCCGCACGAGTCCGGCACGGTGCCGGTATGGTGCTTTCAGGTTCCTTCACGTTCGGGCACTGGTGTTTTCTGAAGTTCGAGATCTCGATGTAGTTAGCCTTTTCCGCGGACTTTTCAGCCCTGACGCCGTACCTTACGATAAACTTCTTCCCCGCTTAGCCTCTTCAAGGCCTCTTCTATATCGTAGGCGTCATAGGGGAGGACCGCCGCCTTTATCTTAAGCGGCCTGTCCTCGATCCTGCCGGCCCTGTCAGCCATCGTCCAGAGGCCGATGAAAAGGAGCCTGTCGAGCGGATGAAGGGAAGCGAGCTCGTCGTTCAGGAAAAACTGGGGCTTGATTGACCTTATGCGCGACATGGGGACTGCCTCATTTATCAGTAAACAGTTATCAGTTATCAGCGGACAGTTATCAGTTTACGGATAACCGATTACCGGCAACTGATAACCGTTTCTTTTAAAAACCTTCCGGAACGCCGCCCCCATCGCCCGCGTCGCGGGTCTACGACCAGCCCGGCCGGACTCTCTTTCGTGCCCCTCTTTTAATCTCACGCCGGAAGGTTTGTGCCAGTGATTATGCTTTTTTAAAAACCATGCTTCTGTCATTGCGATGAGCCGAAGCCGCGAGCGAAGCGTGGCGGGAAGCGAAGCAATCTTGTTTAAATCCTCTTATTTCCCGCCCCGCTCCTGAAGAGTTTTTTGCGCGCCGACCGCGCGCTTCGGGGCAGTGTTCTCCGCGCTACCGCCTCCAGCCTCTCGCTCGCCCTCCCCCTTCCCCCCTCCTCCCCTCCCCCCATCCTTACGCGCTGTTCACCCTGCGCCCTGGGATTTATTTTAGAAACAGAAAACCTCACGCTAACCAACTGCCGCGCGCGGCGCCGGGATTATCCGGCTTCAGGCCGGAGAGAGCCCGCTTACCGCCTCTTTTCCGTTGTCACGGAGGAGCCTGTACTCAAAGAACCCTTTTCTTTGCTTGCAGAGGATATTGAAGCCCTGAGCCCTGAGTTCGGCTATTGATGAGGCGACGGCGCAGACATAGGCCATGTCCTGGATCTCAAGAGTCGAGTGGGGGCCGAAGTCGATAGGGACCCTCAGTACCCTCTGAAGGCGCTCCGAGTTCTCAAGCCTTGCGAAGTGCATCCGTTATTCTCCTTTCATTCTTTTATTTATGTTATCAGACTAATAACAAACATATATAAAAAAAGGCTACGCTCATTAAGGCGTAAACAATCTTAAAATCAGTATCGCCCTAACGCTCATGCAATCTTTCCTATGACTCAAAGAGTTCTGCCCCCTTTCTAACATGCAATATTTTACACTTTCCATGATAAAATTATTTCGAAGTTGCGGAAAAATGTGGCTTTTATGAAAATGCATAGCGAGCGTTCTGCCTGTGGCTTGTCGTAGTGAATCTTCAATTGCTGATCTTGATGAGGATCAAGGATTTGAAAGTCCGCACCCTCTCGCTTCCTTCCGGCCTGATACGACCAAATATTATCAGAGTAAAAATATATTGTCAAGGATTTTTTTCTGTGTAATAATATTTCAAAGCATCTTAATGAAAAACGGGTCCCCTCACGGATAAAGTTCGCTTGCCTTCCGGTTGGAATGAAATATCGGGTTCAGGGTGCAACCCTGAACCCGCCAGAAGAATTTTTAGGAGCGTAAATTATGGAAAATTTGTACAGAGAAACCGTCGCTAATTGCATTTTAAAGGATATAAAAGCCTGCTTAGAAAGCGGAGCGGCAGCGGGAGCAATATTACTAACGTATTGCGCGATGGATGCAATGGCTTTTCTATCAATGCCAAAAGGCAAAGACTTCACTGAAAAGAAGGAGTTTATGTCTTGGGCAAAAAAATATATGGAGACCGATCCCGCACAATCATATCAGTACGATGCAAAAGATTTATATGGCACTCGCTGTGGTTTTGCGCATAGCTATGGTGCCGAGTCGGCGATGAGTAAGGCCGGACTATGCAAGCTATTAACATATCATCTGGGTTCTAAAGATCATATTTATAGGCCTGAAGTAAATCCAAACATGGCCATATTAAGCGTCAAACGCTTTATTTTAGATTTCTTTGATGCCGTGGATAGATTCTCGGCAGATGTAGAGGCGAATGAAGATTTAAGACCGCTCGTAGAATCAAGGTTGCCGAGGCTTTTTAGAATCGTTAATTATGCGAAAGATGGGAGGGATTTGAATATCCCATCGGACTAATAATAACGGGAGTTCTTAATATTATACTTGCCACTGGTATTAAAAAAACTTATAGAATCGCAGCTATATTGGCTTTTGGATTGTTTTCAATAGAGGTGGTTTGTAAAACACAAACAAGTAATAAGGGTTTGCCTTTTGCAATTTTTTTGCTTATTTATTTGTTTAATGGCGTGAGAGGCACGTTTGCTTATCACAAACTAAAAAAAAATTCCTATGACAATCTCCCCTAAAAAATATTTCAGGCAAATATCGGGTTCAGGGTTGTACCCTGAACCCGCAAGAAGCAAGGATAAAAACATAGACTTTTTTAAGATGTTTTATGGAGGTGAGATGAAGAAGATTATTCCGGTTTTATTTATACTGCTATTTATTCACACCATGTCAGCACATGCTGAAGACGTACATCAAGCGGTTATAGATGGTTACGGCTGGGAAAATTTAAGCGAACAGGCAAAACTACCTTTTATGTCTGGTTTTGTCGCCGGATATAGACCCGGCTGGGTTGACGGTTATAATAAAGGCATTAACCATGACGTAAAGAAGTTCCAGGGATTGAAAAGGATCGAAGAAGAAGATTTTTATGTTTTAACGAAAAATATTGGTTTTTATTCTCATGAGGTAGATTCTTTTTTAAAAACATATCCATTGTGCCGAAGATTGGAAATATCTGCTTTACTAATGCGTCTTACTTACGTTTGGAACGAAAAACATTATAAACATACAGATTATGAAACTGTTGGAAAAATTTGTTCAGAACTCAATAAATAAAGGCTCCATGAAACGCCCTGAACCCGCAAGGAACAAAAACCATGACGACTATCGAAATAATAAGAAGCCTCATAAAAAAGGACCTCGAACAGGGGATGAAGAAGATCGAGATAACCCGCAAGGTCGGCGTATCATACACGACCCTCTGGTCGTACATGAATTCCGACGTCACGCCCGATTTTGAGACGATAAAGCTCTTCTCGAAGGCCTACGGCCTTCCGCTCGACTACTTCATGGAAGGCGCCCCAGCCCCCCTCGCCCCCTCTGCCCACACTCCTCCCCCTCCCATCCCTTACGGCGCTGGCACGGCCGGAACGCTCCCTGTCCTCGTGATGCACGAGACGAACGCGCAAAGCTTCTACAGTGAACTCGGGACGTCGTCCACATACGGGGCCAGAGAGGGGCCATTGAAGCCGGTAAAAGGGTCCGCCGCCCGGTTGACGTCATTGACAGGGACGCCTACGGCGTAGAGGTCAGAGGCGACGAGATGTCCCCCAGGTTTGAGGACGGCGAAATCGTCATCGCCTCTCCGGCCGCGCCTGTAAAGAACAGGGACTACGCCGTAACGGTCATAGGCACGGAGGCCGTAGTGAGGAGGATCCGCTTTTCCGGCGACCTTGTGATACTCGAACCAATCAACCCAAACTACGAACCGGTAATATCCCAAAAAGAAGAAGTCCCCTTTGTCCATAAGGTCGTCTGGGCGAAACTCAGGTAGGGCGCCGCGCACGCGGTTGATTAGCGTCGCATCCGGGCTTAAACTCCGCCCTTGCTGAAAAGGTCGGCGTAACAGTTGCCCGCCGCAGGCGAGTTTATATTATACACAACTGTTAGCACTCTTGAGGTTCATAGTTCTTCTTTTCATCCATTTTGACCTCTGTGATATGTATGATTAATCACCTTAATAGGTCTTTTGATTTTTTTGCTTCTTGCTCTCTCTAATTGTATGCCGCCTTTGAGAAGTGTTAGGAGAGCGATTTTTCCATGATCCGAGACGCGGTTAAATCCGTATATCAACGTTTGACACTGCGGAATGATTCTTATTGGCACATTCAGAAAGAACGCCCCCACCGGAACATCAAGAAACTCCGCAATTTTCATCCATTCCTCTGTGACGATCCCTGTTTTACCATTTTCTTTACAAGAATATGCGCACCTACTGCACCCCAGCGCCATAGCGATGTCTTCGTGAGACTTTCCCTTAATGACACGTATGGCACGAAGCTTTCGAAGTATCATAGTCAGCTCCATAGAAGTCCTCCTGTGTTGTTTTGTGTAACTTTTTGTATCCCAAACTATAAAAGAAAGCACCTGTCCAAATGTACAGTAGACAAATCCTTTTATTTTACTACTGAATTCGACAGGATAAAACTGTATTCCTTGCCAGTTACATAGAAATCCATTTACTGTTAAAAAGCCTTCATGGAACTCATATTTCAAGAAGGCGATTTTCTGGTAAAGACGCTTTCGACCCATGAGGAGATGGACGCGGCCTATAAGCTCCGCCACGACGTATTCTGCGACGAGCTCAAATGGGTCCCTCCGGCCCCTGACCGCAGGGAAGCCGACGATTATGATAAAGGTTTTTTCAGCCATTACATAGGGGTATTCGACGGCATGTATAACATCCTCGGCCACGCCAGGCTCATCCCCGCCCCGCATCCTTTCATGGTTGAAAAGGAATTCCTTAACCTCATGCCCGCCCGGGGCCAGGGTAAGGAAGGACACGGACAACGCCGAGGTCACCAGGCTCTGCGTTAAGAAAGAAGACCGCTCGAGCCGGCTTCTAACGAACGTCTCATACCTTATCTATAAAGGGATATATCAGTGGAGCTTCGCGAATAATATAAGGCACCTTATAATGGTGGTGGAGCAGAAATACTACAGGCTTCTTAGGCTTAACGGTTTCCCTGTAAAAGCCATGAACGATTTCCTAACGATGCCCGACGAGGTGAGAGCGTCTGTTATAACGCTTGACTGGAGGGCCTTTGAAGAGTACGCCGCGAAGATAAAGCCGGAGTTCCTCGGACGGATGTCTACATTACCGCCCCTATTTCCATTGCAATTGCAATCGCATGGGCCTTATTAACAGCGTTGAGCTTTCTTTCTATATTCTGAACGTGGAATTTAACCGTCCTCTCGCTTATATTGAGGATCATGGATATCTCCCAGTTTGTCTTTCCCTCCTTCATCCACTTGAGTACCTCTTTCTCCTTTAGAGAGAGTTCCGTTACGGCTGCGGACTTTTCGCCGCAGACGCGCACCAGGGCCTGATGCACGTGGGGTGTTAATATGTCAAGGACCTCCTTGTGGTATTCTTTAAAGTTATTCCGGGCGTTCGAAAAAGAGAATATCGACCCCGTGGGACGGGATTCGCTGCAGACCCCTCCAGCGACGCCGTGCCTCAGCCCGAACTCGCCCGCCTTGTTCATAAAATCCACATATGGCTCGTCCTTGTATTTCTCCATCGCCTCTAACCGGAAATGAGTTTTGAAAGAAGAAAAGTTGTAGCGTATGATAGGGTCTTTTTTAAAGAGCGCCTCCGCCGCGTAGAGATTCAGCCATTCTACCGGATAATCGAGGTTTACTATCTTTATTATCCTTGAAAGCTCTCCGGAAGCGACCTCTCCGAGGCCGCAGACCCCGTGGTCGGCGCACACAAGTTCTTTCATCTTTATAGTTATGTTGACCAGGTCGGATTCCGTCCTGCATGTGACAGACGCCTGGATAAGGTCAAGTATATTCGTCAATTCCTTCTTCGAGAATTTTTTGTAATCCATGAGTTGCCTCCTGAAGCAAAAGGTTGCGGGGGGGGGTCTCCATAAAAAACCTATTTGAAACAGAGATATTTTTCCACGTCCATCGTGGCGCGGGGAGGCAAACCTTCAGAAGCCCTTACGAGCGCCTTATTCAGATGGAGCGTGAGAATGTCCACGATCTTTTTATGATGGTCATTAAATTTGTCTCTGCCGCCGCTGAAGGAAAATATCCCGACGCACTCCGTCTCAGGGACATAACGCCGCTCGAGATCCCGGCCCTTATGCCGTGGTCTAACGCGAGAGCGATAGGCGGCTGCGCGAGACTGTCGTCGAAATGTTTGACTATATCGGACCAGAACTGGGTAAGCGAAAACCTTGAATAATACCTTACGACAGGGTC
>CAVSHY010000027.1:0-41971 GCA_963727865.1 uncultured delta proteobacterium | reverse complement strand
CAATATATTTTTTTCTTTCCTCGATTCTATAGAAAATGAAAATATTGCAGACCTTCTGAAGATTTGCTCTAAAATGATTAAGAGTTTGCCGGAAGAAGAAAGCAGGGAAATTTTATTTAAATGGCCTTAAACCTTATAAAAATGATCCCGATTTAATATTAAATTCAGATTTAAATGACAGGAAAAGCTTGGATTTCCTTTCGATTATAATTTCATTATTGAGCCGCTATTTTTTCGTAAGGCTTTTCGAGGATCAAAAAGAAAACCTTGATGAGAGTATCGATTATTTTAAAAGATCGAACGCCTCTATCGCTTTTATAAATTTCGTACTTTCAAGTTTTTCCCAGATCGCAAACCTTAAGACCTTGGCAGACCTTAAAGAGAATATATCCAAGGGAGACGAAAAGGCTATTCTTAAAGCTGTAACTATAGACAAGAGCTATTTATATCTTGATGAGGTAAAAAACAAAATTATTACCGCCCAACTTTCAGGTGATAATAAATTTTTTGCTAAACTGGCTAGGGCTATAGCGGATAACCCCCTTAAGAGGATCGGTCAACATTATAAGACTTATTCCGTTCTAAAGCTGTTCTGGTTTCATGGGCTTTATAGGCTGACTAACGAAGAGCTTTATGATTTTTTGAAGTCCTGTGGTTTAATCCCACCTACCTATCCGTACGCCTTTGAAAAGTTTGTCCAGAGGCATATTAAATCGGTATACAAGTTTTAAATCTACTCTGCTCCCTGTTCATATCAGACAAAAATTACCCCATTCTGTGTCCGAGACAATTCCGATTATTTAATTTATAGTTTTCCGTAGTTAAAGATTAGGGCCTTTGGCCTAATCAGATCAGTAACGTTACGTATATTACGTAACATACGTAAAGCAATAGAGTCGCTAGTTTACTCTTTAGCCAAGAGTAAAGGCGAGTAAGGCATATAAGCTAGTTTGTCGCCCTACAAATAAGGAGTACGTTATGAAGACAAATAAGCATCAAACCTCATTATTTGTAAAAGACAGGAATGCTGTAAGGGCAAAAGATATTGTAAATCAATTTGACTATTCTTCAGGGACTGCCCGTTCATATTTGTCCTATCTATCAAGACATGGACTTCTCGAACGTACAAGCTTTGGATACGTACTTTCTGAAAGAGGAAGAGAGCGCCTTCAATACTTTGATGTTACGGGTTGCGGGAGTTTTGAATGCCCTTTATGCATTACGAAGAAGGCAGGCCATTATACGTGTCCAAGGTGTGATTATGAGTTGCCCAGAGATGAGGCCAAAATACTCCCTGAATGGAACTTTTTTCTAGGGGTTAGGCACGCAGGGGTTTACTGTCCGCTTTGCCAGAAACTTATTTTTGGTGAGGGGCAGGCGCAATTATTAGGCATTCCAAAGGAGACTAACGAATGAACGTTACAAGATGGGAGATAAAGCCTTTAGGCTGGATCGTTCTGGCTATCATAGCAGGGCTTAAAGTTTATTTTCTCGTTACGTAACGTAACGAGAAGAAGTCAAAAGCGAACAAAATTTAAGGACGTTACATTACGTATATGAAACTTGTATCGATAAAAGAGATTTCCGAATTTCTCAAGGTAAAGCAGTCTACTCTTTACTCTTGGGTACATAACGGAACTATGCCTTCTTTCAAACTTAACGGTCTTTTGCGTTTTGATTTGGAAGAAATTATTGAATGGGTCAAGAACTCAAAAGCAGTCCCATTTAATGTCACGATACCAAGCGGAAAATCAAGAAATCTTGATATAGACAACATAGTCAAAAAGGCAATTGAGGGTGTGAAAGGAAAAGGGTATAATCCATCCAAACGGGAAACCAGCCTAAGTCAAGGTCTCAGGAAGGAGGATTAATGGGACTTTACAAACGAGGCCAGGTCTGGTGGATGCGGTTAAGTTACAAGGGCAAGCAGATGATGAAGTCCACGGAAGTAAAGGACAGGAAGCTTGCTGAAAAGATTTACGCAAAGGTCTTGACTCAGATAGTTGAAGGCAAGTGGTTTGATAAGCCTACTGGCGAGGATAAGACCCTTAAAGAGCTTTTTGATAAGTACATAAGCGAATACTCGGTCTTGAACAAGGCAGAGAACACGATCCGGCATGATAAGGGTTTTGCTAAATCCATGTTGGAGTTTTTCGGTGACGTGCCATTGACCGAAGTAACGTCAAGCCGGATATCCGCTTATAAGGCTCATTTGAGGGAAAAGGGTCTTTCTGCTTGCAGCATTAACCACCAGAGAGGCTTTCTAAGCCATGCCTTCAAGAAGGCTATCAGGGAATGGGAGTGGGTCAAGGAAAACCCTGCTGAGAAGGTATCAAGAGAAAAGGTCAGGAACGCAAGGGACAGGTGGCTGACTCTTGAAGAGGAAAAGAGGCTCTTGGATGAATGCGTTATATACGCAACAGGTAAAGAAAATATCCAAGTGCCTCATTACTGGCTTCAGGAGATCGTCTTTTTTGACCTGAACACAGGCATGAGGATGGATGAGGTTCTTTCCATCGAATGGCCTCATGTAGACCTCTTTAGAAAGACTGTAACGGTCATGCGGTCTAAGAACGGAGAGAAAAGGACGATTCCCTTGAACCAGAGAGCCTTTGAACTTCTGAAAGCCAAAGCAAAGGTAAGAGACATAAGGAGCAAGTATGTCTTTGCAAGCGAGACAGGGACTAAGATCGATGATCGTAACCTGAGAAGGGGCTTTTATGATGCTCTGGAACGGGCTGAGATCGAAGATTTCCGGTTCCATGATATTCGGCATACCTTTGCAACAAGGCTAGCTCAGGCAGGGATCGATCTCTACAAGATAGCGAAGCTTTTGGGACATAAGACGATCGCCATGACACAGAGGTATTCGCACCATTACCCGGAGAGTTTGAGGGATGGAGTAGAGGTATTGGACAGGGTTAATACAATTTTAGTACAGTCCACTGAAAAAGGGGCTGCCCGAATCGAGCTAACCACTTGAATTTACTGGCTCCCAGGGAGGGATTCGAACCCCCGACCCGGTGGTTAACAGCCACCTGCTCTGCCGGCTGAGCTACCTGGGAATATTTTGTGAAAGTAACCGCCTGTTGCGCGCGTCTCTCGCAAGGGCGCATGAAAAGACGCGATTTAAAACGGTATAATAATATTTTTTATGATTTCAAGTCAAGCGATTTATGGGATTGCCCTGTGAAAATGCCTTCACCCTTCATCGCGCGCGTTCATATAAATAAAAGAAGGCCCCTGCCGGATTTCCTTGCCGTTAAACTCCCCGCTTTACGATGGAAGAAGAGCTTGTGTGACGCCTGGGGCTGTTCGCACGTGCTCATTTAAAAAATCAGCTTGACATTCAAACAGGTGTTTGATACATTTGTTTGAAACGCATCGGGAATTACCCCGTCCGTTTTTTTCAGCCGCCGCCGCCGTTTTAAACATTATGGCCGAAAATGCCGAAATCCTATAACCCATGGCCGTTGAGACATCAGTCCAGATAAGACCTTTAAGCGAGGATACCCGTAAAAGCCTCCTCTATACCGCGGGAGAGGTCTTTGCCGAGTGCGGGTTCAGGCCGTCCACTGTCCGCGAGATATGCCGGAGGGCGAAGGTGAACGTCGCGTCGATCAACTACCACTTCGGAAGCAAGGAGGAGCTCTATGTGCAGGTCCTCGAGTTCTCCTATGAGCAGGCGGCCAGGAAATATCCGTACTCGGCGTCCGAGGACGACCCGCCGGAAAAGAGGCTTGAAAATTTTATCCTGAGCTTCATGCAGGGATGCCTCGACAAGGGCCGCGCCGCGTGGCACGGAAAGCTCATGGCAAGAGAGATGGTCGAGCCGACCGGGGCCCTCAAGCGGGTGGTGGAAAGGACTATCCGGCCGCGGAACCTTTTCTTGAACAGCCTCGTTAAAGAGATATTGGGGGAGGGTTTCAGCGACGACGAGGCGGCGCTCGCCGCCTTTAGCATAATCGGCCAGTGCGTCTTTTACAACCACTCGAGGGCCGTGATAACTCAGCTCAACCCGCGCATCGCCTTCGACGACGAGGGCATCGCCCGGACCGCGGCGCACATAACGGAGTTTTCGCTGGCCGCCCTGAAGAGGCTCGCGCGCGGCAGAAAAGGAGCGAAGTAACGGATGTACTATACCGCCTTAAGAATGCTCATGGGGGACAAGAGCAAATACCTCGGCATCGTCATGGGGCTTACCTTCGCCTCGTTCATAATGACCCAGCAGCCGGCTATATTCGTCGGGATCATGGCCCGCACCTTCAGCTTCATCACAGACCTCAGCCAGCCCGATATCTGGGTCATGGACCCGAAGGTCCAGTACATAGACGACGTAAAGCCCGTCCAGGATACCGAGCTTTACCGCGTGCGCGGGGTCGAGGGGGTCGAGTGGGCGGTCCCGCTCTACAAGGGGCTTTTGAAGGCGCGTCTCGAAAACGGGAACTTCCAGACCTGTAACGTGATAGGGCTCGACGATTCCACCCTCATAGGAGGCCCCGCGACAATGATAGAGGGCAAGCTCGAGGACCTCCATAAAAGCGACAGCGTCATCGTCGACATCGAGGGGGCGAACGGAAAGCTCGCGAAAATCCTCCCCAACGGAGAAAGGATACCCCTGAAGATCGGGGACACCTTAGAGCTTAACGACAACAGGGCGGTAGTCGTCGGGATAGCGAAGACGACGCGGACCTTCCAGTCCCAGCCAGTGGTTTATACGGCATATTCCCGGGCTGTTACGTACGCCCCCAGGGAAAGGAAGCTCCTTTCGTTCGTCCTCGTAAAGGCGAAGCCGGGGGTGGACATTAACGAGCTCACCGGGCGCATAACAAAGGCGACGGGGCTGGCGGCCTACACGAGGGAGCAGTTCAAGTCGGTTACGATAAAGTATTACCTCAAATACACCGGTATACCCATAAACTTCGGCACCGCGGTCCTCCTCGGGTTCATAATAGGCGCGGCTATAGCCGGGCAGACCTTCTATAATTTTACGCTCGATAACCTCAAGCAGTTCGGAGTTCTAAAGGCGATGGGCGCCACGAACGGCCAACTCCTCAGGATGATACTTCTGCAGGCCCTGACGGTCGGGTCGATAGGTTACGGGCTTGGCGTGGGGGCGGCGGCCTTCTTCGGATATATGCTCAGGGACTCGGTCCTTGCCTTCATGCTCCCCTATCAGCTCCTCGTGCTGAGCGGCGCCGGGGTGACGTTCATCTGCGTATTCGCCGCGCTCATAAGCATAAGAAAGGTGATGAAGCTCGAGCCGGCGATAGTATTTAAATAAAGGGTAAATATCTGACAGGATAATATATGAGCGCTGAAAAAGAACTCGCGGTAAGCTGCCAAAAGGTTATAAAGAGCTACGGGACTGACGACGCAAGGATCATGGCCCTCCGTGGCGTGGACCTTGAAGTAAGGATGGGGGAACTCATGATGCTCGTCGGGCCTTCAGGGTGCGGCAAGACCACCTTGATCTCGGTCATAGCCGGGATACTCGACCAGGACGAGGGGAGCTGCAAGGTCTATGAGCGCGACCTCCTTCACATGGGCGGGCGCGAAAAGGTGCGGTACCGCGCCGAGAATATAGGGTTTGTCTTCCAGACGTATAACCTTCTTCCCGCGCTCACGGCGGCGGAAAACGTCGCGGTGCCTCTCATCATAAACGGGGTCAAAAGAAAAGAGGCGGTAGAGAGGGCGGGCTCGGTGCTGGAAAAGGTGGGCATGGGCGACAGGACAAAGTCCCTGCCGGACCAGCTTTCAGGGGGCCAGCAGCAGAGGGTCGCCATAGCGCGCGCCCTCGTCCACAACCCAAGGCTTATCGTCTGCGACGAGCCCACGAGTTCCCTTGACCACGAGACAGGCGCGAAGGTCATGGAACTCCTCAAGAGGGTCGCCCTTGACCGCAACAGGGCGCTTGTGATCGTAACGCACGACGCCCGCATCTTTAACTTCGCCGACAGGATAGCGAAGATGGACGACGGGCACATAGTCGAGGTATTCGATTCTCCGGCCGGGCTGAGCCATTGACGCCGGCGGTATTTTTAATTAAAAACAGGTAAGCCTCCGGCTCTGCCGGGGGACTCACAGAGTTTGACAGCTCCGGGGATCTGATTTCCTGTAGCCTGTCCTCATAAAACCCTCCCCCTTGATGGGGGAGGGTAGGGTGGGGGTGGGGGTGGGGGTGCAAACAATCTTTCACCCTTCGGAATTTCACCCTCCCCTCAATCCCCTCCCTCAATGGGAGGGGAGGTATGGTTGTTAATATGAAGAACAATTTTCGAAACAGAGTGATGGGCTTATAAAAAGGCCCCCACGAGAAGGAGGGGTAAAATGTTTTCCAGGTATATGCTCCCATTCATAGCCGCGGCCGGGTTCGCTTTCGCCGTTTATTCCGTCGTCGTGGGCGCCAAGCCAGCGCCGGTTTCCCAGCACGTCGCCGAGCCCGCGCAGGCCCCGTTCAGGTCATACATAGCTGGTTCCGGGATAATAGAGGCGAAATCCGAGAACATAAGCATAGGGACCCCGGTAGCCGGGATAGTCTTCAAGGTCTATGTGAAGTGGGGCGATCGCGTAAAGGCCGGAGAGCCTCTTTTCATGATAGACGACCGCGCGGAGAAGGCTGACCTCGAAGTAAAGAAGACGGAGCTCGCGAAGGCAAAGGCGGCTGTCGCGGAAGCCGGGGCAGGGCTCGCGGACGTAAAGGCCCAGCTCGCGCTTGCCGAAAGCGTGACCGACAGAAGGGCCATAAGCGTGGATGATCTCGAAAGGAGGCGTAACGCGGCGCTCATAGCCGGGGCAAAGGTGGACTCCGCCCGCGCGCAGGTTGAGGCGGCTGAGGCGGCGGTGAAGGCGGCTGAAACCAACCTTGAGAGGTTAACGGTCCGCGCCCCTGTGGACGGAGCGATACTACAGCTCAATATCCGCCCCGGTGAGTTCGCCCCCGCCGGAGCGCTTCCCAACCCGCTCGTCATGCTGGGAAATCTCGACAATTTTCACATAAGGGTCGACATAGACGAGAACGACGCGTGGAGGTTCAGCGACAGGGCCCCGGCCGTAGCATCGCTGCGGGGCAACCGCGACTTTAAGACAAAGCTCTTGTTCGTAAGGGTCGAGCCCTATGTGCTGCCGAAGAAGTCCCTGACCGGAGATTCCGCCGAAAGGGTGGATACCAGGGTGCTGCAGGTTATTTACAGCTTCGACCCGTTGACGCTTCCCGCTTACGTGGGCCAGCAGATGGACGTATTCATAGAGGCCCCGCCAGTAACCGGGCCGGATACAGGCGCGTCGCCTGAAAAGGGAGAAAAGAGCCAGAATCCAGCCGGGGGCAAAGAGTCATGAAAAGGCGTTTAACATACGGCGCGTTATTCCTTGGCGTTTTTGTAATGCTCGCCGGATGCGCCGTTGGGCCTGATTATGTCAAGCCCGACATCCCGGTTGAAAAGAACTGGGACGGCGTAAAGTCCGCCCCCACCCCCCTCACCCCCCCCGCCCCGGCAGCGGCGGCAACAGGGAAATCTGAGGCGTATGCTCTCTGGTGGCGGACGTTTAACGACCCGGCGCTTGACCGGCTCATCAACGAGGCCCTTGAGTCGAACCTTGACCTCAAGCTCGCCGAGGCCCGGATAAGGGACGCGAGGGCCCAGCTTATAATAGCGCGCTCCAACTGGATCCCTCAGGTAAACGCCTCAGCCTCTGACACGCACGGGCGGGCAAGCAAGAACGTGATAATAAAGACCCCGACCGGTTCGTTTTCGACTAATGTCGTGACAGACCTCTATAAGGCCGGGTTTGACGCCGAGTGGGAGATAGACGTGTTCGGAGGGGTGCGCCGCGGGGTCGAGGCGGCTCAGGCCGGCATAGACTCCGCGATAGAGGACAGCCGCTCGGTCAGGGTAACGCTCCTCGGTGAAGTCGCGGGCAACTATATCGATTTGAGAAGTTTTCAGAGCCAGCTCGCGATAGCGAGGAACAATCTCAAGTCGCAGGAAGATACCCTCGAACTCACCCGGGCGCGTTACATGGGCGGGCTCAGTTCGGGCCTCGACGTGGCAAGGGCGGAGTCGCAGGCGGCCGGGACGGAGTCCCTGATACCAATATTCGAGACCTCCATAAAAAGGGCCGTTTACCGTTTAGGGGTCCTCCTCGGCAAAGACCCATCGGCTTTGGCCGAAGAGCTCGCTAAAGAAGGAAAGGTCCCGGCGCCGTCCGCCGGGGTTCTGCCTGGGCTCCCATCGGAGTTGCTGTTGAGGCGGCCGGATATCAGGAGGGCGGAACGCCAGCTCGCCGTTGCAACGGCCCGCATAGGGGTGGCTACGGCGGATCTTTACCCGCATTTCAACCTGACGGCTTTATTAGGGCTCCAGAGCTCGGCGTCCGGGACCCTCTTTACCGCCGGAAGCGAGGCCTGGCAGATAGTCCCCGGTTTTACGCTCCCTCTATTCACCGGGGGGAGGATAACCGCGAATATCGAATCAAAGAACGCCGGGGAGGAGCAGGCCCTCATAAGCTACCGGCAGACCATACTCACGGCCCTTGAAGAGGTCGAGAACTCCCTTGTCGCCTATTACAAGGAAGATCTCCGGCTTAAATCCCTCCGGAAAGAGGTCGAGCAGGACAGGCTTGCCGTGGAGCTATCGAACGAGCGGTACGTGAAGGGGCTGACAGGCTTCATAGACGTCCTTGACGCCGAGCGTTCTCTTTATTCTTCCCAGAGCAGGCTGAGCCAGAGCGAAGCCGCCGTTTCCTCGAACCTTGTGGCCTTATATAAGGCCCTCGGCGGAGGATGGGAGACGCCTGAAAGCCAGGCAAAGCAGTAACAGGCTGCTTTGGGGAAATTTTTCAGCGCATAAACCATCTTTTTTTTTGGAATCCTTCGCGTGAGCCGGGTTAATTAACCGGCGGCCCAATGTTTAAAAATGACGCAGAAGCTTTTAAAAGCTAATGAGTCAGAAATATCCGCTAAAAAAACGGAAAGTTTCCCCAAAATTCTTTTGAGTAAACCCGTAATCTTTAAAAGGAGGCTATATGACAGGCAAAAAGAACATGGTCTTCGGCTTTTTTTACTTTTTATTTACTTTAGGCCTCGGGATATACCTGGCCAAAATGATGGAAGCCGGCGGCTCTGCGTGGCTCACGGGCGCGAAACGGGAGACTCTCCGCGCGGCGCACGCCCACGGGAATTTAGAGTCGTTCCTGAATATCACCATCGGGTATCTCCTCTGCAGGCTTAAGCTCGAAGGGTGGGCTGCCAAAGGCCGCTTCCGTAATCCTCATCATAGGCGCCATTTTCCATTCCGGGATGCTTTACCTCGGGGGGTTCGGCGCGAAGTTCGCGTTTTCGCTAGCGCCCATCGGCGCGTTATCCCTCATCTTGACGATGCTTCTTATGGGGATAGGCATACTAAAATTGCGGACGATCGATTGACCTCCGGGGTCTTTTCCATGAAAAGGCCCCGCGGAAATATTTTAAGCATGATCTTGTAAAGGCTCTCCGCAGGCAAAAAAAGCGCGCCCGCTTAAGTTTCACTCCGTCATTTACTTTAAGCGTATCCGGTAATTTATTCCTGCCGGTAATGGGCAACTCTTTGGCGTATTTTTAGGATACGCCCCGAGCGCTTCATTAATAACTCTCTCCTTTCACGACGGTTTTACTCCCATCAAAAAGCGGCTTTTTAAAACTCGTATATAATTGGCATACGCGGCGCAAAATCATTTAAATAAAGGAGGGTCGTATGGCAGATCTCGTACGGAAGATCGCTTATTTTAAGGTTGAAACGCCCGATAAGCCCGGAGAGGGCGCGCGGATCCTCGGGGCTCTAAAGGGCGCGGGGGTAAACCTTCTGGCCTTCACCGGGTTTCCGCGGGGCAGAAAGGCGCAGATGGATTTTGTCCCGGAGGACGCCGCGGCTTTCAAACAGGCGGTCCGGAAAATCGGTTTGAAGGCCAGCCCTCCAAAGGCTGGATTTCTGATCCAGGGCACGGACCGGCCCGGGGCCATAGCCGACATCGCGGCAAAACTTGCCGGGGCGAAGATCAACATCACCGCCGTAGACGCCGTTAGCGCGGGAGACGGCTGTTACGCGGCGCTGCTGTGGGTCAAGGCGAACGATGTGAGGAAGGCGGCGAAGCTCCTTAAAGCCGGGTAGGTTTGAAGTTTCGGGTAAACCGCGCGGTAAGACGCTTTCCATGGGAGGGTGGGGAGTGGCGGCGAGGGTGCGTCCGGCGTCTCCATGAGGATATTTTATTGCTTTCCTCGGGTTCAATAATTCCTGTTGTATTGGGAGAGGAAAATCCTTAAAATATAAATCTCACGCGCCCGTGGCTCAGCTGGATAGAGCATCTGACTACGAATCAGAGGGTCGGGGGTTCGAATCCCTCCGGGCGCACCAAGTAAATCAAGGGGTTAGCCGAATGGCTAAGCCCTTTTTTTATTGGACTGTACTAAAATTGTACTAATCCTGTCCAAGACCTCTACCCCATCCCTTAAGCTTTCAGGGTAATGGTGCGAATACCTCATGGTCATCTTGATATCCTTGTGGCCAAGAAGCTTTGAAATCTTGTAAAGGTCAACCCCTGCCTGAGCAAGCCTTGTTGCGAAGGTATGGCGAAGGTCATGGAACCTGAAGTCTTCTATCTCAATTTTTTTTAAGGCGTTATAGAAGGCCCTCAAAAGGTTCCTGTGGTCAACCTTTGTCCCTGTTTCGCTGGCAAAGACAAAGTTGCTCTTTATGTCCTGTCTCTTCGCTTTTGCTTTTAGCAGCACAAGCACCGTCAAGTTTAAAGGAATGGTTCTCTTCTCCCCGTTTTTGGAGCGTACAACCATTGCGGTACGCCGGAAAAGGTCAACGTTAGGCCATGCAAGGGATAGGATCTCGTCCTGCCTCATGCCCGTGTTCAGTGCGAACAGAACGATCTCCTTGAGCCAGTACCTCGGCTCCTTGACGTTGTCTTTGCACGTAACGTATATAACGCAGTTATCGAGAAGGTTCTTTTCTTCTTCTAACGTAAGCCACCTGTCCCTTGCGTCATTTACCTTCTCTCTGCTAGTCCCGTTTACGGGGTTCTCCTTAACCCATTCCCATTCCTTGATGGCAAGGTTGAAGGCGTGACGGAGTAAACCTCTCCTGTGGTTGATGGAAGACGGGGTAAGACCCTTTTCTCTGCATCTGGCCTTGTACTCGGCTAAGAGTCGTGGCGTAAGATCAGTTAAAGGCAGATCTCCGAAGAACTCTTTCATCTCCTTAGCTATGCCAATGTCACCCTTAACCGTGTGAGGGGCCTTGTTATGGATAGAGTATTCGTTAATGTACCTATCCAGCAAATCCCCTATGGTTTTGTCTTCGCCTTCCAGCCGTTCAAACCACTTGCCTTCACTAATTTGGGTTAAGACCTTTGCGTGAATCTTTACGGCAAGCTTCCTGTCCTTTACTTCCGTGGACTTCATCATCTGCTTGCCTTTATAACTAAACCGCATCCACCAGACCTGGCCTCGTTTGTAAAGTCCCATTACTCCTCCTTCCTGAGACCTTGACTTAGGCTGGTTTCCCGTTTGGATGAATTATACCCTTTTTCTTTCACACCCTCAATTGCCATTTTTACTATGTTGTCTATATCAAGATTCCTTGATTTTCCACTTGGTATCGCGACATTATATGGGACTACTTTTGAGTTCTTGACCCATTCAATAATTTCTTCCAAATCAAAACGTAAAAGTCCGTTAAGTTTGAAGGAAGATATAGTTCCGTTATGTACCCAAGAGTAAAGAGTAGACTGCTTTACCTTGAGAAATTCTGAGACCTCTTTTATGGATGCAAGCCTCATAACGTAACGTCCTATACTCTGGCGGTTTCTTCTTTCTTTGATTTACGTAACGTAATGACAAAATAGATCGTAAGCCCTGCGACAATAGCCAGAGCAATCCAGCCTAAAGGTTTTATTTCCCATCCCGAGCGTTCATTTATTATATCTCCTTTGAAATACCTAATAGTTGTGCTTGCTTCTCACTAAAAATAAGCTTCTGGCAGAATGGGCAATAAACCCCTGCATGACTTGTCCATAAAATTGAATCCCATTCAGGAAGTATTCTTGCTTCCTCTTTGGGCAACTCATAGGCACATCTTGGACATGTATAATGGCCTGCCTTCTTCGTAACGCATAAGGGACAATCAAAGCTGGCACAGCCCATAGCATAGAAGTATTGTAGTCGCTCCCGTACTTTCTCAGATAAGATGTACCCCTTTACGGTGCGTTCAAGAAGCCCATGCCTTGAAAGGTATGACAGATACGATCGGGCCGTTCCTGCGGAATAGCCAAATTGCGTTACAATATCCTGCGCCCGTAAAGCTCCATTGTTCTTTACAAGCAATAAGGTCTGGTGTTTATTGGTTTTCATATATGCTCCGTACGCTATAAAATGGACAAACTAGCTTATACGCTTTACTCGCCTTACTCAGAACCAATTGAGTAAGCTTGTAGAACGTAACGTTAATGGATTTGCATAGACTTCCAGATATTCGAATCCCCTTTTATATTCACAGTCACAACAAACATCATCCGCATTGGTATCACCTCTTTTTGGTCAAAATAAAAAAGCCGAAAGAATAGTTAAGAACATTAACTATGATCTCGGCTTCTTTGTCTGAACTAGACTTCTTTGCCTTTAAGGGATATTTATTTTTTTAATCAACAATGATCATGTTTTTACAATTGGGGCAATTGATCATTGGTTTATTATTTTTAACTATTTTTAAGAACCTTATTTTATAAAGCGTAAATTCAGAATCAATAACCCTGATTTGTTTTTTACAATTAGGGTATTTTCCGTTTGGGAGAAGATAATAAATCTCTTTTGCTGTATTATCCGCCATTAAATCACCCTATTTTCATGCCTGGCTTATTTTTTAATTTAAGCTCCCCTATCATGAGTTCGCGATTTACTCTTTCAAGTTCAGCCTTTATCTTGTTATAAGATTCTTTTGCCAGGGTCAATGACGTAAAATGAAAGCACGCTTTTTCAACAAAATCTTTTTCTATTTTAATTATTTCTTCCTGAGTCTTTTTATTTTTGGATTTTATGTGCGTTAACCCTTCGATAAGAGTTTCACCTATCCTTTTTATAAAATTGCGCGCAGCCTCTTCTTTACGTCCTTCAGGTATTGAATCAAAATGCTTGATGGTTGATTTTAAAATATGTTCGATCCACATGAGAAGTATAACGGGCTGATGCTTATAGTCTCTGGATATTGGGTTTACGAATTCGGTAAAAAGGGTTGCCACATAATCCTCAAATTCCCTGACAATGGGAGATTTCTCTAATTCCTTCCAGAATTCCGGCCTTTCCTGCTTTTTTTAGAAATAAGATTTAATATCTTTACCTTATCTGGCCCATAGGTATCATGAAGCCCGTCCTCTATAAACTTGGACAAAGATATACCCTTTTTCTTGGCCCCATTCTCCAGGGAAGCCCTCAATTCCTTACTCACCCTTATTCCGATAAACTCTTCTTTTTTCGCCATGGCAAAACACTCCGATAATAAACGTTTAACATAAATTAAACTATTTTCAGGAATATGTCAAGTTTTTTATTCCAGCCAATAAGAATAAGGTGTAGTTTGTCGGTTTCTTCCTGAATACGCATTTGTTATTCCTTTCATAATGATGTATATTCCATAATATAATTAATTCAAAAGATGAAAAGAATATTTCTGGTCTGTCTCAGCCTTATCATTATATGCGGGGGATTTTTCCGTCCCTCACTCGCGTTCGGTCATGCCTTCCCTGACCACTCGGATCCCAGGGTCGGATCGGAGGTCGCCCCGCCGTCCGGGGTAAAGATATGGTTTGACGGGCCGCTGGAGCCTGTATTCAGCACCCTCAGGGTTTTTAGCTCGGCGGGGATACCTGTCGACAAAGGGGATGGAAGGGTTGATGACAGGGATAATCACCTCCTTCTGGTAAGCCTGCCGCCTCTGCCTGCCGGAGAGTACAGGGTCGTCTGGGCGGTGGTCGCGTGGGATGGGCACCGCACGGAAGGACAATTTAAATTCGAGGTAAGATAATTTGGATACCATGGATACCTACACGAACATCCATCTCTTCCTGATGGCCGTCGTTCGCGGGCTTCTTGTGACAGGGACCGTCCTGTCGGTCGGAGGCCTGGGATTCTACCTCTTTGTCTTCAGGCCGGTCATCTCTTCGATGGCCGGAAAAGAGGCGACCTCGCTTCAACGGCGCGCAGAGTTCTGGGTCCGCCGTCTCGTGATCGGCGCGGTCCTCCTTCTCGTGGCCGCCAACCTTATCGCCCTCGTTCATGAGGGATCGATGATGAGCGGAAGCCCTGTATCACAGGTCTTTCCCGCTCTGCCGTTGGTCCTGACACGGACCCACTGGGGGGCCGTCTGGATAGCCCGGACAGTTCTCCTGGCGATTCTGATTGTGGTTCTTCTTATCCGGTTTTCCCTGCCCCTCTTGCTCCTCATTTCTGTGGGTACTGCGGTGACGATAAGCCTTATGAGCCACGCCGTCGACGCGGGGAATTTTTCCCCGCCTGTCATCGCGGACTCTCTTCACCTCATTTCGGTCTCACTCTGGATCGGCGGGCTCGTGCCGCTTCGGTTCCTGACAGGAAGTATCGTGGGAACGCTCGATGATCCTGAGAAAAAAAGATGGTTTTTATATGAAAACCTGCGGAAGTTCTCGATGATAGCCACAGCCGCCGTGGCAATAATTTTAGTCACTGGCATTTATAACGCATGGCTTCATCTTCCGGGCTTTGCCTCGATCTTTGCATGGATGACACAGAGCTCTTACGGCGAGATCCTGCGGATCAAGCACATTTTTGTCATAGCTACCGTCGCCATGGGCGGGGTGAGCCGTCTCATAGTCCTCCCGGGCCTGAAAAGGGCCCGATCGGACGAACGTTTGTTCCGGATCTTTTACGTCGCCGTCGCTCTTGAACTTATTCTTTCGCTCATGACACTGGCGTGCGCTTTTCTTCTTACGCAGGAGACGCCGCAAGTCCCCATAAAAAAAATCTGGTAGCGGAGTCGCTGAGCAGGGATAAAGTCGAAGGCCGGTCTCAGTTCATAAGAAAGGGAGGGAATGCCGTGAATAAGCAGACATCGTTTGTCTTACAGTTTGCCGTGTTCATTCTTCTTTGGTCTCTTTTTTACCCCCAGGGCGCTCTTGCCCACGGGGTAGAAGGCCAGCGCTTTTTTCCGGAATCCATTTCTGTTCTTGACCCTTTCCCAGCCGACGAGGCGGACCTCCTCGCTTTTTCACACCGGAAAGACAATGAAAGCCTTACTGATACATTCGGCGCGGGGATATCCAAGCGGCTTACCCCGAACCTTTCAATCGGAATTGACGGCGCCTACGACCGGATGCGCCCCAATGACGGCTCGACCAAAATGTGGGGTTTTGAAAACTTCGCGCTTGATATGAAGTACTCGATGCTTAAGGTCCCGGAGCATGAATTCATCGCCGCCACGGCCCTCAAGTGGGAGATCGGAGGGACCGGGGCCAGGGGGGTAGGAAGCGACCAGCACAGCTCAGTGACGCCGCAGTTCCTCTTCGGCTATGGCCTTGGGGACCTCCCGGATTCGCTGGGATACCTGAAGCCCCTTGCTGTCACCGGACAGCTGGGGCTGACCGCGGTCATCGGGAACCGGAGCGCTGACGCCGCCGACATCGCCGACACGCTCAGTTACGGCCTGGTAGTCGAGTACAGCCTCCTTTATATGCAATCCTTTGTCAAGGACGTCGGCATCAAATGGCCCTTCAACCGGCTTTTTCCGGTTGTGGAGTTCAATTTTCAGACCGTCCTGAACGGGCCGAACGCTGGCCGGACTATAGCCCTGGCAAACCCGGGATTAATCTGGGCTGGCCGGTACTATGAGATCGGGGTGGAAGCGGCGGTCCCGCTCAATAACCGGACCGGCCATAATGTCGGCGTGCAGGCGCTCA
Source organism: uncultured delta proteobacterium (assembly GCA_963727865.1). Lineage (GTDB taxonomy): Bacteria > Desulfobacterota > GWC2-55-46 > GWC2-55-46 > GWC2-55-46 > CAVSHY01. The sequence goes on along the minus strand of CAVSHY010000027.1, from coordinate 26,008 downwards.
TACATCTCTTCCTTGATGATATCTTCCCTGACACCTACGGCAGGCCTTTTTTCGGCAATTCAGAACCGTTGAAGCCAGGTACGAGTAACACAGCTGAAGCGAGTGTTTTTTAAGACCTTTGCGCGTTGTCACGCTTTTTTTGGGGTAGATCGGCTCCGCTTTTCAGCTGATGTTGTGGCTGCAGCGGCTTAAAATTCTATTAGCGTACAGTCCCTTACCTTTAAGAACCCTTTATCACTTTCCCGCTGCGCGAACCAGCTTATGATCTGGGAATTGACAGCCTTATGAGGGATGTCGTAAACCTCTTGGGATAAGCCTGGCGAGAATCCAGGCTATTGAATAAAGCACGCCGAGGAAAACGACATCCGCCGGACCGACCGGCAAATCCCATTTATAAGCGATATAGAATCCAAAAAACGCGGCAATACCACCAATAAAAGAGGCCAACGCCATGAACTGGCGCATATTGTGGGCGAACAGGTGTCCCATCAGCGCAGGAATCAGTAAAAATCCGAACGCGATAAGCGGCCCGACACTGAGCACAGCCATCGAGACAGTCAGGCCAATTAGTACATAGAGCAACAAATCCCAGAAAACAACGTTTTTGCGAAGTATGATTGCCATCGGGCGATCAAAAGATACGAGAAGTAATTCCTTGTAAAACAGTCCAAGCGCTGCAAGAACAAGCGCAAGCGTTGCCGCCGTCAGCAAGAGGTCGAAATTAGAAACGGTAATGACCTCCCCTTTCAACAGATCGAGTAATCCGATTTCGCCATAAGGGTTTTTTGACAGCAATAAAATACTCAACGCGGCGGCCACAACGTATGCAGTGCCGAGCCGGCCTTCAGGTTGTCCGCTCCCGCGACGTTCCAGAAATGCCAGCACCATAATCGCAATAAGCGAAAATGTTATCGAGCCCACAAAGGCAAGAGTGTGTGCGCTATGTGAGCCGTGCTCAGTCAAATTGAATCCGAGCCACAAAGGAAGTGAGAAAGCGATAGCAATACCTGTCGAGGAAATCTGAGGTAGTGCTACGCCCATAAACACCAGCCGTCGCATAACAAGATACACACCTACGAGAGGGCAAGTAAGGCCAACAAGCACACTGGTGTAAAGCGAGTTGCGCAGGATAAAATCTGGAGAGAGAATATGAAGTAAAGTTTCCATATCAATCTTTCCCTATTTCTAACATCTCCGAGATCCGGTCGGCCGTAAGCACTTCGTGTGTCGCACCGTGTAAGACCCTGCCCTCATGAAGCCAGATGACCTGATCAGCATGCAGACGAACCACCGCGAAGTCGTGCGTGACGAGCAGGATCGTTATCTTCTTTTCCTTATGGATCTGAGAAATGTACTCCAGCACCGCGTGTGTTGCCGCATGATCAACGCCTGCGGTTGGTTCGTCCAGTACAAGGACATCAGGACGGGTTGCCAGAGCGCGGGCAATGAGCACTCGCTGTTTCTGACCACCCGAAAGTTCTGCGAAGCGCTTCCTGGCACACTCTTCCGCGCCCGCAGCACGCAGGCATTCGCGCGTGAAGGCGCGTTCGCCCGAGGAGACCAAACGTCCCGGCCGGACACGGCCGTACACACCCATAAGGGCAACGTCGAACCCCGATAGCAGATAAATAGGATCTAGCTCAATTGATTGAGGGACATAACCGAACACCAGAGGTGAGCCTGCCGGCCCAGTATCGATACGGCCAGCCACCAGTGGAATAAGTCCAAGTATCGCCTTGAGTAAAGTCGATTTTCCCGACCCGTTTACGCCGAGAATGGCGGTAAAACTGGCTCTGGCAATAGAGAGCGTAATCCCAGATAGCACAGCTTGGTTGTTGTAGCCTATGCTCAGGTTGTTTAGTGTAATGAGTGGCTCATTCATATTTGTTGTAGTCCGCCCGTTAAACGGGGCGGACTACACCCTCCTGTTTTTACTTCTTCGCTTCTACGGCAGCAATCATCGTGCGAATAATATAGTCCATCATCTTAATATATGTATCAGTATTCGGCACACCGCCAGGCATAATGGGTAGCGTTATCATTGTTGCACCGGTCTGTTCAGCGACGCGTTTCGGCACCCTTTCAGGGAAATTAGGTTCGCGTATGACAACAGGGACAAGCTGTGCCTTCATAGCGACGATCAACTCCTCAATGTGATGCGGGGTCGGATCGATGCCTGGCTTCAATTCAATTGTGCCAAAGTAGTTCATGCCGAAGCGCGCTGCGAAGTAGTTCCATTGCTCATGGTAAGTTATGAACTTTACGCCCCTGAGAGGTTTAGCTTCTTTTTCCCATTCGTCGATCCTTGCGTTGAGCTTTGCGAGATAAGCATCGCGATTGTGTATGAATTCTGCTTGATATTGCGGCGCGAACTCTGCTAACGCATTATAAATATTGCTGATCGCTATCTTCGCCGAAATCGGGTCGAGCATGTAGTGCGGGTTTCCATAGGGATGAACGTCTCCTGCGTAGTGTTCGGTTGTCTTAGGCACATCGCGCGGGATGACCCCCTTAGAGCAGTCCACATAGCCAGGTCCGCCTACCTGGATACGCGGATTCTTGCTCGCCTCCAGCAACGCTGGCAAGAAGGCATGCTCCAAATCGAACCCCACCAGAATCAGCAGGTCCGCCCGGTTCATCACTGGCACAAAGCTCGGTTTCATCGGTACCCCGTGTGTGTCTTCAACGCCGGTCGCTAAACTGCGAACCTCGACCAAATCCCCGCCCACGGCGCGCGTAAAGTCCGCCAGGTCGGTGAGTGTCGTGACAACCCGGATTTTTGCCGCGTGAGCTGGAATAGCGTCCAGACAAAATACACAGACCAGCAGCATGATCGAGAATGAACTGAACAGTTTTGATTTCATATGTTTGACATTTCTCCTTTGCATAATCAGCGTTGCTGCCACCCATGCGCGTGCGAGCCGATGATCCACGCCCATTGCACATAAATGGCATTATCGGGACGCAGGCCGGACACGGCGCTATGATTTGTGTAGGTATATTGAAGGCGCATTTGATTCCAATGGCTAAGGGCCCACGTGACATACGGTGAGTACGCCGAGGTCTTGGCTTTGTTGTTCCGGGCATCCTCCAACCAATCATACAGGAAGCCGGTCGACCACTGCCGATGGAACTTGTACGTAAGATACGAGTATAGGCCTAAGGAGCCTACGTTTCGGCTGAACACCGGGTTTACCGAATTATTAACGTCAAAACTATTGTCGCTGTAAAGCACTTCAGTGCCCCATGTGAGGCTCTGGAACTGATTGTTATGGAGCGGCTTCCAGCTCAGCGCAAAGTCTGCCCCTGCCAGACGGCGCTCGCGTTCGGTAAGCGTGCTGCCATCGGGCTGAGGAAGCGCGCCGCCACGGTCAACTGTCTTCGGATTCCAAAGGCCTGAGACGCCGGGTTCGAACGAGATATCCGGTGTCAGGTCGAAATATGTCGATAGCCGTCCCCAGAAGTTCAACCCGCCTAAGTTACGGAAGTCGCCAGGATTGTTGGGGTTAGGGAAATCGCCGCCGAATTGGTCGCCCAGGCCGAGCGTCAGGCTCACGTAGTGCTCAACCGGCACCAGCCAATTTATCTGCAGTCCGTATGTCCTCGACTCGCCGCCGATATATTGATCGAGGGCCAGGGGACGATTCACGAAAGGCAGTTCGTGGCCATGGATGTAACTCAACCGGCCGAACTCACCAAAGAACTGGCCGGCCTTCAACTCCAGGTTCCACGGCAATGAAGTCGTTTGGAGCGCAGCCTCTTCAATATTAAAAGTCGCTTCACCTGTGTGCGTATCGGCCGACGCGTTGGCCACAACGTAAGCCTTAGCGAACGGATCCACCGACCCGACTACGTTAAGTTCCACCGAACGTTGAAACACGTCGAATCCGCCCGGTCTGTCACTGCCCGTCTGCGACGATCCCCTGCTGCGATAGGAGAAGATCGTCTCACCCACGAGCCCAATAGCGGGATTAAAAACGCTCGGGACGGTTTTTGTCTGCGCTTCGGCTACCTGATTTACCTTCTCTTTCAACTCTTGTACTTGCTGCTCAATCTGTTCAGTCGGCCCTTTTTGATTGCTCCCTGGCGGAGCAGAGGATTGGGCCTGGGATTCAGGGGTTTTTTGAGCGCCTTGGGACTCCTTAAGCACCTCTATAGTCTTTTGCTGCTCTTCTATCTTTCTTCCCTGCGCCCTTGAAGCATCCTCCAGGGTCTTGATCCGCTGCTCCGTATCATCGGCCCCGAAAACTGAGACCGGGATCATGATCAGCAGGAACAGACACAATAGCCTTCGCATAATTACCCTCCAACGGTTCCTGGACCGTAACCTGGGCATAGACACCTTGAAAAGAGGCTGACATACCTCGTCAGCTTACCAGATGGTAAAGCTTCGAAATTGTTTTAATGGAATTAATAAAGAAGTACTGACTATAAGAAGGGTATCCGGGGAGGCGCCCTGACAGGAGCGAACGAGCCTTCACCGAGAGGAAGGTTATACATCTCTTCGGCAACATCCAGGTAGGTCACCTTTTTGTAGAGCTTAATCAGCTCTACCCCGTGCGTCAATGCCGGCGAATGGTCAGAAGCTACGCATATGGAACAATCGGCATGGGGGAGGTTATCCTCGTGGTGGTGAAACCCCGTTATCATGACGGCAAAGAGCATCAGGCCGGCTATTAAGACTGATAATCTGCGCATTCTTGATATAACCTGAAGACCGGATTGATCGAATTATTTTATTCTACAAATAATGGTAAAATAAGCAAGACATTTTTAAGAGTAAGCAGGATTTTAAGAATTCCGGACAGGCACCCGGAATGTTTCATTGGTTATTTAAAAAATTGAGTTTTTTCTGTCATCGGTAAAACTGGTCCCGCATAGAATATACATAGGGTGCTGTGTATTTTTGAAAAAATAAATATTTTCCATATTTTTTTTAGCAGTACCCAGGTCTTTATTCTTAAAAACTCCATGGAAGGATTAACCTAACAACTTAATATTTCTCCTGGCAATCATAAATAGTTTCAATTACGATAAATATTTTTTGGTAGATTGTACTCGACACATTTTGATTGTACTAAAATTGTATTAAAAATTATCCAAAAGGGCATAAAATATAAAAAGGGATAGAAGCATTATAGCGCTTCTATCCCTTTGATTTTTAACACAAAACGGGAAATCTAGCCGTCAGTCAAGGAGTTATAGTTTTTAGTCCAAAGCCCCTACGAATCAGAGGGTCGGGGGTTCGAATCCCTCCGGGCGCACCAATGAAATCAAGGGGTTACGGGGTTTCCCGTGGCCCTTTTTTCGTTTCACTGTCTAGTTTTTGTCTGAGTTGGGAATCCATCCTGCATGTAATTGATGATTGTGAATTTTAGCAGTATGTTGTATATTTTTAAAAAGTAATCTTTAATTCTATTGAGTGATGGGCGGAGCCCACAAGACTCGGCCTTGCGGATATCAAAACCACTATGTACTACACCCATGTGTTTGATGATCATTATAGGAGAGGCTATGGGGATTTTCGAAAAAGGGTATAGCTAAAATTAACTATTTGAATAACGAATAGCAGAACGGTATGAATGAATAAGGATTACTCCAGAGTCGTTATTTTAGGAGCCGGGGCGTTCATGCTCGTATAAGGAATCGCCAACCGGCCTAAGACCGCCATTAGCCCGTGAAATTCTCAGGGCATACTTCAATTTAGATATATCATCCAATCGATATGTGCTCGTGGGGGGTATTACCAACTATGTCAGAGATACAAGGGGCGTAGACCCGGGTGACTTCGCATCATGGGATGAAGATATCGAACTATTGTTAACTGAAATTGACGAAACTTTACGTTCTTTGACAGCACGAATCGAAAAAGGCAGAATTAATAGACTTAACGAGAAGGAACGTTATCAATTTTATATGGCTGCTATGGCTTACAATCAGATGATTTTCCTTTTAGCTGCTATTTTTAATGAAATTCAGAACGGCACGATATCAATTCCATATGCTCTACTCGCTAACGAATTAACTTCACTTGATACGGTAATTACGTTTAATTGGGACACGTTAATGGATAGAGCTTTAATGTCCACACACAAATGGTCTCCTCATGATGGATATTGCATTAAGCCTGAGGCTATCTTCGATGATGATTGGAAAACTCCCGAGGCTTTCGAATCAATAAGTGGCGGACCCAGATATATTAAACTGCATGGTTCCACGAACTGGCTTACACCTTACCACGGTGTTAATTTTACGACGGGAAAGGAATGCACTTTAAGTGGTTATGGTATGGATAAACTATTCGTATTTGTGAAAGCAACAAGTCCTTATAATACTTATGAAAATAGGTACTGGGGACCCTACGAACCATTTAGCTATTGTTATTATCCTCCGAATCTTCCTCTACAAGATGACACTCCAAAGGGTCGCACTAGTGTAAGGATTCTAAGTGCGATAGACCTCCCTGAACATGGTAAGGTAGTTGTAGGTGACAGGGCAGTCTTCTCAATGCCATTGATAGTACCTCCTGTAAGAAATAAGCAATACAATAGATATGGAAAAATATTTTCAATATTGTGGTCTCGTGCGGAGGCAGAGATTTCGAGATGTAAGGAGTTATATATAATTGGCTACTCATTCCCTGATACAGACATAGTATCTCGAAGTTTATTCGATAAGGCACTTAGAGCTAATACTGTCTTACAACGTGTCGTGATTGTAAATCCTTATCCGAAGAGAGTTCAGGCACTTTTTTTAAACGAGTTTAAGGTACCTTCTTCAAAGATCGTAGTGAGAGCTGAGTGCTTTGACGTGCCTATAACAGGATCAAAAAAACTTTTATAGTCCCGTAGGGTGGGCTGAGCCCACCTAAGAGTAGTAACTTGTATTGTCTTTAAAATAAATCACAGGGCGCAGGGTGAACAGCGCGTAAGGATGGGGGAGGGGCGAGCGAGCCGGGGCAGCGTGCGGAGCGAAGCGACTTAAGGGGCGAGCGAGGAGGATTGAGGTCGTAGCGCAGAGAACCCTGCCCCGAAGCGCACGGTCAGTGCGCAAAAAGCCCTTGAGCAGAGCGTTGGAATATCGGGTTCAGGGTACAACCCTGAACCCGCAAGAGGTTGGTTTTTTGTCATCCGAGTCTGAAACGCCTCAGGCGTGTCCGGCTTTTTCGTTGCTTTCGACCATGTCGGTGAACATGGTGCCCCTTATGGTCGTCTGTTCGCCGCAGCCAGGGCATTTAATGACCGCGCCGTCTTTTAGGTCCTTCGCCTTTTTGGCGAACTCTTTTTTGCAGACCGGGCAGGTTACTGTTATAAGTATATCCTTCATAATCGTCTCCTTTTAGGAAAGTCACGGCATGTTTAAGCTTATCACAAAAGCCTTTTAACCGTCAATAAGCCGGAAATGTCCGCGAGGCCTTTTTTAAAGATTACCCTCGGTGACCCTGGTTACCGAAATTCCACGCGATATTAGGTATAGTGTTATGCAGGGGATAAGGCGTTTATTTATGACCCAGGAAGTCTGCCAAAGGCAGAGAAAATCATGAATGCAAGGCGGAGGTTTCAGGCTATGCGGCTCAGTTTAGGCGACCAGTGGGTCATTGAGCTTTTCGGCTGCGGCCCGGATAGGCTTACCGGGGCGGGGACGGTGGAGGAGATAATGGTCTCCGCGGCCAGGATAACGCACCCCTCCGACATAAAGAGCTTCTTCCGTGACTTTAACTCCCATGGCGTAAGCGGCATGGTCTCCATTCCGGAATCCCGCCTCTCGGTCCACACCTGGCCTGAAAGGGGATACGCCGCGATAGATATCTTTACCAGCGGAGAGGCTCTCACGCCCGAGCGGATGGCCGAGTACATAGCCGGGAGGTTTGAGGCCAGGCAATGCTGCGTCTACAGGATCCCGCGCGGAATCTTTAACGAGAAGGGAGAGCCGGCCCCTCCTAAAAGGTTAATGATGGAGAGCGTGAAAACTCTCGGGGTGCCGAAGCTCGTAAAGGCCGCGAATATCCTCTTCGGGCTTATCTTTTAACAAACAGGCCCTCTGCAAAAAGTTTTGAGAGAACCTTTTGAATGGGTGTGCCAGCCGCAATCCCGTCGCTTTGCGGCGGGTCAAGGCTGGCAAATATAGATGATTTTCCCAACCATCAAAATTCTCTGTCATTCATGGCGGAGAATTTTAAAAAAAGCGCGGCGCATGGTTAATTGTTTAAACCTTCTTCTTATCTAATTTGAACGTAATTTATTTAGCGTTCGCCAAGCAATCGCTCTCCGCACGGACCTCAAACTCTCTCCAAAAATATTTAATTCCTGGCCGCAACAGCGGCTATAAAAGCGCCTGTCCCGGGGATGAGAGTTTTTCCAAACCACTCATGGGCGCCTGAATATCTCAGGTAGAGACCGCAGTTTACCGGAAGAGAGAAGAGGCAGGTTTTTACTTTTACATTTTTGAATCCAGCCCTTGCAAGAGAGGATCCGAGTTCGCGCGGAGAGATGAACTCCGCTCTGTTATAGACTGTTTCCATGAACAGGCCCTTTACCCTTCTTACAAGCGCCCATGGAGACCATCTATTCAGAGCGCCTATGACGATTCTTCCATCGGGTTTCAAAACCCTTTTTATCTCCAGAAGGGCCTTTTGAGGTTCTTCTACAAAACAGAGCGTGCAAACTGATAAAATAAGATCAAAATGATCGTCCGGGAATGGAAGAGCTAAGGCGTTTGTCTTCAAAAAGTTTATTCTGAGTCCTTCTTTTTCGGCCTTTATCCTTGCCCAATTGAGCATCTCTTCCGAACCATCAATACCTGTCACCTCTATTCCTCTTTTTGCCAGCTCTATCGAAAAGATGCCGGTGCCGCACCCAACATCGAGGGCCCGCTGGCCTTGCTTTACATCAGCCAGTGAAAAGACCAGGTCTTTTTCAAGCCTGTCTGAAAGCCTCCCGAGAGGGGTTTCGTACCATGCATCGTAAGTCTCGGGGCTCCAATTCACCATATTACTATTCAAGCTGCTTGATTTCAGGGCGTTAAGTTCCATCTTTTCGTAGAACGATTCATCTACTGCTCCCTTGCAAACCCTAAAGTGGTTCAGTCCCGCGACATTATGCGGTAAGCGCTGTTCGAGCTTTTCTATAGAAAGGCTCCTCCGGAAGACTTTTTTTAACGAACCTATTTATACTGCTTCACGGTGAAATAGGTCGTTCCCTTTTCGCCGAAGGTATAAAGGACCCTGTAGCGCACAGGCGTGCCGCAGCGGTCGAGCGTCCAGCGTTCTGTCCACGAGCCCTCCACCGGACGCCCGTTTTCGGCTTTAAAGTCCCTGGATTGTTCTATCACCTCTGTTTTGATTACCTTGCGGTTATTGCATTTTACGCCCCCGCCCGCGAGCGCCTCATCATGGAATATGACAAGGCTCAGGGTCTCCTTTTGAAGGGCCGGGCCCGCAAGCGTCGTCCGCAAAGGCCGCGCTGGTTCTGTCAGGGCCTTCGCCTGCTTTTGGCGCGCGTGGTCTATTGGAGCGGCCGAAGGCGTCTCCACTGGCGCGGTGGCTTCCGGAGCCGGGGCCGGAGGCGGGGATTTCTCGGTTAAGGTAACGCTCATCGGATGCGGTTCACCCGGCCCCTGGGGTGCATCTCCCGCCATTTTCTGCGGCCGCGCGGTCACGCAGCCGCCCAACGCAGCGCAGAGTAGCATTGACGTAAAGATCAAAGATGGCTTCACTGGTTTTTTATTTTACCTCTCTTGAACGTCCTTTTGACGATTGCCAGTATACCATAAATCCCGTATTTTCCCCCTTACCTTTTTTGTGAAAAAGGTAAGCCAAAAGACTTCAGTTAAAAAACGATATGTTACGCATTTCTTAGGCGTTGACACACCGTTATTATATGCTACCATTTCAATAAACCGCTCTCTATTCCAGAGGGCAGGGTTAGAGAGGATTTCATGAGGCTATCGATGACGGTCTTTAAAAGAGGGCTGGGTCTATTATCAGTCGTTTTTATCTTTCTTATCTCCATCTCTTCCCCGGCCGGGGCGGCCGGGCCGGTATTCCAGCCGCCTATTATGCCCCCTATGCCGGGAGGCCCGGGGATGCCGCCCATGTATCCTATGCAGCCGCCGGGTTTTCCTCCTCTCCCGATGCCGGGGCAAGCGCCGATCTTTCCGCCATTCCCTCCGTCCGCCGGCGGGATAGAGACCCTTGTCTCCAACCTTCAGACCCCTACGCATCTTACCGTAAAAAACTTTGACCTTTTCTGGACCGCGGCCGGCGATTTTCCGCTGCAAAAGATTTCCGTAAACGGAGGTTATCCCGTGCCTCTGGCGATGAAAATGGGGACGCCTGAAAGCGGGGATATAACGGCGGCGGTTGAGGGAATTTCGAGCGATAACGCGCCCATCGCGGTCGATAACGCGTATGTATACATAGCCGACAAGTTCACGGTAAAAAAGGTCCCGGTAGTCGGCGGGGTCGTAGAGAAGCTCGCGGACGGCGATTCCGTCATAACGGATATCGCGACCGACGGGATTAACGTCTACTGGGTCGAAGGACCCGATTCAACGGTCCGTAAAATATCCGTCGGCGGCGGCCCTGTTACGACGTTAGCGGCCGGCATGGGGCCCGCGGGGCGTTTAATCGTGCGTTCATCTGACCTTTACTGGGTCGACCGCTATGATACGATAAAGAAAATATCCGTCAACGGCGGGGTGGAATTGATTGTGGCCTGGAATCTTCAAATGGCCTCCGATCTTGCCGCCGACTCCTCCAACATATATTTTCTGGAAAACGGCGCGAGGGATATAAAAGGAGTCTCCGTGAACGGCGGATTCCCCAGAACTCTTGTAAGATTCATAAACCCTCCCGGCGGGATCACCTCTGACGGCCTCTATGTCTACTGGGTCGACCAGACGGCGGTCGGCAAGGCCCCCAGGGTCGGCGGGAGCCCGGCTTTTCTGACAAAGGGAATACTTTCCTCCGGGGGTGTCCCGAATTCCATAGCCGTGGATGGCACGAGCGTTTACTGGACCGAAGTCTTCTCGGGCGCCATAAGGAAGGCGCCTAAATAAAATCGATGACGGTTAAAAACGGCAAACGCCTGGATACCGCTAAAATATCCGCATGGGCGGCCTTGACGGCCGTTTTTTTCTCGCCGGTTGCGCGGGCGTCCCAAAAGGGACCCCCGCGCAACCGGGTCTCAGGGAAGATACGCTGAAACTTCTCATTGACGTTGATAAGGCATCGGCGGGGTTGGACGGCTGCGAGGGCCGAAAGGTCGTAAAAGCAGAGGTCGTCGACGCGCCGCGGGAGATTAAAATCGAGGGCGGAAAGAAGACACAGGGCTGGTGGACCGAGCGCTGTACCCTGGACCGCTGCGGGCATCTCATCCCGTAGGGGTCTTTTACACCTACGACGGAAAGGGCGGGGTTTTCTTTACCGTGAAGCGCGAGTAAGTAACAGGCCGCTATTAAGGGAAACTTTTTATAAAAAGTTCCCCTTAAACCTTTCAAAAATCTTTGATGAGTGAAACGTGATAGCTTTTCTTACGCCGTCGCGATGACAGGAAAAGACCATAAATTAAATAGAAAGATTATTTCCGGGTTGTGGCGTAGTTCAGGCATCTGGATATGACGGGGAAGTCGGTCTTATTTATCTCTTTATCGAACTTGATGCCGGCGGCGAAGCTCTTGCCTATCGATTTTATCCACCTGACTGTCCCGTGGATTTCCTCCGAGGATACGAGGGCGCCGTTCTTGAGGATGGTCATCCTTACTATGATCTTTTCCCTTTTTTGAAGCGGCGCCGCTGTGTAAAGGCCCATCCCGACCCTGGAGATGTTTATGGCCATGGCGGAACGGACGCCGCGGCTGCCGGGTTTTTTGATCTTTATATCGGCTATCAGGTATTTTCTGCTTTGACCTCTTTTATTCCCGTTCACTTTACCCTCCTTTTAAGGAAACTTTCTTTTCTTGATAGGTTACCTCGCGCGCCATTACGGATAGGTTGCCGGTAGTCAGGTAAATCGTGAGAACGGCGTTTGACCCGCGCCGATTTTTTTGAAGCTCTCCGCGGCAAGCCGCGGGGAATCTTCCAAATGTAAGTAATTTTCAGAGTCCTTCATGGGGTTCCTGAAAATCAGCGGCGACAAGCGTAGGACTTTAAAAGTTCTATTCGCTCGTTTTCCCGCAGCAAGTTGTGGGCAGCGTGCTCGTTATGCATTTTCAAAGGAGTAAAGGGAGTATACCAGTAATTCGCCGCGCATTTCAACTGCTAACAGCAACTTTTGGGAAAAAGCCGTCGGTGAGAGGGTTCCGGGGGGAAACGGAGTTTAAAATAATATTTTTCAACAAGTATCGTGAGTGGATTCCACGCGGCCAAGCCACGGGGAGTTTCAATCAATTTTATATATGCCTGTGAAAATAACATAAAGCACCGTGCCTGCCGCAAGCGCAAGCATTATGCCGAGGGCGATTGCATTCCATGACAGGGGCCTAAGCCCGCCGAAAGAGACTATAAGGAAAAAAAGCGGCAGGTCGAGGTAATGCGTAAAGGTTGGGAGCCTTCTTGCCTGCTCCTCTTTAAGTTCCGAGGTTATGTCGCCGCGCGCAAGGGCGTCTCTGGAGAGCCTAAGCATCCTTCTGAAGTGTATGCGGGTTATGGTATTCCCCTCGATAAATTCAAATGCAAAGAGCGCCCACATGCCGGTAAGCCAGGGCAGCTCAAAAAAGCCTGAATTCATCTTGATGGTAAGAAGAAGCCCTGATACACCTAACAGGATAGCGCCGGGGACGACTATACCGTCATAGAAGATAGCGACATACCCGCAGGCCTCTGCAAAGATTACAATATCCTTTTTCTGCCTTGAGCGCAGGTCTGATATAAAAACACCAATTAGTCCGCCGCCGAGTAAGACGAAGCCGATTATATGAAAGAATTTGATTAAGGTGTCGTCCAATCAAGCCCTATTTGGGGAACTCTTTCGAACACAGGCTCCCAGCCTTTCGCATGTTGCAATAAATAACGTTACCCTTAGAGAAAGGAATTGGTTGAACCGGCAGCCAGCGCTCAGCGCCTTTTTAAAAAGCGCTCTCAAGCAACCAGTTAGAGAGCCCGCGGGTATGGCGGGAATAAAAGCGGTTTACAAATGTCGGGTAAACGCTTTTTTTACTTTTTTGTCTTGATCTCTTTCAGGATATCATTTATCCAGGAAAGGGCGGCTACGGCCTTTGGCCAGCCTATCCCGGTTACCGAGAGCATCGCCGCGTGGTATATCTCCTCGTCAGTAAAGCCCGCGGACTTGCACCTCCTCACGTGGGAGTGCACGGCGCCCTCCTGGCCGGCGCCTATGGCCACGCCGAGCTTTACTATCTGCTGGGTTTTTCTGTCCAAGCCCTTCATGTCGCTAAGAACTGCGCCGAGGTTCCTGTAGCTCTCCCATACCTCGGGGTATTTCTTGATCACGTCCTGAAGGAACCCTGGGAGTTCCTTGGTCTCCGCCTTATCAGCCATCGTAACCCTCCTTTTTTCCGCTTACTGAGGTTTATGCCTTGCAAGCATCCATTCCAGGGCAAACTTGAGCTCGTTTGCTTTTTTTTTAAGCCCCTCGATGAGTGTCTCCCACGCCTCGTCCCCGGCCTCGCTGACATCCATTAGTTCGCTGTCGAACGCCTCCTTTTTCCTGCGCAGGTCATGGACGTCCTTGACGTACTCGGCCTTCGCAGTGCCAGCGGCCTTCGCCGCCCTGGCCTCGAAGGCCGCGAGGTCTTCTTCCAGTTCCTTGAACTGCTCCTCGATTTTCTTAAGAAACGAAATTTTTTTAGGGTCTTCCATCATTGCTACCGCCGGTATTCGATTAATCAAGCATACACCGAAATCATTCAATTGGCAACAGGCGGGGTCGTCCGGGATTCAGCTTTATGGAGGTTTTTCAGGGTGAGGAGAATAAAAGAGCCGCGGGCTTTTGGCCCGCGGCTCTTTTATTATTTTATTTGGCTGACAGCACCGGATATAAATACTTCCTTAGAAGCTCGGCCTGACTGGAAGAGTGGTTGTGGTCGGGCCGTACGGCCTGGTTAAGGCGGCGTCCCTCCTGGCGTCGGTCAGGCTGTCGGAAGCCCGGCCTCTCTCAAAAGTCCATCCGCTGGCCCCGGCGTGGTAGTTACATGCTCGAGCCCGGCGGCCTCGTGGTTCCATTTTAAAGCCGAGTTCGCGTACTGGGGGACGGCGCACAGGAACATTGAAGCGGCGGTTATTAAAGCGAGGATCTTTTTCATTATGTCGGCCTCCTTTTGAAGCTTTTTATATTTAAGGTTATAAATATCGCCCTTATTGCTGGTTTTTTAATAACAGTCAGGTTTTAAAGGACGGCTTATGGCCATACCCCTTTTATAAAGCAAATCCTGATTTTAGTAAGTGACCGCTGTCACCCGTCCTCCTGTGACCGAAGTCACTGAACATTTTCATGTCCAGGGGCAATATGCGGGGTATAGAAATACAAACTGCGGATAAAGGCCCTGGCGCGGTCAGAAGTTTATTGCCCGGCGGCCTCGTATTTTCATTTCTCGGGGGTAACCGGCAAAAGCTTTCAGTTAACGCCTCGACCGGTCTTTAAAAGGGCCGGTTCGCGGGCGTTTCATTAAAAAAAAGGGGTAAATTCATGGGGATTAAGATTAAAAAGACGGTTGTGTTCGCTCTCACTCTGGCAACTATTTCTCTTTGTTCCGTCCGTTCCAACGCCCAGGACTGGAAGGCCTCCCTGTCGGCGATCTACGAAGAAGGAAAATACGGCACCGATACCCGGACAGAGACCCTCTATTTGCCGATGAGCGTCAAGAGATACTTTGATATGGGAGACGTGACTCTTACGGCGCCTTACATAGCCCAGAGGAGCAGCTCCCAGTTTACCATCGTCGACGGCACGGTCGTCAGAAAACAGGGGGGATCCACCGCTGTTACCACCAATAGCGGCATCGGGGACGTGATCCTTAAAGGAAGCGTTTATATTCTGCAGGAGTATAAAAAGGGGCCCCTCGATGTGACTCTGGTGGGCAAGATTAAATTCCCCACGGCCGACGAGTCGAAGGGGCTGGGGACAGGGGAGTTTGACGAGACCATAGGCCTTGAGTTCAGCAAGGCCCTTTACCCGGCGTGGACAGGTTTTTTTGACCTCTATTATACGTTTATCGGCAAACCCTCGGGGTCGGACTTCCGCGATAAGTTTTCCTTTGACATAGGGGCGTCGAAGAAGATAACGCCGGAGCTCACGGGCAGCGTATTTTTCGAGGAGAGTACGCCGATCGTAAGCGGGACCCCTGACTTAAGGGACATCATGGGATACCTTGAGTACAGGGTCACGAAGGAATTCGGCATCCTGGCTGGCGTCGATCTCGGGATGACCTCAAGCAGCCCGGATTACGGGATTACGGCCGGGGTGAATTACAGGTTTTGAGAGAAACTTTTTGTGTCATCGTCAAAAAAAAAGGAGAAAATCAATGATCAGGAATATAACGGTATCTACCATGGCCATCTTTTTGCTGCTGGCGGGGTTAGCCGCGCCGTCGGCATGGGCCGCGAAGTTTTCCAATTCCAATGACGAGAAGAGGCTTGCCGCCGAAGTCTCATCGGTCGACAAAGACGCCGAGAAACCCGGCGGAGAGAAGGCCGTTGTAAAGAGGCTTGAGAAGGAGTTTAAGGTCGATGAGGCACGTATAAACAGCATCAGGATGAAGAAGCTCGGTTACGGCGAGGTGGCTATCGTCCTTGCCCTCGCGAGTAAGCTCCCCGGCGGGATAAATGACGCCAATGCAAACAGGCTTGTGGGCATGAGGCAGGGTCCGCCGGTCATGGGATGGGGCGAGATAGCCAAAAAGCTCGGCCTTAAGCTCGGCCCTGTCATAAGCGGCGTCAGGAAAGTAAGGGTCGAGGGGGGTGAGGCCGGAAAAGGAGAGAAAAAGGAAAAGAAGGAAGAAAAGCAGGAGAAGAAAAAGGAAGAGAAGGGAGAAAAATCCGGTCATCCCGAGAAGATGGAGAGAATGGAGCGCAATGAGAGGCCCGATGGCAGGGGGAGGTAGGAATTCAGATGGAGGCGGAGATTCAAAAGGCAGGACTGGAAAGGGTCGAAAGGACAGAAAAGCCCGAGAGGATAGAACGGTAGGATTGACGGCGGTTTGTTATCAGGGATAAAGAAAAAAACAGCTCGGAGAGGGAGTTATTAAAGCCTTTGCTCATGAGGACATAATAAAAATAAGAAGGAGAAACGGGAAAAGATGAAAAGGAAATTAGTCGTTCTGATAGCGGCGGCGTTTCTGATAATGGGCGTTTCAGCCGTAAGGGCGGGGAGCGCGAAGGATGAATCGAAGGTCGATACAGAGGTCTCTGCCATTGATAAAGACTCCCGGAATCCCGGGCAACGTTAAGCCTATCGTCCAGAGGATAGAAAAGGAGTTTAACGTCGACCGGAGCGTGATCGACGGTTTAAGGAGCAAGAAGCTCGGCTACGGCGAGATCGCTATCGTCCTTTCTCTCGCCGATAAGCTCCCCGGCGGGATAACGGACGCCAATGTGGATACGATAATGTCAAAGAGGCAGGGGCCGCCGAAGGAGGGGTGGGGCAAAATAGCGAAAGATCTCGGCCTTAATCTCGGGACTGTCCTGAGCCGGGTCGAGAAGGTAAAGGATGGCGCTGGTAATAATAGCGATACAAAAAGTTCCGGTAGGGGCATCCCGGGTAAAGACGCGGACGTTAAATCGGAGAGCGAGAAGGATACGGATGTGAATCCGGATACGAAAAAGAAGAACGGCACGGATACCGATGCCAGAAGGCATGAGGTAGAAAAGGCCGAAAGGCCGAGCTTGCCGGACAGGCCTGAAAGGCCGGAGCTTTCCAACAGGTCGGAAAGAAGCGGCCGGTAGAGGTGATTTAAAGCCGGACTCCAAAAGCCCCGCGGATTTAATGTCCGCGGGGCTTTTTCACATGGTCAGGGTCTTCTTAAATTGAGATGATTGAATACGGGTTGGAGTTTTTTTGTTTTTCGTATATAATCATGGCGGTAGAGGTGTTGGGTTAATGAGGAGGTTCCAAAAACCAAAGGAGGAGAATTGTGAAAAACCCGCTCAAGAAGGTGTTTAAAAAGCCTGACCTGAAGACGCAGATGTACGGCGAGATTCAGAAGATACGCAAAAAGCTCGACAGGGAACTCGGCGTCTTAAGCGATAAATTTTACAAAGAGGTTTCGACGATAAGAAAGAAAAGTGGAAAGATAAATATCGAGAAAGAGCTTGCCATCCTGAGTAAGAAAGGCAACAGCGTCATTGCGGAACTGAGCAAGAAGGCGAATAAGGTCATGGCCGTGGTGAAAAAGGATTATAATCTGGCCATCGCGAACGTAAGAAGAAGGCTTAAGTAATATCCTCCCGGGCAGATTAAAAAACCCGGGCCGCCTGAAAACCGGCCCGGGTTTTTTAATCTGCCTATTTTTATTGCTCTTTCTGGATTTTCCGCAAGTTGGGAACGGCAAAAAAACCTTGACTTTTGAGCATGTACACAGTATACAATTATAATATGGAGAAAGTGCGTGTACTGGACTATCCTGTTGAAAAACCGCTTACGCTTCGGGAGCGGATAGTCGAATTTATTAAAGATTCCGTCATATCCGGCCGCCTTAAACCCGGTGAAAGGGTCCCTGAGCAGGAGATCGCCGAGAACTTCGGCATAAGCCGCACTCCCATACGCGAGGCTTTCAGGCAACTCGAATCCGAGGGGTTTATTACTGTTACCCCCCGGAAGGGCGCTGTAGTAAGCCCTATTACAGACAGGGACGTCAGCGAATTCTACGCGATCAAGAGCCTCCTTGAGGGCTATGCCGCCCGTACCGCGTGCTCCAAATTAACGCACAGGGAAATTAAAAAACTCGAGACCCTTAACGCTCAGATGGAAAAATGCGCGGAGAAGAACGACGTTAAAGGCTTTTTCAAGCTCGACCACCAGTTCCATGATACGTTTCTTAAGGCCTGTGGAAACGATAAGCTCTGCGCGCTTGTTCATCATCTCGTCCAGCAGTTTGAACGGTTCAGGATTACCGCGATGGCCCTCCCTGGACGGATGAATGATTCGGTAAAACAGCACCATGAGATAATCGAGGCCTTCAAAGCGGGCAACACAGGACTTGTGGAAAACCTTGTCAGGGCTAACGCCGAAAGAGGCAGGGACACCCTCGTAGAGGAACTGCGCAGGGGAACCGCTTAAGGAAAAGTCAAAACATGAGCTTAATTAATTCCCCGGAGGCCGCGTTCAGGCTCGCCAGGACTATCATGTCCGATATCGCCCTTTATAACAGGGATAAGATATTAAAGGGGATAAAAAACGATAATATTTTTGAACTCCTTGAACAGGAGATCAAAGAGGGCCTCGACCTCTATAAGAGCAGGGTTGACCCGGAGCTCGACAGAAAAAACAACTTCTTTAACAGGGCCATAGTCGATATCCTGATAAAAAGAAACGGCAATATAGAGTCCGACATCTGGTAGCAGCCGTTTATCATGCCGTACAGCCGAGCCTCAGCCATAAATCCGTATCATAGAATCTTTTCGAGCCCGTACAAAAAGGTTCCCGCGTATTTCTTTATAGATGGAAACTACCCATACTTTTATCGTTCCGGAAGAAGAGGCCGCAAAAAGGCTTGATATCTTCCTCACGGGAAAACTTCCGGAGATGACCCGCTCCGGCATAAAAAACCTGCTTGTCGATGGCATGGTGCGGGTGAATGATAAGCCGACTAAAGCGGGCTACAAAATAAAACATAATGACAGAATTAGGGTTACAGTGCCGGAGGCGCCCGGGATAACTCTTGAGCCCGAGGAGATACCCCTCGACGTGCTCTATGAAGACGGGGACGTCCTGGTAATAAATAAGGGGGCCGGGATCGCGGTCCATCCCGGAGCGGGCAGGGGGAAAGGCACTCTCGTAAACGCGATAATCAGCCATACGAGGGAACTCTCTAAAATCGGCGGGGAGCTTCGCCCCGGCGTGGTCCACCGCCTCGATAAGGATACGACGGGAGTGCTTGTAATAGCGAAAAACGATTTCAGCCACCTGCGTCTGGCGAAACAGTTCAGCGAGCACAGTACGGAGAGAAAATACCTCGCCCTCGTCTGGGGGACATTTAAAGAAGATGAAGGCGTGATAGACATCCCGATCGGGAGGGATATCGCCCACAGAAAAAAGATCTCAGGGAGGACCCGGAAAAGCAGAACCGCGATCACCCTCTACAGGGTTTTAAAACGGTATCCTCAGTTAACGCTTCTGGAACTCACCCCAAAAACGGGGCGCACCCACCAGTTGAGGGTCCATCTTTCAGCGATAAACCATCCGGTAGTGGGAGATCAGGTTTACGGGAGGAAAAAGATCGCCTCCGGGCTCCCGAAGCCTCTGGACGAAGCATTAAAAAAAATAAAAAGACAGCTCCTCCATGCCGTGAAGCTCGGCTTTATGCATCCTCGAAGAGAAGCTTACATGGAGTTTACGGCTCCGCCTCCGGGGGACATGGACGATCTTCTTAAGCTTATTGAAAAACAGTTCTCATAAAAAATACCATGGGAAATGGATGGTCCGGGATAAACCACTTAAAAGCCAGAGCAGGCTTAAGGAAACGAATAATATAAAATACGTTTCAAGCGGGCTCCTGTCGCCTTTTGAATCGATCACTCACGGGTTCCTTTCAAGGGTCGGCGGGGTAAGCGGACCGCCGTTCTCTTCACTTAATTTTGACGGCAGGACGGATTCCGTGGGGAATGTCGCTAAAAACATGGAACTCCTGTCCAGGGCATCCGGAACTCCGATGGAAAAGCTTGTTTTAGTTAACCAGGTCCACGGTAATTCCGTCCTTATACTGGATGATTTTCCCGGCGGCGCGGCATCCTATAAGCTCGTGGACGCTGACGCCATAATAACCGGCCTCACGGGCTTTCCCATAGGCGTCTTGACCGCTGACTGCCTTCCCGTTCTCCTTTACGACCCGGTCAATAATATAATAGGCGCGGTACACGCGGGATGGAAAGGGACGTTAAGGGGAGTGAGCGTCAAAGCCGTCGAGTCGATGCGCTCACGGTTCGGCTCAAGGCCGAGGGATATCCTGGCCGCGTTCGGCCCGTACATAGGGCCCTGCTGTTATTCGGTAAAAGAAAATGTCTTTCTGGAATTTAAGGATGCCTTCGGCGAAGAGCTTAATTATTTTTACAGGGAAGGCGGCGAATTAATGCTGGATATCGGGGACGCAAACATAGAGCAACTCCATTCAGCGGGGCTTTCAGAGGAGAATATAAGTATAAGCTCCTGGTGTACCTCATGTAATAACGACCTCTTTTTTTCTTACAGGAAAGAGGGCGGGATGACGGGGAGACAGCTCAGTTTTGTAATGCTTAGAAGCGTAAGGTAGGAAGCACTTGATTTTAACGGGTAAACTGAAAAGGGGCCTGGAATGAACCTCCCCGCAACAATCTGCGGGGTATCCGAAGGAACTGTTGATCATAGCTTGCGTAGCAAGCTATGGTGAATGGGTGTGCCAGCCGCAATCCCGTCGCTTTAGCGGCGGGTCAAGGCTGGCAAATATAAATGATTATCCGTACCATCAAAATTCTCAGCCATTTATGGCGGAGAATTTTAATTAGACACCGAAGGAAACATTAAAGATATGAAGGTCGGGCTTACAGGTGGAGTGGCGACGGGCAAGACCCTCGTGTCAAAAGAACTTAAAAAACTCGGCGCCCATGTTATAGACGCCGACGTTATCTCCAGGGAAATCACAGGGCCCGGGGCCCCGGCGTACATGGAGATAGTAAATGAATTCGGGGAAGGTATACTCAGGGAAGATAAGACAATAGACCGTAAGGCCCTCGGGAGGATCGTTTTTTCAGACCCTGAAAAGC
The DNA here is from genome assembly GCA_963727865.1 of uncultured delta proteobacterium. Lineage (GTDB taxonomy): Bacteria > Desulfobacterota > GWC2-55-46 > GWC2-55-46 > GWC2-55-46 > CAVSHY01. Next base: position 5,097 of record CAVSHY010000027.1, on the reverse strand, counting down.
TTTCGGTCCTAAATAGGATAACACACCCGAGGATAATAGAAAGGATCAATTCCGAAATTGCGGCCCTTGAGGAAAGACACGGTGACGACCCTCTGATTATCGTGGATGCGGCCCTTCTTATAGAGGCGGGGCTTCAAAAGGATATGGAGAAGGTTATCGTGGTATACGCCGATGAAGAAAAACAGATAGAGCGGATAATGAAGCGGGATGGTTTAAGCGAACGTGAGGCTGGACAGCGTATAAAGGCCCAGATGCCCATCGCCCTTAAACTTAAACACGCCGATTTTGAGGTGAATAATAACGGCGGCATCGAAGAGACATTAAGATATGTTAAAGAACTCTACGGGAAAATCAAAAGCGGTTAGAAATATTTCTCTCTTTCCCTGGAAATAATAAAAAGGGGTTGACAGGCTAAGAGAACCGTGCTAATGTGAAAATACCTATCATAAAAGACACTCAAGAAAAATTTGTTCATTCCCTCGCGCTTCAATCCGATAGATTTAAGCCCAGAGGAAAATTAAACCCTAAAGAGAATTGTCTGCAGAGAAATCTATAAACCTTTTAGAGATATCCTATATTTCTATCCAACCACAAAACCAACCCCCACAGGAGTAATTTTTTTATGAATCTTAAGGAACTCAAAGAAAAAAAGATAAACGAGCTTACCGGGCTCGCTAAAAAATACAATATCGAGGGAGCCTCAAGCATGAGGAAGCAGGACCTCATATTCGCGCTTCTTCAATCCCAGAGCGACCAGAACGGGCTTATATACGGCGAAGGGGTACTTGAGACGCTGCCCGACGGTTTCGGTTTTCTCCGGGCCCCGGATTACAATTATCTTCCGGGCCCTGACGACATATACGTCTCCCCGTCCCAGATAAGAAGGTTTAACCTCCGCACGGGAGATATAGTATCAGGTCAGATAAGGCCCCCCAAAGAGGGTGAAAGGTACTTCGCCCTCCTGAAGGTCGAGAAGGTCAATTACGAAGACCCTGAGATAGCCAGGGACAAGATACTTTTTGACAACCTTACCCCGCTTTATCCCCAGGAAAAAATAAACCTTGAAATCCCCCCGAACTCCGATATGTCGATGAGGATAATGGACCTCTTTACGCCCATCGGCAAAGGTCAGAGGGGTCTTATAGTCTCTCCTCCAAGGGCCGGTAAGACAATGCTTCTGCAGAAGATCGCCAATTCCATTACCACGAACCACCCCGAGGTCGTGCTCCTCGTCCTTCTTATAGATGAAAGGCCCGAGGAGGTAACGGACATGCAGAGGTCGGTAAAAGGCGAGGTCATAAGCTCCACTTTCGATGAGCCCGCCCAGAGGCACGTGCAGGTCGCGGAGATGATCATAGAGAAGGCAAAGCGGCTCGTTGAGCACCAGAAAGACGTCGTGATACTCCTCGATTCGATAACAAGGCTCGCGAGGGCATATAACGCCGTTGTCCCGCCGAGCGGAAAGGTCCTCTCGGGAGGCGTCGACTCGAACGCGCTCCACAAGCCGAAGAGGTTCTTCGGGGCGGCGAGGAATATCGAAGAGGGCGGAAGCCTTACCATTATCGCGACGGCTCTTATCGACACCGGCAGCCGTATGGACGAGGTAATATTCGAAGAGTTCAAGGGCACCGGCAACATGGAAATAGTCCTCGATAGAAAACTCTCTGAAAGAAGGATATTCCCCGCCATAGACCTTAATAAATCCGGCACAAGAAAAGAAGAACTCCTCCTTTCAAAAGAGGTGCTCAACAGGATATGGATACTCCGTAAGGTGCTCCAGCCTTTAAACCCGATCGAAAGCATGGAATTCCTCCTCGATAAGACCCAGCATACGCCCACTAATAAGGGGTTCCTCGAATCGATGAGCAAATAGTGGCCGGGGAGGGGTGGTGGCATGGGGCATGGGACATTGGGGACATGGGACATTGGCAGGGGGTAGGAATAGAAAATTCTTCATGTTAGGACGGGTTAGGGCCAAAAAAGATTTAAAAGCTTTAATCAGGGTAGCTTGCTTAACCGTTTCTCCTCAAAATGTAAAATCCCGCTAAACTTTTCCTTTTTTCCACTTGCACTTCAAATATATAGTTGTTAATATAATGTTTTGACTTCCGTATCAAATCTACGGGTTGTTGCTTGCTTATTGCGGCTTTAATTTAAAAAACACGCCCGATCTCCGGGTTTCAGGCAATTTTAATAATAACGGGAGGACCATTTACAATGAAGGAAGGCATACATCCGGACTACCATGACACGAAGATCCACTGCGCCTGCGGGAACGTGATAACAACGCGTTCCACGAAGAAGGATATCTCCGTTGAGATATGCTCAAACTGTCATCCGTTTTTCACGGGCGAGCAGAAGTACATGGATACCGCCGGTAAGATCGAAAAATTCAACAGGAAGTATCGTAAACAAAAGGAAGCGTAATCCGGGGAGGGCCGAGTGAAGGTAACTCTCCTTAATTTTACCCCTGTTCCCGAAAAGACCGTCGCGCTGGCCGCCAGGCTATGCTATTCGGACTCCACGATTGAAGAACTCGAGGACAGGGTAAAAGGCATCTCCTACGAAAAATTCCTCGGAAAGATACTTAAGATGGGGCACCTATCCGTCCTTGAGCACGCCTCCTTTACCTTCGGTATCGAAGGTATCTCAAGGGCGACATCCCACCAGCTTGTCCGCCACCGTCTGGCATCCTACTCCCAGCAAAGCCAGAGATACGTCAAGTTTGAGAAGCCGGAGTTTGTAACCCCTCCGGCCATTCAAGATGACAAAGAGAAAAAGAGGCGGTTCGATAACGCGGTAAAAAACATTTATAAGCTCTATAAGGAGCTCGTCGACGAGGGGGTGCCGGCCGAAGACGCCAGGTACCTGCTTCCCAACGCGGCAGCGACCAAGATAATAGTTACCATGAACGCGAGGGAACTTATCCACTTCTTTAACCTCAGGTGCTGCGAAAGGGCCCAGTGGGAGATACGGGATATGGCGACCCGTATGCTCAAGCTCGCGAAAAAGGAAGCGCCCTATATCTTCAGATACTCAGGGCCCTGCCTGTGTGGCCGGAGCGTGCAGCGAGGGCGAGATGACGTGCGGGAGGCCCAAAGAAATAAGAGAGAAGTTCAGGGGCCTGTAAAAAGCGCCGGAAGATCCCAGTTAGTACAACTTTAAAAAATGATCCTTAAAAGACTCGAAGAAGTAGAGAGAAGGTTTAATGAGATCTCCGGCCTTCTGGCCATGCCGGAGGTAACGGGAGACCCGGACCGGTACCAGAAGCTCGCGAAGGAACACGCCGCGCTCGGCGGGATAGTAGAGGTCTACAGGGAACTGAAAAGGATAGAAAAGGATCTCGCCGAAAACAAGCTTATCCTCGAAGGCCGGGACGAGGACCTGAGGGAACTCGCCAAGGAAGAGATGCCCGCGCTCCAGAAGAAGAAAGAAGAGCTTTTTTCAAGGCTTAAGATAATGCTTCTTCCCAAGGACCCCAATGACGATAAGAACGTCATCCTTGAGATAAGGGCGGGGGCGGGCGGGGACGAGTCCGCCCTTTTCGCGGCTGAGCTCTTCAGGATGTATTCAAGATACGCCGAGATAAGGGGCTGGAAGGTCGAGGTGCTGAGCTCAAGCCCCACGGGCCTCAACGGGCTTAAAGAGATAATAGCGGACATAGAAGGCAAGGGGGCGTATTCGAGGTTTAAATACGAAAGCGGGGTCCACAGGGTACAGAGGGTGCCGGAGACCGAGGCCTCCGGAAGGCGCCACACCTCAACGGCCACAGTAGCGGTAATGCCCGAGGCTGAAGAGGTGGAGGTTGACGTGAAAGGCGACGAGATAAGGGTGGATACCTTCAGGGCCGGCGGCCACGGCGGCCAGAACGTCAACAAGGTCGAAACCGCCGTGAGGATGACCCATATCCCGACCGGGCTTGTCGTATCCTGCCAGGACGAGAAGAGCCAGCACAAAAACCGCCAGAAGGCACGGAAGATCCTCATGGCGCGGCTCCTCGACATGAAGATACAGGAACAGCAGAAAAAGATAGCCTCGGAGAGGAAAACCCAGGTGGGCACCGGTGACAGGAGCGAGAAGGTAAGGACGTATAACTTCCCTCAGAACCGCGTAACCGACCACAGGATAGGCCTCACGCTCCACAGGCTCTCCGGGATAATGGAGGGCGATTTAGACGAGCTTACGGACAACCTGATAGCATATTACCAGACCGAAGCGCTGAAGGCCGAGAACTCCGCCCCCGCGTAATAAAGGCCTTATATACATAGCGACATAAATAATTGCGCATACAGAGCGTCAGAACAAAGCAGACCGAGGCGTGATGATGGCGAGGAGTAAGGCGCACTTTTGCCGGTCGGACCATTGTTAAGACGTCCATTCCTGCGACTGAACGGATTTACCCCGGCCAAGCCGAGGAACAACGAAGGTATGCACAGTTATGACGCTCTGTATAAATAATTAAAAAACATGGATAAGATAGTCATAGAGGGCGGTAACAGGCTTGTAGGGGAGGTCACTGTAAGCGGCGCGAAGAACGCGGTGCTCCCGCTCATGGCGGCTTCCCTCCTAATAGACGGCTGGAATACTTTTTCAAACGTCCCGAGGCTCCGTGATATAGAGACCTTCAAGGCCCTCCTGAGCCATATGGGCTCTGAAGTCTCCGCTGACAGGAAAAGCGGGATATTAAAGATAAGGACGAAGGAGATAAAGGTCCCCGAGGCCCCCTACGAGATGGTAAAGACGATGCGCGCCGCGGTTCTTGTGCTCGGCCCGCTCGTCTCCAGGTTTAAAAGGGCCCGGGTATCGCTCCCGGGGGGCTGCGCCATCGGGGCCCGTCCCATAGACCTGCATCTCATGGGCCTTAAGAAGATGGGGGCCGAGGTAAGCATAGACCACGGTTACGTCACCGTAAAGGCGGAAAAGCTCAGGGGCGCCAAGATTTACATGGACACCACGACCGTAACCGGGACCGAGAACCTGATGCTCGCGGCCGTTCACGCCGAGGGGACTACGATACTTGAAAACGCGGCTCTCGAACCGGAGGTCGTCTGCCTGGCGGACGCGCTCATCAGGATGGGGGCGGATATAACCGGGGCG
>CAVSHY010000026.1:0-135741 GCA_963727865.1 uncultured delta proteobacterium | reverse complement strand
TATATCAAGAACGTCTTATACTTTTCAATCTCAGAAAATGCTCGAGTTTTAGCGTAAACGAAACCCAACGACTCGACCTTTTTCTCAGCAGAGCGCGAGGGGTAACGATCACGCTAACTCAATCTACCATACTTTTAAGTGTTTTCAAATAAATCCCAGGGCGCAGGGTGAACGGCGCATAATGGCAAGATAATTGCCATAAGGATGGAGGAAGGGCGAGCGAGCCGGGCATTATAAATCGAGTTTGATCTCCTTATATGAGCGAAGACATAAGCGGCGAGCGAAGAGGCTGGAGGCGGTAGCGCAGAGAACCCTGCCCCGAAGCGCACGGTTAGTGCGCAAAAAGCTCTAAAGTAGAGGAGCACAAATAACGGCTTTTAGGCACGATTTAAAGCTTGTGGGAGCTCCAAATGCTGTCTTTTGCGAGCGTTGCGAAGCAATCCCGATTTAAGATCAAGCGCTTGAGTTGCTTCGGGTTGCGCCCTCGCTAACCCAGCCTACGGACTGCTACGAGGTTGCTTCGCGGCTTGCGCTCCTCGCAATGACGATAGAGTTTTTCGGCATTCGGTTAAGGCACGGCGCACTCGGAAGTGCTTCCCTTGATCTTTTCTATGGCGTGGCAGATGGCGGGCATGACAACGGCGAGGTTTTCCCTTACGGCCCTGGGGCTTCCGGGGAGGTTAATGATAAGCGATTCTTTCCTTATGCCGCATACGGCCCTTGAGATCATGGCGTTCGGGGTCTTTTTAAGGCTCTCCGCCCGCATCGCCTCGGCCATGCCGGGGAGTTCCCTCTCGATGACCGCCCTCGTCGCCTCAGGGGTCACATCCCTCGGCGTAACGCCTGTGCCGCCCGTGGTTACGATAAGGTCGAGCTTTTTAATATCGGCGTATTCGATGAGCTTCGCCTTTATTATGGCGGCCTCATCCGGGATAATCTCGTACGCCTTTACCTCGGAGGGAAGGTCTTTGACCATGCGCTCAATTTCCTTGCCGCTCAGGTCTTCCCTCTCGCCCTTTGAGCCTTTGTCGCTCATTGTAAGAATGCCTACTGTAATCATTTTATAATTTGATCCCCTTCCCCCCGCCTCAGTCCTCCCCCGCAAGGGGTGAGGATGTAAAGGGGTAAAACTGCTTCCTCGTTTACGGGGTTTCCGAGACCCAGACCTCTCCTTTTTTCGTAGTCTCCATCTTCCAGATCGGGGTTACGCGTTTAAGTTCGGTTATCGCCCATTCGCACGCCATAAACGCGTCATTGCGGTGCGCCGAAGCAACGGCTATGAGGACTATATCCTCCCCGATCTCGATAGGGCCGGTCCTGTGGACTATCGCCATCTCTATTATATTAAAATTACAGAGCGCCCTTGAGCGGATATCCTTCAATTTTTTCTCGGCCATCTTGGGGTAATGCTCGAAGTTAAGCCCGGTTATCTCCTCGCCTTTGGAAAAATCCCTCGCGGCTCCGAGAAAAGCGACCACCGCGCCGATCCCCTTTGAGGCGGATTTAACTCGACTTACGACGTCCTCAATAGAGAACCGCTCTTTTTGAATGCTTACAAGTTCTGACATTTTGTTTTTGTTTTATTCTAAACCGGCTGGATAATATTATATCCCATTATTGGACATTATTGAAAAATTAACCGCCGGAAAAAGGCGGCAGGAACCCCACCTCGTCCCCGTCTTTTACAGGCGTGTCCTTTGCGGCGAACTCCTGATTGACTGAAATAAGGATTGAGCGGCTGTCGAGGACCTGAGTCAGCGCGGGGAAATCTTTCTTCACCATCCCCTTGAGGGCATCGATCGTAATCGGGCCTTTAACGCTGTACTCTTTGGTTTCAGTCCTGGCCAGACCTTTAAGCATGGCAAAAAATCTTACTGTAATCATTGTCCGTAATTTTTAAGGCGGCGGCTAAAGTTCACGCCCAATGGCCTTGTTAAGATTGAGCTTTATCCTGTTAGACGCCTTTGAAAAGAGGGAGGCGAAAGAGTCCCCGTCGGCAGGGAATGTCGCGTAGCCGTAAAGGATCTCGGCTTTCCCTTCCATAAAGGCCCTGTTAACCGACCCGTCCGCCGCGATGACCTCGGTCATCGCCCCTATGAGCCTCATTATCTTTTCGTTCGTGTCGAGGAAAAGGAACCCGAAGGTCTCTTCATTCAGCCTCGCCACTATGTCAAAGTTCCGCGTCTTTTTCTTTATTACATCGATAAGCTTGCTTTCAAACTCAATTCTATTCTTTAAGAACCCGTCTTTAAGGCCCGCGATCCTAACTGTGGCGAGGACCATGCTTTTATCAAGCCTTCTCGCGCGGTTAAGCTCCTGCTCCACCCTTTCTTCAAACAGCGTCAGGGCCGGGCGGACCTCCTTCTTTTTTTCCTTAACGGGTTCAGTGACCCTTGGCTGAGAGATTTAAAAGGGCTTTTTCGGCATAAACCGAGAACCTCGAAAGTATATCGATATCCCCCGTTGAAAAGGCGAACGGGTACAGGGACGTGTCCTCGGTCTTGTTAAAAAAAGTGATGATGCCCGCGATCTCCCCGCTTACCTTCAACGGGTACGAGAGTACGGACCTCACGTAAGGGCTCGCCTCTTCGGAAAACTCCCGCAGTACCGGCTCTTTTTTCCGGAAGACCTCCGTGACGGTCTCTTTTTCAATGGGGAGGAAATACTCCCTTACGTTCTTATCGTCGAGGCCGAAGGATGCGGCCGTCTGAAACTTATTTCCGCCGTTCTGCTTTAACCTCAATAAAGACCCTTCCGCCCCAAGGATCGCCGCCGGAACCGTAGCGATGATCGTCACCAGCCTCTTGGTGTCCTTTATGGAGATCATCTCGAGCCCCGACTCATCGACAGCGAACATTTTGCGCGATTTAAGCTTCTCCTTTTCATTCTGCTTGTATTTGTGGACGCTGTCGGCGATAAGGCCCCTTATATCCTTGAGAAACGCCTCCTGGTACGCTGAAAGCCCGTTCGTAGAAACCACCTGCGCGTTAAGCGTTCCCACGGGGTGTCCGCGGGACACCATAGGGAGAGTCAGGTACGCCCTTTTTATTTTTCCCTCGGTCCTGTCGACCATGACCACGTCGTTCAGGGACTCCATGGCCGAGCCTTCCATCCCCTCGCCGGGCCTGAGGCTCAGGAGCCCTATCCCCTTGGCGTCCCTCGTGCTCGCCGCCTTTAGAAATAGCCTGTTCCTGTCTTCGTCGTAGATATAAATAAAGCAGGTAAGGCCGTGGATGACTTCGACGAGCTTCTTCGCGACCGTATTCAAGCGGTTGTCCAGGGGAAGCGTGGAAGACATTATGCCGTCGATCTCTTTCCAGAAGGTGAACTTGGCGGAATCCACCCTGAGTTTCTCGTATTCGTTCGACCTGTATATGACCTCGGCGGCGAGGCCCGAAAGGTTGATGAGAAAGTCGAGGTCCTCGTCCGTAAAGCTGTGGGAGGATTCGTTAGAGCTTACGTTAATTACCCCTATCACCCTGCCGTTTACCACAAGGGGGACGCACATCGAGCTTTTAACATCGCTTCTGTCCATGAGCCGGGCGAATTCCTCGCCTTTGGCCTTGCCTGAGATGAGAAGAGGTTTTCCTTCTTTCGCGGCTTTCCCCGATATCCCTTCCCCGAGAGGCACCCTTATCTTTCTTACGACCTCCTCGTCCATCCCTTTCGCTATCTCGACCCTCAGCGTATTGTCCTCGGCTAAAAGCATTATGGAGCCGCGTTCGGCGCGGGAGGATTCGGTCGCGAGCTTTAAGATGACCGAGAGAAGTTCCCTGCGGTCGGTCGTGAGCCTTACGGCGTCGACTATCTCGCGGAAGGAGGCAAGCGTCTGGTCGCCCGCCTTGCCGACTACGCTTCCTTCGGGCGAAGAGGCCTTGAGCCCCCAGATAAGCCTCGCGCTCAGGGGCCCGAGCTTTTCCATGTCCCTGAACTCCTGGGACTCGAGGAACTTCTCGGTGGCATGGTCCTGCAATGTGTTGATTATGACGTCAAGGTCAGGGACTTTTTTAATCTCGTTAAGGTCTGTTGTTACTTTAATATCAAAGCCGACGGCCACCCTGTAGCCGAGCTCAGACAGTTTAAAGAGCATCGCGTCCCTGTTGGAATCCGCGATTAAACGCACCCGAGTCTTTTTATCCTTTAAAAGGACCGGCAGAAGTCCGAGCGACTCCTTGTTGGCGCCGATTATCGCGATATTTTTAATCCCGTCCGTCATGCGAACCTTTCCCGTTTTATGACCTTAAGGCCAAAGCCTCTTTATTAACTCTTTTCGAGGATCCCGATTTCAAGGAGCTTATTGATAAGCCTTATCGATTCCATGTCGCCGGCGTAAATGCCTTTTTCCCCGCCCCTGGCCCTTGACTCGTCAAGGAGCCTCAACCCTTCAAGTATCACGGCTTCAGCCGGTTTATTTATCGTCCTCTCTTCCGTAGCCGCGTCTATCTCAACCTCAAACTCCCCGTCTTTCCAGGCCAAAAGCTGAAATAGCGCGGTAGAACCCGTGAACTCCCTGTACGTAGCGTGTATTATGTAGCCGCCCTTAAGGTATACGCACCCGTACCCCATTTCCGAACCGAGATGTATCCCTACTGTCTTACGCTCAGCGTTGAATATCTGGACGATATCCACGAGACCCATATCTTTAAGCCGGCCTTTTACACCCATAAAACTCCTCCAGCGGAATTGAGACTTTTTCTATATTTTACAGTAAAACCCTTGTCTTTTCTATACTTAATGGCTTCCATTCTTTCTGATTCAATATTAAATGCAACAGTCATGCCAATCTCCTAAGCCTTTAAAATACTTACATTTACATTTTTAGTTGATTGTAAAACCTTGCATTTTTTTCATAAGTTGACAAATTTTGTCTTTTTTATTTTATTCCCTTATCTGCCCTTCCCCATAAATTATGAATTTCTGGATCGTCAGCTCTTCAAGGCCCATGGGGCCAAAGGCATGCACCTTCGTCGTTGAGATGCCTATCTCAGCGCCGAGCCCGAGCTGAAAGCCGTCCGAAAACCTGGTGGAGGCGTTTACAAGCACGGTTGATGAATTCACCTCTTTTAAGAACTTCTGCGCGTTCGAGTAATCTCCCGTGACGATCGACTCGGTATGCAGCGAACCGTACCTCGCGATGTGGTCTATCGCGCCGTCTATATCCTTTACGACCTTAACGGCAAGAATAAGGTCAAGGTATTCGGCTGACCAGTCCTCTTCCGCGGCCTCTTTTATCCCCTTTAATATCTTTACGGTCTCAGGGCATCCCCTCAGCTCAACCCCGGCGTCCCTGTATTTTTTAAAGACCCCGGGGAGGAATCTCTGGGCGATATTTTCATGGACGAGGAGGGTTTCCATGGCGTTACAGACGCCCGGCCTCTGTACCTTCGCGTTAAGGCATATCCTTTCAGCCATCCCGATGTCGGCGTACTCATCCACAAACACATGGCACACACCCTTATAATGTTTTATGACGGGTATCCTTGAATTGTCGACCACGAACCTTATAAGGCCTTCCCCGCCCCTGGGTATGATGAGATCGATATAGTCCTCGAGCTTGAGCATCTCAAGGACGGCCTCGCGTTCTATGGTCGGCACTACCTGAATGATTTTTCCCGGAACCCCCGCGAGAGCGCACGCGTCTTCCAGGACCTTCGCTATCGCGTTATTTGAGTTTATAGACTCGCTCCCGCCCCTCAGGATTACGGCGTTACCGGATTTAAGGCACAGGCCCGCGGCATCGGCGGTCACGTTCGGCCTGGACTCATATATGATGCCTATAACGCCTATGGGTATGCGCATCCTCCCTACCATAAGGCCGTTAGGACGCTTCCACATCCTCGTGACCTCGCCGACAGGGTCAGGCAGAGCGCTAACTTCCCGCAACCCGTCCGCCATCCCTTTAATAACCTTGTCGGTAAGCGTAAGCCTTTCTATCATCGCCTTTGTGAGGTTCTTTTTCTTCGCCTCTTCGACGTCGCTTCTATTGGCTTCTTTGAGAAATTCCGCCCTTCTGAGAAGCTCGTCGGCCATGAGCAGAAGCGCCTTATTCTTAACGCCGGAAGAAAGCCTGGCCAGACCAAGAGAGGCCATTCTGGCGGCCCGCGCTATCTCGAGAATTTCTTCTTTTATAGCCATAAGAAACTCCTTTATGTAATTTTACCAACTATCCGTAAGTTAAAATAAATATGCTTAAATATTTTCGATAGAACCCCGCTCAAAGCACCACGAGGTTGTCGCGGTGAATGACCTCGTCATATACCTTAAAGCCGAGGACTTTTTCTATCTCTGATGATTTACGGCCCTTGATCTTCCGTATCTCTTCAGTGCTGTAGTTAACGACCCCTCTGGCGAATTCCATGCCCTTCAAGTCCACGCAATGGACGACCTCGCCGGCCTCAAAAGAACCGTCCACATCCTTGATCCCTGAGGGAAGGAGGCTTTTACCTCCTTTTAAAAGAGCGGTCATGGCGCCCTCATCCACAAAAATTCTGCCGGCCGGACGCGTGGAAAAGGCGATCCAGTGCTTACGGCTCGTAAGCCTGTCTTCCTTCGGAAGGAATAAAGTGCCTATCTCCTCACCGCTTAAGATCCGGCTCAGGACCCCGGGGGTATTTCCGTTAGCTATGACCGTGGCTGCCCCGAAGTGAGCGGCCTTTCTCGCGGCCAGGCACTTGGACCTGATACCGCCGGTGCCGAACTGGTTGGGGGCCTCCGTAAGGAGTTCCGGCGGCAATTTGTCCACATCCTCAACAAGGGGAAGTTTCTTCGCGGACGGGTCTTTTTTAGGATCGTGGTCGTAAAGGCCGTCTATATCCGAGAGTATGATGAGGAGGTCGGCTTCCACGAGGTTCGTCGTAAGGGCCGAAAGCGCGTCATTATCCCCGAACTTTATCTCCTCCACGGCGACCGTGTCGTTTTCATTTATGACAGGGGTTATATTAAGCTTAAGGAGCGTGAGAAGGGTATTCCTTGCGTTAAGAAATCTTTTCCTGTCGCTCAGGTCATCGTGCGTTAGAAGGACCTGGGCGACCAGCTCATCTATCCTTGAAAAAGCCGAATCATAAAGGGCTATGAGGCTCCCCTGCCCCACGGCCGCAACGGCCTGTCTTTCAGGGATGGTCGATGGCTTGTCTTTAAGGCCGAGTTTTTTCATACCCAGCGCTATGGCGCCGGAGCTCACGATAGCCGGATGCTTCCCTCTTTTTCTTACTTCGCTCACCTCTTTCGCGAGCCGCGAAAATACTTCATGAGCGCTCCCGGAGGCGATTACCGCGCTTCCGACCTTTATTACGACCCTTTTCGTTTTTTTTATTATTTTTTTACGAAGGTCTTTCATCTGACCTCATTTAGAGAGCGAAGTTCTGTCCGTTTTTTCGCCGCCTTTAAGCGCATCTATTTCCATGCCAACGTAATTCACAAGCTCTGTAAGCCCTGTGCCCGCGGCCGCTGATATGGAGAATACCTTTATACCCAAAGCATTGAAGAAATTCAACATCTCAGGCACCTTCTCGCGAGCCTCCGTTAAATCAATCTTATTCAAGGCCACGACCTGAGGCCTCTTTGAAAGCTCGGGGTTAAAGGCCTTAAGTTCCCTGTTGACCGTTTTAAAGTCTTCCCTCGGGTCTCTTCCCGTAAAGGGCGAAAGGTCCAGGAGATGTATAAAGAGCCTCGTCCTTTCTATGTGTTTCAAGAACTTTATGCCAAGCCCCCTGCCCTCATGCGCGCCTTCGACAAGCCCGGGTATGTCGGCTACTATAAACCCGCCGAAGTCTCCGTATTTCACGACGCCAAGATGCGGGACAAGGGTGGTAAAGGGGTAATCCGCCACCTTGGGGCGGGCGGCTGAAATATGGGAGATAAGAGTCGATTTGCCCGCGTTCGGAAACCCGATAATGCCGACGTCGGCAAGAAGCTTAAGTTCAAGTCTAAGCGCCTTTGATTCGCCCGCCTCCCCTGGCTGCGCGAACCTCGGGGTCTGATGGGTCGACGTGGCGAAGTGGGCGTTACCCTTGCCGCCTCTGCCGCCCTTGCAGGAGAGATATACCTGCCCGTCTTCCGTCATGTCTTCAATGACCTCTCCCGTCTCTTCATCCTTTATAACGGTTCCAACCGGCACTTTTATGTAAAGGTCCTGGCCGCTCTTGCCGCTGCAGAGGCTCCCCATCCCGTGCTCTCCCCGCCCGGCCTCGTACTCGCGCCTGTATTTGAAGTCGAGGAGGCTTGAAAGACGGGCGTCAGCCGTAAAAAGGATATCTCCTCCTTTTCCGGCGTCGCCTCCGTCAGGGCCGCCCTTCGGGACATACTTTTCCCTGCGAAAACTTACGCAGCCCCTGCCCCCGTCCCCGGCCTTGACCGTGATTTTTGCCTCGTCAATAAACTTCATAATTTAGAATATACCCCGGACGCATAAAAAAAGGACGGTTTGGAGAGACCTTCAAAAGCCTCCCCTCTCCGCCCTTCATTATTTCTTTTTTATTCTCTTACTGCGGGAGTATGCTTACAAACTTTTTCTGGCCTCTGTCCTCGAATTTTACCACGCCGCTTACCTTCGCGAAGAGCGTAAAATCCCTGCCCTGTCCGACGTTCGGTCCCGGGTAGAATTTTGAGCCCACCTGCCTTACGAGTATGGAGCCGGCCGAGACAATCTGGCCCGCGAAGCGTTTTACGCCTCTTCTCTGGCCGTTGCTGTCTCTTCCGTTTCTTGAACTTCCGCCAGCCTTTTTATGCGCCACGGGAAAACCCTCCTGAATACGATAAATTATGCCTTATTTTTAATATTTTACCATGAAACCGTTAAGCCTTTATCTCCTGAATCTTTATGCTTGTAAAAGGCTGCCTGTGGCCCTGCTTTTTCGTGTAACCTTTTCTTCTTTTCTTCTTAAAAATCAAAACCTTCTTATCCTTGCCCTGCTCAATAATCTGAGCGATGACCTTCGCGCCCTCAACAGTCGGAGCGCCTATTTTTATACCCTCTCCCTCGCCGACAGCGAGAACCGTATCTATCTCCACGCTCGTTCCTACTTCTCCGGGGAGCTTCTCAACCCTTACCACGTCGCCCTCTGAGACCCGGTACTGTTTTCCGCCTGTTTTTATTACCGCGCGCATCTCCGTTACCCTCCAGATATATTGAATATAAAATCATATCTGAATTCAAGGCACCTTGTCAAGCATAAATTCATCCGGGCAATCGTCCTTGCATTAAGCCCAAAAACGGATAAAATCTCACCATGCGAAACGAAAAGCCCTATATATTGGGACTAAACAGGAACGTCTTTTTTACAGGGCTTGTAAGCCTTTTTATGGATGCCTCATCCGAGATGATCTATCCGCTTGTGCCTCTTTTCCTTACGAGCGTCCTCGGCACCACAAAAACAACGGTAGGGGTAATAGAAGGCATAGCCGAGTCGACCGCCTCGATATTAAAAGTCTTTTCCGGATGGCTTTCGGACAGGCTCGGCAAAAGAAAACTCCTTATGGGGCTCGGCTACGGGATATCGGTTACAAGCCGGCCCATAATAGCCGGCGCCGCCTCCTGGCCTGAAGTGCTTTCGGCAAGATTCATTGACAGGGTCGGCAAGGGCGTAAGGACCGCCCCCAGGGACGCGATCATCGCGGATTCGACGGAAGCGCGCAGGCTCGGACTCGCCTTCGGGTTCCACCGCGCCATGGACACCGTAGGGGCTGTAATAGGTCCCGGCATAGCCTTTGTGCTCCTCGCGGTTTTCTCGAAGAATTTAAGGTTTGTCTTCATGGCATCCACCGTTCCGGGCGTTATCGCGGTGATTTTCATAATTCTTTTCATAAAGGAAAGCGCCGCAAAGCCGAAGGAAGACTCAAAACTGCCGGAATTGAGCTTTTCTTCCTTTAACGGGCCCTTCAGGCTATATCTCATCGTAATCGCCATATTCTCCCTCGGTAATTTCGCTGACGCCTTTTTAGTGCTGAGGGCGCAAAACCTCGGGGTTCAGAGAAAGCTTATCCCCGTCATATACCTTCTCTTTAATATCGTCTTCGCCGCGTCCTCGGCCCCCATTGGCGCGCTCTCGGACAGGCTCGGCATAAAAAACATAATACTCGTGAGTTTCATCTATTACTCGATCATATACGCGCTTGTCGCCGCGGCGACCTCATCCCTGCATATCTGGCTTCTCTTCCCTCTTTACGGGATATACAAAGGAATGAGCGAAGGAAATATGAGGGCCTATCTCGCGACCCTCGCCCCGCAGCAAAGAAAAGCTACCGCCTTCGGGCTGTATCATACGGTAAGCGGCATAATGCTTCTTCCATCGAGCATTATAGCGGGAATTCTCTGGGACAGGGTGGGCCCTAGCATGACTTTTATGTACGGGAGCGTGCTGTCCTTGATCGCGGCGACTGTCTTTTTCTTATCTTTAAATGCGAGAAAAGGAACCTGACCTATTCCTCTGTCGCGGCCTTATTCTTCAATCCCGTGCCCGCCCCAATTGAAGTAAGCTTGCCTCTGACATCGCCATAAAATAAGATATCCTTGGCGACCGCCGCTTCCGGGATCATGTCATTCGTAAATTCTATCTCTATAAAGCCGCTCTTTGAACCGAAAAGGTCTTTGCCGAGCTTAACCTCGGCGAGATAACTTATGTAACATATTGCCGTCAAATCTCTTTTCAACCTCTCCTTTACCCGCGATCCTTATGGATATCACCGGGACATGGTCCTTACTCGGGAAGGTATAGATATTATAATCCTTTCCGGGTTCTATTCCACCGTATACCCCGAAGCGGAAATTGTAAAAAGCGGCCAGAGGGTCATCGAAATATAAGCCCTTTTGCAGGAGAATCACGGTATTGCTGGTCTCCTTGCCATCTTCATAATTTGTCGTCACGATAAGACCTTTTTCATAGTCAAGGGAAGTTATACTTCTCTTTTTTCTTATTTACCGTCTCGGTATTCTTTTCAAAGGTCTTTGTTATAAACCTTTTACCGTCCGCGGACATGCGAAGATGGGCCAAATAAGTATCGTGCCTGCTGCGGAAATCGCCACGAAACTATCCTGCCGGTGGTATATGCGTTGAGCGTAGCCACGTAGTCTCCGTCAGCCCCGCGTTTAAGGGAGACCTTGCCTATAGCCACATCGTCAAAGACCCAAAACCCTATCTTATAGGTAAGCGCTTCATTCACAAAAGCTTCGGCGACTGTTTGATTCGACTTCTCGTGGACTGACCGGACCTCGGAAAGGACGGCTCCCGGCCTCATAACTCCGGCGCTCAGCCAAATAATCCCTGCGAGGGCAAAAACAAGGAAAACCATCTTATGCCCGAACGCGGCCTGAAGGTTGAATGAAGGAAATCCGTGGGTTCTCAAAGCGCTCCTTATGGTTAGCTTACAGGTAACGGACCTGAAGGCACGGCGTCCTCAGGGTTTTCTATCGTCCTCATATCAAGCAGGAACTTCTCCTTTTTTACCCTGCCCAGGATCGGAGGCCTGCTATGGATGAACAGCTTAAAAATATTTTCAGGTTTTTTTATCCCGTGGGTTATGGCTATAACCTTTGTAGGTATGTTGTGCCCGGGCAGCGACCCGGCCCCCACGACCGATTCTCCGTTTTCAACGCTTATTTTAAATGAAGGGCCCAGTCTTGACTTGAGAAGCTCCCGGGCCTTTAAAGCGGTCTCTTCTATAGCACGCAGATCCCTGGTCATGAATCTGAGGGTCGGGAGCATTTCAGGTAAACTTTCCTTATTCAAATAAAGCCTTAAGGTAGCCTCGAGAGCGGAAAGAGTAATTTTATCGGCCCTCAAAGCCCTTTTTAACGGGTTATTCTTAATCTTATCGACGATATCCTTTCTTCCCACGATGAGACCCGCCTGAGGCCCGCCCAGGAGCTTATCGCCGCTAAAGGTTACAACATCCGCACCGGTACTCACCCTGTCGCGCACCACGGGTTCCCCGGGTAACCCGTATTCCGTCAGGTCGATTAAAGACCCGCTCCCGAGGTCTTCGACTACAAAAACCCCGTTCTTTCTCGCGATATCGACGAGGTCCCCGAGTTCGACCTCGGCGGTAAACCCCACAACCTTATAATTGCTCGTATGGGCCTTGAATATAAGGGCGGAATTATTTGTTACCGCGCGGGTGTAGTCTTCCGGGTGGGTCCTGTTGGTAGTGCCCACCTCCGTAAGGATGCAGCCGCTTTTCCTTATTATCTCGGGGAGCCTGAAAGACCCGCCTATCTCAATAAGCTCGCCCCTCGATATGATTACCTCTCTCCCCTCCGCCAGGGTATTAAGCGTAATCAATACCGCGGCGGCGTTATTGTTTACAACACAGGCGGCTTCGGCCCCTGTAAGCCTTTCCAAAAGGTCTTCAACTAAATTGTCCCGTTCGCCCCTCTCCCCGGTTGAGAGATCGAACTCAAGGTTTATGTTGCTTTCGGCTGAAAGTTTTACGGCTTGAGCGGCCTCTTTACTCAATAGCGCCCTCCCGATATTGGTATGGAGGATAGTTCCGGAGGCGTTTATCACCCGGGTTATCTTAGGCCTTAGAATATCCTTCACCCTTTCAAGAACCAGATGGTTTATCTCCTCAATGGAAAACACATCCCTTTTCCCGGAGATTATCTCTTTTCTTAGACTATCGAGTACTGAACGCGAGGCCTCTGTTATTAGAGAAGTAGAGTAGACGGAAGAGGCTTCCGCGAGTTCCGCGCCCCTTAGAATCTCATCTATTGACGGAAGTTCCCTTAAAAGACTTTTTTTCATATAAATAATCTTACATTAGAGTTAAGCACGGGTCAATATTTAAAGATTTCTTTTAGAAATACGGGCCTTACCTTAAAATTATTTACATCCTTCCTATGCCATAGTATATTATTTAAAAGGCCGTAAACTTGGGGAAATGTCCATGAAAATGCGTCGCGGCGTTGCCCGTAGCTTTGATTCGGGGTCAGGCGAGCGAATAAAAATAGGAACTTCCTTACATTTCGAAGATCCCCCGCGGATTACCGCGGGGAGGTTCAAAAATGGACTGATCATAATTATTTTCGCGCTCTTCTCTTTTTACCTGATCTCCTGTTCCAATGGCCCCAAAAATGAAGATAAACGGAAATCCGCGAAAGAGATAATGCACGATTATTCCGAAAACCTGGCTAACGCCCCTGATAAAGCTCGAAAAGCGGCGGCGCTGGAAGAAAAAGAAACGCGTCTCAGGAAGAGGCGATAAAGGAACTTGATAAATAAGGTTCAGACAGGTAAAAAATGGCGCCTATCATATCCATAGTCGGCAGATCGGGAAGCGGTAAGACGACGCTCATCGTTAAGGTGGTATCGGAACTCAGAAAAAGAGGATATTCCGTAGGGGTTCTAAAGCATGACGCCCACGGGTTTGAAATAGACCGTGCGGGAAAAGACTCCTGGCGTCATAAGAAGGCCGGCGCGGGCACGGTCGCCCTGTCTTCCCCTGAAAAATTCGCCGTCATCAAGGATGTAGCCATGGAGTGGCCGCCCGAGCGGATCATCTACTCCTATTTAAGCGATGCCGACATCGTAATAACCGAAGGGTATAAAAAATCCGATTTCCCCAAGATAGAGGTCATAAGAAAAGCCAACTCCAAAGAACGCGTCGCGGCCGGAGATAAGACACTCATGGCCCTCGTGACCGATATGAAAATTAAGGGTAAGATACCCGTCTATGACCTCGATGATTTTAAAGGGGTGGCGGACATCATAGAGGATAAGGTCATAAAGAATTTTACCGGGGGCGCAGTCTCTCTTATCGTGGACGGGAAGCACGTGCCTCTTAAGCCCTTTATAGACGACCTTTTACGGGAGGGGGTTAAGGGCATGATAAGAAGCCTTAAGGGTTGTGCGGAGGCGGAGGAAATCGAACTAAGGATACGGCAAAAAAATGACCGGGGCGATACTCGCGGGCGGAAAAAGCCGCCGGATGGGCTTCAATAAGGCTTTTATAAAGATTAATGATGAGACCATCATCGAAAGAAGCTTAAGGCTCTTCAAAAAGGAGTTCGATGAGGTCTATATCGTGGCAAATGACCCGCTTCTTTACGAAAATCTCGATGTTAGGGTTGTTTCGGACATCATCAGAGGGGCGGGAAGCCTTGGAGGGGTTTATACCGCGATCCTTCACGCCAAAGGCGATTTCGTTTTTGTGGCCGCCTGCGACATGCCTTACCTGGACGGCGCGGCTATAAGAAAGATCCTTAAATCAAAAGGCCGCTTTGATGCCGTAGTCCCCTTTATAAACAACAGGTACCACCCGATGCATGCCCTTTATTCCAGGAAATGCCTTAACTCGATCGAATCCATGATAAAGGAAGGCGACTTAAGGATTACCGGCCTTTTTGAAAGAATACGCGCTAAAAAGCTCCTTGAAAATGACTTCAAGGGGCTACACATCGAAGCCTCGATAGAAAACATAAATACAAGGGAAGACCTGCTTAAGCTCGAGGGCCGTGCGCAATAATGTCTGAAAGGGATGAAAGAAGCTTTGAAAGGCTCGTAGCGCTCATGGAAAAGCTGAGGGGGCCGGGCGGCTGCCCATGGGACAGGGAGCAGACGCTCAAGAGCCTGGTGCCATTCATTATTGAGGAGGCTTACGAGGTTATAGCCGCGATAGACTCCGGTTCACCTGAATCAATCAATGAAGAACTCGGGGACCTTTTATTTCAGATAGTATTCGCCTCCCGGATCGCAAAAGAATCGGGACAGTTCGACATATTCGACGTAGTTGACGGGACGGTTGAAAAGATGGTGCGCCGCCATCCGCACGTATTCGGAGGCAAAAAGGCGGAAACATCCGAAGAGGTTCTCAGGAACTGGGCTGAGATCAAAAAAGAAGAAAAGAAAAGCTCTACGGAAAAAAAATATTATCTCTCGGGTATACCGGAAGTTTTTCCGGCGCTCCTCCGTGCCCACAAGGTAAGTCAAAAAGCCGCGAAAGCCGGCTTCGACTGGAAGCATATCGACGACGTCCTCGATAAACTGAAAGAAGAGACGGAGGAATTCAAGAACGCTCTTTATAAAAAAGACTCGGAGGCGATGGAAGAGGAACTCGGGGATCTCCTCTTTACCCTGGTTAACGTGGGAAGGTTCGTAGAGGTAAACCCTGAGGACGCTCTTAGAAAGACCATCGGTAAATTCATAAACCGTTTTCACTATATAGAACGTAAAGTGGCAGAGAAGGGGGAAGACCTTTCATCGACACCGGCGGAGGAATTGGAAAGGCTATGGGAAGAATCCAAGAGAAAATAAAAAGAGTAACTAAACCAGCCGGTTCGAAAGATTTCCCCACAAACTGTTGATAACTTGTTGACAACCTGCCTGATGCAAAATTCAGTTCAACCGTATTACATGGGGATTTCGTAAATTGCTTAATTTTTAATCAGCCATTTTAGTTTATAAATCAAACAGTTATACGATAAACGAAGGTTTTTCATTTGGCCAAAAAAAACTCTTTTTTTATCGGGCTTTCTTTAAAATCCCTTTTAAAAATGAGAATTCAGGAACTAAAGAGACTTGTTAGCGGCAGATAGGCCGTAACTTTGACCGCGAGCGTTATGGCTATAAAGAGAGATATTGGAATGCCCGCGTTTAAGGGGACAGACCTCGACCATGGAAAAAACATAAAATCACATTTGTTACAAATGATACGCGGGCGACGTAGACCTGGCCCTTGTATCATTTAAGGAATAGAACCCTTTCATGAGCCCTCGTTACGGTGGCCGCGCCGATTATAGACGCAGCCACGGATACCGCCTTCGTGGACAGCACTGGATTCCATGATTAAATAAAAATAAAAGACCGGGCTTTTGGATTGACCCTAAATTACTTGACAAATTCTTAAAAAAATAATAATATTCGAAAGCATGTTCACTTTTACAGGACCGTTAACTAATACCTTGACATAATTTAAAAACAGGTTAATCAGTAATTCAGTCCTCGACAGGATTAAAGCAAAAAAAGGAGATAAAAGATTGGCCAATCATAAGTCAGCGATAAAAAGGCACAGGCAGAGCGAGGAGCGGAAACAGAGAAATGCCGCGGTAAAATCAACCGTTCGGACCGCTGTTAAGAGAGTCAAGGAAGACGTAAGCGCAAAAAAAATCACAGAGGCGAAGACCGCTCTTAAAGAAGCTATTTCTTTACTTGACAGCGCCGCGTCAAAAGGGGTGCTTCACAGGAATAACGCCTCCCGGAAGATATCCCGCCTGACGTCACTTGTAAATTCCGAAAAAATAAAGTAATTTTGGTTTTGCAGGCTGTCGAAAAGCCTTAAAGTGACCCTGAGAAAACCTTTCTGTAGATTTCCCTCAGAAGACTCTTTTCAGAACCTCCCGGTTCCTTATGCAGCCTTGCACAGGTCTATTATGAGTTTTGACAAAATAAGCTCTTGCGGCTTGCGTCCGGTCTTGAAGTCAATATCCGCGGCGCTAAGCAAAAAGATAGCCTTTTTAAGCTCCCTTTCCGAAAAGCATCTGCTTCTCTTAATGTAGCCTTCGAGATAAAACGGCGGCACGCCTACGGCCCCGGCGGCCCGTGCCCCGGCCACCCCTTTCCTTAAAATGGCTTTAAGCTTTAAAAGTATCCTTATCTGCCTCGAAATAGCGCTCAGGACCTTTAGAGGCTCTTCATCGGAAATTTTACTGAGTATCCTCAACGCTTTTTTTACGTCTTTCACGCCTATGGCGTCAGAAAGGTCAAAAATCGTCTCCTCCCTGCAATCAAGCCCGGCTTCTTCCACATCCGAGTCCTCTACGACAGGCTTTTCCCCGGTGAAGATTACGATCTTATCCATTTCGCCTTTTACTTCCCGGAGTCTGTCACCAGCTGTCGCGATGAGTTTCCGCGCGGATGACTCGGTTATTTCCTTACCCTGCCTCTTTATCTCTTTTTTTACCCAGAGGAGAAGCCCTTTTTCATCAAGACGGTTAAACGCGCTGAGATACCCCTTTTCATTCAGATATTTAAAGAACGGCGAACCCCTGTCAACCTTGGGGGAGCTGCTGACAAAGACCAGACAGGTGGCCGGGGAAGGATTTTTAACATACTCAAGGTACTCGCTTTCCTGCGCGTTTTTGATCGATTCAGCCCCCCTTATTACAACCACCCTCTTATCCGAAAACGCTGGAAATGTGGAGGCTACGGCTATCACTTCAGCGGGTTGCGCCGTTTTTCCCTCGTACACGTGATAGTTCATCGACTCGAAACCGCCCTTTAACGCCCCTCTTCTAATCTCATTCAGCGCTTCCTCCGCGAGGAAGTCCTCTGAGCCGTACATGTAGTAAACCGGTTTTAAGGTTTTAGCCGGGGGGCCGGGTTCTTTTTGATTATATCTTTCCATCAGAATCTCTCGAGTATGCGTTCCTTCGCGAGCCTGGCTGAATCGGACGCGATCTTCTTAAGAGCCGCTAACTCCGCGTCCCTTGTCGCCAGGATACTTGACGGATTAACGGTATAGTCCTCATTCCTTGATATATCGTTCTCCCATAATACCTTCCCGGTATCTTCCTGAACGACCTTCAGTGAAATCACCACCGTGAGCCTGTACTGCTGGATGACGTCGATGTTAGCGAAAGATATCGGAGCGAGGCTGTATGATTTAATAACGCCTTTCAATATAGCATCCCCTTTACCGGATAACCGGACCGTATTTACAAACTCATTTACAAATGCCGAGGTCACTGTTCCTTCTATGTCGGGCTTGGCGGTGTCATTTTCAAAGACCGGTATCGACATGGAGGTGACCCCCCATGGCATCGCCAAACCCTTGCCCGCGATATGGTAACCGCACCCGGAGAGGGCAAAAAGGACCTGGAAAAGCGATAAAAATATGAGCCAGGCATTGAAAGTCTTTTTTACCGGCATCAGGAAACCACCATATTTACGATCCTGTTTGGAACATAAATAAATTTTTTTATCGTCTTATCCTTTACCCATTCAAGGGTTTTCTCATCCTTCATTACAAGTCCCCGGACAAACTCTTCCGCCGAATCGGCTGGCGCGTTAATCTTACTTCGTACCTTACCGTTTATCTGGACTATCAGCGTCACTTCTTCCCTGACCAGGGCATTATCATTGACCCCGGGCCAGGGGGTCTTATAGACCGGTACCGTGTTGCCGAGCTTGATCCACAGTTCTTCGGATATGTGGGGGGCGAAGGGGGATATGAGGTGCACCACGGCATCCACAGCCTCTCTAAAGACCTTTAACCCGGTCCCCTTACCCTCTCCATCCGGGAGATGGAACTGGTAGAGAGCGTTAACAAGCTCCATTATCGAACTTATGGCGGTATTGAAATGAAAGCGCTCCTCTATGTCCTGCGTAACCTTTTTTATGGTCCTGTGCGTAGCGCCGTGGATTTCTTTCAAATACCCTTCGAGCGGCCCGTCTTTATCCGGGGCATACGGGCTGCTCGTCCCTGAGGGGACTCGATATTCCCCACCACCAGGCGCCAGACCCTTCCTAAAAACCTGTAAGCCCCCTCCACGCCTTCCTCGCTCCAGTCAAGGTCCTTTTCCGGCGGGGCGGCAAAAAGGGAAAATAGCCTTGTCGTATCGGCGCCGTACTTATCGATAATATTATCCGGGTCAACGACATTCTTCTTGGATTTCGACATCTTCTCCACGGCCCCGAATTCCACTTTCGCCCCGCAGTGGGCGCATTTGCCGTCCTTTGCCTCCTCGGGAAAAAGAAATCCATGTTCCGGACATTTCACAGTCTCCTTGCAGACCATCCCCTGGGTCAATAAATTCTTGAAAGGCTCGTCAAAATCATGAAGCTTGAGGCCTCTTAACGCCTTGGTAAAAAACCTCGCGTAAAGGAGGTGCAGCACCGCGTGTTCTATCCCCCCGATATACTGGTCGACAGGCATCCAGCGCTCCGCGTCTTCCCTATTAACCGGCAGCTTCGTCTCTTTCGGGGAGAGAAATCTAAGAAAATACCATGACGAGTCCACGAACGTATCCATGGTATCGGTTTCGCGCCTTCCGGGTTTACCGCACCGCGGGCACTTGACTTTGACAAAATCCCCTGCCGTTGACAGAGGTGAGAGCCCCTTACCGGTAAGGTTCACATCTTCCGGGAGTATTACCGGCAGGTCTTCATACGGTACGGGCACGACCCCGCAGGAATCGCAGTAGATGACCGGTATGGGGCAGCCCCAGTACCTCTGCCTGGAGATACCCCAGTCCCTGAGCTTATAATTTACGGATTTTTTCCCCGCCTTTTTCTCCTCTATGAGGCGAACTATAGCTTCTATCGCGTCTGTGTTTTTCATGCCGTTAAAGGGGCCTGAATTGACCATCACGCCTTCTTCCACATAGGCCTTCTCCATTGCCGACGGGTCAAGTGTTTCACCCGGAGGGTTTATCACGACAGAAACAGGAAGTTTATAGGCCCTGGCGAATTCAAAATCGCGCTGGTCATGGGCGGGTACGGCCATTACGGCGCCGGTACCGTATTCCATAAGGACGAAATTCGCCACATATACCGGCGACTTCGCCCCCGTCAGCGGGTTTACGCAAAAGGCGCCCGTAAAAACACCCTCTTTCTCCTGCTCTTCAAGGCTTCTCTGGTTTTTCGCCTCGCCCTTGACCTTCGCTATAAACCTCTCCACTTCGGCGCGTCTGTCGGCGGTTAAGATCTTTTCAAGAGCCGGATGGCCCGGGGCGAGGCTCATGAAGGTAACCCCGTAAAGGGTATCCGGCCTCGTAGTGAAGACCCTTATTACCTCGGAAGACCCGTCAACCTTGAAAAAAACTTCCGCGCCCGTGCTTTTCCCTATCCAGTTCCTTTGCATGATAAGGACCTTTTCAGGCCAGCCGGGCATCTTCTCCGTATACTGAAGGAGTTCTTCCGCAAATGCCGTAATCCTGAAGAACCATTGTTCAAGTTCCTTCATTTCAACGGCAGAATCGCACCTCCAGCAAAGACCCCCCTCAACCTGCTCATTCGCCAGGACCGTTCCGCACTTCGGGCACCAGTTGACGGAGGAGCGTTTCTTGTAAGCCAGCCCCGTTTCAAAGAACTTAAGGAAAATCCACTGGTTCCATTTATAATAGTCGGGGGAGCATGTCGCTATCTCCCTGCCCCAGTCATAGCTTAAACCCATTCGCTTAAGCTGCTTTTTCATGTAATCAATATTCTCGTAAGTCCATTTGGCGGGGTGTATACCGTGTTGGATCGCAGCGTTCTCCGCGGGAAGTCCGAACGAATCCCAGCCCATGGGATGGAGCACGTTCTTACCCTTCATCCTCAGGAACCGTGAAATTACGTCCCCGATCGAGTAATTCCTGACATGACCCATGTGAATCTTCCCCGACGGGTACGGAAACATCTCAAGCACATAGTACTTTGGCCTGTCAGAGGGTACGGTGTTAAAGGCCTTATCTTTTTCCCAGATCCCCTGCCATCGGGCCTCAATCGCTTTATGATCGTATCTTTCAGTCATTACCCCCTGTCAGTTCCCCTTTCAGTCCCCATTTTTTATAAAATTCTCCTTAAAATAGAACTTCTAACATATAAGGTATACCATTTTTCAAACAAAAATAGGATTTTGATTTGTTCTTATTAAAACCTTTGATTTCGGCCTTCTATTTGTTATTATTTTTAGGTTAAACTAACGGGTATTGATCAAGAGATAACAAAAGTCGAAAAAGGGATATTCATGAAAAGATTAATCATCATTATTGTTGCCGCGATGATTATCGCGGGAGGATGCTCGAAAGGGAGAGACTCCGGCAAAGGGGGCTTCATCCCTGTCAAGGTTGGAAATCAGGCGAACGATTTCCTTTATAACGACGTAGACGAAAAACCTTTCATGCTTTCTAAAGAAAGGGGTAAAGTGGTACTGGTCTATTTTTGGACCATGAAGTGCAAGGAATGCGCCGATTCGATGGAATCGCTTGATGCGCTCAACAGGAAATATAAGGACAGGGGGCTGGTGATCGTGGCGATAGTGGCCGAGACCTCCCAAACCGCCCCGATGTATGAATTGAATAAGTTCATCCAGAAGGGCGCTTACGGTTTCAGGGTCATACGCGACGAAGACGGCATCATCTCCGAGGCGTTCGAAGTGCTTAACGCGCCGCAAGCCTTCATCATCAATAAAAAAGGGGTAATAAATTCCATCGTACAGGGAAAAACCGACTGGATGAGCGCCGATAACGCGAGACTTATCGAATCGCTCCTTGGCGAGTCTTAGAATACCGCGAGGATTAAGTAACCCGATCCCAAAGATCGCTGCTGTAACTATAATAAATTTTTTAAAAAATGAAGGATTACGATTAAATTCTTAAGACTTTCAGCAAAGTATTAAAATTACGTTAAAACTAATCAAAATCATTATAATTTTTGATCTACGGCGGTTTGATACCGTCCGGATTTTGATATAGATTATAAAGCGTTTAAAACGCGCTTTACTTCCGCGGCCGCGTCTTCTTTTTTTACAAGCCTTACATCGCCGGTTTTTCTTTCCTTTATTTCCATGGAACCCTGCTTAAGATTCTTTTCACCGATGGTGACCCTTACGGGTATGCCGATAAGGTCTGAGTCCTTGAATTTAACCCCCGCCCTCTCGTCCCTGTCATCGAGGAGCGTATCCACCCCGGCGCTGTTCAATAAAGCGTAAAGTTCTTCGGCGGCTTTCGCGGTTTGAGGGTCATTGACATTTACAGGCACGATCTCGCAGTCAAATGGCGAAAGAGGATGTGGCCAGATTATGCCTGCTTCATCGTGGTTCTGCTCTATCGCCGCCGCCGCGGTTCTCCCTATGCCTATTCCGTAGCAACCCATTATTACCGGCTTTTCCTTCCCATCCTCATCAAGGACCGTCGCCCCCATGGCTTCGCTGTACTTGGTCCCAAGTTTAAATACGTGTCCGACCTCTATGCCGCGCTTTATCTCCAGCGTACCGGCGCACCTGGGGCATCCGTCACCGGCCGCGGCCACCTTTATGTCTGGCGTAGATAGCCTGGGGAAAGTCTCTTGAAGGGTATACGTTAATAAAATGAAAATCCTCTTCGTTGGCCCCTGTTACGCCCTCCATAATATTTCTTACGCTGTAGTCCGCGTACAAAGGGAGCTTAAGATTAACAGGGCCAGCGAACCCCACGGGGGCGTTAGTGGCTTTTTTTACGGCGGATTCATCCGCGAGACGGACAAAGGCAGAATCAAGAACGCGTTTGAGTTTAGCCTCGTTCAGTTCGCAGTCTCCCCGTACGAGGGCGGCTATTATCCCTTTCCCGGTCTCGTAAATGAGGGTCTTTATGAGGCTCCCCGGTTCCACCCTCAGAAACCCGCTCACTTCTTCAACGCTTTTTTTACCGGGGGTTGAGACCTTTTCGAGTTTCTTCTGCGGGGTCTTGGCTTCTGTTTGAGCCGGCGCGGCCCTTACCTCGGCCCTCTCGATGTTCGCGGCATAAGAGCAGGAAGTACAGCTAACGATGGCGTCTTCCCCTGTATCGGCGAGCACATGAAACTCATGAGAAAACCTTCCGCCGATCTGGCCCGTTTCGGCCTCGACGGCTTTAAAGGAAAGTCCGCATCGTTCAAATATCCTGGCGTACGTATCGTACATGTTCTGATATTCCTTATCGGCGCTTTCTTCATCCGCGTGGAATGAGTAGGCGTCTTTCATTATGAACTCTCTCCCCCTCATAAGCCCGAACCGGGGGCGTATCTCATCCCTGAACTTGCTCTGTATCTGATAGAGGTTAAGCGGCAACTCCCTGTAAGAACGCACCTCGCGCCTTACAAGGTCTGTTATGATTTCTTCGTGGGTAGGCCCGAGGCAGAACTCGCGCCCGTGACGGTCATTTAACCTCAGGAGTTCTTTTCCGTATTCATCCCATCTGCCGCTCTCTTTCCAGAGTTCCGCGGGAAGCACGAAAGGCATGGAAAGTTCCTGGGCGCCGGCCCTGTTCATCTCGGACCGGACGATAGCTTCCACTTTGTTTATGACTTTCAAGCCGAGAGGAAGCACGTTATAGATGCCCGCGGCGACTTTCCTTATCATCCCGGCCCTTGTCATCAGTTTTTGACTTATAACTTCAGCATCCGCGGGAGATTCCCTGAGGGTGGGCAAGAACAACCTTGAAAAACGCATAGTCCTCTCTTTACCTGACTTTTTTTAACGGCAGCCTCAACATGATCGCGCTCAAGAATCTCCCGGAATCAGGGAAGAGTTAACACTGGTTCCAACAGGAAATTAAGCCTTTTACCCCCCACCCCCCCCTCCCCCCGGCCTTAAATTACCTTCTCCGTCCTCGAGCGTAAAAGAGTTAAAGTTTATCTTCGTATACCTTGATCTTTGCCTTGCTTCTGAGCTCCTTGAGCCATTTGGTCAAAGCATCTTCCTGTCTTTCAGCGAGAAGGCGCGATTTTATATCCGCTTTTTTCTCTTCAAAGCCGGATTCATCAGCCTCCTTCACGCTCTTAAGCTTAAAGATGTAGAACTTATCCTTAAAAGGCAGGACCTCGGCATAATACGGTGAAGAGCTCGTAAGTTCGAAGAACTTCGCCTTATCCCCGGCGTAAATGCCGAGTTTGGGGATGAAGCCCTCGGCCTTGCTGAAATATCCTGTCTCAAGAACCTTGTAATTTTCACGTTTTGCGATTGCGTTTATATCCGTGTCTCCGGCCGCCTTCTTTAAAAGTTCCCGGGCATTTTTCCCGGCCGCTTCCTCCGCCTTTGCGGAGACGAGCTTTTCTTTTACCTTTTTGGAAATTTCATTGTAGTCAGGGACATGCGCTTCCTGTCTATCAAGGACCTTAACCACATATATCCCCTGCGGAGCGTCGATGGGGCCGCTTACCTCGCCGGCTCTCAGCTGAAAAACCGAACCCCTCAGGATTTCATCGCCGGCAAGTTCACTCTTCCTGTCGTCTTCCGCGAAGAAATCCGTTGCCAAAGCCTTAAAATCCTTTTGATGAGCCGCTGCCTTTCTAAGCTCGTCGGGGGTTTTTGCTTCTCTAAAAGACTTACTGAGACTATCCGCCATGTCTTTAGCCATCTTTCTGGCCTTCTGGGCGCCGAGAGACTTTTTTATGAGGGTTTCGGCGTCATTAAGAGGCATTATGCCGGCGTCTTTTTTATCAGATATCATTATTATATGATAACCGAAGTCGGTCTCCACGACTCCGCTCACCTCGCCTTTTTTTAATGAGAACGCGGCGTTCTCAAAAGACTTTACCATTACCCCTCTCTGGAACCATCCGAGTTCACCGCCCTGT
This sequence comes from uncultured delta proteobacterium, assembly GCA_963727865.1. Lineage (GTDB taxonomy): Bacteria > Desulfobacterota > GWC2-55-46 > GWC2-55-46 > GWC2-55-46 > CAVSHY01. The sequence goes on along the minus strand of CAVSHY010000026.1, from coordinate 111,517 downwards.
TTTTTTGAACCAGGGTCATGGGAATAAACGCTTGCGAGCTGGGAGAAGTTCCCCCCGCTTTTAATCTTTTTAAGCACTTCTTCGGCTTTAATCCGCGCCTCCCTTTTTGCCTTCTCCCTGTCTTTAGCCGATGCGTCAGGCCTTATAAGTATATGCTTTGCCTTGACCATCTCGGGGAGTTCAAAATCTTTGAGGTTCTTCTCATAGAACTCCTTTATCTCCGTCTCCCCAAGCTTGACCTTCCGTGTAATGTCCAGCGGATTCACACGGGCGTAAAACGCCTTTATCCTTACCGGCGCCATGAACGCGGAGCCGTTATTCTTTAGATACTCTTTCGCTTCCGCGTCGGTAACGTTTATGCTCTTCTTGAACCTCTCTCCATCTATGGCTATAAAATCAAGGTTTATCTTCCTGTTGTCTCTGGCATAGGCCTGCTTGGCATCATTGTCAGTTACCGAGATATCCTTTATGACCTTATCCCGCATCTTCGAAGTCATGAGGTCCTGCTCGATGCTTTTCTCGAAATCCGCCGGCTTTACGCGGTTGGCGCTCAATACCTTAAAATAAAGATCTTTGTCAAAGACGTTATTGGTTGAAAAGGCGGGGATTGATTTTATCGCGTCCTGGACTTCGGCTTCGCTTACCTTGATGCCCTCTCCATTTGCGGCGTTGATGACAAGCGCCCTGTTGATGAGGATATCAAGGGTCCTTTGCTTCAAATCCATCTTTCGCGCCGCCTCATCCGTCCACCGGTCTTTAAAAGTCTTCTTAAAATATTCCACTTCCCTTTTATAAAGGTTCGCGTAATCTTTTACAGATATGGGCGAGCCGTCGACAGTCGCGACAAGCGCCCGGTCAGAGTCCTTACTGCCCGGGTTCATCCCCCAGAATATGAAGACGATAATTATGGCCGCGAATACAGCCATTATAAAAATGGAATTGCGTTTTTTTCTGATGTCTTCGAGCATTAAACCCTCCTTGTCGAAGAGAGCTGTGTTGTAAGTCACAGCAATCGTTTGCTTTAATATTCAATAATAAATAAAATCTTGCGTAAATTCAATCTTTTTATGTTATTTTATCCTTGCCAAAAGACTGTTTTTTCTGTTACTATTTTTAAATTAAACTTTAAGGAAAAAAGCTAATAAAAACATAAGAAACCCTTTTGAGACGCAAGCTTTAGGAACCGGGATCAAATTTGAGGAGAAGCCATGTTTAATTACATTTTAGGTCTTTTTTCGAACGACCTCGCTATAGACCTCGGGACAGCCAGTACCCTTATATATGTAAAGGGCAAAGGCATCGTATGTAACGAGCCTTCTGTGGTAGCGGTGAAAAAGGACGGCAGGGGTAAAAGGGTCCTTGCGGTCGGAAAAGAGGCGAAGGCGATGCTCGGAAGAACCCCGGGCAATATCTCTGCTATAAGGCCTCTTAAGGACGGCGTCATAGCGGATTTCGAAGTGACCGAGCAGATGCTTAAGTACTTCATCGGCAAGGTCCACAACAGAAGGCTTCTTGTCAGGCCGAGGATAGTAATAGGCGTCCCGTCCGGCATAACGCAGGTTGAAAAAAGAGCGGTAAGAGAATCGGCGTACTCAGCCGGCGCCGCCGAGGTATTTCTTATTGAAGAACCGATGGCGGCGGCCATTGGCGCGGGACTTCCGATAACAGAACCCTCCGGGAACATGATAGTGGATATCGGCGGCGGCACCTCAGAAATAGCCGTAATCTCGCTGGCCGGGATAGTTCAGTCCAAATCAATAAGGATAGGCGGAGACAAGCTTGACGAGGTCATAGTCCAGTATATAAAGAGGAAATACAACCTTGCCATAGGCACCGGGGTGGCCGAGGTCATAAAGATGACGCTGGGGCTGCCCATGCCGGATGAGAAGGGCCAGAAGATAGAGATCAAAGGCTCCAACCTTATAACCGGTATCCCTGCGACCCTTGAGATAGAATCGGCCGAGATAAGGGAGGCGCTCAACGAACCCATCAACGCGCTCGTGGAGGCTATAAAACACGTTCTTGAAACCACGCCTCCTGAACTCGCCGCGGACCTCGTCGACAAGGGCATAGTGCTTGCCGGAGGAGGCGCGCTCCTTAAAAATCTCGACATTATTCTAAGGGAAGAGACACAGCTGCCGGTAACTATAGCCGATGACCCTCTTTTATGCGTCGTCAAAGGCGCCGGCAAGGTCCTCGACGAGATAAAGCTTCTGCGGGACGTTGCCATACCGAGCTGATACACCCCGACGGATGACGGACAGGCGGGCGGACTGGACCCTTTGTTGTTAAGCTGTAGAAAGGGCGCGGAAGGGCGCGAAATAAGCACGGGTAAAAACACTGACATGCCATGAGGACGTTAGAGCGCAGTTTAAAATCTTTCTTAAAAAAACATCATATAGCGCTTGTCTCCATCTTCCTTGCGCTCTTTTCTTTGCATCTCGCGCTTACCGACAAAAAAGAAGGCGTACGGGGCGGGCTTATTGTAAAAGACTTGCTCACCGTCGCGGTATCCCCTTTAGAGCGTCTTATCCTTGGGGGGTATAACAGCGTGGCAGGCGTATGGAACAATTATATATACCTTACAGGGGTTAAGGAAAAAAACGATTCGCTAAAAAACGTGGTCTTAAGCCTCCAGGAAGAAAACCAGAAGCTTAAAGAGGAAGTGCGTTTAAATGAAAGACTGAATGAGATACTGAATTATAAGGAAGACACAGGCTTTAATATCGTAACAGCCGGGATAATCGCTTTCGATATAGACGGTTGGGCAAGGACGATTACCCTAAATAGAGGCTCCGTCGAAGGCCTCAGGAAAGATATGGCGGTACTGAGCCCTACAGGTGTCGTCGGCAGGATATTCGATGTCGGGAGCCGTACCTCAAGAGCGATCCTCAGCACCGACCCAAGGTCTAACATAGACGTGCTCGTAGAGCGCTCCAGGGTAAAGGGCGTGGCTGAGGGGAACGGCACCGGAGGGCTTATATTAAAATACATAAGGCAGGTAGACGATATCCAGGTAGGCGATCAGATCCTTACTTCAGGGATCTCAGGCGTTTTTCCCAAAGGGCTCGTCATCGGAGAGGTTACCAGGATTGAAAAGGGGAAAGACAGTTTCTTCAAGTACGTTGAAGTCCGTCCGAAAGTGGACCCCCAGTCAATTGAACAGGTACTTGTGGTGACGGATACGGACTTTTCCAGTAACCGATAAGACCGGTCTTATAAAGAGCCGATAACCCGCGTTAAATGGCCGTAATTAAATCCGATAATTTACGTTTTCTCTACCCGCCCGGCGGATAACCGGGCTTAATTAAACCTGACAGATGAAAGAGTTCTTAATTTTCCTGCCGCTCACGGTGCTGTATCTGGCGTTTAAGAGCGCGCTTCTACCTGGCTTTCCCCTGCCGGACATCCCCCTTATAATCATATTTTACATGGCGTCACGGAAGGCCTCTATCGAAGGGGTCCTGCTTGCTTTCTCAGTCGGATATGTCGAAGATACGTTAAACGGCTGGATTATAGGGTCCACCTCCTTTTCCATGGTATTCATCTTCCTTACGGCGCACCTGCTTTCAAAAAAGGTGCACTTTTCAACGCCCTCAATGAGGGCCGGAGGCGCGGCTTTCTTTACGCTCATGAAAGGGGCGCTGCTTTACATTATAACGAGGTTTGTAAACTACGATGTGCCTTTTCTCCTTCGCATAATCTTTCAGGCTGTAGTGACAGGCATATTCGCGCCTGCTATTATAACCCTGCTTTCCCGGATTTCTGCCTGGACAGGCCCAGGTTCGTTCAAGGGTAGCGAAAATTGAGCGAATACTTTAAAGATAAAGAACCAACCGAGTTTAAAAGAAGGACCTTTATCGCTACGGTCATTGTTACCGCGGCGTTTTTCATTCTCGCCGTAAGGTTCTGGTATCTGCAGGTAAAGGAAGCAGACCATTACAGGGAACTTTCTCAAAACAATAGCGTCCGTCTGATAAAAGCCGTCGCTCCGAGAGGGATAATATTCGACCGTTCGGATATCAAGCTCGCTGAAAACCGTCCCGGTTTTGACCTCTACCTGATACCGGAGGATATAAAGGACTGGACCGGGATAAAAGAGGCCCTGAAGACCCTTATCGGCATGGACGCCGACGCTATTGATGAAAAAATCGGGAAAGCAAAGGGGCGTCCCCCGTTTCAGGCGATAAAGCTCAAGGAAGACCTCACGTGGGATGAGACTGTAAAGATAGAAAGCTATAAATTCGAATTACAGGGGATCATGCTCGACGTCGCCCCGAAAAGGTCTTACATATATAACGAAGCCACGGCCCACCTCATAGGTTATCTGGGGGAGATAAGTGAAGCGGAATTGGATGACATGGATGAAGGCAACAAATACGGTCCAGGGGGATCTCATTGGCAAGTACGGGCTGGAGAAGGCCCTTGAAAAAGATTTAAAAGGAGAGGACGGCGGAAAGGAGATAGAGGTTGACGCGCTCGGCAGAAAGGTACAGGTTATTAACTGGTCCCCTCCCTATCCCGGCAATAACGTTAAACTTACGATAGACCTGAAAGCGCAGGTGGCGGCGTGGTTCGCCCTCAAGGATTACGCGGGGGCCGCTATAGCGATGGAGCCGCAGACCGGCAGGATCCTCGCCATGGTGAGCACCCCTGCCTTTGACTCGAACGTTTTGTCCGGAAGGATTTCAAAGGACGACTGGAAGGCTATCGTTGAAAACCCCCGTAATGTGCTCATAAACAGGGTACTTCAGGCCCAGTACCCCCCGGCCTCCACCTTTAAACCGATACACGCGGCCGCGGCGCTTGAAGAAAAGGTAATTACCCCTCAGACCGCCATATATGCGGGCCCGGCTTTCAGGTACGCGGGACGGGACTACCGGGACTGGAAGGAACAGGGGCACGGCGTCATAAATGTCCACAGGGCCATAGTCGAATCTTCGGATACGTTCTTTTATCAAGTGGGGCTTAAGTTCGGGATAGACAGACTCGCCTGGTATGTTAAGAGTTTCGGCTTCGGCAGGAAAACCGGAATACCGCTATTTAACGAAAAAATCGGGATCGTCCCTTCTTCGGAATGGAAGAAAAAAACATACGGGACAAGATGGTTTGAGGGAGAGACGATTTCGGTATCCGTCGGACAGGGATATTTGCTCACCACCCCTTTACAGCTCGTTAACGCCTATTCGGCGATAGCCAACGGAGGGACCCTCTATACCCCGTACGTGGTCGATGAGATAACATCCCCGATGGGGAAAGTACTTAAAAAATACGAGCCCGAGGTCAGGGGTAAGGTTAATGTCTCTGCCGAGGTCCTCGCCCAGATAAGAGACGCTCTTAAAGGAGTTGTTAACGAAGAAGGCGGAACGGCGTATTTCCTCAAGGCGAGCAACTTGAGGATAGCGGGCAAAACAGGCACCGCCCAGGTAGCGAAACTCATCAGGCGGACAAAGAACATCTCCTCAATAGCCTATAACTACCGCGACCACGCCTGGTTCGCTGGCTTCGCCCCTTACGACGACCCCAGGATAGCCGTGGTTGTGCTGGTTGAGCACGGAGGTTTCGGAGCAAGCGTTGCCGCGCCTATCGCGCGCGAGATCTTTAAGGCGTATCTCGGCGACCCTAACGCCTCAAACGAACAATCAAACCAGACTAAACCGCAGGTTACCCCGATCTCGGCCCCGGACGGTACGGATGGAACGGAGGAAATCGGTGATTGACAGAAGGCTCTTAACTCACTTCGACTGGCTGATATTTTCTGTAATCGTAATACTCGCTCTTATAGGCCTTGCGAGCGTTTACAGCGCCACATATTCGCATCTTCATTCGATATACCGCAAGGAAATCTACTGGGTGATAATCGGGTTCGCCTTTCTCCTCATTTCGATCATCCTTAATTATTCATTACTTGAAAGGTTCGCCTACATCTTATGGGGCATCTCCATTACGCTTCTTATAGCGGTCTTTATAGTAGGCCGGTCGACCGCCGGGGCCAGGCGGTGGATCCCCCTCGGGTTTTTCTCGCTCCAGCCTTCGGAACTCGCGAAACTCGGCCTCATCGTAATCCTCGCTAAATACTTCAGCGCCAGGACAATACCCCAGAAAGGAATGCGTTTTAAAGACCTCCTGGTCCCGGGCCTCTTCATGATAGCGCCGTTCCTGCTCGTAGCCAAACAGCCGGACCTCGGCACCGCGATAATTCTGTTGATGATATTCTGGTCGGTCGTTCTTGTTGTCAAGGTAAACGCCTGGGTGCTTACGGGTATTGTTGCGGCATTCGCCGCAATGGCGCCGTTTGTCTGGAAGGCGCTCAAGGGATACCAGAAGACAAGGCTTTCAAGCTTCCTTGACCCTGACGCCGACCCGCTCGGGACAGGATACCACCTGATACAATCCAAGATAGCTATCGGCTCAGGAGGATTTTTCGGCAAGGGCTTCACAAAAGGCACTCAGGGTAAGCTCATGTTCCTGCCCGAGCACCATACCGACTTCGTATTCGCGGTCCTGGCCGAAGAATGGGGACTTATCGGCTCTTTTGTGGTGCTTTCCCTCTTTATGGCCCTCGTATTAAGCGGCCTCAATACGGCAAACAACTCAAAAGACAGGTTCGGTTTTCTCCTGGCCTTCGGCATAACATCCATGTTTTTCTGGCATGTTATAATAAACCTCGGCATGGTCTCCGGGATATTGCCGGTCGTCGGGGTCCCTCTCCCCTTCATAAGCTATGGCGGCTCCTTTTTTATTACATCCATGATCGCCGCCGGTATGATTATAAATGTAAAGATGCGCAGGTTCATCCTGGGGTAAGATGCGTCGCTTACCTCGCGTCATGCGTTGCTTCAATCCCAATATTTATGGCTTAAGACCGGGGTTCTCGCTAAAATTTCATTGAAGACAAGATGGGGTGACAGGGTCGTATGGTTTTGGCCTTTCCCCCGGTGTGTTTGAGAAAAAATTCCCCCGGATGAAGAATCTTTGAAAACCAAGGGCTTATGAGAAAATCTATTATAATATTCCTTGCCACCGCCACATACACGGGGTACTTTCCGGCTATGCCCGGAACCGTTGGCACTTTGTGGGGCGTAATAATCGCTTTTTTCGCCGCTTTTTTTAATTTTTCTCCTTATCTTCAGGCGCTTACTATCGTAGCGGTTTTTTTAGCCTCAGTATTTCTGGCCGGGGAGGCGGCTAAAATATTCGGCGGCAAAGACCCAAAAAGCATTGTTTGTGACGAAGTATGCGGTTTTCTTGTATCGATCTTCCTTGTTCCTTTCACTTTTTTTAATGTAATATTAGTATTTATTCTTTTCAGGATTTTTGATATCCTGAAACCCTGCCCAATCGGACTTATAGATAGAAAAGTCAAGGGGGGGCTCGGGATAGTTTTGGATGACGTGGCCGCCGGCGTGTATGCTAACATCGGCGCGCATATAATAATATGGTTTCGACATTAGATACAGGGAAGAAACCCGGCAGAGGTTCAACCGGCCCGGAGGTTCTTATCGGGCAGATCCTTAAGAAAAGGGGTTTGACCCTTGCCGTTGCCGAATCCTGCAGCGGCGGGATGCTGTCGAACATGATAACTAACGTCCCGGGAAGCTCGGAATATTTCTTGGGAGGCGTAGTCGCTTACAGTAATGACGTAAAAAGAATAATCCTCGAAGTTCGAGCGGAAACGCTCAAGGCCTGGGGCGCGGTATCGCGCCATACGGCTGTCGAGATGGCCGTTGGGGTAAGAAAGAAGCTTAAGAGCGACGCCGGAATTTCCATAACAGGCATAGCCGGCCCCGGCGGCGGGAGCCCTGAAAAACCAGTCGGCACCGTTTTTATAGGCGTTTCAGTGGGAAAAAAGATTATAGTCAGGAAATTTTCTTTCAAGGGGACCAGGCTATCCATAAAGAGGCGAGCCTCTGTTGAGGCTCTTACCGTTCTTTCGGGGCTTCTCATGCGGGGCGGGGGCGGCGGGTTACAAAACTAAAGTCGGCATAAGAGGGCCACGGCTTAAAGATGAGGGCGTTTATAGCCATAGAGCTCCCGGATGCAGTAACTGAAATGCTCCGCGCCGTCCGGGATGAGCTGAGTAAAAAGGCCGGCAAAGAGGACGGTGTCTCCTGGGCCAAGCCGGAAAATATCCACCTTACGCTTAAATTCCTCGGCGAGATCGAACCCTCAAGGGTCGAAGATATCTACGGGGAACTTAAAAAAGCCGCCGAAGGGATAGAACCCTTTCACCTCTCCGCCGGAGGCGTCGGCGGGTTTCCAGGACTTAAAAGCCCAAGGGTAATATGGGTTGGGATAAAAGAGAGCATGGAGCTAAAGCAACTGCATGGGAATATCGAAGAGAGGCTTTGCCGCCTCGGCTTTGAAAAAGAAGGCCGCCCTTTCCAACCCCACCTTACGTTGTGCAGAATAAGATCGAGTGATGCCGGCAGGGCGGCAGGCAAGGCCGCGATGGAGCTGAAGGAAGCGGCGGATATCGTCTTCAAAACAGACTCCTTCGCTCTCTTTGAAAGTGAACTTAACCCAAAAGGCGCGAAATATTCAGTACTTAAACGTGTAAATCTTGCGCCAAACACTTGACATAAATCACGCTAAAAGATTATAACGTATTAATTAGGAACGGAGGTCCAGATAAATGTCAAATTCTACCGCATCAACGTCCAGCAAAGGAAAAGCGATAGAACTCGCGATAACCCAGATTGAAAAACAATTTGGCAAAGGTTCTATCATGAGGCTCGGCAAAGACGGGGTCCCTGCCGATGTACTGACGATATCAACAGGGTCCCCCGCGCTTAACATAGCGCTCGGCATCGGCGGGGTTCCCCGGGGGCGGGTCGTGGAGATATTCGGTCCCGAGTCATCCGGTAAGACCACCCTCGCGCTCCACATAGCCGCGGAAGCTCAAAAGGCCGGCGGCACGGTAGCCTTTATAGACGCGGAACACGCGCTCGATCTCGCGTACACGAAGAAACTTTCGGTAAATACCGATGACCTTCTGCTTTCGCAGCCGGATACCGGCGAGCAGGCCCTTGAGATAGCCGATGTCCTTATAAGAAGCGGGGCGGTTGATCTCATCGTGGTGGATTCAGTGGCGGCGCTTGTTCCGAGAGCCGAGCTTGAGGGCGATATGGGAGACTCCCATATGGGGCTTCAGGCGCGCCTCATGAGCCAGGCGTTAAGGAAACTTACCTCAACGATAAGCAAAAGCAAAACCTGCGTTATATTCATAAACCAGATAAGGCACAAGATAGGCGTAATGTACGGCAGCCCCGAAACCACCACAGGCGGTAACGCCCTTAAGTTCTACGCTTCCCTGAGGTTGGATATAAGGAAGATAGGCCAGATAAAACAGGGGGAGGCGGTAATAGGCAACAGGATCAGGGTCAAGGTGGTCAAAAACAAGCTCGCCCCGCCTTTCAAGGACGCGGAGTTCGACATACTCTTTGGCGAAGGCATATCAAAAGAGGGGGACATCCTTGACCTGGGGGCGAACGCCAATATCGTTGAGAAGAGCGGCTCATGGTTCTCCTATGACGGGGAACGGCTCGGACAGGGCAAGGAAGCGGCGCGTAATTTCCTGAAGGAGCACCCGCAGGTAGCCCTTGAAATAGAAAAGAAAATACTCAAACATTACGGAATAAAGACTGTAGAGGAGTGATCTCATGGCAGAAATCGACTTAAGCTCCATACTGAACATCGCTATAAAGGGCAGGGCCTCGGATGTCCATCTCAAGGCAGGGGTTCCGCCGATTCTGCGCATAAACGGCAGCCTTGTTCCCATCAAAAACCACGAAAGGCTGGCCCCCGACGAGGTCGCGAGAACAGCCTTGAGGATCATGAACGACGCCCAGAAAGAAACCTTCAAGAGCGCGCACCAGGTCGATATGGCTTACAGTATCCCCGGTCTCGGGAGGTTCAGGGTAAACGTATTTCAACAGAGGGGCGCCACCGGAGTAGTCTTCAGGGTAATCCCGATGAAGATACAGAACCTGGAGGAGCTTAACCTGCCGAAGGTGCTTGACATCATCTCTAACGAGGTCCGCGGCTTAGTGCTCGTGACAGGGGTTACCGGCAGCGGAAAATCCACAACGCTCGCCACGATGATAGACTCGATAAACAACAGGAGGTCCGATCATATAATAACGGTTGAAGACCCGATAGAATTCCTCCACAGGGACAAGCGCTGCATAATAAATCAGAGGGAAATAGGCACGGACGCCCGGACCTTCTCCGAGGCGCTCCGGGGCGCGCTCAGACAGGACCCCGACATCATCCTTGTAGGGGAAATGCGCGATCTTGAGACTATAGAGATCGCGCTTACCGCGGCCGAGACCGGGCATCTGGTCTTATCGACGCTGCATACCATAGACGCGATGGAAACCGTCAACAGGATCGTCTCGGTCTTCCCTCCCTATCAGCAGAAGCAGGTGAGGATCCAGCTTGCCGGAGTTATAAAGGCCATAATCTCCCAGAGATTGCTGCCCACCAAAGACGGAAAAGGCAGGGTCCCCGCCGTCGAAATAATGGTAACCACGTCGAGGATAAGGGAATGCATCGAAGACAAGGAAAAGACAAAGGATATCGCGGACGCTATTTCCAAAGGGTATACGACTTACGGCATGCAGTCCTTTGACCAGTCGATACTCTCGCTCCTTAATAGAGGCTTAATCTCTTATGACGAGGCCTTAAAACAGGCGAGTAACCCGGCTGATTTCGCTTTAAAGGTGAAAGGCATAACAGGTACGAGCGATATGGGCTGGAAAGACTTCGAAAAAGATGAAAAAGAAGGCGCCCGAACCCCGGCTCAGGACATAGAGCGTTTTTAATATTTTAATCTTTCAGAGGTCGCGTGAAAAAGTTGTTTTGAGAGCGTCTTTTTTTGTAAAAAGGCGCCGCGGCTGACCGTTTGCATGGTTTCCCGGTGACAACGCATGACAGGGTCAAGCGGTCTGAGAGTGAAAATGCGTAGCGCGTCACCCTGCCCGAAGAAAAGCTCTGCGGTGAGAGCGAACGGAATTTTTAAAGTCCTTCGCGAGACGCCGTTGATTTTTAGGAACCCCATGAAGGACTCTGAAAAAGTCCTTCGCGAAACACCGCTTATTTTCAGGTTCTCCCTAAAGGACTCTGAAAAAACTTACATTCGGAAGATTAAGCGCGGCTTGCCGCCGGGAGCTTCAATTGCTTTCCGCAACCTCAAACTCTCTCCAAAACTTTCAGAGTTCTTCCCGTAGAAAACCCTGATGATTAACAGGGATTTTAACGGGAACTTTAAATGTCTTTGAAGGGTCTCCGGGGAGTTTTTAAGCGCGCGTAAACCGGGCTTGTTGCATTTAAAAAATAAAAAACTAAAAGCGCTTTAGTTATAAAGCAGCAAGTTTCCCTCAAAACGGTGTTTTTCAGCAGCCTGTTAATAAACCGGTGCCTGTCATGATAAAGGACCGAGAATGACGCGTAAATCCGATAACGCGAAAGACGTCTTAACAGTAGCGTTAAAGTACCTTTCATACAGAGAACGAAGCATCTCGGAAGTCAGGGAAAGACTTAAGGAGAAGAATTTCGGAAGTTCCGAGATAAATAAAGCGGTCGATTATCTTCTTAAGGCAGGTTATTTGAACGATGAAAGGTTTGCGGAATTGCTCGCAAGCTCAAGGATACGCAATAAGAACTGGGGGCCGGCCAAGATCGCCTTTGATCTCTCGTCAAAGGGGATTGCGAAGGAGATAATCCAGAGAGTCATCGCTTCATACGACGCCTCGAACGATTCCATGGCAGAGACCGCCGGGAAGGCCTTCAGGAAGTGGGTAAGAAAAAAGGGGCTCTCCCCTCCCCTCGGAAGGATCGAATCCGAAAAGGCCTTCAGATTTCTTAAGGGACTGGGCTTCCCTACATATGTTATAATAAATACTCTGGACGGATCAAAGAACAGGTTTGAAGCGGAAGAATAGCTTAAAATAAACATATCGAAAAAAATGAAATCAAACGAGATAAGAAGCCTGTTTCTTGAGTATTTCGCGAAGAACAATCATACCGTCGTGCCTTCCTCAAGCCTTGTGCCCAAGGGCGACACAACGCTCCTTTTTACAAACGCTGGGATGGTCCAGTTTAAGGGTGTATTTCTTCTCGAAGAGACCCGTGAGTACGTAAGGGCCGCGACATGCCAGAGGTGCGTGAGGGCCGGCGGCAAACACAATGATCTTGAGAACGTCGGCAGGACGGCACGGCATCATACGTTCTTCGAGATGCTCGGAAACTTCTCCTTCGGCGATTACTTCAAGGAAGACGCGATACGATATGCCTGGGACTTCCTGGTAAACCATATGAAGCTCCCCTCCGCAAAGCTCTGGGTAACAGTCTTCGAGACCGACGACGAGGCCGCCGAGGTCTGGAAAAAGACGAGCGGGCTACCTCCGGAGAGGATCGTCCGGATGGGGGAGAAAGACAACTTCTGGTCGATGGGAGATACTGGACCGTGCGGACCCTGTTCAGAGATCATAATAGACCAGGGTGAGGATGTGGGATGCGGCAGGCCAGATTGCAGGGTAGGCTGCGACTGCGACAGGTTCCTTGAACTCTGGAACCTGGTATTTATGCAGTACAACCGCAATTTGAGGGGAGAGCTTGAGCCGCTTCCCAGGCCGAGCATAGACACAGGCATGGGGCTTGAGCGTCTGGCGGCTGTCGTGCAGGGGAAAAAAACAAACTATGACAGCGACCTTTTCACGCCCCTCATAGAGAGGATTGAGAAACTATCCTCTAAAAAATACGGGATCAACCACGATGATGACGTCTCAATAAGGGCCGTAGCCGACCACTCGAGGGCGATAACGTTTATTATCGCTGATGGCGTTCTGCCGAGCAATGAAGGCAGGGGTTACGTGCTCCGCAGGATCATAAGGAGGGCCGCAAGGCATGGGAGGTTCCTCGGGCTTAAGGAGCCGTTTATCCACAAGTTGAATAGTAAAGTCATTGAACTCCTCTCCTCTGTCTATCCTGAGGCCCTGAGGGCGAAAGACCTTGTCGAACGGGCTACCATAGGTGAGGAAGAGAGGTTCTTTGAAACGCTCGAGCGCGGGCTCAACATGCTTGATGAGGAGATAAATTCGCTAAAGGGACGTAAAGCCGCCGTTATTCCCGGAGACGTAGCCTTTAAACTCTACGACACCTACGGTTTTCCACTTGACCTTACGGCTGATATCGTAAGAAAAGAAGGGTTTTCCGTTGATGAGGAAGGCTTCTCCAGGTTTATGGATGAGCAGAGGAAGAAGGCAAGGCTTGCGTGGAAAGGCATCCAGGGTACGGCGTCAACACAGGAACTGTACAGGAAGCTCTCAAACGCGGGCTTGAGTTCCCAGTTTGTCGGCTATCACATGGAAGCGGTATCCTCAAAGGTGTTATGCCTTATAAAGGACGGGGTCAGCGTGGACAGCGCCTTCGTGGGGGATAAGATCGAGATAATAACCGAAGAGACGCCTTTTTATGGAGAATCCGGCGGCCAGGTTGGCGATGCAGGGATAATCGTAGGCAAGGGTTTTAGCGTCAAAGTGCATGACACGAAGAGGCCTCTTAACAATCTTATCGTCCATTACTCTACCGTTGCCGAGGGCTCGATTTCCGTTGAGGATATGGCGGAGCTCGTCCCTGATATCGAGAAAAGAAAGGCTACGCGCCGGAACCATACCGCAACGCACATACTGCATTCCGCGCTGAGGAAAACCGTAGGAAGTCACGTTAGACAGGCGGGTTCCCTTGTAACCCCCAAAGGGTTCCGCTTTGACTTTAACCACTTCGAGGCGTTAAACGATAAAACGATTAAAGAAATCGAGGAAGATATTAACAGTGTCGTCATGGCGAATATAGAAGTTAAAACAGAGGTGGTTCCGTATAAAGAGGCTATCGAAAAAGGGGCGATGGCCTTTTTCGACGAAAAATACGGAGAAACCGTGCGCATGGTCAGTATTGAAGGGGTAAGCGCCGAGCTTTGCGGCGGAACCCACGTCACCAGGACCGGAGATATCGGGCTTATAAAGATAACCTCCGAAGGGTCTGTAGCTTCCGGCGTAAGAAGGATCGAAGCCGTCACGGGCGAAGGCGCGCTCGACGTTACCGCAAAGGCCGATACTGCCTTGAAGCAAAGCGCCCATATCCTCAAGGCCTCCAGGCTCGAAGTACCAGATAAGATAATTAAACTCCTGGAGCGGCAGAAGGAACTTGAAAAGGAAATAGAAAAGCTCAAAGGGAAAAGCAAGGCCGTTTCCGTGGAAAAACTACTTGAGACGGTACGCAGGATAAATGACGTTAATGTTCTCGCCGTAAAGGTCACTACAGGGGACCCGAAAGACCTCCGTGAAACAGCCGATACGCTAAGGGCCAGGCTTGGTTCAGGGATAGTAGTCCTCGGAAGCCGCCAGGACAGCAAGGCCATCCTTCTCGCGGCCGTGACAAAAGACCTTACAAAAAGGTTCAGCGCCGGCGAGATAATTAAAAGGCTGGCCACTGTTGTGGGGGGCAAAGGCGGCGGCAGGGAAGATATGGCCCAGGCCGGAGGAAATGACGTCGAGAAGATCGATGAGGCTATTGAACAGGCCTTCAGGACAATAGAAGAAATAGCCTCGGGAAAGTAAAGTCCGCTATTTTGCCGTTAAAAGCAGGTTCATATACATCCGGGCCATCTTATCCGCGGGGTCTTTCCTGAGGACTTTAAGCCATTCGGTTTTTGCCTTCTCAACCTGCCCCATCGAATAATAGGTTAACCCGAGCTGAACCCTTGATGAAGGGTAATCAGGGTTTTGCTTGACGGCCTCTTCCAATTCCCTTATCGCGTTTTCATAATCGCTCATATCCCTGTACGCTACGCCCAGGTCAGTCCTTATGTCGGCGAATTCGGGTCTTAAGGTCAGGGCTTTTTTAAATTCATCCGCGGCCTCAGGATAAAACCCGAGGTCCTTGTAAATCGTCCCAAGGCCATAATGCATGTTGGCGAGCTTGCCTCTTACGTAGGGGTCAAGGTAAGTCCTGGACTCTCTCCTCACCTCCCTGGCCATCGCGTACATTTCTCTTGATTTGTCAAACCGTCCAAGCTCGTTGTATATGACCGCGAGGTTCAAAGAGGCTTCGGTGTAATTGGGGTTAATCTCGAGGGCTTTCCGGAAGGAGTCTATGGCATCCTCAAATCTTGAAGCGGCATAATACATCAGGCCGAGCATATTAAACACATCGGCGAAGTTATTCTTTTCCAGGGCTACCTTCTCGAGGTACTGCAGCGCCAGGTCGTACTTCTCTTCTTCAAACGCCTTTTTTCCCAGGTCGTAGTAATGCTGCCAGCCTTTATCCATCAGTTACCTTTTTGACCGCCGCCGCTTCAGATTTATTTACCTCAGGGACTAACCCTCCTGGAGCTGACCCCGGGCGTCTTTTACGAAAGGACTGTCAGGGAATTTGCTAATGAGATCCGAAAAGGTATCTCTGGCAAGCCCCTTTTCACCGAGTTTCGCATAGGAGATACCGATATAATAAAGGGTCTTGTCCGCCAGCCCTACTTCCGGATAATTCTTCAAAATATCCCTGAACCTTGAAAGAGCCCCTTTATAGTTTTTGCTTTTGAAATAAAAATCGGCCACATAAAACTCTCTCTCGGCAAGCCGCCTTCTCAAGAAGCCGATGAGTTCCTTCGCTCTGTCACGATACGGCGAGTCAGGATACGCGGAAACGAGGTCTTGAAATACGAAAAGGGCCTTCCTTGTAGCGGTCTGGTCTCTATCGACGCTCAAAACATCCTTGAAATGGCTCATACCCTTCTGGAAGAGAGCATAGGGCGCCCTGGGGTGCGTAGGATGCAGAGCCACAAAATTGGTATAATATGAGCTCGCGTCATCATATTTATCGGTTGTGTAGCAGATGTCTCCGAGCATGAGTTCGGCTTCCAGCGAATAAGGGCTTAAAGGATGGTTTTCAATCAATGCCTTGAAATTCTTCTCGGCTTCCTCGTATTTCTGCTCAAGATAAGCTTTCACTCCCCTGTCGTAAAGTTCCTTCGGGTCCCTCTGCCCCTGTATCTCCATATTTGTTACGCTGCATCCGGTAAAAGTAAAAACGATCATTATTAATGACGTTGACAACAGGAGCTTCATCAAGGCCGTGACGCTTTTTTTGCAAATTCCCTCGTTTCTCAATTTAACCTCCATGAACGATAAACCGACATGTAAACTTATCACAGATACATTAAAGCTTTCAAGGGTTTTATGCCACCCATCTCCTGATCCGGTCGCCTATGTCCTTGACCGAAAGCACCTCATCAACCTTGCCCGTAGAAATGGCGGCGTACGGCGTGCTGAAAATGGCGGAACTCTCCCTGTACTCCGCCATAACATAACCGCCTTTATTCTTGACATCTATAACACCCTCTTTACCGTCGCTTCCCATACCGGTCATTATTATGCCCGGAAGCCTCTCGCCCCATACCTCAGCGGCTGAACCCGGCATAAGGTCGCCGGCATAAGGTCGATTGAAGGCGAGTAGAGATCCTCCGTTCCACACTGGATTAGCCTCACGTAAACCTAATCCCCTTCCCTGATGAAAGACACGTGATATCCGCCTGGCGCAACAAGTACGCAACCATTTTTCACCTTACAACCGTTTTCAGCGATCTTAACGGATATATCTGATTCAGACCGCAACCTCTCCACAAAAGGCGCTGTCAACCACCGCGGCATATGCATGGAGACCAGAAGGGCCGGATGAAAATCCCTGGGGAGAGTTTTAACAAGAGCTGATATCGCGGCCGGGCCGCCCGTTGAAGCCCCTGCGGCGATAACGCCGGGTAAGAACTGCTTCCCCGCCGTCCCCTTCAAAGAGCGTCCGGTTTTTCCAGGGTGCGTTCACGGCGTATATCAGGGATATTTATCGGCATTTTTTTGATCCTGACTTATCCATAACTCTACGCAACCGATAAATCAATAAGCCTGCCGAGGTCAAGGAGGCCTATGTTCCTGTTCTTTAAGCGTATAATCCCCTTCAAAAAAGACCAGGGAAGCGTCGATTCAAATTCTATAGCACTGTCTACGGAATTAACAGGAATCTCCTGGATACCTGACATTCTGTCTACAATAAAACCTGCCTTCAGGTCGTGGATAGCGGTTATTAATATCCTGCCTTTATTATCGCCGGAAAACCCTCTGCCCAGCCTTTTTTTAAGGTCTATGACAGGCACCACCTCGCCCCTTACGGAAAGTATGCCTTTTATAAAGTCCGGGGTCCGGGGTACCGCCGTAAGGGGGGCCGGTTTTAAAACCTCTACCGCATCCGTGACTTCGAGCGCATACTCAAAGGTATCAAGAAAGAAAGATACTATCTGAAGCTTTTCATTGTTCGATGTTTTCTCAAGACCCCCGGTATGATTGTCATCGGCAGGCGCGATGGTCTCTTTAACCGCCTCAATAATTTCCTCACCGTGCGTTTTACCCGTCTTTTTTTCAAACATCTTTGTCCATTTAGAAGGACGGAGTTCTTAAAGAGTTGGCTGTCAGGCCTTTAAGAGAGACTTTCTTTCCATCAAGGTCTCATCCAGAATCCCGGTAACATCGACTACAAGCATTGTGCCTTTATCACCCATATCAGTAGCCCCCGCTATCCCTGGAACCTTGAGCATCTTTGATAGCGGCTTTATAACGACGTCCAGTTCCTCGACAAGACGTTCCACGGTTATGCAGAGCCTGTGTTCGGCGAGTCCCGCTATAATCCCATAGGAGACGCCATTGTTATCCTGCGGTTCTTTTCCGAAAAATTTTGAAAGCCGCACGGCGGGCACACTTCTATCGTTTACTGTTATAGCCTCCCGGCAGTTATCGGAGTCAAGACAATTATGGGAGCCAGGGGTTAACTCAATAATCTCCATGACCGAGTTCAAAGGCACCGCGTAGCGTTCCCCTGCATCCTCCACGATAAGGGCCTGTATTATCGCGAGCGTTATCGGGATCGTGAGTATAAACCTTGTGCCCTTGCCTTTTACGGTCTCGATATCTATGACGCCGGAGAGCCTTGTAATGTTCTCTTTTACGACATCCATCCCCACGCCCCTGCCGGATATTTCACTGACCGCGTCCCTTGTAGAGAACCCCGGCATAAACAAAAGTTCAAGCGTTTCCTGCCTCGACAATTCTTTAACGTAATCCCTTGCGACAATGCCCTTTTCGACGGCCTTTTCTTTTACAAAATCCTCGTCAATTCCAGCGCCGTCATCCTTTACCTCGACAACGACGTGGTTGCCCTTCTGGTACGCGCTCAAGGTAATTGTGCCTGAGCGGGGTTTGCCAAGGGCGTCTCTCACGGCGAAGGGCTCTATGCCGTGGTCTACGACATTTCTTATAATATGCATCAGCGGGTCCGCTATCTCTTCGATAATCAGCTTGTCAAGTTCGGTTTCATCTCCGTACGTGGCCATCCTGATCTCTTTATTGGTCTCCCTGGAGAGCTTATCTATAAAAGTCTCGAACCTGGAGAAGAGCTGCCCTATCGGCACCATTCTCACATCAAGGACGCTGTCCCTCAGCTCGCTCAATTTCCTGTCCAGGAGCCTCTCGGTCCTTGAGAGTTGAACGCCGAAAGCCGAGAATTCAGCATGGTTTTTAAGTTCAGCGCTCAGCGAGGTAATGCTGTTTTTTAAAATGCCCAGTTCGCTTACGATATTCATTATGTTTTCGAGCTTGCTTATATTTACCCTGACGGTATTGCCTACCCTGCGCAAGGTCACTCCGGGAGGCGGGGCGGGGCGGCGGTCCTTTGTCTTTATGATCTCAGGCGCGGGTTCTGGCCTGGAATCATTGGGTCTGGCGGCGGCTTCTGAAATTACCTTTATGTCAGCCTCGGCTGAATCTTTAACAAGTTTAAGGATAAAATCCTTATCCCTGACCGTGCCTGTAAGCAGATCAAAAAAAAGCAACTCGCGGCTTGATCTCGAAGACGGCAGCGTCGCTATCACTTCGGATTCGGTCTTAAGAAGCTCGGTAAGCGCGACATAACCTTTATCAAAGTTCGTGATTGGAAAACCCGCGTTTACCATAAAGACGTTCCTGCCCTCTCTCAGGTTCTCCCTGAACCTGTGCTCTTCATACTCTGTAAGAACCGAGAGGAGTTCTTTATCGATCTCCTCTTTTATTTTAGCCTTTTTTACCTGGCAGCTCTTGCCGAGTCTGCCCTTTATGTTTTCGATTTCCTCAGTAAAATCATTTCCACCCCTCGAAGCCACTATCCTTACGAGAAGCTCGTGGGCTGACATGACGCAGTCCAGGACCTCGTCCGTTAAAAGGATCCTGCCCATTCTCAATAGATCAAGGGTATCCTCAAGAGAATGGCTGAGGGTCGTCATCTCAGTGAAATCGAAAACCCCTGACATGCCCTTCATGGTATGCGCGGAACGGAATATGCTGTTCAGGACCGCAGGATCTATTATACCCGCCTTAATGCCCTTACCAAGCTTAAGGAGGCCCTTACCCATGGAATTGAGGATATCTTCGGCCTCGGCGAGAAATTCCTTTAAACGCTCTTTTTTTACGTCTCTATTTGCCACGTTGTATCCTTCCGAGAGGACCGGGCGAGCGCAATAGGAGCAGGGACGCCCTGGGCGCTATCGGATTTAATGCCGGAATTAAAACGCATACATATACGCCTTATTTTCCCAATACCAGACATATAAGACGCAATTTTTGTTTTTTCCAACATCTTTTATATTGAATGGATGATCTCTAAGAGAAACGATTCCTGAAGGGTTTCGTTATTTGAAAGTTAAGGCCGCTCGGAGCTCAAAACCCGCGTTTATCCGGGAGATCCCCTACTTTACCAAGCGAGATAACTTCTATCTCCTCCAGTTAAAATAGCTATTCTTGCCATATAGGTCCGAACCACGGTTTGCCTTAAGACCCATGGAGGGCTGTTAAAAAAATTATTTTGACGCTAACCTTCCTAAAAATATACCGATGTAAATAGCCCGGAACCGCAAAATTAGTTACTATATCTCTAACATAATGGCCGCCGTAAGTAAAGATTTTTAATAAGATCTTCAATAGGATAAAAATCAAGGCATATCAAATACTTGCAACTTCTTTTTTTTATTTTCCAAGAAAAAGGCGGGGTCAAAGCTGACCCCGCCTTTAAGCGCGCCGTTACCGGCAAGAAAATTACCTATGTGCCCATTTCCCATGAAGACAGATATTTTCTCTGCTCAGCCGTCAAGATATCGATTTTCATGCCCAGAGAAGCCAACTTCAACCTTGCTATCTCTTTATCGATCTCCTGTGGGACTGTATATACCTGATTATTAAGGGTTTTACCTTTTTTTACCAGGAAATCTGCCGCAAGGGCCTGATTTGCGAAACTCATATCCATAACGCTCGCGGGATGTCCTTCAGCAGACGCGAGGTTAATAAGCCTTCCCTCGCCGAGTACGCAGACCTTTCGGCCGTTTCTAAGGGTATATTCCTCAACAAAGTCCCTTACGGTCCTTTTGCCTTTGCTTATGCCTTTAAGTCCCACTAAATCGAGTTCCACATTAAAATGCCCGGAGTTGGAAACGAGCGCCCCGTCTTTCATGCGGAGGAAGTGTTCCTTTCTTATCACGTTAAGATTGCCGGTCACAGTACAGAATATGTCGCCTATCCTTGCGGCGTCGGCGATAGGCATGACCCTGAAACCGTCCATAACGGCCTCAAGCGCTTTCAGAGGGTCTATTTCCGTGACGACGACATTGGAGCCCATCCCTTTCGCCCTCATGGCTACACCCTTGCCGCACCAGCCGTAGCCGCAGACCACAAAAGTGGATCCCGCGAAGAGCCTGTTCGTGGCGCGCAGTATCCCGTCAAGGGTGGATTGTCCGGTCCCGTACCTGTTGTCAAAGAGATGCTTGGTTGAGGCGTCATTAACCGCGATTACGGGGAATTTCAGTATCTTATTCGCCGCCATGCTCTTAAGCCTTATGACCCCTGTTGTCGTCTCCTCCGTAGAGCCTATAACGAATGGGATGAGGTTCTTTCTCGCGGTATGGATGTTTGAGACGAGATCGGCGCCGTCATCCATTGTGATATTGGGCTTTGTGTCGAGCGCGGCGCTTATGTGTTTATAATAAGTCCTGTTATCCTCGCCTTTTATCGCGAAAACCGGGATCTTATGGTCCTTTACAAGAGAAGCGGCCACGTCGTCCTGGGTGCTTAAAGGGTTTGATGCGCATACCGTGACATCGGCGCCGCCTGCCTTGAGGGCTATAACCAGATTGGCGGTCTCTGTTGTGACATGAAGGCAGGCCGCGATCCTTACTGCCTTAAGCGGCCTGTGCCTTGAGAAATTAGCTTTAACGCGCCTTAAAACAGGCATATCCTTCTCTGCCCACTCGATCCTGTGCCTGCCCCTGGCGCTCAACCCGATATCTTTGATATGATATTCCATCTTTCCCCCTTTTATTATTTTCTTCGAAGTCCGCGGCCCGCTGCTTGAAAACACATAGCGCTCGCTTACCCCGCTTGCTGCGCGGAAAATTCTTTTAGAGTCCGGCAGCCGCCTTTAACGCCTGAGCCTTATCGGTCATCTCCCACCTGAACCCGTCGCCGGTCCTCCCGAAATGCCCGTATGCCGCGGTATTCTTATAGATAGGCCGCAGGAGATGGAGGTCCTTGATGAGTTCAGCGGGCTTCATGCGGAAGTTCTTTTTAATGAGGTCCTCTATCTTTTCCGGCGGTATCTTTTCCGTGCCGAACGTATCGACCATTACGGAGACAGGGTCCGCCACACCTATGGCGTAAGCGAGCTGGACTTCGCACTCCGTCGCAAGACCGGCCGCCACCACATTTTTAGCGATATACCTCGCGAGATATGAAGCGCTTCTATCGACCTTTGAGGGGTCTTTTCCGGAAAACGCCCCGCCCCCGTGGCTTCCATGGCCGCCGTAAGTATCAACGATAATCTTTCTCCCCGTAAGGCCGCAATCCCCGTGAGGTCCTCCCACGACGAATTTCCCGGTAGGGTTAATATGATATTTTATCTTAGGAGAAATGAGATTGGCGGGTATAACTTTCTTAACTACCTCTTCGATAATAGCCTCCCTCAAGGCCTTTTGTTCGACATCCGGCGCATGCTGCGTGGAGACCACAACGGTATCAACGGCTTTTGGCCGGCCATTTTCATACTTTACGGTTACCTGGCTCTTGCCGTCAGGCCTTACGAACTTGAGTATACCCTTTTTCCTGACCTCCGCGAGCCTCCGGGTTATCCCGTGAGCGAGGGATATCGGCATAGGCATAAGCTCTTGCGTATGGTCGCAGGCGTATCCGAACATAAGCCCCTGATCCCCAGCCCCCTGCTCCTTCGCTTCCGAGCTATCCACCCCCATCGCTATATCCGGAGATTGCCTGTCCAGCGCCACCATGACGGCGCATGTGCGGTAGTCAAAACCCATCGACGCGTCAGTATAACCTATATCCCTGATAGTCTCTCTTACCACGTCCTGGTAATTTATATTCGCTTTTGTGGTTATCTCGCCGGCTATGAGCGCAAGCCCCGTCGTTACGAGCGTTTCACAGGCGACTCTGCTCTTCGGGTCCTCTTTCAAAAGGGCATCGAGTACGGCGTCCGAGATCTGGTCCGCCACCTTATCGGGATGACCTTCCGTTACAGATTCCGATGTGAATAGATACTCCCTCATTCCCATTATTCCCCCTCCTTTTTAAGATAAGGCTCTAAAAGAATTTTATATTATTTAGTCTTTCGTTTGAATTGTCAAATAATTTTTTATTTTTTTTACGTCCACGGAACGGCAAATCAGAGCAAGAACTCTTCCTTGTATAATTCCGGCATCTTCGAGCTTATAAAGGATTCGACATCCTTTGCGGTGGCGAATCCAAGAATAGTCTTGCATATTTTTTTTGCTTCCGCGTAGCTTACCGACCTTATGAGCCTCTTTACCCTTAATATGGAAAAGGCGTTCATGCTCAGATTATTAAGGCCGAAACCGAGAAGGATGAGGGCGTACTCGGGCTCTCCGGCCATCTCGCCGCAGACGCCGACACTGACCCCTGCCTTGTTCGCGGCATCGGCGACGGTTTTTATGATCCTCAAGACCGCGGGATGAAAAGGTTCGTAGAGGTAAGCCACGTGCTCGTTTACCCTGTCTATGGCGAGGGAATACTGAAGGAGGTCGTTTGTGCCGATTGATATAAAGTCGACTTCCTTTACGATAAGGTCGGCGATGATCGCCGCCGAAGGCACCTCTATCATTACCCCGACCTCTATCCCGGGGTCAAAGGGTTTGCCTTCGGCCTTAAGTTCCGCCTTGGCGTCTTCAAGAAGGGCCTTGGCGAGCCTGATCTCGTCTATACCCGAGATCATCGGGAACATGACCTTTATTTTTCCGTTGGCGCTCGCGCGGAGTATTCCTCTTAACTGGACTTTAAATATATCGGTATTTTTAAGACAGAACCTTATGGCCCTTAAACCCATGGCGGGGTTCGTCTCATCGGCAAGATCCGCGTGCGTAAAAGACTTGTCTCCGCCTATATCGAGAGTCCTTATTATGACCGGATTCGGAGACATCCTTTTTACGACCTGTTTGTACGCCTTCAGGTGTTCTTCCTCGGTGGGGAGATCTTTCCGGTTTAAATAGAGGAATTCAGTCCTGTAGAGCCCTATGCCTTCCGCCCCGTGGTCGCGGAGCGAATCTATCTCTTCGATCATCTCCATATTGCCCATGAGCCTTACCCTCCGGCCGTCGGTTGTCTCGGAGGGGAGGTCCCTGTAATGGAGAAGCGCTCTTCCGTAGTCCTTATACCTTTCAATCCTTTTTTTATAGACGTCTATTACGCTCTCTGACGGATTTATTATGACGGTGCCCGTGGTCCCGTCCACGATCAAGGTATCATTGGTTTCAACCTTACGGGTTATAGTCTCAAGGCCCATGATCGCGGGGATCTCCAGTGACCTCGACATTATCGCCGTATGGGATGTTATACCACCAACATCCGTTAAGAACCCCAGTACCATCCCCTTGACCATCTGGGCCGTATCGGTAGGCGCAAGGTCATGGGCGACTACTATCGAAGGCTCCTTTATCTCGGAGATGGTCTCGTGCTTCCTGCCCATCAGGTTTATGAGGACCCTGTTAAAGATATGCTCTACATCCGTGCTCCTTTCCCTGAGGTACTCGTCATCTATCTTATTAAAGTATTCCATAAGGGCCTTCAACACGTTCTTAAGCGCCCACTCCGAGTTGATCTTCTCTTCCCTTATAATCTTTATCGTATCGTTTATGAGCATATGGTCTTTAAGTATCATCAGATGCGCGTCTATGATACGGATATGCTCTTTGCCGCGTTTATCCTCCTCCATCTTCTTTTTTATGCGCGTGAGCTGCTCTCTCGACTCTTTTAAGGCGTTTTTAAACCTTTCGATCTCCTTTTCCGCATCCGCCTTGTCGATATAGCAGTAGTGCGCCGGCTCAACGGCCCTTCTCTCAAGAAGATAGGCTTTCCCGATGACGATCCCGGAGGAAACGCCTATGCCTTTCATGAGTATTACCTGTTTCTTTGAATCAGACATCAATCTTCCTCTCCAAACCCTGCGTTTATGAGCTCTCCGAGGGCATCTACCGCCTGGGTCGCGTCACTTCCCACGGCCTTTACGGTAATCTCCGCCCCCTTCGCGGCGGCAAGTATAAGGATACCCATGATGCTTTTTCCGTTAACCTCCTGAGAATTCTTCTGAACAATGATATCGGAATTGTACGCATTGGCTATCCGCACGAATTGGGACGCCGCACGCGCGTGGAGGCCCAATTTATTTTTGATGATGAACTTCTTTGTTACCGGTTCCTGCATCTTCCCTCTACCTCTTTCTGTTTATTAATGAACTATATGTCGTCAGCCCGCTATTATTCCGTATAAGATTAAAGAGGGCACCACAAGGTAAATTAGCCTGGCGACGGTGGCCCCTTTTTTAAAAAGCATATTTAAAAAAATGGCCGCGGCAAACATCAGAACGGCCCCCGCAAAGGTCCAGACGGAAACATATGTTAAACCTCTCACGGCGACAACCGGCCGCGTTAAATTTATCGCGGCGAGCGCGAAATATATCCCTAAAACAACCGCGGTAATATTCTTTAGCCTTATCGACCATTTCGGAAGCTCCAGTGATTTAATGTACCCGACCACGCCCTCGCCGAGTTCGTAGCCTTTAACAAGGCCTCTCCACCTCATCCAGAGGTGAAAAACATTATAAACGGCGAGAAATACAAGAGGGCCCCAGAGGCCCCAGAGCGCCGCCGTCAGAACCCCAAGGAGTGAAGCGAGCGGACGAACCGCCCCCCAGAAAAACGAATCCCCGAGCGCTCCGTAAGGGCCCATCACCATTGTCTTAAACCTAACGCTCGCCGCAGGCTCGCGTTCTCCGGCCTTACCCTTCTCCTCCAGCCTTATCGCCGCGCCCAGGACCGGGGACGCCATATACGGATGGGCGTTATAAAAGGCAAGGTGCCTCTTCGCCGCCGAAGCGCTTTCCGCCCCCTTGAACATCTCCTTAATGGCCGGGGAGATCGCGGCCGCGAAACCAAGGCCCTGCATTTTTTCAAAACTCCAGGACGCCTGTATGAAAAAAGAGCCGAGAAAGACCTTTATCATGGAGCTGGTTTTAATCATCCCCATACTATCCAGAAAAGCGCGGCGCCGGCTCCGGTGATTGAAAAGATAATAACGCTCTTTTCAGTATGAACGGCATTTAACACAGAAGCGGCCCCGAGGATTACGCACCCCGCGAAAGCCGAATACATGAAAAACGGTAACGTTACGACCGAACCTATATAGTACGCGGCTACCATAAGAGGGAAAATGGTAATAAAAAGCGTAAGCGCGTTGGCCGTGAAAAACAGGACCAGCCCTTTCATGTTTTCCAGCATGAGATCCACGGGAAGCCCGTTTTCAAGGGAACGTGCCGCAAAATTAAAAAACCTCGCGTTAAATTTTCTTGTTAGCTCGTCAGCTTTCTCATAGACCTTGTTCACGGGCATCGTCAGAAGTAAAACCGGCGGGATAAGAAGCGTCGCCCCGAAAAACCATGACCGCCCGGTATTATGGATACCCCGCGCGCTCAAAGCCTCAAGTGCAACCGTTATCAAGGCGGTAATTATCACCGTAAGATCAGTCTCATGCACGGGAATGTGACTCCCGACCGGGAGGTCTCCTATAAAAAGAATCTCCAGAATTACGCCTACAGCAAGGCCCAGCATGGGGTTCCCCATGATAAATCCTATTACCGGGCCCGTAACTATCGGCCTTGATACCATTATCTGGAAGGCCGCGGTTCTGTCCAGGGCAAGGGCGCCGCCGGCGAGAGACAGGGTTACGGAACGGAGCAGCATATTCCCGATCATCTTTTCCTCCTTACATAAACCGTCCCAGCGCTTGTCGGCACGTCGCGTATATCGATCCTTACGCCTAAATCCGCAAACCTCTCTATAATCTCGTCATCCTCTTTATTGACTATAACCGAGGGGCTGACCATCCTGCCGTTTTCCTCGTGATGGATATTCCCGATATTCAACGAAGAAAACCGCGTTCCCGAATCATAAATTTTCATGGCGTCCTTGAGATCGCCTACGATGAGAATCGCCCTCGAGCGGTTGTTCATGCCCACGGCTGTATCTTTTTCCACATCTTCGATACTCTTTACCGTAACATTGAGGCCCTTATATCCGCAGGAAGACATAATTTCACTCGCCATGCTGTCGCCGGCCGCCTCGTCGGAAGCGACGATAAGGGCATCGGCCTTGATAAAAGGGACCCAGGCGCATACAATCTGGCCGTGGAGCAAACGGTCATCAACTCGTACAAGAATAATCATAGGATCGGCGGAAAGGTATTTTCTTTTGAAGATTAAGCGCGGCAAGCCGCGCTTAATCTTCAAAATGTAAGTTTTTCCAGAGTCCTTTATGGAGAACCTGAAAATAAGCGGCGTTTCGCGAAGGACGTTAAAAATATCCTTCATGTGACGCCTAAAAAAGAGCGACGACTATCATAGCCCTTTTTCAGAGTCCTTCATGGGGCGCCTGTCAAGGAGAAGCGTCTCGCGTAGGACTTTAAAAATTCTATTCGCTCTTACCGCAGAGCTTTTCTGCGGGCAGGGTGATGAGCTATGCATTTTCAGGTTTCCCGGATTAATTATTTAGTCTCCTTAAGCATGTCTCCGGCAAGCACAATGCTTTTCTGTCCGTATTCCTTCAGGAGCAACGCGAGTTCCTTAAGCTGTTTATCGGCCCTGTAGTTTACAAATTTGAGAATTATTGGGAGGTTCACACCCGTTAAAATCTCAACCTTACCCACTTCCAGCATCGACAGCGCGATATTGGAGGGCGTGCCGCCGAACATATCCGTAAAAATAACAACCCCTTTGCCGCGGTTCACTTCCTTTACAAACGAAGCAAGCGTATTTCTTATACTCTCTGTCGTATCAGAATTCTTTATCGACACGATCTTAACGTTCTCCATCCTGCCGGCTATCGACTCCGCCACTTCGAGGAGACTTCCCGCGAGACTTCCGTGCGTTATTATTATCGCCCCAACCATTTCACACTCCGGACCGTAAATTTTAAATTGCTGAAGAAGCGTCTTTAGGTGGAAAACTCCAATTATTAAAGGGGCTTCTCACAGGAGGAACTCTCAGAATTTTTAGACCCTGCTGACAGCGATTTTTCTCACGGTCGTATTGACCTTGCCGTGCGTTGCCCCCGGGAAGCCGTCGTTAACAATCAGCCGCGCGCGGACCTTTTTTTCTAAAAAAATCCTCTCAAAACACTTTTTCGGCCATCATGCCGGTTCCTTCAGGATTTTTGCATATCCCTGTGCCTTTTCCTAACAGTTACTATATCAGAATCCAGCTTATCCGCCAGCGCCTCAACGATCACGACTGACCTGTGCCTGCCTCCCGTGCAGCCTATCGCCAGGGTCAGGTACGACTTTCCCTCTTTCCAGTAAAGGGGTATAAGGTAATCTATGAAACTTTTGAAATTCCCGAGAAACTTCTTTGTCTCGTCCCTCTCGAGGATGTACTCTTTTACCTTTTCATCCCTTCCGTCAAGCCATTGCAATGAATTAATAAAGTAAGGGTTCGGCAGGAATCTTATATCCATGACAAGGTCGGCGTCAGCGGGTATGCCGTACCTGTAGCCGAATGAAATAAGGTTAACGGTCATCCTGTCATGGGTTACCGGAGCTGAAAAATACTCCTTTATCAGATCCCTAAGCTGATGCACGGTGAAATAAGTCGTATCTACGACCTTATCGGCATGAGCCTTGACCTCGTTTAAAAGCTCCCTTTCCTGCAAAACCCCCTCGAGCGGGCTTTCGGAAGCGGCCAGCGGATGTTTCCTTCTCGTCTCGCTGAACCTCCTGACGAGAGAATCATCGGAGGCCTCGAGATAGATAAGTTCGACCTTATAGCCCGCATCCTTGAGCTTTACGAAGGTAGGGGTAAACGCCTTTAAAAACTCCCTCTCCCTCACATCGACTACCGCGGCGGCCTTCGTTATCTCGCCGGACTGATTGATGAGCTCCATGAATTTGGGGAGAAGGGCAACAGGCATATTATCGACGCAGAAAAAGCCAAGGTCCTCCAGAGCCTTTATCGCCGTACTCTTGCCGGAACCCGACGGGCCGCTTAAAACAACCAGGCGTATATCTTTCAATTCTTTACCTTATCCAGACTTTTCATCGCGTTATCCAGATGAGCCTCAAGGTTTTTGGCGGAATGGTGCCCCATGATCTTAAGCAGCTGATTTCTTGCGGCCACCTCCACTATCGTGGCGACGCTCCTTCCGGTGCTCACGGGGATATTAAGATAAGGGAGCCTGACTCCAAGGATTTCGAATGTATTTTCCTCAAAACCGAGCCTTTCGTATTCGCCGTCGGATTCCCACTTTACAAGCTCAACCACAAGGTCCATCTGCTTTTTCTCCCTTATGGCGGTTATACCGAAGAGGTCTTTAATGCTTACTATGCCGAGCCCCCTTATCTCCATATGATACCGTACCAGATCCGAGGCTGTTCCGATAAGAGTGGAGGGGGGCATCCTTTTTATTATCACGGCGTCATCCGATACAAGCCTGTATCCCCTTGATATAAGATCAAGGGCGCATTCGCTTTTTCCTATGCCGCTTTTTCCTATAATAAGTATCCCTACGCCAAGTACATCAAGGAACACCCCGTGAAGCGTCGTTGACGGGGCGAGTCTTTCCTCAAGATATTTGCTTATCCCATCTATAAAGGCCGAAGAGGTATGGCCTGTCTTTAAAAGAGGGATGTCCTTCTTTTTGCAGAGATTAACGAGGAATTCCGGCGGTTCAAGCCCTCTGGCGACTATGATTGCGGGGATATCGGGTTTCTCGATGACCTCGATAACGCTCTTGAGTTCTTCTGCGCCGAGGCTATTCAGGTACCCTATCTCGGCGGCCCCGAATATCTGAATTCTATCGGAATGAAGCTCCTCAAGAAGCCCTGTAAGCAGGAGACCAGGTTTCTGGATGCGGGATGTGGTCAGCTCCCTGGTAAGGCCTTTTTCCCCGGCCACAAGCTCGAGAGCGAACCTCTCGCATCTCCCCTCCTCCAAAAGCTCCTTTACAGGAACGCCCATAATAAGACCTTAAATTTTATTTAAGTAACCCGATCACTATCACTCTAATCTTTAAAACTTTGGAGCCCCACGCGGCTTGCCGCGCTGAATCTTCAAAATGTAAGTTTTTTCAGAGTCCTTTATGGAGAACCTGAAAATAAGCGGCGTCTCGCGAAGGACGTTAAAAATATCCTTCATGTGGCGCCTGAAAAATAGCGGCGTCTCGCGCCGAGCCCGGGCGATTGTTACGCCGTCCATTAAGGCAAGGTGTAGTTTAAACCCGCATGCAACGCTAAACAACCGCCGTGCGCAGCACCCTTTAAAAATTCTATTCGCTCTTACAGCGCAACTTTTCTTCGGGCAGGGCGGCGAGCTATGCATTTTCAAACCAGCCTGTTTTTCCTGTCAGCCTCGGCTATTATCCGGTATATCTCAGACCGGCCTTCCGCCTTCAACAGGCTTAACCTGAAATTCTTGCTCCTAAAAAGGTGGGATATGCTCGCGAGTATTTTAAGATGCGCCGCCGCCGAATTCTCAGGGGCAAGGATCATAAAAAAGAGGTATACGGGCATCTTGTCCATCGAACTAAAATCTATCCCCTTCCTGCTCCTTCCGAAAAAGACCCTGATTTCCTTCAACCCTTTTACCTTGCCGTGCGGTATCGCTACGCCATTTCCTATGCCTGTGGTGCCGAGCTTTTCCCTTTCAAAAACGGCCGCAAGCACCTGGTCCCTGTCAAGACCGTCAACCTTTAAGGAAATATCGGAAATCATCTCTTCCAGCAGTTCCCTTTTCCCTTTTGCCTCAAGGTCCGCTAAAATAAAATCTTCCTTGAATACGTCCGT
The DNA here is from genome assembly GCA_963727865.1 of uncultured delta proteobacterium. Taxonomy (GTDB): domain Bacteria; phylum Desulfobacterota; class GWC2-55-46; order GWC2-55-46; family GWC2-55-46; genus CAVSHY01. Next base: position 81,044 of record CAVSHY010000026.1, on the reverse strand, counting down.
AAGCCTCATACTTATCCGTATCTACAATACGATTACCTACGGCCTTCCCTTTGTCCGGGCCTCGATAAGGCCGAAGTCCCCGCCAGAAAGCCTGTAGATTACGCAAATATTACCGGTGGAGGAATCCGTGAAAACAAGAAAATCGTTACCAGCGACATCCATTTGCATAGCCGCCTCTTCAACCGACATGGGCTTTACGAACTGGTTTTCCTTCTTAACGATCCGTGCCGGTTTACCCGCCGCGCCCTCGGCCTGCGGGATGTACCGTATGCTCTGAGGTTCGCTGTGAGGTTTGTGGTCTTTGACTCTTTCTTTATGTCTTCTCACCTGGTTTTCAAGCTTATCGATAACAGAATCGATCGCCGAGTACATATCCTGGGTGTCTTCCTGAGCCTTCATTGTAACCCCGTTGGCAACGACCGTGGCGTCGGCTATATGCCTTATCTTCTCAACGGACAGAACCCAGTGAACCTCCACGGGTTCAAACAGGTACTTGAGGATTCGCCCTGTCTTTTCTTCAGCGTATTTTCTGAGAGCTTCAGACGATTCCATATGTCTGAATGTAACATTCACTTCCATGTCCTTACCTCCGGTTATTGTATATTCCTGCAAAAAACTCGATTATAAACCGACAGGGAAGTTTATTCCCGATCCCTCGATCGTTCAGGATTATTAGCCTGAACGACTCTCTGAAACTCAGAAAAACCTTCTCTAATAATGGACCTTCCTTCTGCTGGAAGGCAAAACCTTTATAGCCTCCCTGTATTTCGCGGCGGTCCGGCGCGCGAGGACTATGCCGGATTTCTTTAAAATCTCCACGATCTGCTTGTCGCTCAAAGGGTTTTTCGCGTTTTCCGTCTTTATAATATCCCTCATCTTTTCCTTTATAAATTTAGCGGTGATATCGTCTCCGTCGGAGTTGGACATGCCTGTTGAGAAAAAGTATTTAAGCTCAAATATGCCCCGCGGCGTTTGAACGTACTTATTTGAAGTGACCCGGCTAACGGTCGATTCATGCATGCCTATTTCCGTGGCTATGTCCTTTAAGACCAGGGGTTTCATGTACTTAAGCCCTTTATCAAGGAATTCTCTCTGGAATTTAACGATACATTCAACGACCCTGTATATCGTCCTTTGCCTCTGATGGACGCTCTTTATGAGCCAGACCGCGGAGCGGAGCTTATCCTGTATGTAACCTTTCGCCTGATCGGTCACCCGGGTGCTGTCTTTAAGGACCTGCCTGTAGTAAGGGCTTATCTTAAGCTTCGGCATGCCGTCTTCGTTCAGGCTTATGACATACTCGTCCGCGACCTTGTGAATATATATGTCGGGGACTATCGCCTGCGATTCCTCTTTCCCGAAGCCTGAGCCCGGCGCCGGGTTAAGGCATTTATTTATAACCCTTACTGCTTCATACACTTCCTCAAGGGAAATCCCCAGGCTCCTCGCTACGGCCTTGTAATTTTTCCTGCCAAGCTTTTCGAGATGATTTTGTATTATCTCCTCTACGGCCGTATCCCTTACGGGGAGGTTTCTCGCCTGTAAAAGCAGACACTCCCTCAAACCCCTGGCGCCTACCCCCGGGGGGTCGAACTGCTGAATTATGGCAAGAACCCCTTCCACATCCTCAACCGGCGCCTCAAGGTATTTTGATATCTCAAGAACTGTCCGTACCTCAAGCTCATCATCCGTCAGATCTTCTTTTTCAACGAGCCTCAGATAACCGTCTTCGTCGATATTGCCAAGGATATACTCGCCGATTCCGTGGCCTTCATCGGTCATCCCCTGCATGTTAAGCTGCCCGAGGAGGTGCTCATTCAGGCTCCCGCCGGAGGACGAAATGTTGTCCATGAAATCTTCATCCTCTTTTTCGTTAAAATTCACCCCGGTAGCCCTGTAATTATTCTGGTCTTCGAGGTACGCCTGCCAGTCCACTTCTGTTTTTTGAGGCTCCGGCGGAGGAGGCGCCTCTTCCTGGGAAGAGGCGTCAACCGTCTCTTCCAGAACCGGGTTTGTCTGAACCTCTTCCCTGACGAGATCCACAAGTTCAAGCCTCGAAAGCTGCAGGAGCTTTATCGCAAGCTGGAGCTGCGGGGTCATTACAAGGCTTTGAGTGAGTTTTAATTCCTGTTTAAGTTCGTATGCCATATCTGGAATACCCTAAGTTTATCGCCGCTTTTATAGCCTGAACTTCTCCCCAAGATATACTTCTCTTACCCGCCTGCTGTCAAGGATTTCCGTGGGTGTGCCCGCCTTGAGAAGCTTACCGCTGTCAATGATGTAAGCGCGGTCGCATATGCCCAGGGTAGCTCCCACATTGTGGTCCGTAATAAGTATGCCTATGCCTTTTTTCTTCAGCTCAAGCACCAGTTCCTGAATATCGCCGACGGCGATAGGGTCTATGCCGGAGAACGGCTCATCAAGCAGGAGGTAAGACGGGGAGTTGACCATGGCCCTTGCTATCTCAACCCTCCTTCTCTCCCCCCCGGAAAGCGCGTAAGCCTTAATCTTCGCGAGATGGAGTATCCCGAGTTCCTCAAGAAGCTCCGCGAGCCGCGCCTTTAGCTCCTCCTTCGGCTTATCGAGGAATTCAAGTATGGACCTCACGTTCTCCTCGACCGTCAGTTTCCTGAATACAGACGGCTCCTGCGGCAGGTAACTTATCCCGAGCCTCGCCCTCTCATACATCGGCATATGAGTGATGTCGCTCTCGCCGAGCATGACCTTGCCCTTGTCCGGGCTAATGAGGCCCACTGTCATGTAAAACGTAGTGGTCTTACCGGCGCCGTTGGGCCCGAGAAGCCCGACGATCTCACCGGGTTCTATATTCAGACTTACCCCGTCTACAACAACCCTTTTTTTAAAGGATTTAACGAGACCCTTTACAGCGAGTTTCTTCACCGGTACCCTTCTCCGGGGTCAAAGCGTCGGTACAATTCTTTTCCGGCATTATAACGGCTTTAACCCTTCCGCCGCCGCCGCTTTCCACAAGCGCGTTCTTCTGGTCTATATATATTGTTATTTTATCACCCCTTACGGTATCATTGCACTGTTTTACCTGAGGGGAACCCGTAAGGACGATGGTCCTATCGGCATTCCTGAAGATCGCCTCCGCGGAACTGGCGGACTTTCCATCCTGGAATACCCTTACACCGCCCTTTGCGAGTATCTCGCTTATCTGTTTATTTTCATCATAACGCACAAAAAGTTCATCGGAACAAAGGGTAAAAGTCTCCACCGCTACCACATTGCCTCTAAAAACAACAAGATTTTCTTTCGTGTCGGCCTCCATCTTATCGGAGGTTACGGTAATAGGCTTTTTCGTGGATTCTTTGCCGGGTTCGGGCTCCTTTGACCAGCCTATTCCAGGCGTTAAGAAATGAAAAAGAAATACCGCCGCCAAAACGGACGCTGCCGGTGTATTCTTAATATATGATAAAACGCTCAAGTGTCCCCTATACCGCGGTATTTCTAAATACTGCCTTTATATTTTTTTGTAAAAAAATCTTGCCCCTGTCAACCTCCGAGAGAAGCCCCACCCCGGTAACATCCATATTTTTTGAAGTTATAAAGACCCGCTCTTCGGTGGTTATCTCCTTTGCGTTCATAGAATACTTAAGCCGTTCTGTCTTAAGCCTTAAGCCGTCTTCAGATTCAACCACAACATTACCTGAGACTTCTATTTCACCGGTCGATTCCTTATACTGTCCTTTTTTTGCCGTTAGCGTATACGTTTTACCGGCCTTTGTATAAAAAATTAGCTTGAGCGTATCCAGTACAAGCAGGTCTCCGTTCCCTGAGCGTTTTGCCGACTCGGCGTCGAGCACCCACTCAACGCGGCCGCCTTTATTGCCGGAGTAATGCACCTTGTCTATCTTTACCTCTATCTTATTATCTTTTAAAGCGACTTTTAAAATGTTCTTCGGCTGATGACGCAAAAAAACCAGAATAATAAGGCCGGCTACAGAGAGAGCGATAAATACTGAAAGAGTAATCCTCAGCTTCCGGTTCATAAAAAGTTATTTTTCATTCCATCAGGCATCCGTTTTAAATGGCTGACCGTACTGCTGGCAGCAAACTGCGGGCAGGGTGACGAGCTATGTATTTTCAGAATGACATAAGTCCTTAATACTTATTCAAATTTTTGCAATTTTTACGACTACTTTAGCGCTCTTAGCAAAAATTATACCATCGGCATATCCGGGTGTAAAGATTTTTATCCCGCCGCAACTCTCTGATTTAGCTTAACTTTACGAAAAATATAGCTCGATTATCCCATCCCACTTGCCCTGCGTCTTAAGAATAAGCTCTATGGTCTCCCTTACGGCTCCCCCTCCCCCCGGCTTGGCAGTCACGTAATCGACCCTTTCCTTAACCTCGGGGACGGCGTCCGGTACAGCGGCTGAAAAACCCGCCCTTTTAATAATCGGGAGATCCACCAGATCGTCCCCGATATAAGCTATCTCTGCCGGGGTTAAAGCCTTTTTTATCAATAGATCATCGAATGCCTTGACCTTATCCCGCATCCCCTGATAAAGAAGCTCGATCCCGAGGTTCCTGGCCCGGTGAAGCACGGCCTGTGATTCCCTCGCTGTTACGAGAGCGACGTCGATGCCGGCCCTCATCGCCAACTTTATCCCATGGCCGTCCCTCACATCGAATCTTTTGGTCTCCTGGCCCGCGTCATTGTAGATGATGCCTCCGTCTGTCATGACCCCGTCCACATCAAGGATAATAAGTTTTACCTTTTTAATCTTTTCAGCGAGCGCTTCCGTAACGGCACTTTCCATCGGATTACCCCTTATAATATGAAAATGCGTAGCGAGTGCTTACCCCGCGGCTTGCCGCGGGGAGCTTCAATTAGTCAGGAATACTTTCAGATTTTATCGTGAGACCGAAATCCATGCCGTACCTTCGGCTTTCCCTGTCCGGTTCCAGAGGAAAAAGGAAAAGAAGGCACGACCCCTGGTATATCTTCTCAAAACCGCCCTCGGAAAGTGAAACCGTGTAAATGGGGAAATTCCACAGGGTAGCCGGCTTATCCGGCTCAATGGTAACCATGGTCTTTGAGAACCTGTCCATGAGGCTTATCTTTTCTATCCCGGCGGCTTCCACTGGCATCCCGAGCCCGGTATCTTCCGCTTCAGGCCGTGAAGGGGTCAGCTGATAATGGCACAACGGACCGTCACAGCCCGGGAGCATCAGGTTGAATTCCACCGCGAACCTGTACCCTTCTTCCGGCATGATATTTTTATCAAGGCCCTTTATCAGATAATCCACGCTGAATGAGTTGTACCCGACGGTCTTAATCCACTTGCTTAAGAATACTTCTTTTCCGCTTACTCTCCCGTCCTTAGCAAAAGAGAACCCCGTCATCCCTCAACTCGGCGTCAAATCTTCCCGTGTGAAAATCGCCGAGTTCTTTGTGCGTGTTCGCAGAAAAAATTTCGAGGGTCTCAACAGGGCCAAGGAAGTGCTCAACGAGAGACTTCCTGCGGGCGTTATCATATATAAGGTACTTCTCCAGCCCTTTTTCCTTTACTTTTATAATCTCATGTATGCTCCTGGCCTCACCCTGAAGAGTGCCAGCCTTCGTCTCCAGTTTATTATGATAGCCTTCATACCATCTGGATAATGTATTCTGGAGATTTACCGCCGTGGGCTTAAAGTCCCATTCAATTATCCCGCCTCCGTAACGGGGGCTCAGAAAAAGGTTCAGATCCCTTGTGCTTATGACCACCTCTTCATTATTGTCAGCGTCTAAGTCTCCCTTGAGGACCGTAGTAAATGTCTCTTCCGTTACTCCGGCGCTGACGGGATTTTCTGCGTTAACCAGGTTTTCAGCTTTAATCAGGTTTTCATAGACGCTCCTCCTCAGGTGCGGGAGATAAAGCCCTCCGAATATCCCATGCCAGTACGCGTCATTGGATTGGGCCTTAAATAAAAACCTTTCCGCTTTATTGATGTTCTCGACGCAGATGGTCCTTTCCATCCTCTCATTTAAAGCCTTGCTCACGATAAGCATCCTTTTATGCATCCAGTTGGCTTCCGGATACTTTGAAAAGAAATTCCGCCATATCCCGCCCTGGAGAAACCTCCTGACCCTTTCCCCGCCGTTCCATGACTTTACTTCTTCGACCAGTTCGGCATACGTCCTCGACGCCTTTGCCGGAAGCGCCCACTCGCCCATCTCCATGTAAGAAGTAGCGGGAAGGTATACCATCCCCAGGGGCTCTTCCCGGTCGGTAAATTCGCTCATGGTTACGGGTTTAAGCCAGTCGAGATTTTCTTTCGATCATCTTAAAAAACCCTTCAAGCCATCCTTCGTCGTAAACCCACCCGTGCGTCCCTGGCCATGAGCCGAACTTCTCACCGTCGTCCCCGTAGATAGCCGCGTTACCGAGCCTTAAAAAGCCCTTAAGCCCTTTAAGGTGCTCCTCCAGCTGCTCAACAGGCCTGAAGGGGATTAGGTAGCGGAGCATTTCGCTTCCGGGAAAGATCTTTACCGTCTTACCCTGGTCCTCGGTTATGTAATATCCGCCAAGCTCTTCCCTGTCAAGGCCTGATTTTACGAAGTGATAATCGTCAAGGAGAAGGTATTCGACCTTGGCGTTTTTAAGCGTGGTCGGGAGAGCCGGCTCCCATACCCTCTCGGCGAGCCATATCCCCCTCGGTTTCACCTTGAAGATTTCAAATATCTTTTCAGACATCATCTTTATCTGATTAATCCTATCGGCCTCCGGTATTACGGAAAGGACCGGTTCGTAGTACCCCCCTCCCATTATCTCAACCTGGCCTCTATCGACCATTGTTTTAAGGAGTTCGATATACTCGGGGCGGTTTTCGATTATCCAGTCGAGCAGAAAGCCGGTATTATGGAGAGTAAGCTTTATGGAAGGGTATTTTGAAATTGTCTTAAGGAATGGCCAGTATGCCTTTTCAAAGCATTCCTCAAGGACATGATCAAAGTTGCCGACAGGCTGGTGGTTATGGATGCAGAAGACAAAATAAGTCATCAAAATTATATTCCTTAAATTCCAGTGATTACAATTATAGCTTAATATCGCCTAAACAAGGCAAGGCGGGTTTATAAAAATTCGACGACGTGGGCTACTTTTGCCTTAACCCCGTACCTGTGGAGCCCATCCCTCAACTGAACAATGCATCCGGGACACGCGGTTACCACGATATCCGCGCCCGAATCCCTGACGCTTTCGGCTTTTCTTCTGGTAATCTCCATGGATAAGCCGTAGTTTGAAATGCTGAGCCCTCCGCCGAGACCGCAGCACCTGCATGGGTGCTTCATCTCCTTAAGCTCAACCCCTTTGGCGGACGCTATCAGCTCCCTCGGCTCCTCCCTTACGCCCTGGTTCCTCCCGAGGTGGCATGGGTCATGGTATGTTACGACCGCCGGGCTATTCTCCTTCTTTGCCCTGCCCTTGCGGATGAAATCGAGTTCCCCGGCGAGGAGTTCGGTTATGTCCTTCACCTTTGCGGCAAAAGCGTCTACCTTATTTGCGTATTCAGGGTCGTCGCCGAGAAGCTTTTTGAAAAGCGTTTTAAGCCCGTATCCGCATGTGGCGCACGATGTGGCGATGAAATCAAAATCATACGCCTCAAAGGCCTCAAGGTTCTTTATGGCCATGCTTTTAGCGACAGCCACATCGCCCATGGAGTAAGCCGGCATACCGCAGCAGACCTGCCCCGAGGGGACGATCACTTCCACATCGGCTCTTTTAAGCACATCGAGGGAAGCGATCCCTACATTTGGCATAAGGTAATTAACCCCGCACCCGGCGTAGAAGGCTATTTTAGGCTTTCGCCCTCCCCTTCCGTGAGATGACAATTTTTTAACCTCCGGCATTTCGAGAAAAAATGTCCTGGCGAGCTGGGGCATGAGCCTGCCGTTACCGATAAGCGGGATGGAGAACCTCGACAGAAGGCCGCTTTCGATGGAAGCGTCCTTAAAAAAAAGGCCCTGCATCTTTGTGGCGAGTTTAAGGGCCCACGGGCTCGATGACTCAAGGAGGGTTTTAAATAGCAAAGAAGCCGCTAAAGGGACCCCCTTTTTCTCTACATGGTCCGCCCGCGCCGCGCTTATGATCCCCGTCGTATTAACGCCGTTGGGGCAGCTCGACCGGCACGCGCCGCAAAGGGTGCATTCTTTTATATGCCTGATGTAATCCTCGCTAAGCTCTATCTCGCCTTTAAGATAAGCCTGAACGAGGGTAAGTTTCCCGCGGGCGCTCGCGGTCTCCTTCCCGAGGGCCTGGAAGGTAGGGCAGACAGACCCGCATGTGCCGCAGCGCACGCACTTTTCGATTTCATCTTTGAGCGACTTAAGCTGGCTCATAATTTTAACGGGGAAGCGTCTTTTGGGAATATCTTCCCAGGGTTTAAAATTCCTTTTGGGTCCATAGCGCTTTTAATGCGCTTCATGACCTCTATCGAAGCTGGGCTTAATTCCATGTTAAGGTACCTGGATTTCGCGATACCCACGCCGTGCTCGCCGGAGATTGTGCCGTTGAGCTTAAGGGTGAGTTCAAAGACATCCCGCACCGCTTCTTCCGCGGCTTTAGCCTCGATGGCGTCTTTTTTATCATACATTATGTTCACGTGGATATTGCCATCGCCAGCGTGCCCGAAGCTCGCTATAAGAAGCCTTCTTTTTTCGCCTATCTCCCTGACCCCGGCGATAAGAGCCGGTATCGATGACCGCGGCACAACGATATCCTCGTTTAGCTTATTCGGCTTAACCTTGAAGAGGGAGGCTGAAATAGCCCTCCTCGCGTTCCAGAGGTCCTTTACCTCTTTCTTATCGGAGGCGACTTTTACCTCCAGGGCTTTATTTTCAAGGCATATCTTTTTTATTTTTTCAGTGTCCTTATCGACGGACTCGATACCGCCATCAACCTCTATCAAAAGCACGGCTTCCGCATCGGGCAATCCTGCCTTCGCGTGCTCCTCAACGCACTTCAGGCTAACGCTATCGATTATCTCAAGGGTTGAAGGTATGATTTTAGCTTTTATGATGCCGGAAACCGTCTTTGCCGCGTCTCTGATCTCCGGGAAAACGGCAAGCATGGTCTTGCTCGATTCCGGCAGAGGTATAAGCCTCAAAGTGGCTTTCGTTATGATCCCGAGGGTTCCCTCGGATCCGATTAAAAGTCTCGTAATGTCATATCCAACGACCCCTTTAGCCGTTTTTACTCCGGTATGTATTATCTCACCGGTGGGAAGCACCACTTCAAGGCCGAGCACATAATCCCTTGTGACCCCGTACTTTACCGCCCTCGGCCCTCCGGCGCATTCAGCGATATTTCCCCCGATCGTTGAGAATTTCAGGCTTGAAGGGTCCGGGGGATAGAAAAGCCCGAGCTTTTCCACAGCCTCCTGGAAGTCCCACGTAACGACCCCGGGTTCAACGGTAGCGGTAAGGTTTTCCGTATCGATCTCAAGGATATTTTTCATCCTTTCAGTGGAAATCACGACCCCGCCCTCTACAGGCAAACTCCCTCCCGTAAATCCCGTGCCCGCTCCCCTTGGTATAACAGGGAACCCTTCGGAATTCGCCACCTTCAGAACCAGCGAAATCTCTTCAGGGCCTTTCGGGAAAATAACCGCGTCAGGAAGATAGATCGAGTTTGTAGCGTCGTATGAATAGCAAAAGAGGTCCTCTTTTGAAAAAGAAGCGTTATTCGCCCCGACTATCCGCTTAAGCTCGTTTTTTACGATATCTGTGATCATCTTATAGTTTTTTAATTAAACTTAATGATACCCGAATACACGAAAACCCTAATTAAAGGGTATCAAAAAAGGCTCAAAAAGTCCATTAGGGAATAAGGAAAGAAACCGGCGGAAGTACGCGTCTGCGGCAGGTAATCTTATAAATCCATGAAAACTGCTTCTATCCGCCCGCTTACCCGGCAGTCGCGGAATAAGGGACACGCGCCTTTACGATAGTCACCCTTAAATGTTTTTGGCTGAAATAACGGTGAATATGAGGTTCAGCTTAATCTGGCCTTGAAAAGATGGACGGTTCTTTTAAAACCGGCCTCACTCTTCTTTAAGTACGTAGCCGACGCCCCTTATCGTATGGATGAGTTTTTTAGAGAAATCCTTGTCGATCTTGCTTCTCAGGTGGTTTATATAAACGTCGACGACGTTTGTTTCACTGTCAAAGGTCTGGTCCCACACGTGCTCGGCTATAAGGATCCTTGTGAGCACCCGGTTCGGGTTCCGGAGGAGGTACTCCAGAAGCGCGTACTCTTTAACGGTAAGCTCTATCTCAAGATCCCCCCTCCTGGCCTTCCTGGTAGCGGGGTCGAGGCTTAAGTCCTCGAATTTAAGGACAGGCGCCCCGGAAGCGCCCCTTCTCATAAGAGCTCTCAAGCGGGCGAGGAGCTCCTCAAAGGCGAACGGTTTTGTTAGATAGTCGTCAGCGCCGAGGTTTAAACCCTTTACCCTGTCCTCGACGGTGTCACGCGCCGTAAGAAGGAGTACCGGGGCCTTTACCTTGGCGGCCTTGAGGTCCTTAAGCACTTCAAGCCCGCTCTTCTGGGGGAGCATGATATCGAGTATAATCGCGTCGTATTCGTTCACTTCAGCGTAATGCCCGCCCTCTATGCCGTCATTGACCACATCCACGGCATAGCTTTCCTGTTCAAGACCGCGTTTAATGAAGGCGGCTACCTTTTTTTCATCTTCTATAATCAGTATCCTCATCTAAACCCTCCCCCTGACGCCGTATTTTACCTCAAACGAAAGGATTAAAAAAGAGGCGTTTATTTTTTTCAGCGCGGCCTTAAACCTTTCGGAAGGTTTCTATTCGTGACGTTGCCTATCGCTACGAGAGTTATTTTACCCGGCACCAGCACCATGGAAGCGGTTCTCGCGAGCTCTTTAAGCGTCACGCCGTCTATCCCTTTTACTATCTCCCTTATCGGAATGACCCTTCCAAAGTATATCTCGTCACGGGCGAGCTTCATCATCCTGTTATCGCTTGTCTCCAGCCCCAGGAGCATCCCGCCCTTTAACTGCTCTTTCGCGTTCTTAAGCTCTTCAGCGCTTACGCCCTTACTGAATTTGGCAAACTCTTTTACTATAAGCTCCACGGCCTCGGTGAAGCTTTCCTTTGATATCCCCGCGTAGGCGACGAGAGACCCCGTGTCCATGCAAAGGTTGATGTACGAATAAACCGAATACGCGAGCCCCCGTTTCTCCCTTACCTCCTGGAAAAGCCTTGAGCTCATCCCTCCCCCGAGTATCGTATTCATGAGATAAATCCTGTATCTCTCGGGATGCGGCTGAGGGGGAACCGGGACGCCGAGGCACAGGTGAGTCTGCTCAAGGTTCTTCTTGAATAATTTTACCCCCGGCACCGGGACAGGTTTTGATGTAACCGTCCCATGGGGTTTCTCCTTGATCCGGCCAAACCTGGAGTTAAGGAGCTTGATTACGCGGCCGGACCTGAACCCGCCGGCGGCCGTGATGAGTATGCCCTTTGAACGGTAGTGTTCGTTGAAATACCTCATCATATCGTCCCTGGTTATCGATTTTATCGTCGCCGCTGGTCCGAGTATGGACCAGCCAATGGGGTGGTCTTTCCAGAACCTTTCCGCGAAAAGGTCATGTATGAGGTCGTCCGGGGTATCCTCGACCATCTTTATCTCCTGCAGAACCACCATCTTCTCCTTATTCATCTCGGTATTATCGAATTTCGAATTCATGAATATGTCGGAAAGGAGATCGATGGCCGTAGGCAGGTCTTTATTCAAAACCTTGGCGAAGAAGCAAGTGTATTCCCTGCTTGTGAAGGCGTTAAGCACCCCCCCGACGGACTCTATCTCTTTTGAGATATCGAGGGCGGTCCTTTTTTCCGTGCCCTTAAAGAGCATATGTTCGATAAAATGAGAGACCCCGTTAAGTTTACGGGTCTCATTTCTCGACCCCGTCTTAACCCAGATGCCGATGGATGCGGATTCCACATCCGGCATCTCTTCGGTTAAGACCTTTATACCGTTTTCGAGGGTAGTTTTCTGGATACGAGACATCTGGCAGCGCCCGTTAGTGGAAGTGACAGGTTAAAGGCATGTAAAACCATAACTTCGTACGCTTCTCTGCCACAAAGAGAAGCGTTTTTACGAAACTTTTATTTTATTCTTTTCTCTTACTGCAGGCTCTGCCCAATGGCCTCTTTCCTGGAAAGCCTTATTTTACCGTCCCTGTCCACATCGATTACCTTTACAAGCACCTCATCGCCTTCTTTAAGGATATCTCTTACGTTTTTAACCCGCTCTTCAGCAAGCTGCGAGATATGGACAAGGCCTTCGGTTCCGGGGAATATTTCAACGAACGCCCCGAAGTCCATTATCTTTTTGACCTTACCCATGTAGAGCTTGCCTATCTCAGGTTCCTGCGTGAGCTTCCTTACCATGGCGACGGCCTTCTGCGCGGCCTCGTTGTCTGTGGAAGCGATGTTGACCTTCCCGGTGTCGTCGATATCGATCTTCACCCCGGTCTCGAGGATAATGCCCTTTATGTTCTTGCCGCCGGGCCCGATGACGTCCTTGATCTTTTCGGTCTTGACGTATATGGTGATTATGCGCGGCGCATACACCGAGAGTTCTGTCCTCGGGGCCGTTATGGCGGATCTCATCTTCTCCAGAATATGGAGCCTGCCTTCCTTAGCCTGGAATAAGGCCTCTCTCAGTAATTCCGAGCTTACCCCGCCTATCTTGATATCCATCTGCAGCGCCGTAACGCCGTTGGCGCTGCCCGCGACCTTGAAGTCCATGTCTCCGAGATGGTCCTCGTCGCCGAGTATATCCGAAAGCACCACCGTGTCATTCCCTTCCTTTATAAGGCCCATCGCAATTCCGGCGACGTGGTCGGTAATCGGCACTCCCGCGTCCATAAGGGAGAGCGAAGCTCCGCAGACCGTGGCCATCGAGGACGAGCCGTTTGATTCAAGGATATCGGATACGACCCTTACCGTATAGGGGAAGGTGCCTTCCTTCGGCAACACCTTCGCCACGGCCCTCTCGGCGAGCGCGCCGTGCCCTATCTCGCGTCTTCCCGGGCCTCTGAGTATCTTGACCTCTCCTACGCTAAAAGGAGGAAAGTTATAGTGGAGCATGAATGTCTTATACTCCCACCCGGAAAGCGCGTCTATCTTCTGTTCGTCTTCCGAGGTGCCGAGCGTCGTTACGACCATAGCCTGCGTCTCGCCTCTTGTGAAAAGCGCCGAGCCGTGCGTCCTCGGAAGAAGCCCGATGTCACAGGTTATATTCCTTATGTCCTTCGGGCCCCTGCCGTCCACCCTCCTCTTTTCCTTAAGGACCATCTCCCTCATCATGTAATACTTCATATCGCTGAAGACAGTCTCGATCTCTTTTTCCCTGTCTTCGAATTCAGGGGTAAGAGCCGTAATAAGCTCACCCTTGAGGTTCCTTATCGCGGAATAACGTTCAAGCTTTACCGGTATCCTGAGCGCCGCGGCGAGTTTCTCTTTGGAGAATTCCTTCACGCGGGCTTCAATGTCCTTATCTATTGTAACGGGCGCGGCCTCGAGTTTCCTGGCACCAGCCTCGCTTATGATCCTATTTTGAAGTTCCAGAACGCCCTTCATCGAATCCTGCGCGAATATGAGCGCCTGGACAAGATAATCTTCGGATAAAAAGCGCGCCCCTCCCTCTACCATGATAATAGAGCCCATGGAACCGGCGACTACGAGGTCAAGGTCGCTTTCCTTCTGCTGCTTGAGGGTTGGATTACAGACAAGTTCCCCGTTTATGGAGCCTATCCTCACCGCCGCTATGGGGCCGGCGAAAGGTACGTCTGAGATACCCAGGGCTATCGACGCGCCGATTACGGCTATAAGCTCCGGGTCGTTTTCCTGGTCTACTGAAAGGACGGTGGCGATGACCTGAGTTTCATTTCTGTAGCCTTCGGGGAAAAGGGGCCTCAATGGCCTGTCGATAAGCCGGGAGGTCAGGACCTCCCTTTCGCTGGGTCTCCCCTCGCGCTTAAAAAAACCGCCCGGGATCTTGCCGGCGGCGTATGTCATCTCCATGTAGTTTACTGTTAAAGGTACAAAATCGAAACCTGTAGACGGATTTTCCGCGCGGCACGCCGTTACAAGCACAACAGTATCACCGTATCTTAATGTACATGACCCGTTGGCCTGTCTCGCCATCTTGCCTATTTCTATCTTTAGCTTTCTGCCGGCATAATCAGCCTCATATTGCCTCGCCATTACAATTACTTTCTCCTAACTATAAAATTTTATTTATAAATCCCCACACGGCGCTTTTCAAGTAAGTAAGTATTTGCTTACCAGGCGTTCGAACAAAACTCCGGTCTCTCTTCCTATGCCGCAATTTCGCGCCCCGTTTACAACTTATCTCCTCAGCCCTAACCTTTCCACAATGTTCTTATAGCGGTTCAGATCTTTCCTCTTGACATAGTCAAGTAGCCTTCTCCTGTGGCCGACCATCTTAAGCAGTCCCCGCCTTGAGTGGTGATCGAACTTGTGGATCTTAAAATGGGAGCTGAGGCTGTTTATCCTCTCGCTTAAAATAGCTATCTGAACCTCCGGTGACCCGGTATCTTTCTCATGGGTCATAAAGGTTTTAATGATCTCCTGTTTTTTCTCTGTCGCCAGCATCTCTTTTCACCTCCTTTCACGGTCTTACGAATATCTTACAAAAAAGAAAAAAATTCAAGTAAATCTTCTTTTCCTTAAAAATCCGGGTAAACGGCGATAGCGCGTATTACGAGCCGCGTCCATAGTATTACCTCCATCCCCCGCTCGTCTCTCTACCGCCCTCGCTCCCCTGCCCCACCCACCAAAATGTGCAATCTTATCATCTATCTATTCTTAAAAAAAGGAGAAATTTTTGCATTACGCCGTCCTGTATCCCGTCCCCCCCCGTTTAATACAAAAAGATTACGATCTTTATAACCATCTTCTAAGAAACCCTCTTGAGGGCGTCTTCTATGGATATTATCCTGCCATTAAGTTCGTCCCTTGTGGCCCTGGGACTTATCGATTCATCTATCAGAAACGGGCCGCAGCCGATCCTCCTCAACGACGCGAGGTGCGCTCCGCACCCGAGGATTCTGCCGGCGTCATTGCAGATTGACCTTACGTACGTCCCTTTCGAACACGAGACGCGGAACTCAACATACGGGATAGATATGTTTATTATCTCGAGGGCGAATATCTCTACCTCCCGCGCTTCCCTCTCTACGATAACCCCCATCCGCGCCAACTTGTAAAGCGGGGTCCCGTTGAGTTTTTTAGAGGAATACATCGGCGGGACCTGTTTGACCCTGCCTCTAAACCCCTTTAACGCGTCAATTATATCACCTTCGGTTATGGAAGAGATGTCTAATGAAGCGACTACCTTTCCCTCGGCGTCGAAGGTATCCGTCTCTTCCCCGATCTTAAGGGTGCAGAGATATTCCTTCCTTCCCCCGTCAAGGAAACGGGCGTACTTTGTCGCTCCGTTTATAACCAGAGGGAGTACGCCTGTAGCGAGAGGGTCCAGGGTGCCGAGGTGCCCGACCTTACGGGCGCCAAGCTCTTTTTTCACCTTTGACACCACGTCATGCGATGTCCACCCAGCGGGTTTATCCGCGATAAGCACTCCGTTCATACTTTCCCGCCGCAAAAATTTTTTCTTTAATCGCGTTTATTACCTTTGCCTTTACTTCTTCGAGGCTGCCTTTTAGCGTACAGCCTGCCGCGTTACGATGCCCTCCGCCCCCGAAATTCATCGCCACCTCAGCCACATCCACATCGCCCTTTGACCTCATACTGACCTTGTATTCATTGAGCCCGGCTTCCCTGAAAAGGATCCCCACCCCTACCCCTTCTATCCCCCTTGCATAGTTCACAAAACCGTCCGCAAGGTCTTTTTCTGAATCGGTCTTTCTGAACATATCGAGGGTTACCACAAGGGTGGCGATACTGCTGTCCTTCCCTCCCCCGACTATTATGTCAAGGGTTGAAAGCACGAGGCCCAGGAGTTTGTATCTTCTTGGCGGGTAGTTCTCGTATACCCTTCTCGATATCTCCCATGGCTGGACCCCGGCTTTTACGAGTTCCCCCGCCTTTATGAATGAGCCCGCCGTGGAAGAGGAGTAGCGGAAGGAACCGGTATCCGTGTGTATAGCCACATAAAGGTTCGTCGCGATATCAGGGGTTATTTTTATCGAAGCGGCCTTTAAAAGGTCGTATACGAGTTCTCCGGCGGCGCTGGCTTCGGGCTCAACAACGTTTATGTCCCCGAAGCGGTCGTTTGTGGCGTGATGGTCTATATTAATGATGCGCCCGGGGTCTTTAAGCTCGAGGAATCCCTTGCCGAGCCTGTCTTTCTGCCCGCAGTCAACGGCGAATGTCGCGTCAAAAGGCCCCGCGCCTTTGAGATCGTGCACTATGGTATCGGCGCCGGGGAGGAAACCGAAGATATCCGGGACCGGGTCTTCGAGGTACGCGGTAACGTCTTTACCGAGGCTCCTCAGGGCAAGGGTTATGCCAAGAAGCGACCCCGCCGCGTCGCCCTCCGGGCTTACATGTGATACCGTCAGGAACTTCTTCCCGGCTTTAATCTCCTTTACCACATCATCGAATCTTTTATCCATATTTTTAATCCGGCGCGGGGCGCGAAACCTGGCTAAAGCCTCCTAACGTCCGCCCTCCTGTCCTTCCTTCATCTCTTTTATGACTTTTTCTATATGTTCAGAATATTCGAGAGAATCGTCGAACATGAAACTAATCGTGGGGATGTGTCTGAGGTTAAGGCGTTTCGCGAGAGTCCTTCTTATGTACCCCACGGCATTATTGAGCCCGTCCCGGCTCTTGGACTTCTCCTCATCGGAGCCGATCTGGCTGAAATATACCTTCGCTTCCTTCAAATCCGGCGAAAGCTTTACATGCGTTATGGTGACAAAACCGATCCTGGGGTCTTTAACTTCGCCGTGAAGAATCATCGAAGCTATTTCTTCTTTAATAAGGTCTCCGACCCTCTCATTACGTTTATAACTCATTTATGCCTTTTTCGGAAAGCAAATTTTTATATTCCTGCGCCGGATCTGTCGAGGCTGTTAAAACCCGTCCACTCCCCCCCCAACCGGTCCCCGGATCTTTCACGTGCCGGGGTTTAATAATTAATAATCTCGATGGTATGGTCTATTATCTCAGCCGTGTGAAGGCTCTCAATGAAATTCATCGTCTTATCCATGACAGAGTTTATAGAAGCCCTGTCGTTACCCACGGCGCAGAGCCCCAATTCAGCCCTTTGCCAGAGGTCGTTACTTCCCACCTCCGCTATTGAGATATTATAGCGGTTCTTAACCTTTTCCACGATACTCTTTAAAACCTGCCTCTTACCCTTTAGAGAATGGTTATCGTGGATTATAAGGCTTATCCGGCAGATACCGACTACCATCTGAAAAAATATTTTTATACGAGTGACCTAAAATTTTTAAAAGTCTTCTACTTTAAACCGCGTTATGAGAACGGGGGGGGAAAGTTACAGCTTGGCCGCTTCCTCTTTAAGCGTATAGAGCTCGATTATATCCCCGGCCTTGATATCGTTATATCCCTCTATTGTCATGCCGCACTCGTAGCCGGCTGTTACTTCTTTCACATCATCCTTGAACCTCTTAAGGGATGAGAGTCTGCCGTCGTATATGACCACGTTATCCCTTATAAGCCTGACTTTTGCGCCCCTTGTGGCCTTACCATCGGTAACGTAACATCCGGCGACGTTCCCCACCTTTGTTATCTTGATGACGTCCCTTATCTGCGCCCTCCCTATGACCTCTTCCCTTACAATAGGAGAGAGCATGCCTTCCATGGCGTTTTTTATCTCATCCACGAGGTTATAGATGATCGTATAGAACCTTAAGTCCACGTTTTCTTTTTCGGCGAGCGCGTGAGCCTTGGGCTCAGGCCTGACGTTAAACCCGATGACGATGGCGTTTGACGCGGCGGCGAGCATGACGTCGCCCTCGCTGATCCCTCCGACCGCGCTGTGTATCACCTTGACCTTTATCGCGTCGGTTGAGAGTTTGCCGAGCGCTTCCTTAAGAGCCTCGATAGAGCCCTGCGCGTCGGCCTTTATGACGAGATCGAGTTCCTTTACTTCGCCCTTGTTTATCTTTTCATAGAGGTCGGCGAGGCTCACCTTGGCAGTCCTCAGGCGGTCTTTCTCGAGGGACTTTCTGAGCCTTATGGTGGCTATCTGCTTCGCCGTCGCCTCGTCCTTTACCGTGGTAAACGTATCCCCGGCCTGAGGCACCCCGGAAAGCCCGAGTATCTCGATGGGCATCGAAGGTCCCGCCTCGGTCGCCCTCTTTCCCCAATCGCTTATCATCGCCCTCACTCTGCCGTAATGGACGCCTGAGACGACCGCGTCCCCTACCTTCAAAGTCCCGCCCTGTATGAGTACGGTAGCCACGGGCCCGCGCCCCTTGTCGAGCTTCGCCTCCACGATGACGCCTTTCGCTGGCGACTGAGGGACAGCCTTAAGTTCAAGCACCTCTGCCTGAAGGAGTATCAGCTCAAGAAGCTCTTTTATTTTTATCCTTTTCTTGGCGGAAACTTCTATGAATATCGTATCCCCTCCCCACTCCTCGGAGACGAGTCCGTACTTGGTGAGTTCATTTTTGATCCTGCCCGGGTCAGCCTGCGGAAGGTCTATCTTATTGATGGCGACTATAATCGGCACATTAGCGGCCTTCGCGTGGTTTATCGCCTCTACCGTCTGGGGCATTACCCCGTCATCGGCCGCCACGACAAGGACGACTATGTCGGTGGCCTTCGCGCCCCTTGCCCTCATCGCGGTAAACGCCTCGTGGCCGGGTGTATCGAGGAATGTCACATCCCCCTTCTCAAGATGGACATGGTACGCGCCGATATGCTGGGTTATGCCGCCCGCCTCTCCGCTTACAACGTTCGTTTTTCTTATCGCGTCAAGGAGCGAAGTCTTGCCGTGGTCTACATGGCCCATTACAGTTACTACCGGGGCACGTGGCTCAAGTGTCCCGGCCTTTATTTCCGCGCCCGGCTCTATGAGTGTTTCTTCCTGGACCGCGACGCTTTCGATCTCAAAACCGTAATCCTGCGCTACAAGGGTCGCCGCGTCGATATCGATGAGCTGGTTTACGGTGGCCATGGTGCCGAGACCAATGAGTTTTTTGATTATTTCAGAAGCCTTGACGCCGAGCCTCTGGGAAAAATCAGCCACACTTATGGCGTCAACGATCCTTATAACCCTTTTCGCGGCTTTCGGTACGGTAATCTCGGTCTTCTTTAAAGGCCTTGCCTGCTGAGCAGCCCTTGCCCTGGCCTGCTGGGACTCTTTTGTCTGATATTTTTCTTTTCTGGCTGGACGTTTGGCTGTAAAAAACTTTTTTAACTCGGTCTCTTTCTCAAAGACCTTTACCTCTTTTCTTATGGCCGGTTTTTCCTCGGCAGCCTTCTCTTCAACGACAACCGGTGCTGCCGCGGGCTCTTCAACCGCTTTTTCTACGGCAACCTTTACCTCGATCGCCTCGGCTTTCTTTTCTTCAGCCTCTTCAACCTTCAGTTCGGCAAGTATCTCCTCGGGGGTTTTTTCCCTGACCTTTCTCGGCCCCTTTCTTGTAGCGCCCTCTTTCTTCTCCTCAGGAGCTTTTACTTTCCTGCCCCTAACTTTTTTCTCTTCCACCTGGGCCGGTTCCTTTTTCAATTCAACGCCGGCGGGCGCTTGAGGGACGGGACCGGGGGGGGTCGCCTGAGGGATAAGCTTCTCCTCTACCCTGGCCGCTTTCGTAGCTGCGGGCTCTTCGGCCTGAGGAGCGACCTTCGCGGTCCTTCTCCTTATGACCGTGGCCTTAACCCTCTTCTCGTCGACTCCCTTAGTCTGTTTTTCTTTTTCTTTTTCCGTCATATATTCCTGAGAATACCCCTTTTAAATGCCTTAAGATTAGGTTTTATGGCTTTAAATATCCTAAAATATCCTATTTTCAGTTATGGCCTGCGCAGAGCCTTTAAAGATCATTTTGACGAAGAGCGCCTTTAACCTCTATTTGTGCCGGATACAACTCGCCAGAACTCTTCAATATCAGGCAAAATGACCTTACTTTTTAACGTCCTTGAAAATAATCCCTTCCTATACGCTTCTTTAAGACACTCCTTCCTGAGACAAAGGTAAGCGCCCCTGCCCTTTAATACCCCGCGCGAATCAAGCTTAAGGACCCCGCCTTCAGAGACAAACCGTAGAAGCGCGGATTTCTCACGCACACACTTACAGCCAAGGCATGTCCTTTGAGGCATTTATTCTTTTCCGTAACGCTCTTTTACCGTCTTAAGTAAAAGATCCGCATCATCTTCCCCGACCCCCTCTACCTTAAGGAGGTCTTCCTTTGAAATATTCAAGAGCTTCTTGGCCGTAAATCCGGCTTCTACCAGGATATCGGCGACATTTCTGCTCACGCCGAGCCCTTCGAGTTCATTTGTTGTGGCTTCTAAAGCGGCCCTCTCCTCTTCTTCCCGCACACCCGCCGCCTCGACCTCTTTTCTGAAGGCCTCTTCCGGAGATAACCCTTCCCTCGTGCCCTTCGCCTCGCCCTCCGTGTGGATGTCTATCTTCCATCCGCTAAGCTTGGCGGCTAATCTCACGTTCTGTCCTTTTTTACCTATCGCAAGAGAAAGCTGGTCATCGGGGACGATAACCTCCATGGCGTGTTCCGATTCATCGGTGATAACCCGTGAGATCTGCGCCGGTGAAAGCGTATTTTTAACGAATATCGCCGGGTCGTCGGACCAGTGGACGATATCTATCTTCTCGCCCTTAAGTTCCTGCACAACGGCCTGAACCCTTGAGCCCTTGACCCCAACACAGGCGCCGACCGGGTCAACGTCCGAGTTATGCGAAAGAACGGCGATCTTGGCGCGGTCTCCGGGTTCTCTCGCGGCCCCTTTTATCTCGACTATACCCTCGTAAATCTCTGGCACTTCCATCTGGAAAAGTTTAATAAGAAAGCCGGGATGAGTCC
This sequence comes from uncultured delta proteobacterium, assembly GCA_963727865.1. GTDB lineage: Bacteria > Desulfobacterota > GWC2-55-46 > GWC2-55-46 > GWC2-55-46 > CAVSHY01. The sequence goes on along the minus strand of CAVSHY010000026.1, from coordinate 59,993 downwards.
TCGACATTATGACCTGAGGGCCCCTGGACTCGCTCTTTACTTCGAGCACAATCCCCCTTATCCTCTCGCCCTGCCTGTATCCCTCGCGCCTTACCTGCTCTTTCTTCGGGAGCATCGCCTCGGCCCTTCCGAGGTCGACGATTATATCTCCTTTCTCAAACCTCTGGACTATGCCGGTTATTATCTCACCCTTTTTGGCGCTGTATTCGCTGAATATAATGTTCCTTTCGGCCTCTCTGACCTTCTGTATAATAATCTGCTTCGCGGTCTGAGCGTCTATGCGGCCGAACTCTTTGGAATCGAGCTTTACTCCGATACTGTCATCAAGCGCGACCTCAGGGTCCAATTCCAACGCGTCTTTCAGGGATATCTCCGTATCAGGGTTTTTAACATCTTCTACCACTGCTTTAAAGAGGAAGAGTTCTATCTCCCCTGCCTCCTCCTGGTAATGGGCCTCGATGACCTTGTTGGGGCCAAACCGCTTCTCGGCCGCCTTAAGCATGGCGGACTCCAGCGCGTCGATGAGGATACTTTTATCTATACCCTTGTCCTTACCCACCTGATCTAATATATGCGACAAATTAAGCGACATTTTATAAAAACCTCCGGCTTATTATTAATCAGCGGCTGCTGAATATTTCTATCTCAAGCCTTGCCTTATCAATATTTGAAAGAGCGATCTCCCAGTTTTTGCCGTCAGCGTCTTTCAAAAATACCATGCCATTTTCCACCCCCGCAACGGCCGCCTTGAAATTCTTCCTTCCTTCGATAGCCTCTTTTGTCCTGACTTTAACCTTCTTCCCGATGGACTTCTGAAAGTCCCTCTCCTTCACGAGAAGCCTGTCGAGACCTGGAGATGAAACCTCGAGCGTATATCTCTGCGGGATCGGGTCTTCTACATCAAGGACTGTACCCAGCTCGCGGCTCACGGTGCTGCAGTCATCTACAGTGACGCCGCCGGGCTTATCGATAAAAATGCGGAGCACCCTTCTCCCGTATTCCGAAGTGTACACAACGTCAACAACCTCTATCCCCAGCCCCTCAACAACGGGTTCGGCCAGGGCCCTGACCCTATCTTCCAGACCTTCTATCTTCAAAGACCCTCCACCCCTTCCAAACCCGGAAAAATGCGCCTAAATAAAACAGCGAATGTCGCGTTTAAATAGCGGATTAGTTTCTTAGAGACGAAAGGGCGACCCCTGTCTCTCAAACAAAAAAGTGGGCATGCGCCCACTCTTTTTAATCTAAGAGGCTATTGATAATAATAATTTAGCATATAGAAAAATTTATTGCAAGTTTTTTCAAAGTGAATCTCCGCCGACAGGAGTCGGCGGTTTCTTTGGCTACAAGCCTACGGCTTGAGTCCTTCGGACAGCCGCTCCATCACCAGACAGGAGTCAGGTGTTTTCGCGAACGGTTAGGGGCCGCGGCCTCTTAATGGAATTTTCGAAAAACACCTTGTGAAATTTAAAATGCTCTGCTATACTTTTTTTCATTCCTTGTTAGACTGTCCGTCATTTGTCAAATGCCGCCCGTTATAAAAATAAAAATCAGGAAAATGGAGTAATGATGATAAAACATGACCCTCTACTGACCCTAAAGGCCGCCTTAACTGAAAAACTCCATATCGACCTCAGAAAAAATCCGATACATTTAAAAAAAGAGGATAACGCGATCGTAATAGAAGGCATGGTGGATAAGATCGCCCAGAAAAAAAGGGCCCTTTTTATAGCCATGGGCCTTTCAGGGGTCTCCGGTGTTATTGACAGGCTGAAGGTAAAACCTTCAAAACATATGAGCGACGCCGAGATAAAGGACCACATGACCGACGCCGTAGCGCAAGAGCCGACCCTCAGTGCCTGCGAGGTAAACTTTGAAGTCCGTGACGGAGTCATGGATATTGAAGGGACAGCGCCTTCTTTGAGCCACAAACGGCTTGCCGGGGCTCTCGCATGGTGGATACCCGGGACAACGGATGTGATAAACAGCCTCGAAGTAACGCCCCCGGAAGAGGACTCTGATGCCGAGGTAAGCGACGCGATAAGGCTTGTGTTCGAAAAAGACAATCTTATCGACGCAAGCGCCATAACTATTACCACCATAGACTGGGTTGTTACGCTCAGAGGCATGGCCGGAAGCGACGCGGAGAAAAACGCCGCTGAAGAAGACGCCTGGTATGTCTGGGGGGTGAACGACGTTATAAACAACCTTACCGTCAGATCGGCAAGTGCGCAGCGGATACCCTGACGGTGTACGCGCGCTTATTCCGCCATTCCCGCTAAAGGGCGCTTTAAATCAATAGACGCCGGTTCCCTTTGCCTAAAAAAATCCAGAAATTTTAAAACGGCTTAAAAAAACCTTTTTCCTGAAAACAACATCCAGAAGGAATAAGAATCATAAAATGAAAAAGATCAAGCTTCATTATGTAGACCCGAGGACCAAAACCCGGAAAGGCCTCTTCGGCGAAGGATGTTACAGCAGTTCCTGCAGCGACGAATGCTGCGAATGGGGTTGCGACGTGGATCTCGCGACCTTAAAACTCATAATGAAGCACAGGGGCCTCATCGAGCCTCTCACAGGGGCAAAAATCGAGAACTGCTTTTCAACGGAACTCAAAAAAGACGACGATTACATAGGTGGAGCCTACCGTGAAACAGCGGTAAGAAAAAGCGATAAGCGCTGCGCCTTTCACCTCACAGGGGGAAAGCGCGGGTGCTCGCTTTTTTATCTGTGGAGCAAGGGACTCCCCAAAAAAATAGTCCCCACGATCTGCAGGATCTATCCCCTCACCTGGCACCGGGGAAAGCTTTTTGTGGATTCCCCCATAAGGAAATTATGCAAATGCAGGGAAAAGGCCCCAAAAGGCATGAAGGTCCTATCCATCCTTGAGACCCAGAAAAAAGATATACGCGCGCTCTTCGATATCGAAGAATAGGGCAAAGGCTAAGCCTTTACTCTATAATCTTCACCTTCATCTCCACTCTTTCATTCGGAAGGTCCCTGGGATTGCGGGGAAGGTTCACTATCTTATCAACCACATCCATACCCTTCACGACCTCGCCGAAAACGGTATACTGTCTGTCAAGGAAATCGGAATCCTTCAGAACGATAAAGAACTGGGAGCCGGCGCTGTCCGGGTCCTGGGACCTTGCCATTGAAACTATGCCCCGTTTATGCGAGATGTTATTAAATTCCGCCTTTACCCTGTGGCCGGGCCCGCCCATCCCATACGTCATCTTATCGGGCCCTTTGGTGTTCGGGTCCCCGCCCTGGATCATGAAACCCGGGATAACCCTGTGGAATATCGTCCCGTCATAAAAACCCGACTTCGCCAGATTGATGAAATTCTCGACGTGCTTGGGAGCGACATCGGGAAAGAATTTAATTTCCATATTCCCGTACTTCGTCTCTATCACAGCCGTTACTTTCTTAATCTCTTCCACTTTTTTGGCTCCTTCCCCGGCTATTGAATTTTTAGGGGCCGCGAAGACCAGCGTAAAAAGCACCCCTGCAAGAACCGCTTTTACCATATTCATGCTTCTCCCTCCGCTCGTTTAAATAAGTTTAAGACAATCTACCAATATCGCCATTTAAAAGTCAACGGCATTTTAGCGGACGCTTAATTAAATTATCCCGGGGAATCTTTTTGTGGAAAGCTCACAACGTTTGAAGCTCCCCGCGGCAAGCTGCGGGGAATCTTCCAAATGTAAGGATGTTTCAGAGTCCTTCATGGAGTTCCTGAAAAAGAGCGGCGTCTCGCGTAGGACTTTAAAAATTCTATTCGCTCGCTTGACCCAGCTGCAAAGCAGCGGGGTATGCGCTCGCGTTGCATTTTCAAGGACTTTTAGTTCTTCCCGAAACGACCCCACGCGAGGCGAGCCATCGTTTGACAAAGCTAACCGCTTCTTTTTTATTGCTTACGAGGCCTTTTTCAACTCCTTCGGATATCTTATCTATAATCTCGCCGACCAGCTTTCCTTCCGGAATCTTAAAGGTCTTCATTATTTCGGCGCCGGTGAGGAGGGGACGGGGTTTTTTCTTCATATATACGTTGAAATAAAAATCTAAGAGCTCGTCGGCGAGGTTCTTGAGGACAGGGTCCTCTGCGCCGCGGGTAGCTCTTGCGTCCGCGAGGGCAAGGAGTATAAGGTCAAGGCCTGCCCCGCTCCACTCTCCCCCCTCGCCTTCGGAGGCCCTGAAAAAATGGCCCCTCGCGCGATTTGTCCGTTCTTTAAGGTCAGCCATGATAAAAATCCTGTGGTGGTTCCTGACCAGGTTTGAGAGGCCTCCGGCAACCTTCCGGCTGAACTTGAGTCTCATTAAAACATCTTTTACAACGCGGCTTCCCTCTAAGTCATGTCCGATAAACCTTAGCCTTCCGGCTTCCCGCGTCATGTTATGGGGTTTGCCTATGTCATGCAAAAAGGCCGCGAGCTTAAAGTAGGCTGCCCTCTTGAGAGAACCTACCGAACCCCCGAAGTGCTCTTTAAGGTTGAGGTAAACGCCTCTTTTTTTACGGGAGATCCCCCCTATTATCGATTCCGCCTCATCTACTGTTTTTAACGCGTGGTCAAGAAGATCGTATCCATTGATATCTTCCCAGCCTTTTAGCCCGGGCAGTATCGCTTCGACTATCCCGGAACTGAATATGGATTTGAGGCTTCCGGCGGTACCGGGGTATAAAAAAATCAGGACGAGCTCTTCTCTGACCCTTTCAGCGGACGTCCTTTTGAGGAGTCCTCCCGAGGCATTTATGAGTTTTACGGTTTCACCGGAGATCTTTAGCCTGTACTGCTGAGAGAGCCTTATCGCTCTGAGGGCCCGCAGCGGGTCTTCTCTAATAACGCCCTTTGAGCTAACCCTTAAAATCCCTGACGCCGAATCCTCAACTCCGTTACACGGGTCGAGTATAAGAGGCTTTTTTCGGGTAAAAAGACCGGATAACGCGAGGGCCATGGCGTTAACCGTAAAATCTCTTTTTTTAAGGTCATAAATGATGTCATTTTCTTTTATGGGTGAGAAGTCCAGGGTGGGCCCAATTGATTTAAAAACTACCCTGTATGAGGATGTTTCTTTATCCATGAGAAAGGAAGTACCATGAAGGGCCCTGGCGACTTCTTCGGAGAAGGCTTTGATATCGCCCTCAAAAATAAAGTCATAGTCGGGGACTAAAGGTTTCCCCATGGCTATATTCCTTAGAGCCCCTCCGACAAGGTAGACTTCATAGCCCTTTTTTTCAGCTGATCTATGGACTTCTTTAATTACGGGGTCTTCCCTGAGCGGTATCGCGGACGGAAGCTCCTTAAAAAAAGAAAGGGCCGTCTGCTGGCCCTTCGCTGTGATTTTCCGTTCCTGTCTTTTACGCGTCACAGAAGCTCAACCTCTATCAGCCCGTCATCAAGAGGTATTAACGGCCTTTCCACGATAAACGCTTTTATCTTTTTTGAGACTTCACGGTAATCAGGATCGATATCATGAATTGATTTAAACAGAGTGCCGGCCAATTCCGCTTTACCCGCAGATTCATACGCAAGGGCCAGTTCGTACATCATGCCCCTGCGTTCCTCGTCAGTCCTGCCCCGTATCCTTAAACCCTTAAGGTAATTTGCTATCGCCTCCCCTGGGTTTGACAACGCCATGGAGCAGATCCCCAGCCTGGTGTAACAGTCAAATTCAAGATTAGGGTCTTTTAACGCTATCTTAAACTCCTTTACCGCGTCATTGTGGAGTTCCATCTCCATGTAAGCGATGCCCAGATTATAGTGAGTCTCGGTGTCTTCCCTGTTGAGCTGTTGACCGATTCCGTTTTTGAACTCATCGAAAGTCTCCTTCGGCTCGTCTTTGCCCCATGAGCCCGCCATCTTCTCGATCGTCTCTTCCATGCCGAGTTCCGCGGAAAGGTCGACATACTCTTCCTTGGCTTCTTTTTCCTCAGGGGCTCCTTCCTCCGTCTCCGCCACCCGGGGATAAGCTTCCACACCACGCCCTTCGGGCTCGATCTTTTCCATCAACTCTGATATCGCCTTCGAGAGGTCTTCCTGTATCTCCTCGGATTCAACAGCATCCAGCTTGACATGTTCAACATCCTCAGCGGGCGAGGTCTCGGGCTGCAATGCGGTAGAAGACGGCTCCGGCTGAAAGGTTTCCAGCCGCGCGGCTTGAGGCTCTACGACTTCAGAAAGAAGCTCGATGACCTCAAGGGGAGCCTCTATCGGCTCCAGAGGCGCAGGTTGAAATTCGATAGTTTCGGCGGGAGCGGCTCTATGCTCTTCGGCGGGAGCGGCCTCGACCACCTCAATTGCCGCATCCTCTGCCTTGATTATCTCTTCCTGCCGAGCCCCTTTAAGGGTCAGGTCGGCCTCGTTAAAGACCGGCTCAGCCGTTGTCTTTTCCTCTTCGATCTCGCTTCTATCGGCTTCTACTGTAACATCCTCAGCCGTCTTTGCTTCGCTCTCCAAAGCCGCCTCTGTCTCAACGAGCCCGGAAGACTCGGCTACCCGTGCCGATTCATCTGTCTCAAAACCCTTTGAGGCCTCTTCGGAGACTTCGGGTGAGCCCTTGACTTCGAGATCTATCCCAAACTCCGCCTCTTTTCCCTCAGAGAGTCCAGGTGGTTCTAAGTGGATTTTCTCAAAAACTTCATCCGCGGGTTTTTGCGGCGGCTCAAAAATATCTTCAGCCTGCCCGGCTGTAAATTTGGCTTCTTCCATGGCCGGCGCAGGCGCTTCAAACGCCTTATCTTTAACTTCCGTAATTTCAGGCTCCCCGGCTCTTTCCTCAGGAGAAAACACCTTTGCCTCGATTATCCCCTCGGGAACAACAGGCGCTTTTTCTACAATCTCATCGAAGCCTTCCAGGGATATTTCGATCTCTTCTTCCGGCGCTGAGGCGGAAGCCGGTACATTTGCACGAGAGGCAAAAGGAGGTTTCTCTTCAGGCTTTACTTCCGGGAGAGCGGATTCTATTCCAGCGGAGGGTGGGGCCGGCGCCGGTTCTTTTTCTTCAGGAGTAACGGTGACATCGCTCTCTTTGCCTACCCTAAACTGCGACATGTAACCCAGACTTTTAGCGTCGGTCGGGCTTACTTCAAGTATCGACTGGCAGATGGCCTTTGCCTTTTCAGTATCTCCAGCGCCGGTATATATATCAAAAAGGGTTGAAGCGAGCTTTAAAAACTGGCCTGCTTCGCCCCTGCTTTTGTATGATTCTGAGAGCTTATTCAGGACCGTCTCATCATTGGAATAAGCGTTATTAAGCCCGAGAAAAATCTTCTCGGCCTTGTCGTATTTCCCCTGAGAGACCAGTTTGTCGAATATCCATAAATATTCACCGAGGGCGTCTTTTTTGAAGCCGAGCTTCTGGTGATGGTCGGCGAGCTTCAGCCTGACCCCGATGTTTTCAGGGTCCACGGAAATCATTTTTTTAAGGAGTTCCGTTACCTCCGCGGGCTTCCCGGCCCGTTCGATCGCGCTTACGATGAAACTGTACTCGCTTACGGCGTCCGCTATAAGCCTCTGCTTTGTGTAAAGATCGGCGAGCTTATTGTGAACGTCGAGGTTTGAGGCGTCCAGTTTCAGGATCTGTTTATATACGGCGATCGCCTTGAGATAGAACCCTCTCTGCGCGTTCGATTTTGCCGCTTCCATATATTCCTTAACGGCCTCTTCTTTCCTTCCCGTCTTTACGTAAAGGTCGCCTATCCTCAGACGGATGGATGTATCCTTCGGGTCCAGTTCAAAGGCGGCCCTGTACTCGGCTATGGCCTTGTCAAGATAACCCTTTTGTATGAACTTTTGAGCCTTGTCCAGTATTTTTTCTTTTAACGCCATATATTTATATCGGTATTAACGGACATTCCTTTAACTAACCCGTCTTTTAAAACTCCTGTTGAGCCCGATGAATACCGGCTCTCAAGAAGGTCCTTTTTAAGTTTCTCTTCGTAACGGTTGAGAACGCCTTCTTCGAATTTAGCGCCAAGACCCTCGGAAAACCTTCTTATAAGCGCCTTTTTAAAGATGTCTTTATCGATTTTTTTAAAAGATTCTATCCAGGCCATCCTTTCAATAACGCCTGGGCCGAAGACAGCGGCGTTGAGGGCGGAGTCGATATTAAAAAGAATTGAGCCGTGCTGAATGAATGAGTTCTTGAACCTTCTCTGGGAGCTTCCTACAAGTTTTCTCCTGTCCACGATTACTTCATACCTTGAAGGCGTATGGAAGCACGCGTCCTTCGCCGCGTCTCCCCGGCTATTTTTCCCCCGTGAAAACATGGCGTCGATACCCGTATCTTTTAGCGCGTTTATAATGCATCCGCTTATGGAAGAGTACGCCCCTCCTATGCCGGCGGAAAAAAGGGGGTTTGCGGAGCCCGTGACCACGGAGTATGTGACTTCCATGTCGTGGAGTACCGCCCGCCCGCCGGTAATCCTTTTAACCACGGGAAGTCCGTATCCGGTAATACGGGAGGCGTCCTGCGTATAGCCGATAGAGATCGTAGGCGCCTGCCACCCGTATAACCTGAGTGTCGGAGGGGCCGCTTCAATTCCGGCGATCTCTCCCATGTCCATAGTCCGGGCGATCGCCTCATCCACAGCCATATTCTCCCTGCCCTCGAGATCCGGGTCGAGGATGAGTCTCCATCGTTCCATTCTGACCTGATGGTACTGGTTTTTGAAGTTTTTAGCCCCCATGAGGAATTCGGGGATTTAAGGCCGGATAACAGGGCCTTTTTATAACTATTTTATTATAATACTATTTTTTTCTTTGGCAAGGCAATACTGAGAACGCCTTTTTTGTAAAAAGATACAGCGCCCGGGTCATGGGAGTCCGGCGTAAAACTTTTTCTACAAAAAATTTTACCCGCCGCTTTTAGGTGAATCTGGAGAGGAAATCTATGTCTGTCTTACCGGCTATGAAGTCGTGGTCTTTCATGATCCTGAGGTGGAGAGGTATGTTGGTTTTAATCCCGCCGATATGGAACTCTTCGAGGGATCTCGTCATCCTGACGATCGCCTCGGCTCTTGTCTCGGCATGGACCACAAGTTTCGCGAGCAGGTTATCGTAATGGGGCGACACCATATAATTACAGTATATGTGGCTGTCGACCCTTACGCCCGGGCCTCCCGGCCAGACAAGTTCGGTAATTCTGCCCGGCGACGGGACGAAGCTCTTCGGGTCCTCGGCGTTAATCCTGCACTCTATGCTGTGGCCCTTGAAGATTATGTTCTTCTGCTTGAGGGTGAGCTTCTGGCCGGCGGCGATCCTTATCTGCTCCTTGACAAGGTCTATGCCCGTAACGAGTTCCGTTACCGGGTGTTCGACCTGGATCCGCGTATTCATCTCCATGAAGTGAAAGTTCCTGTCCTTATCAAGGAGGAACTCCACAGTGCCGACGTTGGTATAGCCTATGCCCCTGGCGAGCTTTACGGCCGCCTCTCCCATTTTTTGCCGGAGCCGGGAGTCGACCTGCGGTGAAGGGGATTCCTCGAGTATCTTCTGGTGCCTTCTCTGGATCGAGCATTCCCTTTCCCCGAGATGTAAGACGTTACCGTGCTCGTCGGCTATTATCTGTATCTCAATATGGCGGGGAAGTTCGCAGAACCGCTCTATAAAGACCTCTCCGTCGCCGAAGGCTGCGAGGGCTTCCATCCTGGCCATATTGAAGGCGCTCGCGAGGCTCGCCTGCGTATGGACGAGTTTCATCCCCCTGCCGCCTCCTCCGCTCGCGGCCTTTATAAGGACCGGGAAACCTATCTTCTTCGATACCTCTATGGCGTCTTTTTCATCGCTCAGGGCCCTGTTGCTCCAGGGCAACACCGGGACATGTATCTCCTCTGCCTTTTTCTTCGCCTGGACTTTATTGCCCATAAGGCGCATCGTGGCGGATGTCGGCCCTATGAACTTGATGCCGCACTTTTCGCACGCCTCCGCGAACTCGGCGTTTTCCGCGAGAAAACCGTATCCCGGATGCACGGCCTCGGCGTCCGCGACCTCCATCGCGCTTATGAGCGAAGTAATATTAAGGTAACTCTCCGAGCTTTTGGCCGGGCCTATGCAGATCGCCCCGTCCGCGAGCTTCGTATGGAGGGCGTCCCGATCCGCCTCCGAATAGACGGCGAGCGTCCTTATGCCCAGTTCCTTGCAGGCCCTTATTATCCTTACCGCTATCTCGCCTCTATTGGCTATAAGTATCTTATTGAACATGAAAATCCTTTTGCTGTTTAAAAGCGCTGCCTTTCCCTAATTTTAACATATTATCATTAACAGGTTCGGGAAGGAACAGGTTACGGGGATAGGTATGGAAGAGCGTCTTTATTTACTTTTATCCTTTGGACACCTCTATGTGGAACAGAGGCTCCCCGTACTCAACAGGCTGCCCGTTCTCAACAAGAATGGATACGACTTTCCCGTTGAACTCGCATTCAACCTCGTTCATAAGTTTCATCGCCTCTATAATGCAGAGCGTTTGCCCGCTCTTGGCGAGGCTCCCTATCTCCAGAAAAGGCGGGGCTTCCGGCGAAGGAGACCTGTAAAAGGTGCCAACCATCGGGGATGTCACTACTTTAATGTTTTCGGCTATAGTCTCCACAGGCTCTTCTTTTTTAGTTTCCATGGAGGCCTTCTGAGAGACTTGTAAAGCCTCGGCAGGCGACTCTTTTACGGTAAGGCAGCCCCTTTTGAGCCTTACCCTGCCGTCCTGCCCTTCGAGTTCAAACTCCACTATATCGGTCTCTTTCAGGAACTTATATATGGCCTTTATATCCTTTATGTCCATCTATCCTCCTATAGCGACAGGATGCTGAAAAAGTTCGTCATTATCTTTTTAAGTAACGGCCTGGCCGAAGTGAATCCTCCATGAATCGCCAGGCAGGCCCTTTACTCAGCTCTCTAAAGGCACACAAATTCCTTCGGTGATTTCGTAAGTATCTCGCAGCCGCCCTTTACGACAAGGGCCATATCCTCGATACGAACTCCGCCCCACCCGGGTATATATATGCCCGGTTCGATGGTAACGACCATACCTTCTTTAAGGACGTCTTTACCGAGGGGCCCTATATAGGGGTTTTCATGTATCTCAAGGCCAACCCCGTGGCCTGTGCCGTGTCCGAAATATTTCCCGTAGCCGGCTTTTTCGATAAAGTTTCTCGCCGCGGAATCCACCTTGGTTGCGGCAACGCCCGGCCGTATTTTTTTTATAGCCCGTTCCTGAGCTTCCCTTACTATCCCGTAAATATTTTTCTGCAGCTTCGTGGCCTTTCCTACGCAGTATGTGCGGGTCTCGTCGGAATTATAGCCATTTCGAAACGCCCCCATGTCAACGATAACGAGTTCGCCTTTTTTAATCTTCTTATCAGACGCCTTGCCGTGCGGCATTGCTCCCCTCGGGCCCGAGGCTATGATCGTATCAAAGGCGAGCCCGTCGGCCCCGTTCTTTTTAAAATAGAATTCTACGGCAAGGGCGAGCTCTTTTTCAGACGCGCCTGGTACAAGTCCATTCATGACCTTCTTAAAACCGAGGTCAAGGACCGTTATCGCGTCCTCTATGCGGCCGACCTCTGAGGCGTCTTTTTGCGCCCTTAACTCAGCCGTTATTCCTGCCGCTGGTTTAAGCCTTACCCCGGGGAGAGCTTTTTTAATCTTCAAAAAGGTATCGTAGCTTAAATCATCGCTTTCAAACCCGAGGTTCTTTACCCCTGATCCCTTTACAACCCTTACTACTTCGTCAAGGGCCTTTCTGTATGTCTTTCTTACGAACCCCCTGACCTCAAAAGACGCCTGGGTAGTATACCTTGAGTCCGTCAGGAACCAGCTTCGGGTGCCCGTTATAACAACATGCGCGCTCGAGCCGGTAAAGCCGCTCAGGTACCGGATATTTTTGATATCCGTAACAAGAAGCGCGTCAAGGTTCCTCTTCTTAAGAAGAGAGCGGACGCGCCTCAGCCTGCCTTTGATATCGGGAGTTTCAGCTATGTTGAGATCTCCTTCATGGCCTTTGACGCCGCTTTGCGAAGCAGGTACCTGGCCTTTCCGAAGTTGGCGTTACCGTCAAGTACAAAGGCTATGTAATACTCATCGGAGACTACTCTTAAAAGCACGTCTTTCCCGGCGGTAGAGACGAGGACCTCTTCAACGGTCCCGAGGTTTAACAGAGCCGACGCCTTTTTGATCTCATATATAACCTTACCGTACTCGACGGCCACGGCATCGACATCATACCCGGGGCCCGGAGAGACGTACTGCTCCACTGAAAGGCCGTCCATCCCCATGATGGTGGAAGCCACCCCGCCTTTAACCCCCTCGGTCAAATCCTTCAGTATCTCAAGGAATGACATTCTTTAACCTATTGCGCAAGTTCTTAAATGACGTTTTTTGAGTCGCCTTTTTTAAAAAAAATAACTAATTCCCGCGCGTCTGGGTGCTTTTTACGCCTCTACGCCGCTCCGCGAGGAGCTTAAGCCTGTTTATCTTGAGACTTAGGGTCTCGTCCGATGGATTGGTGTCGGCGAGTATCTTGTAGATCATCAGGGCGTCTTCGTAATGCCCCTGTTTTTCAAGGACCTCTGCCATCGTGAATGTAAAAAAGATATCGTCCCCGGCCTTTATATTACCCATAACACATTTCCCGACCGTAAATATTACATTAAAAGACCATAACTTAAACCTTTATCCCCGGTCCTGCCTGAACGATGGGCCCGGCCTTCAATGACCCTAAAAATATTAAAGAATCGCTCACAAGTCAAGGATAAACTTAGTCGACGGCGCGTATCTCTTTGGTTTCAAAGCGTTATTATAAAGGCATTAACTCATACCTTCGCGCCGATTTCTCTGAAAAATCTTCTAAGTTCCTTCTCGTTAACCTCTTTTACCGTTACCTTGCCTATTTCAGTGACGAGGACAAACCGGATCCTTTCTCCGGCAACCTTTTTATCAAGCCGCATGGACTCTATGAAAGACTCGGCAGAAAGGTTCGGGGCGTTAATCGGAAGGCCTATTGAGAGAAGCAGCTCTCTTACTCTTTTCTCCGTATCGGGTGTCGCGAGCCCGAGACCCACCGACAGCTTTGCGGCCATGACCATCCCTATTGAAACAGCCTCGCCGTGCTTGAACGTGCCATAACCCGTAAGGGACTCTATCGCGTGAGCGAAGGTATGGCCAAAGTTAAGTATCGACCTTAACCCGCTCTCTTTTTCATCAGCCGATACGACCCTTGCCTTTATCTCGCATGACTTTTCAATGGCCCCGGTGATTATATCCCCGGCTTTAAGAAGCTCACCCGGGTTATCCTCAAGAAATTTAAAAAAATCCTTATCCAGGATAACTCCGTATTTTACGGCCTCGGCGAACCCGGCCCTCTTCTCCCGTTCATCGAGGGTTTTAAGGAAGTCCGGGTCGATAAAAACAGCCTTCGGCTGATAGAACGCTCCTATAAGATTTTTACCCTTCGGATGATTTACCGCTGTCTTGCCGCCCACGGAGCTGTCGACCTGGGCAAGAAGCGTGGTAGGGACCTGGATATACGGCACGCCTCTTAAGAAAGTTGCTGCGACAAACCCGGCCATATCCCCTATAACCCCTCCTCCGAGGGCTATTATCGGAGAAGACCTTTCCATCTTATGTTCGACAAGACTGTCAAATATGAGGGATGCCTCCTTCAGGGTCTTGTACTCTTCGCCGTCGGGGACGGTTATAAGTATGGGGTTAAGCCCTTTGCCTTTAAGGGCTTTCATGACAGTTTCAGCGTAAAGCCCGCCGACGAGCGGATTCGTGACAACGGCGATCTTTCCGGTAAAACCAAGCCCATTCGTTCGTTCGCCTATTTCAGACAGGAGCCCTCTCTTTATAATGATGGGGTATGAGCGGTCCCCGAGTTCAACTTTTATTTCCCGCATGTGAGTTCCCTTAATATATACCTAATAAATCACTATAGATAATAATCAAAAACCGCTTGATATTTTACCTATTACACCTTGGTCTTCAAAAAATCTTTTATAATGCCGACAACCTCATCAACATCCTTAGAGGTAGTATCTATGGTAAGGCCGCATTCCATGTAAGCGGATTCTCTTTCCTTAAGCAACTTTTCCACCGCCTCTTTTTTATCGCCTTTCGCGAGTAAAGGCCTGTCGTTTCTGTTACCCACCCTCTTCAGTATCTCATCTACAGATGCCTTGAGACATATAAGAGTCCCCCAGCCCTTTAACGCCTTTCTGTTTGAGTCGCTTACCGCCGCCCCGCCGCCGGTAGACACTATGATCCCGTCCCCGAATTCACCGGAAACCAGCCTTCTTATAACATCGCCTTCGAGCTTTCTGAAATAGGACTCTCCGTAATTAGCGAATATCTCACTGATCCTGACCCCGGCCTCTTTTTCAATAATCTCATCTATGTCCAAAAACTTTAGCCCCAGCCCGCGGGATAGACTTCTCCCTGCGGCCGATTTACCGGTACCCATAAACCCTGTCAGAACTATATTAATCATAAAGGGCAAGCTCCCTTCTGTCAGGATGCCGAAAAAATCCTTTCCGGAGTTATGTAAAGCAGGCCTTTTCGACTTCCAGGGAAAGTATGGATCTCAAGCGAGTTCGTATTTACAGGGCGAGAATAGGATCTTTTGGCCTCCGGACTTAAGGACGAATATTCCCCCAATCCATAAAAACCTAAAACTTTCTTATCTGGTCTATATAGCCCCTGTAATTTCTCGTAATCTCACGGATCGAATCGCCGCCGAACTTTTCAAGAAAAGCCCTTGCCAGTTCAAAAGCTATGGCAGCCTCGGCGACAACCGCGGCGGCGGGCACCGCGCAGATGTCCGACCGTTCAACCGACGCCTTGAAAGGTTTTTTCGTTTCGATATCCACTGAACGGAGCGGCCTGTAGAGAGTAGGGATCGGCTTCATGACGGCCCTTAAAAGAACTGTCTCCCCGTTCGTCATGCCGCCCTCTATGCCGCCGGCGTTATTGGTCCTTCTGTAAAAACGCGGCAGCGTTGGCCATAACCAATTTCTTAAGTTTTTTCCGTGGGTTCTGCCATTTCCTTTATAAAAAATCTCATCGTGCACTCTCGACCCCGGAAGAGTCCCCGCGAGGAATCCCATCCCCACCTCTACCCCTTTTATCGCCTGTATGGACATGAGGGCCTGCGCGAGCCTTCCGTCAAGTTTTCTGTCCCACTGCACATGGCTTCCGAGCCCCGGGGGCGCGCCTGTTACGGCTACTTCAAAGACCCCGCCGAGGCTATCCCCTGCCGCTTTTGTTTCATCGATCCTTCTTTTCATCCTCTCAGTAACTGACTTATCGGGGCATCTTAAAAGAGACTTCTCAGCCTTTTCAAAAAGGGTTTCAGGGTCTTTCATATCCGGCTTCCATCCGACCCCGCCTATCTCGATAACCCAGCTTAAAACCCTGATGCCGAACTCTTCAAGGAGCCTTTTCGCCGCGGCCCCAACGGCGACCCGCGCAGCTGTTTCACGGGCGCTTGAGCGTTCAAGTATGTTCCTTAGATCACGGTGGTCGTACTTTAACCCACCCGGAAGGTCTGCGTGTCCGGGCCGAGGCCTGGTAACCGCCTTCCCTTCAACAGCCGCCGCGGGGAGAAGCGGACTCATAACATCCTCCCAGTTTTCCCAGTCGCGGTTTTGAATTAAAAAACCTATGGGCGACCCCAGGGTTTTACCCCAGCGGACCCCGGAAGTGATCTCAACCCTGTCCTTTTCAATCTTCATCCGGCCACCCCTGCCCCAGCCGGACTGCCTCCTAACAAGCTCAGAGTCTATATCCGAGCTTGCGATGGAAAGCCCAGACGGCATCCCTTCCAGAATAGCCGTAAGCTCTTTTCCGTGAGATTCTCCTGATGTGAGGTATCTGAGCATTTTTCCTCTTAATATGATACTAAAAATGGTTTCTCAGGTATGTGGGAAACTTTCCACAAAAAGTTTCCCTGCAAAAAACATTTTTCATGTTCTCATATTCCAAGTTGGGAGCTTAACAAAAAATTCCGGGAAAGTCATTAATTTTTAAGACTCTGCAGGACGGCATTTCTGTTTTTAACCTCTCTTTAGGCCTTAACACGCAAAACGCATAACTTTAAAAGGGCCGAGAGATACCGCCCTTTTTTATTTTTGACTTGGAATGCGGAATTTTTTATGATGTGTTTAAGCGAAAACATTTTTGTAAAAGAGATAGCCACGGCTAACGGTAAATTGGCCTCACCGGGGCCATTCAGCCGGTTCGCTAAAAGGTCGAAAATTGGCCCAGGAAGAAAAAAAACTTACCGTACGGAACGCCCTGTCATGGGGAGGCCGGGAACTGCTTAAATCAGGCGTACCTGACCCCAGGGTCGAGGCGGAGTACCTTTTATCTTTTGTGCTAAAGGCCAAAAGGCACGAACTCTTTACCGGGAGTGAACGGGTCATGACCGAAAAAGAGATAGATGAATACGAGGGTTTTATAAAACGGAAGACGCTCCGGGAGCCCTCGCAGTACATTACTGGAGAAACGGAATTCCGGGGCCTTTCTTTCAAGGTCACGCCGCAAGTTCTAATCCCGAGGCCCGAGACCGAACTTCTCGTTGAAGAGGCGGTAAATATTTTGAAGGGATTAAAAAGTAAAGGCATCGTTATCGACCTCTGTACCGGGAGCGGCTGCATAGCGATCTCGATCGCGAAGGAACTCGATAACGTCCTCGTTTACGCGGTTGACATCTCAAAAGAAGCTCCTAAGGTCGCCGGGATTAACGCCGCGAGGCACAATGTCGGGTCAAGGGTAAAATTCATGGAGGGAGACCTCTTTACCCCGCTTGCCGGGCTCGGTCTTAAGGGCAAGGCCGATATCATAGTCTCGAACCCCCCGTATATATCAAAGGATGAGATCGAAAAGCTCCCCCCGGAGATAAAAGATTTTGAACCGGTACAAGCGCTTCAGGGCGGGGCTGACGGCCTTGAGTTCATAAGAAGGATCATCATTGGTTCACCGGAGTATCTTACCCCCGGAGGGTATCTGATTATGGAGATAGGGTGGAATGAGGCCCCAGCGGTAAAGGAGATAATACTAAAGAGCGGGGTTTACGGAGATATTGAGATTAAAAAGGACCTTTCGGGGATTGAAAGGGTGGTAAAGGCGGGATACAGGGGATACAATTTGAAGCTCCCCGCAGCAAGCTGCGGGGAATCTTCCAAATGTAAGTTTTTTCAGAGTCCTTTATGGAGAACCTGAAAATAAGCGGCGTTTCGCGTAGGACTTTAAAAATTCTATTCGCTCGCTTGACCCCGCTGCAAGCAGCGGAGAATGCGCTCGCGTTGCATTTTCAGAGAGAAGATCCCTCAAAAATTAAATGTCGCCCTGCTCCAGACCGCAGGGCCGGGCTTATTTGTAGAAAACGGCTCTTTTATCTCTTCATAGCCCAGGCCACCCTGAAGAGTCACGCGATTGGCCGGATAATACAAAACGTCGACGCCGGCCCATCTCTTTTCGGTTACGGCGCCGCTATGGATCCCGCTTCGTTCCCAATCCCCCTCAATCCCAAACGCGGCCTTGTCTTTGGCGTGATACTGGACCCTCAAGAATAAATCGCGGGCGTCTGTCCCCATGTGGTGGCCTATGATATCGCCGCCGTACCTGTAACCTGTGGTATATACGCTGTCCGTATACCAGGCGGGGCCGTACCTCGCGTTCCGCGCTGTATTCGCCCACTCCACCCTTAAGTCAATATCCTTAAGCCACAACGGCTCATCGAGAAAAACGCCGTAGATATTCGCGTACCCTGTCGGCATCCCCATCCCGTCCGAATCCACCGCGCCCCACTCGATATAGAGCTTTGCGCCGGAAAAAGGAACCTGCTTCCTTTCGTTAATATAAACATAGGAGGCGTCTATCGACGCTATCTGGTCCCCGTTAATAGGCGAATTCGAGTGTTCAGCAGCGCGGCTTAAGTTGGTAGCAGTTAAAATTTTTACCCAGTCGGAAAAACCGAGTTCCTTCCTTCCGTGCCCTCCGTAGAGGATCACACGGTTAAAGCCGATTTGAAAATGCGGGGCAGGCTTAATATCAAGCCTCATGCCCAGAAGATTCGCCCTCGGGAAATCCCTGTCCTTATCTAAATGCGTTAAAAAAATCGTTGGCTTGACCAGGCCAAGATACCTGAATATCCACGGGATCAGGAACGGGCGCTGGGAGGTAATCTTGATCATATCAAGGGGCCTGGCGTTGTTAGTCATGATGAGGTCCCCGTGATAGCCCGCCCCCCACCACATCGAATCCCTCCCAAGTTCGACCGTCGCCCCAAGGAAATCAATATTTATGTATCCGAGCGCCAGAACCCCTCTGCCCCCTCTGCCGCTATCGTTATCAAGCCTGTACTCCGGGTTCAGGTAAAGCGAGAATGTGTCGAATAGACCGCCCTTAAGCGTAAGACCGGTCCTCAGGTTGCCGCCTTTTGCGGAGCTATCCCCGTTATTGTTTATATTCAGGAAAAACGGGTCTTCACCGGCGGCGTAAAGGGCTTTTATGTAAACGCTGTCAACGGGCTTTAAATAACCGGAACCTGTTTGAGTAAGGTCGTCCTTAAGCTCACTCTTAAGCCTTAAGATTATCCCTTCCCCATGCTTATCCGAAGTCACCTCTTTTTCTTCAGCTTCTTTTAAAAGCCTTGCGCCTTCAAGACGGCTGAAAGGCTTTGTGGAAAGCATCGCTGAATCGAGGAGACCCTTTACCTCGAGCCGCTCAAGGTCCTGGTAAACGGTATCTCCCACCGGTATATTTACGGATGTACCGGCAAAAGATCTTTGCGGCACAAGAAGCGTAATAAATACGATGAGCCCTTTGACAAAGGATTTTGTGGATATCCGGTTCATGGAGAATCAGAACTCTTTTCTTACAGGATGATTTGATTTAAAGACGACCTTAAGAAAAAAAAGATATGCGGGGGCGGCTATATCCGGAAGAAGGCCGTGTAAAAGGCGCTCCTTTAAGCCCCTGCGGTAAAATAAAATGGACCGGTTCTCAAAGCGTTTAATGTATCTCATGAGTTAAATCTGTGCGCCGGATTAAACCACCTTATAGATACGCCGGTCAAGGCAATTTTTAATCGGCCCGCGGCAGGGTGCGCGTAAATGTTTTTTCCAAGGAATGAAAGAACGGAAGGTTTAAAGCAAGAGAAGAGCTGAGGCGATTTTTACTTTCTTTAAATCCAAATACGAGGGTTTGAGAATGAAAAAGAAAAGAGGGGCCTTTTGGGGGTGGGGGTTTGAAGGGTTTTAAACAGAGACTTTGCGGTAAAAGAAGGATATTTACCTGAGAGGGGCCCCTCTTTGTTAAACTCCATTTTTATTATTTGTCCCTGTGATACCTCCTAATGAATTTCTTGTTTAAATTTATCGCAATATCCGTGCCGCATTATTACAGCTCAAAAAGACCCTGTAAAACAATGGGTTGGATTTTTATAAGATTAATCATTGACGTATTTTTTTACCATAGTTATGACATTCTTTGTCATAACTATGCAAAAATTGCGGGATTTTTGAAGCAGGGCGTGTTCTTTAGAGGACTTTAAACTGCTTTGCTGAAATAGTGATCGTTCTTCCGGTTACTTCTATGATCCCCTGGGAGACATATGAATATATCAATATCTTTTCTTATCGTATCAAAAAATACGTCGTGCGTAAGGACGAGCATTTTACAGTCTGTCAGGTGGTAACCGTCGCCGAGCGCGGCCTTCTGTCAAAGAGGCTCATCTCTCCGAAAAAATCACCCTTGTCCATGATATCGAGTATTATCTCGTTCCCTTTGCAATCAAAAAGCGATACCTTTACGCTCCCAGAAAGCACCACGTAAAGGTATCGCTTTGAGATAATCGGTCTTCATTTTATATTGGTTTTTTCAGTTAATGTAAAAGTACGCCGGAATGCCGGATAACCCGGAGCGTCTTTTTTAGTATCCGGGAGTTACACCGAAACCTTGACAACGCTGAGCCGTCAATGCCGCATTAACCCTTCATCTTATAACCTGGTTCAGCTGGAAGATGGGAAGAAGTATCGCAAGGACTATAAAGCCCACGATGACACCCATCGTTAATATGAGAACAGGTTCAAGCAAGCGTTAGCGACCTGCGTAAAGACGCCTCAAATTCACGTTCATATGATGCGGCGGCCTTAAGAAGAAGGCCGGGAAGCTCCCCGCTTTTTTCCCCTGTTGTCATCAGATGCATTAAAACCCCCGGGAATACGCCTGACCCCTTGAGGCTCGTTGAAAGAGGCATCCCCTCGGTTACGTCTTTTACCGCCTTTATTATGGCCTTCTCAAAAAGATACTGGTTTAGAACTCTCCTTGTCATCTCAAGGGCGCTTAAAATCGGCACCCCGCTTTCAAGGAGGCTTCCGAGGGTGCGGGAAAAGCTGACGATGTAGAACTTTGTAGCGAGCTTCCCGGTTAAAGGCAGGGATAGCATCAGAGTGTCCTTAACCTCCCTCCCCTTCGGCGTTTTTAGAAATACCCTTCCCCCCCAGACCGCTCCGGCTAAAGCTATAATGATTAAAAACCACCCGATCCTTATGACCCTTACGATAGCGAGGAGCACCACAGTAATCAAAGGGAGAGCCTGCTTCGTGTCCTCGAATATGCCGGTTATCTTCGGCAGTACGAAGATAAAAAGGAAGAATAGAACCCCCGCCCCCACGACCGTCATAAGGGCGGGGTAAAGAAAGGCTGTCCTCACCTGATCATTGACCCTGGCCCGTGACTCAAGATAATCGCCGAGCCGGAGAAGAACCTTATCAAGCATGCCGCTCGCCTCCCCGGCTTCGACGGTCCTCACATACATCTCGGGGAATATCGACGGGAAGGCTTCCAATGCCTTTGACAGGGAACTTCCGCCCGCGATGCTTTCCTTTATCTGAACGAGCGTTTTAGCGAGTGTAGAGTTCTCTTCTTCGTCCGTCAAGGCGGAAAGCGCGTCGAAAAGGGCGCTTCCCGAACCGAGGAGCGTGGCGAGCTGGCGGGTCGTGGCGGCGAGCTCGTTTAAGGAAACTTTTTCACGCCGCCTGAGCCCTTTTGACTTCCCGCCCTGCAGCGCGAGCGTCTTCGGATAAAGAGCGTCTTTCCTGAGCCTTTCCGCCGCCTCTCTCAAGCCCAACGCCTCTACATTCCCGGAGACTTCCTTTCCGGCGGCGTTATACGCCCTGTAGTCAAATATGGGCATTTTATTTTCCTGACCCGTCAGTCATTATCCGTAACCCTTATGACCTCGTCGAGGCCTGTTATGCCAGAGGCGGCCTTGGTGAGGCCGTCGTCCCTCAAGGTCTTCATCCCTTTTTTAAGGGCGTATTCCTTGATGGTTGTGGAATCGGGGTTCTTTAATATGACATCCCTCATCTCATTGTCTATCGGCATGAACTCGAATATGCCGGTCTGTCCGCTATAGCCCGTATTCAGGCACTTTTCGCACCCTTTTGCCCTCCACAACTTCCGTGGAGGGTCTGACGGGAAAAGGGCCTGTTCTTCTTTAGCCGGCGTATAACTTTCCTTACAGTGGCCGCAAAGGACCCGGACAAGCCTCTGAGCCAGGACCGCGGCGAGCGACGAGGAAAGGAGAAAGGACTGCACACCCATATCGACAAGCCTCGTAACCGCCGAGGGGGCGTCGTTCGTATGTAAAGTCGACAGAACAAGATGTCCCGTAAGTGACGCCTGGATCGCCATCTCGGCGGTCTCCGTATCCCTTATCTCCCCGACCATTATGACGTCGGGGTCCTGCCTGAGGATGGAACGGAGGCCTCCAGCGAAGGTGAGGCCTATCTTTGTATTGACCTGGATCTGACCGACCCCGTTCAGCTGGTACTCTACCGGGTCCTCTATGGTTATGACATTACGCTCCCTCGTATTTATGCGGTTTAAGGAGGCGTAAAGGGTCGTTGTTTTGCCTGAGCCCGTGGGGCCTGTTACGAGCACGATGCCGTTATTCCGCACGAGAAGCGCTTCAAGGGAATTTACCTGCTCCGCGCTCAGTCCAAGCCCGGTAAGGTTAATGCCGCCTCTTTTCCTGTCGAGAAGCCTCAAGACCACTCTCTCCCCAAAAGAGGTCGGAACGATTGAGACCCTGACATCAATGTCTTTACCGGCTACAAGAAGCCTGATCCTTCCGTCATGGGGAAGCCTTTTTTCCGCTATGTCGAGAGAGGCCATTATCTTTACCCTTGAGACAAGCGCTTCCTGTATTATTTTGGGAGGCTCAAGTATCGAGTATAGGACTCCGTCACGTCTGAAGCGCACCTCCAGGACGCGTTCAAAGGGCTCTATGTGTATGTCGCTCGCCCTTTCCTTGACGGCCTGAAAGAAAAGAGAATTGAGGAGTTTTATTATAGGCGCCTCATCGGTCAGGTCGAGTAAGTCCTTGGGCTCGTCCCACTGGCGGGCTATAGTCTCCAGGCTTTCGCCGCTAAGCTCATTTACCACCTCCTGAGCGGAGCCGGAGAGCCTCTCATAAAACCTGTGGATGGCGTCAAGGATACACTGGGCAGGGACGATTACGGGTTCAACTTGGAGTGAGAATGCCCTTCCTATGTCATCGAGGGCAAAAAGGTTTTTAGGGTCGGCTATGGCGACCTGCAGCATGTCTCCGTGTTTCTTAAGCGGAAACACCAGATTTTTCTTTACAAAGGAGAGCGGGAGCTTCTCTAAAAATTCAAGACTTACGTCGCCGTCTTCGATCTTATCCTTGAAGTTAAGCCCCGTATCCTTTAAATCGGTTGTCTTAACTATAGACTTTTCCATTTTTAAATGTGATTACTGACCGTTGCCGGCCTTAAAGCACGCAACGCGTATTATATTCCATTGCTACCTTCTTCTTCCTTGAGCTTTTTTAGCCACCGCGGAGCTTCTGCCAACCCCTCATACCGCCGCAATTTCCGCCGCGCGATCTTTCTTTTACTATTTTTCTCTTTGAATCTCCCCGGAGTTGTTTTGAAACTCCTCCTCCTTCCGCTGCTTCAGGTTATCGAGATTTTCAAAATCCTTTACTATCGTCGGGGTCAGATAGACAAGCACGTTTGTCTTCGTGTTCTCCGTTGTATTTGATTTAAAGAGCCAGCCAAGAAGCGGGATATCGCCGAGGAAAGGCACCTTTGTGGTATTCTTCGTCTCCTTGTTCTGAATAAGCCCGCCTATGACAACAGTCTGCTTGTCTTTCACCACGACGGTGGTCTTCGCCGACCTCTTGGTGGTAATTATGTCAGAGGCTGTTACTCCCGTGGACGAAGCAGGTTGCAGGGCCGAGATCTCCTGGTACATTTCGAGCCTTATGTAATCGCCCTCGCTTATCTGCGGCTTTATCCTCAGAGTAATGCCCACGTCTTTTCTTTCTATCGATTGCAGTACGGGCTGGCCCGCCGTGGCGGCCGCCAGCTCGAACTTGCTTAAAAACGGCACGTTCTCGCCGACCATGATCTCAGCTTCCTTGTTGTCGCTTGTGAGTATATGAGGGGTGGAGAGCACATCGACCGCGTCCCTGAACTCAGATAGGTTAAAAAGGGCCGCGAACCCGGGCACATTGAGGGTCGTAACCGTGCCGTCAGGTTTCGTGAGAGGTACATTTAAAAAGTTGGCGAGGCCTCCGACAGAAAAACCGGTCATGCCGCTTATGATACTCTGTATGGCAGTGTTGTCGATTGACCCGACCCCGCTTATGAAGATGGGTTTGCCGTTTTTAGTCGCGGCGCTGCGCCATTTCGCGCCGAGGTCCATGGTCTTATCTATCGAGACCTCGGTTATCATAGCCTCGACAAAGACCTGCCGGGGCCGCCTGTCAAGCTTCTTTATGACCTGAATGATATTCTGATAGTCCTCGGGGGAAGCCATTATTATAAGCGAATTAGAGGCCCTGTCAGGGGTTATGGACATCCTCCCCGCGAATTCCGACGTGGGCTGCTGCCCCGGCGGGAGACCCTGCGCGCCGGGGGCCGAGGGCCTTGTCAGGCCCTCGAGGACCTTGGCGATCTCGGCGGCCTCGGCGTTCTCCAGGTAGTAGACATTTATTTTTGAGCTCGCCTCAGGGGGAGGCACGTCGAGTATGTCTATTAGCCTTTTATATTCGGCGTTCTCCTCTGGGGAGCCGAAAAGAATGAGGGCGTTAAGTCTCTTATCCGCTACGGGGCCTGACGTCTCGACCCCCGGCTGCGCTGTCATCTTTGTCATCGATTGCCTGGAGCCCGGCTTAATCTGCCTTAAGGTCTGGGCGATAGATTCGGCCTGCCCGTTCTTCAGATAAACTATATCGGGGGTATAACCGTGCGGCTCGACATCGACGAGTTTTATGATATTAAGTAACTTCTCCACATTGAGCGCGCTATCCACCACAAGGATTGAATTGCCCCTTCCGAACGAGGTCAGATAACCTTCTCTCGAAATAAGGGGCTGGATCATCGGCACCACATCCTGGCCCTGAACGTATGTTAGAACGATAAGCCTCGCTATGAAGGAATCGTTTACCCTGAAACCGCCGTCCCTGGCGACATTTATCGGGTCCTGCTTTATTCCGCCCGTCGGGACTATCTTATAGGCCGTGCCTGTAAAAACAGTGGAGTAACCTTTCAATTCGAGGACAGAGGTGAAAAGGTCGAAGGCCTCGTCAACGTCTATCTTTGACGGCGCTACTATCGAGACCTTCCCGGTAATCCGGTCGTCGTATATAAAATTCTTTCCGGTGACCTTACTTATGAAATTAGCTACCGTCGTGATGTCGACGTCCACGAAATTGATCTCTATCTTCTCGCCCTTCTTTCCCGATGGCTTTTCCCGGGCAGCGCCTCCCGAATCCGGATTGAGGAGAAGAAGGACTATCGAGATAAGGCATAAAAAAGCGTAAAGACTTTTTCTCGCGTTTTCGGCAAAGGGCAACTTCATAAAAAATCACCTTATCTGATAATTTAATTTTTTCGGCTGACCGTTCCTGATAATATTGAGTGAGATACTTGACTCTCCCCGTAAGCCCGTAAGAAGCTGCACCCCTTTTTCAGGGGAGTCGATAGTAAGGTCGTTTACCCGTAAAAGTATGTCTCCGTTTTTAAGGCCGATGAGGTTAAATACGCCGTCAGGCTTAATTTCACTGACGCGAAATCCGGAGATTTTACCATTATCACTATAAGGCAGAAGTCTCGCGTCTGTCAACACCTTCTCCATGTTATTAAGGACGCTATCGAGCGCCCTCTGGTCGATGACCCATTCAGATTCACCCGTCTTTTGAGTTATCTGAGATAGCCTGTCAGATGAAGACACAGGGGGTTGAGCCGGCGGGTATTTACCGGAAAGAGGGGGCTTCTCCTGCGGCAGGTAGAGCGTAAGAAGACGTCCGTTCGAGTTTATGGTTACCCGGCTTTTTTCTATGCCCGTTAAGACCCCGATATTAAAAACCTTTTCTCCGAGCCGGGAAATCTCCTGCTTCTTTGTCTGCGCCGACTGGAAAATAGCGTAGCTTAAGCCGGACCTGCCGACGACCGTGCCCAGAAGCGCTATATCGGTTACGGAGGCGCCTTCTTTCGCTATTGACTCGGCCTGTTCGACAAAAGTTATTTCAACTTTGCCGAAAAGGCCGCTCCCGATAGGCTTAAGGCGGGAAAAGTCCGTATTTGCTTCCACAGTAACGGACGCATCCCTTGCAGAAGCCCTCTCTTCTTGCGCCAGCGGCCTGTACTTCCATACTATATATTCCCTGGCCAAAAGAGCTAACACCGCGAAGACCGCAACCGATAGAACAGCATTTATAATTTTAAACACATCCGCTCTCATTCAAAAACCCTCTTCTGGGAGAAACTTTTTATAAAAAGTGCTGCGCACGGCTAATTGTTTAGCTTAGTTTCCAGCAAAAACGCATGTAGCGGGTAATCCGTCCGAGAAAAATTGCCGTCCGCACGGACCTCAGACTCTCTTTAAAAATTTTCAGTTATCTTCTGAAAATCCTTCTTTCCATTAAGCTACGGCGTAACAGCGGGACTTCTGAGTTCCCCTTTTAACCGCATCGAATAGAATGTTGAAGACTTCCTGTACTGTGAAAAAAGCGCGAGTATCGGCAGGTCGCTCTTTGGAAGCACTTCAAGAGTTAGATCTATCCGGCTATCCGGCAGATTCTTTTCCGGAGCTACCTCTCCGAAGAGTTTCAGTTTAACCATTTGCCCGTCGACCCATAGGCTTTTAAGCACAGCCCTGCAGTCCTTCGCGTCAAGGGATAAAGTAATATCGGCTTTATCCTTAAGAAGGAGCAAAACGGCAGGGAAATTAATCCCGTTTAAATCTACCCCCGAACCGGCCAGATATACGGAACCATAGGGACACCCAGCATTTTTCGGGAGAGTAAAAACAGAACTTCCGGAGAGCGTCCCGGAGCCCCTGAGCCCCGCGGCCTTTAAGGCCGGAACAGATGATACCGGCATTTTTTTAACCTCTGTATCGATATCCACCCCGCCCCTTTTTATAGTTACGACCGCGGACATTTCGCCGCCGTCTATGGAACCATGGACATCGAGCTTAAGCCTGGCGAGAAGAAGATATAAAAGGTTCAGTTTAACATTAACCCTGTCGAAATACATTATCTCTTTCCCTCCGGTCAGAGGAAACACAGACGCGCGGTCAGCCTCAAGGCCGACTGGAAAAGTCTTTTTAAAAACTTCCGCCTTAAATGAGAGCGAGGCGTTTTGTTCGAGTTGCCTCCTTAGAATCCCCTCCGCGAAATCGTCGGGGATGAGGGCTATGACAACTATTATAAAAATAAAAACTCCTAAAATCCCAGCGCCGGCGTATACGAAAAAACATATCTTCCTATTCATGTTTTGCAACCAAAACTACCTGCATTGTCATATCGTATACGTCCGGATTATCAAAACGCGACTTCATGGAAAAATCCCTTATGAGTAACAGGTTCCTGTAGTTTTCGACCCTGTAAAGGAAATTAGCCATCTGGTTCAGGTTTATCCCTTCGACCTTGACCTCAACGCCGTTCTTGAGGTACCCCTTTTCCGCCTTATCCTCAAAAGGCCTGAAGGAATTTATGCTGGATTTTATCCCCGAAAGCCCCCCTATTTCTTCTATTACGGCTGCGGCCGATCCCCTGGACTGCGGCAGTAAGAGCCTCTTTTCAAGAGGCGCGACTATCGCCCGCTCCTTCATATACTCATACTTCCTCTCGTAAAAGGACTTAAGCTCCGCCTTCCTCGATCTGAGAAGCCTTTCGGTCTTATTGGTCATTCCGTAGGAGATAGCGGCCAAAAGGACCGCCGCTAAAAGCAGCATGGCCCCTTTCAGATAAATGAAGGTTTTGACCCCGACCCTGTTTTTAAGCTCTTCGATATCTATCATGACGCTTCCCTCACGGCGGCGGATAAGCTGAAACTCACTCCTCCGCCTGCTCTCGTCTTAACGTCCGTAAGCGTTATATCCTTGAAATAGGGGAGTTTCGAAATAGCGTCCTTGAAATTATTAGCCCCTTCAAAAGAACCTGTGTAGCCGTTAGCGGTGATCCTGCCGGCCTCCATGCGGAGATTATAGATACGGACCTCTCCATGGGCCGGTACAGCCCTGGAGAGTTCCGCCATGACCTCGGGGACGTTCATGCCGTCGCTCAAGACCCGTTTTTCCGCGCTTAACTCCTTCAGTTTCGCATCAAGCTGATATGACGCGTCGACAATCCTCTCTCCTGGAAAGAGTTCCCGGTACTCACTGTCCATTCTCTTCTTTAACTCTCCGAGGGCCGCTTTTGCCCTCTCATACTTAAGGTATGAATAAGCCCCGAAAATGATAACAAAAATTCCGAGGAGGAGAGCTGCCCTTTGAAACCCCTTTTCAGCCGCCTTTATTTCCCTGGTTAGGGCGAATTCACCGGACCTCCAATTTATCCCTTCCTTTAAAGTCCCTTCCCTGAAATGCGCCGCAAGGGCGATTAAACCGGTTTTTTCTTCGGGGTACTCATTGAACGTGCTGGATTCTATGCCGATAGATTTGAGGAGCGCGGTTGCCTTCGGAGTCGAGTAGAACTTTCTTACCGTAACCCCTTCTTCTTCAAGCGCCTTTAACGCGAGTGTGAGGTCCTGAACGCCCTTTATCTCCTTAAAAAAGCAGGGTTTAAGGTCTTCCTTTATTACGACGAGGGAGTTTGAATCGAGGAACGCCCCGGCCCCCCCGCCGTCATAAAGCTTCTTGAGAATCCTGTCCTTTGAGAAGATGCTCGAACCTATGAATGACGGGTCGATATCGAACTCTTTAAAGGCATCGAGGTACTCCCTCAAGAGGCTCTTCTCGACAGAGGCGACAAGGACCTTGCCATCCGAAAGCGGCAGCGCGCTTAAAGAGAGTTCCTCAACGCCCTTTAAAAAGATATCCCTCGCCTCAAAGGGCAGTATCTCGTCGAGCTTTTTCTTGTCGGAAAAAGGCAGAGTGATAACCCTCAGGCTTATCGATGCCGGCGGAAGGCCGACGATCGCATGGGAAAAACCTTTAAAACCCTTTGACCGGAGTTCATTGAATAGAGACGCGAGCGCGGATCTCAAACCGTTTTTCGTCGTAGCTGAAAAATACTCGCCCGCAAGATCACCTCCGCCCGTACCACGGCCCATTGTAAATACCCCGGCAACAACCGAAGACGAATCAAAGTCAAAGATTAAAACGGGTATCGCCATTACCTCTCTCTCCAGAGGAGTATTTTGGGGCTTTTAGGGCCGTTCTGGATATCTACGACAGCCTCAACCTCTTTAACGCCCGTACCTACTTTAGCCCTTGAGAAGACCCTGAAGATACTGCTTTTTACGGAGGTTTTGCCTTGAAGGCTAAAGCCTATCGTATTAAAACCTGATACCTTTCTGATTTCGGCTGTATCCTTAAAAGGGTTCTTTGACCTGTAATCCATTACCTTATCCGCCATATCCCCGGTTATATCGCCGGAAAGCGCCATCAAGACCTCTTTGGGGGCGGTATTGATATTTGTCCGCCCATCGGTATAAACAGTGACAAAGGGTGAAAGTTTCCGGTACGCTTCCGGGGTATACCCTTTAACGAGCATTATCTCGCCAATGCTGTCCAGAGGGGCGTTTTTCGCGGCGTATGGCTCCGGCAGCCTCATGTAATAATCATATGTCTCAGCGCCCCTCGGCCTCGGTTCATCGTTGATGTCGATCCAGTCAGCGAGCGTATCCGTCAGCTCGTCATTAAGGCCAACTTCCTTTAAAAGCCTCGAAAAGGCGCTGTAATTATCCGTATTCGTCTCACCGTTCGGGAAAACGATTGAGTTCAGATAAAATTTACCCTGCTCGTCTTCGATCCTGATGCTCAAAACTCCGTCACCTTCCGGAATAACCTGATTAGCCTCCTCCTGACTATAATACGTATAATTTTTCCCATTCATCGTCCCGGATAAGCCCATGGCGGCGAGCTTAACCCCGCCTTCCGCGAGGATCGCGGCACGCTGGTTATCCCGAAACGTCTCGGCGAATGTCGCATGGGTGTGGACCATATAAACTATCTCTCCCATCACGGCCACAAGTATCGCCGTGATTAAAAGGGTTACGATTAAGGCCATCCCCTTTTCTGAAGATATCTTATTCCTCATTTTTTAGACACGGGCACGCATATGCCCTCTCTCTTAATACACTAATTACAGATAAAAATCCGTGATTTCAGTTACTCGGGGGAAACTTTCTTTTTTTAACGAAAATTTGCGGCTTAAGTTGAATGGGTGTGCCAGCCCTGACCCGCCGCTTTAGCGGCGGGTCAGGGCTGGCAAATATAGATGATTTTTTCCTTCCATCAAAATTCTCTGTCATTCATGGCGGAGAATTTTAATTTTTTTGAGAGAGTCTGAGGTCCGCGCGTACAAAGCTACCGGATCATCGTCTGGGCTATTGTCGTGAACTCTTTTACGTCTCCCTTGTCCCTGACTGAAATGGACGCCTTTACGGCATCGGGCAATTTCTTATCGAGCCTGGCGTCCCATGCCTTGGCCCAGTCCTTGCCGTTAAAATAGCTTATCTCGAACCCGTCGATATCCTCCAATACCTCTGCCTTGAAGACGTTTTTCCTGTCGTCTTTCGCGTAGGGGTTCCACGTCTCTTTATAAAGGGTCATTTTTTTATCCCGGTCCTCTTCAACGGAATAACGGACAGCGATGAGGTCGCCTGTCGGGCGGCCTTCTTTAAGAAGAGGGTACGTAAATGTTGTGAGCGTGACGCGGCTCAGGGTCTTGCCATTTCTATCGTTTTTTTCTCCGGTAAAATTTGTTATTGGGTTATTTTCCTTATAAAAGGATGACTTGATTTCTTTCGAGAATGTCTCCAGGAAACGGCTTACCCCTCTCGTGCGCTCAAGCCCTTTGTCAATGGCGGACTGCGCTCTTAATACCGAGAAGAAAGTGCTGTAAAGGGCGGCGAGAATTATCGACGTAAGGGCCACCGCCACAAGGATCTCTATCAGTGTGAAACCTTTTGATGAATGGGCCGGATATTTAAGACTATCGTTTTTAACGTTCAATAGATTTCCGTTTCGCTTGTGGATACCAGCGTTTAGGTTTAAACGCCTGTTAGGGTCCGGTTCATGACTGCAGTCTATAAGTCTCTATCGTGACCTTATCTCCCTTTCCCCACGTAACCGTCAGGTAAACTTTCTTGATCCCGGCGATCGGGAGGTCTTCAGCATAGTAGCTCCATCTAAAACCGGTAAAGCCGGGGGAAAAGTCGCCTTCCTTATCCAGGGGTAGCCCGTTTAAGTTGATGTCCTCGATCTTTTCCCTGGCAAGGAGGGTTGCCGTAGTAATCGATTCGATGTTGTCAACGGCGCGCAAGTGATAATTGACGGTAGTGATTATGGTTACTATCACGCCTGAAAGTATCATTAGCGCGACCATCACCTCAAGAAGGGTGAAACCTTTGTTTGAAGAAGGCCCTGAGATTACGGGCTGCCTTATGGACAGGCCTTTCGATGCGCTAAACATACCCGTCCGCCACCTTTACCTTACCTGAATACGGGTTATAGCTTATTGTAACGGTACGGTTGCTTTTTCTGAGGTGGAGGCTAAAGGGCTCGGCCCCGGCTCCGGGGTTAAAGATAACCGCCGCTTCACCCTGATTTATTCTGCCAAGCCCTTGAAGGACTATATCGGAGATCTCAACTCCGTTTTTCAGGATAAAACCTCCGGCATCCTCGGCCTTTTTGAACTCGGCGCCGTCAGGAGAGGATTCCACATCTATGGAACCCTTCTCGGGACTGAACCAGACCCTGTAATATACCTTTTTCTGAGTGGCGGTCTCATCCAGATATCGAAAAAGTCCGGCCGCCCGCCTCGCGTCTGAATTAAGGGTGAAGGTTTCGAGATAAGGGATCTTCGGGAAGATAACCAAGAGGAGCGCGCTCAATACAGCCATGACCACGATAAGTTCAAGCAGCGTCAGTCCCTTAATATTTCCTGTACGCGGACTTACGGGCGGCGCAAATGGTTCAATCCATGTTCCAGCTTTCAATATCCGCATTATACTTCTCACCGCCCTTTACGCCGTCAGCTCCGTAAGAGATTATATCAAAGTCTCCGTGCGTACCCGGTGATATATACACGTATTTATTACTCCAGGGATCGAGGGGGACCTTGTTTTTCTCGAGATACCCGCCTTCCCGCCAGTTTTTCGGGATAATGCCTGCCGCTGGTTTTTCCACCAGGGCCTCGAGGCCCTGCTCTGTCGCGGGGTACTGTCCGTTATCGAGCTTATACATCTTTAAAGCGGTCTCAAAGTTCTTTATCTGTATCTTCGCCCCGGTGACCTTCGCCTCGTCGGTGCGGCCTATTATTTTAGGGGCGATGATTGCGGCGAGGATCCCGAGGATAACGATGACGACCATGAGCTCGATTAAAGTAAAGCCCCGGTCGAATTGAGTCCGATTCTTTATCTCTTTAGAAAAACTTTTATTCCAAATCGATCTCATAAATTCTCCATTTTTTCATGAACTATCTGTTTTTATACCAAAAATAGCCTTATTAATCAATAGAATAACTGCGGCAGATGCCGTGCTGAAGACCCTTTGCGCACGAAGAGAGAGAATCTCGCAGGCCCGCACCTTCTTATACCAATAATTTATTTTTGTCAGACATTATTAACAGGAATTTCAATATGTTGCGGTTAAAAAATAGCATTAAACGTTAACTCAAGGCCCCCTTCCAGCGGAATAATCAGAAAAGTGCCCTTTCCCTCGGTCTTTTTATCAATAATACTCGAACTCAGGTACGCGAGATACCATCCGATGGCGGCCTGGGAGAAATAATGGGCGTTGTCGTTTATCCTCGATAGCCCGGGCAACGCTGAAAGGCCGTAAAACATCGACTTCAAATATACATTGTCTTCCATCCTTGCGGCTGTAATAAAAGGCACAGCCCCTGTAAAGGCGTGTCCGGAAAGCCCGTGGCTGCTCTTGAAGGGCTTCCACCGTGAATCATTCGCAGAAGGCCTTTCCGCCCCGGTAATCCTCTGCAACGCCAACCCCAGAGGCCCTCCGAGGAATAGGGCCCTCAAAGATTTTTGCGCCCACGGGCCCGCCCACGTATCCGAAAGGAATATGCGGGCGCCTAAAAGAAGCGGTACGCTTATAAAGACATCTCCCGGGATCCGAGCGCCGCTTGAGATAGAATTCGTCTCAGAGCTTCTGAGCCTGACCTGATAGTAATTCTGAATTTCCATATCGGCCTTCGTGTTGGCTACCGCACCCGCCGCCGCCAGCCCGGCCCCCAGCCTCATGAGATTCCCGGTATCGAGATAGAAATTACTGTAATCATTTTTAAGAGCTCCGAGGTCACCGGTGAGTCTTAAGAAAACGCCCTCTTCCGCCGTGCTTACGGCGGTAAAGATAAAGAGACTCATGACGAGTACTGCCGCGCATACCATTCGGCTCACGGGAGAGGATGCTCCTTTGATTATTTAATGCGGATAAATCGGAGGGACGGCATAGACTGTCGAAGGATACATCATTATTGAAAATAGCACAAGAATTTTTTTAAAGGTCTCTGCCGTAACTCTGGCGAGAGATGTTGACTGCCTCCTTTTTAACTGTTAATATTTCTTTGTTTTTTAATTATTTAGATGATTAAAAAGGACCGACAGGAAAAATGGACTTTAACGAGGTTTACGAAAAGATAAAAACTCTAAAAGACAATCTCGAAAAGGTTATACGCGGTAAAGGAGAGACAATTGACCTGGCTATCGTCGCCCTTCTCTCCAACGGACACCTTCTGATAGAAGACGTCCCCGGGGTAGGAAAGACTACCCTTGCCCACGGGCTTGCCAAAAGCGTAAACGCTACTTTTCAGAGAATACAATTTACAAGCGATCTTTTACCGTCGGACATTATAGGCGTTACGATCTATAACCAGGCGAGCCATGCGTTTGAATTCAGACCAGGCCCCATATTCGCGAACATAATCCTCGCAGACGAGATCAACAGGGCCACGCCAAAAACACAGAGCGCTCTTCTTGAAGCGATGAACGACAGACAGATCTCGATCGATAAGGTCACTTATCCCCTCCCCTCGCCTTTCATGCTCCTCGCTACGCAAAACCCTCTTGAATACTCCGGCACTTTCCCTTTACCTGAATCCCAGCTCGACAGGTTTACCATGTGCATCAGCATAGGATACCCTGGAGAAGCGGATGAAAGAGACATAATCAGATCGAATCCTTCAGCCGAAACGCTCAAAACCCTTAAGCCTGTTATAATGATAGAAGACCTTGGACGCATGCAGGAACTCATCTTAAAGATCAGTGTGGATGAAGACCTCGTAAGCTACATCCTTGAGATCGCCGCCATTACAAGAAAGCACAAAGGGATAAGGCTCGGGGTAAGCCCCCGCGCCACCATGACCCTTTACCGGACGGTTCAGGCCTTAGCAGTCATAAAAGGGAGAAATTACTGCATACCCGATGATATAAAATCCCTTGCCGTTCCTGTCCTGGCGCACAGGATAATCCCTCTGGGGCCCGGCTCGGATGAAGGGACCGGGGCCGCTAAAACCCTGTTAGAAGATATCGTGTCAGGCGTAAGAGTGCCTGTATAAACGTTCTTGTTAGAGTTAAAGTAAAATGAACATACGGCCCGCCATATCAGTTCCGCTCCCCTGGCTTACGATCCTCACGGGTAAAATTTTCGGGAAAAAAAACGGCATAAAGAGGCGTTCTTTCTTAAAGCCTCCGAGGTCTCTTTCGTTTACCGGGGAAGGCAAATGGTTCATAGGGATACTTTTCTTAATAGGCATAGCCGCGATAAATACGGGGAATAACCTTCTCTACCTTATCGTCGCCACCCTGCTTTCCCTCATAATAACTTCAGGAATACTTTCGGAGTCGACACTTCGCGGGGTAAAAGCCCGAAGGATACTGCCCAGGCACATCTTTAAGGGGACTCCGGTTATCTGTAAGCTGCATGCCGAGAACATAAAAAAAATCTTCCCCTCCTTTTCGTTCAACATAAAAGAACTCCCCGCGGCCGGCGTTAAAGGCGGCTCCTGTTATATACTCAGGCTTGACCCCGGACGCAGCGTAATTAAAAC
The DNA here is from genome assembly GCA_963727865.1 of uncultured delta proteobacterium. Taxonomy (GTDB): domain Bacteria; phylum Desulfobacterota; class GWC2-55-46; order GWC2-55-46; family GWC2-55-46; genus CAVSHY01. The sequence goes on along the minus strand of CAVSHY010000026.1, from coordinate 25,448 downwards.
ACAGCGGTACATATTTGAAAAACGCGGCAGGCACACGTTAACCGGACTTAGCGTCTCCACAAGGTTCCCTTTCGGACTTTTCATCAAGGGTAAGGTCGAGCCTATGGCTGAAGAGGTGATAGTGTACCCCCGGATCCGACCTATAAAAGAAATGTCTCAGCCGGACCTGCCCAACGATACAGGCACGAAGGCGGCAGGCAGGGGCAAAGGCCCGGAGATTTACGGCCTAAGGGATTATACATTTGAGGATGACTCGCGTTTTATCCACTGGAAGTCCGCCGCTAAATCAACAAAACTCCTCGTAAAAGATTTTGAGAGGGAGCGTGAAAACAATATCGTTATTATCCTTGATAACTACCTGCCGGATAACGCCGAGGCCTTTGAGAAAACTGTCGACGATGCCGCCACCCTTGTCAGCTATTACATCTCAAAGTATTACTCCGTGGGCCTAAAGACCCTGTCGGAGGAGATAAAACCCAGGCCTGGCCATGACCAGCTTTACAGGATACTCTATCTTCTCGCGGTTATATGCCCCGAGAATATGCCCGGCAGGCCCGGGGTACGCGTCAAGGCGCTAAGCTAAATTATGCGGATTAAAAATTACCCCCGGACACTCTTTAAAGACTTTCAGTCTGCGGCGAAACATACACGGCGGCAGGATTAAAATAATGAATTTTTCATCATATATACTCATTATTACTTACTTCATGGCCGCAGTGGGTATTTCCGCGACCGCCCTCGTTGAGACGATCGAACCCCCTTTCGTTTTAGCTATGTCTTCGGCTGCGGTAATAAGCCTTGTTTTAAATATAAAGGGGAAGAGGCTTTTTAACGCTCTTTTCTGGAACCTTCTGGCTTTAGCGGTCCTCGCGCTCCTTATTATCGATTACACCTTAATCTCAGGGAGCCTCATAGTCTCGGCATCGAGATTCCTTACGGTACTCCTCGTCCTCAAGCTCTTTGATCTTGTAAAAAACAGGGATTATCTCCTTACCTACCTCCTTGTGTTCTTCCAGATCCTCGCGGCGGCGGCCTCCACAATAAGCCCGCTTTTTTTCCTGATACTTACCCTTTTTATCATAGGCGGCATCTGGGCCATGATAATCTTTAATATAAAAAAAGATTTCCAGAAGGAATTCCCGGAGAAGACGGCGGTCCCCGTAGCCTTCGGCGCCCCCTTCTTTATATCGATTGTCGCTGTCTCCATCGTGTCGATGATCATGGCATCCATCCTCTTTTTCATACTCCCGAGGATTGGTACAGGATTCCTTGGAAGGGATTCGTCAAACCTGATAAAGATGACAGGGTTTTCGGAATCTGTAGACCTCAATGCCATGGGGCCGTTAAAAAAAGACCCGACTGTCATCATGCGCGTAGGTCTTAAGTCCAAAGGCCCTCCAAAAAGGCTTTTATACTTCAGGGGCAACACCCTTGATTATTATGACGGAACGAGATGGGTCAAAAAGGTAAAAGAGAATACCCTTTTAAAAAAAGACGCCAGAGGGATTTTTAATATCATTGCAAAGGGGAAAAGGGAGACCGCGGATGGAGATCTGCTGGAACAGAATATACTCCTTGAGCCTCTCGATACCGAAATAATATTCGCCGCTAAAAAAGCCGTCTCAATCCAGGGCGATTTTCCCAGCCTCTGGGTGGATTCCACCGGCTCCATGCGTCTCCCCTCTCCTCCTTACGCGAGGCTGGAGTATAAGGCGACATCTGACCTTTCGGAAGAAACTGAAGAGTACTCTGTAGAACCCGCGTATAAGGACGCTACATACCTCGAAAAAGATCCGGCAGGGCCGCGCGTAAAGGCGCTTGTCGATGAAATTATAAAAGGGGAAAAGACCGATTCCGAAAAGGCCGGGTCCATTGAGCACTATCTCAGGTCCAACTACGCCTATTCGCTTGACCCCGTCAGGGGGAAAGGCGGAAGTCCACTTGAAGACTTTCTTTTTTATTCTAAGCAGGGTTACTGCCAGCATTATGCCACCGCCATGGTAATAATGCTTCGTGCCTCAGGGATCGGGGCGCGCATGGTAACCGGGTTTTTACAGGGTGAATGGAACAGCCTCGGCAATTACTTTATCGTGCGCCAGGAAGACGCCCACAGCTGGGTTGAAGCCTATATCGAGGGTAAAGGATGGGTGACGTTCGACCCGACCCCTGAGGCCGGGCTTACGGCCTTAAGCAGGCAATCAATGATTTCCCTCTATCTTGACCTTCTCCGCTGGAGGTGGAACAGGTATGTCATACATTTCACGTTTGCCGACCAGAAAAAGGTAGCTGAGTCAATCGAAGGGAGGACGTCGTGGCTTTTGAACGCCCTCAAATCGAAGCTTCATAAATCGAAGGCGGCTGAATCGGCAAGGCTCGTCATCATCTCCTTTACGGCGATTACGGCGCTCGTCGCCACGTATTATATCCTACGGCGGCTCCCCGCGCAAAATAAAAAAGCGCCGCCATTCTATTTTGAGATGGAAAAAATTATGAGGAAAAAGGGGTTTATCAGAAAACCCGCCGAGACCCCGCTGGAATTCGCGGCAAGGACCGATCGAAGCGAGGCTAAAGAGGTCACAGAGGCTTTTCAATTCGAAAGGTACGGCAAGGGGATTTTAACGAACGAAGACCTCGATAAGGTGAGGAAGGCGATAGACGCTCTCAGAAAGGATTAATTGACCGGCGGTTCACCGCCCCCCTCGGTCTTACTATCCTCTTTTTTCCCGGACAGGCTCGCTGAGATTACAGCCAGCAATTTTTTAACCTCTATAGGCTTGGCGATATAACCGTCAAACCCCTGGCTGAGTATCTTCTCCTCCTCCCCTTTCATCGCTGATGCCGTAAGGGCAAGGACCGGAATATTCCTGTTCCTTTCATCGGCCTTTATTATCCGTGTAGCGGTAAACCCGTCCATTTCAGGGAGATGGATGTCCATAAGTATTATGTCGGGCTTGACCATCATGAGCATCTTTAGCGCTTCGGTCCCGCTCATGGCTTCTATTATCTCATACCCGTTAAGGGCAAGGATCTCCCTCACAAGGACCTTATTCATATAGTTGTCTTCTACGAGAAGAACTTTTAGCCTGTCACCCTGCACAGAAACTCTCCATGACGCGGTCCCTGATAAGTATCCGGTAAATTCTGCGGGCTTCAAAGACTTTTAAGGTTTGAGATAACATTTCTTAAAGGATCCTCTCAAGACACTTTTCAGTCTCCCTGACTATATCGCCTGAGCGAGTTTTATCTCGGCACGGATCGCGTCGTTTAGAAGCCCCCCCTTATAGCGCACTGTCTTGACGTTATCGCCGAAGGACTTCTTGATTTCATTTGTCAATTCGTCGGAGGTAAATATTATTACGCGGATCTTTCTTTGAGCGGCCACCGCGTTCAGGTCGTTAATGAGTTCCAGGACACGACTCCCCCGTCCATTAAGCTTTGTCCGGAGGATGATCAGATCGGGCCTCATCCTACGCGCCGTGGCAATGGCCTCTTCGACCGCCCTTGCCTTAAACACCGAAAACCCTTCTTGTCTCAGAAACTCCTCTTCGTTCTCAAGCGCTTCCGCCTCTTCGTCAACGAGAAGTATACGGCGGCCCTTGCTTATTTTTACGGGATTTTTAAGGCGCTCAAGCGCATTGAGAAGGCCTTCCTTGTTTATGGGTTTTTCCAGGTACTCGATCGCGCCAAACGCGTAACCAAGCTCCTTATTGTCGGTTGAGGAGATTATGACCACCGGGATATCCTCGGTCTCGGCGTTAGATTTAAGTTCTTTAAGGACCTCCCAGCCGTCCTTTTTGGGTATGGCAATCCCCATGATTATTACGAAGGGCTTTTGTTCGTGCGCCTTCCTTAAAAGGTCAAACCCATCGGATGCCGTAAACACGTCATAGGGTCCGCCCGCGAGATATATCTCAAGGAGGTGGTTTATATCCGGGCTTTCGCTTAAGATCAAGACCAGTTGCCTGGACTCCTGGAAGGCCGGGGTAGAAACCGCGCTTGAAAATACGGGAAGGTCTATTTCTTCCGTGCCCTGGGGCAGTTTTACGTAAAAGACCGATCCCCTATCCGGCACGCTCTCCAGCCAGATGGACCCTTTATGGAGTTCCACAAGCCTTTTTGTAATAACGAGCCCCAGGCCCGTGCCGCCGTATTCCCTTGTAATGGATGAATCGATCTGCTCGAACTCCTTAAAGAGCCTTTCTCTATCTTCCTCTTTTATGCCTATCCCTGTGTCCCTGACCCTGAAGACAAGGAACCTTTCCATCTTCATGCCGCTCGGCTCTTCCATAATGTCCCAGTCGACCGTTATCTTTCCCCCGTCCATGTTGAATTTGACGGCGTTTGAGAGGAGGTTCATCATGATCTGCTTGAATTTCGCCTTATCCGCGCGGAGTTTAGGGGAGGCCGGCACGGTCTTCGACTCTATCGTTATGTTCCTTTTATGGGCAAGCGGCCTTATGATGCTCAGGACTTCGCCCAGAACCTCCGTTACAGGAAAGTCCTCGGGCTTAAGCTCCATCCTTCCGGCCTCAATCCTGGAGAGGTCCAATATGTTATTTATGAGCTGAAGGAGGTGACCCCCGCTCGAATGGACGTACTCCACGTACTGGATCTGCCTGTCATTGAGTTCCCCGAAGGTCTTTTCCTGGAGCAGTTCAGAGAACCCTATTATCGAATTAAGCGGCGTCCTGAGTTCGTGGCTGACGTTGGCGAGGAACTGGCTTTTCATCTTGTTAGCCTCGAGAAGTTCCATATTCGTTAACTCGAGTTCCTGCTTCTTTTTGGAGAGTTCCTCGTTCGCCACCCTCAGTTCCTCGGTCCGTTCCTCTACTTTTTTCTCAAGGGTCGCGTAATAATTCTCAAGGCTCTCGGCCATCCTGTTGAATTCAATGGCAAGGTCTCCTATCTCGTCTTCGGTCATAACCGGCACCCTGTGCTTGAAGTCGCCCTGGGCGATCTTTTTAGCGGAGTCTTCGATAGAGACGATAGGCTTTACAATAAGACGGGTAAGCGCAAGCCAGAGCCCCCCCACAACCAATATGGCGAGAAGAGAAAAAGCGAGGGTTACGGTTATTATGACGCTTGCGAAGAAACCGCTCTTCTGATATTCGTCAAACGCGGTGTCCCTCTCATGTTTAAGGAGCTTTTTAAGCGCTTCAAGGGTGTCGGTAAAGCTCCTGTTGCCGTCCATCCTCATAAGCCCGAGGGCCGAATCCCTTTCGCCGTTCCTTGAAAGCGTTACGATCTGGCTCTGAATCGTCCAATATTTTAAAAGGTTCGCGTGAAGGTCAATATAAAGCTGTTCCTGGCCCTTGGCCACCCCCATCTTCTTATATTCGCCAAGCAACCTCTCTATCTTGCTTTTATGCTCCTCCATGGACCCTTCGAGGTAGGATTCCGAGCCAGCGTCGTTTATTATGCTATGGAGGAACGTTTCCTGTCGGGCGGAAAGGAACTCGTTTTCAACCGATGAGAGCGTCTCACCCCTTTTGAAAGAGTCCATGTAAAGGCTCTCGGTTACCTTTGCCAGCTGGCCGGCGTTGTAAAGCCCCACGGACCCGCCGATGCCCATCATAAAAAGTATGAAAATGAATACCGCGGCAAGCTTATGGGAAATGCTTAACGTATTAAATATCTTCTTCATCGCAGCGTCTCAACGGGTTTTGAGGATAACTTCACGAGTTCCAGAAGTTCTTCATAAAGCAAAACAATCTCCGAGATCTCGCCTCCCTGGTCATAAAGCGGAAAGCTCTTTATCTTAAGCCGCCTCATCGGTCCGCTGAAATTGTATTTCTTAACCGATAAAGGGTTATAGTTTATTATAAACTCTGTTGAGTATCCCTCATAGGACTTTTTAATAGATGTCACTATTGCCTGGGAGGAGAAGACCTCGTCTTCGAATATCCTGTATTCACCGACGAGCGTGGACTTGGGGTCGGCCCCGAGGTACCTTTTAAGCGCGTCGTTAAGGATCAGGCACGTGCCTGTCCTGTCAAAGACGGCGACCCCGAAGGGCATCTGCCTGATAACGCGCTCCAGGAACTTCTTTGAATCATGCTCCCGGTAGAATAAGTTTATGTACCCCGCAGAAATCCCGACGCCTGAAGCCACGGCTTCCAGAAAAGGGGCGGCTCTCTCGATGATTGTTTTGTCCCTCCCTGCCGCGTAAAGAAAGCCTATCTCTTCATTATTATAGGATACAGGCGCGATAAGAAGCGACTCGAAGCCGCCGTCCTTTAAAAGACCCCCGTACCTCTGGTCAGGATACTCGTCAATATTTCTAAAAAAAACCGGGGACTCTCTTTTTTCAAAGCCTTTTAACGACTCCAGAGGTATGGAAGCGCCATTTTTAAGCATGTTATCTTTAAAACCGATTGAGGACATAAGCTTGAGTTTATTGTCTTCAATGAGATATATGGCGGCGGCTTCAGCCCCCGATGCCCCTGTAGCTTCCTTTACAGCCGCGTTAAAGACGTCACTCCGTGATAGCGAGCGCCCCTCGAGCCTTAAAAGAATGTTGATGGCTTCGATATGACCGGTTTTATCCTTCGATTCCGCGGCAATCTCCTGGTTCTTTTTTTCCTTTAGTGCCAGGTCTCCGGATATCTTTTCGAGCATGCCGTTAAGCTCATTAGCGAGTTTCCCCACGAGACCTCGCGATTTATCCCTGAACCTCGCGCCAAGGTCTCCGGAAGCGAACCTGTGAGCTACCACGGTCGCCTTTTTAACCGGGGAGAGGACCCTTCGATAAAGAATAAACCCTGAGGCGAGCATTATAAGGATAAAGCCGACGGCGCTTTTTAACGCCTGACTTTTAGCGTCCGCGAATAAGCCTATACGCGTCTCGGCTATCGAGTTAAGGAGCCTGTCCGACTTTTCAACGGTGAGGATAGTATTCATATCCACCTCGTTATGGATCAGCATCAACTCGTCCCGGGGCAGCCGGTCATGCAGCCTTAGAATCTCGTTTTTTACCGACTGCCAGTCATTCAGAATCGAATCCCTCCCCTGGGAAAGCAGGCCATTTTTATTAAAAAGCGCTCTATACTTCGGATCACCGAGCACATCGTTCATATTTCCATCGAGTTTTTCCGTCTCGCCTTTTATCAGATCAACGGAAGACTTTTCGAAACCGGTGACCACGAACATGTTAAGGAGATAGTCGAGTTTCATGATTGAAATCTTTACCGTGTTAAGGCGGTAACTGAGGTCATCGTAGAGTTCCAGTTCCATGGTTTTATTCGAGAAAGAACGGTAATCCAGAATGGCGACGGCAAAGATTATCGAGAGGAAAATAAAAAATTTCTGTATATTGGAAAGGCCTTTATAAGGCATCTTCATTTTGAATGGGTGTGCCAGCCGCAATCCCGTCGCTTTAGCGGCGGGTCAAGGCCGGCAAATATAGATGATTTTTCCCTACCATCAAAATTCTCTGTCATTCATGGCGGAGAATTTTAATCCCGCGCTTTTAGTCTCCTTCAACGAGCCGTAAAGGCCCGCCAATCGTTAAGCTTTATAATCGCCTATTTTCTATAATTTTTTCTTGTTTATTTTATCGGCGTTGTCAAGGAGACGTCGCTGAGACGATAGCTAAAATTTTGTTTTTTGGTGCGCAGACGTTTAAAACGTTTCAAAAGGAAGGCCTGTACTCAAAAACAGGATAAACACCCGGCATTTTTTGAACGGTCAACTTAAAAGCTTATGAACGTTTTCCTGAAAATCTTTCAATTTTATGGGCTTTGGCAGGCAGTAGTCAGCGCCGCACTCGAGGATCTTACTTATATCATCCTTTCCGTAAGCCGTCACCGCAAGGATCTTTATATCCTTTGTATTCTTGTCTCCTTTGATGCGCCTGCAGACCTCGAACCCGTCAATATTAGGCATTCTAATGTCAAGCACGAGAAGCTCAGGTTTAAAATCCCCTACTTTGATAAGCGCCTCGTAACCGTCGCCCGCGGTCTCTATATCAAATTTCTTTTGCATGGATTCAAGTGCGCCTTTGATATACTCGACGACATCGTGCTCATCATCGACTATGAGGATCTTTTTCTTTTCCGGGAATATCTCACCTTTCATATCAAGCTTATATCTTCCGAGAAAAGACATGAAATCATCCTTATTGATGCGATAATGGCCGCCCGGCGTCCTGAAAGCGTCAAGTTTGCCCGAGGCTATCCACTTCTTTACCGCGTTAATGGTGACATGGCAAAATGACGCTATTTCCCCTGTCGTATATGGCTTTTTATGATCTATCATACATCTCTGATGTTTAACGGGCAAATCACGATGCAGGTCTTTAAAAACCGCCGAAAGCATAAAATAATAAACCGCTAATCTACTTTTGAAAGCGACGTAAAGGTTACACTTTTTATATTAATTATATTATCTTTAATGGAAATTAACGTCAAGTCTTTTTTAGCTGTTGGTTTTTCGGATTTTTGAAAGATTTTATTGAAAAAAAAGAGGGATTTTGGTTCCTTTGGCGATTTTTCTTTTGCGACTTTTTTTAAGATTTTAAGACTCTTCCACCATCCTCCAGTTGGCTCCGTACTTTGTATTTACCTTTATGGGGACCTTTAAACTTATGACCCCTTCCATCTCATTTTTGACCACTTCCGCTATCTCCTGTCTCTCATCCTCAGCCGCTTCAAACACAAGCTCGTCATGGACCTGAAGTATCATTCTTGACCTGAACCCTCCTTTTCTGATGTGGTCGAATATCTTTAACATGGCTACTTTTATCATATCAGCGGCGGAACCCTGAATAGGGCTATTGATGGCGAGGCGGGACCCGAGTCTTACGGTCGCCTCGACAGGGCTTTTTAGCTCAGGGATAAACCTTCGCCTGCCGAAAAGCGTCATGGTGTAGCCGCGCTCAGCCGCCTCTTCAACAGTCTCATCTATAAACTTTTTGACCATCTTATAGTGTTCGAAGTACCTGTTTATGTACTCAAGCGCCTCTTTCATTGAAATGCCGAGTTCGGTTGAAAGGCCATAAGGGCCCATCCCGTAGATGATGCCGAAGTTTATCGCCTTGGCCCTTCTGCGCATCTCAGGAGTCACAAGGGCGGGGATTATGCCGAAGACCTCGCTCGCTGTCCTTGTATGCACGTCTTCATCCTTTATGAAAGCGTCCATAAGCACAGGGTCTGCGGACATATGCGCCACTATCCTGAGCTCAATCTGCGAATAATCGGCGGAAAAAAACGTAAACCCCTCTTCCGGGACAAAGGCTTCCCTGATGCGTCCGGCGAACTCTCCCCTTATGGGGATATTCTGCAGGTTCGGCCTCGAGCTGGAAAGGCGGCCCGTTGCCGTAACGGTCTGGTTAAACGACGTATGTACCCTCCCTGTAGCGGGGTTTACGATCAGAAGAAGCGCGTCTATATACGTGCTTTTAAGCTTGGCGAGCTGCCTGTAGTTTATAATATGCTGCGGGACCTCGTGCTTCTCGGCGAGCTTAGTAAGCACTTCTTCATCGGTTGAAAAACCCGTTTTGATCTTTTTCACGGGTTTAAGCTTCAGCACCCCGAAAAGGAGTTCCGCGAGCTGTTTCGGGGAATTGATATTAAAAGTCATGCCGGCGGCCGCGTAAATCCGTTTCTCAATGGCCGATAGTTCTATCTCTATTTCCTTTGAAAGGTCTCTTAATTTTTCCTGATCAACCTTTATGCCCCTGGTCTCCATGTCGGCGAGGACTTCCGAAAGAGGCAACTCTATTTCCTTATAAAGTTTCGAAAGGTTTTCCTCTTCAAGTTTTTTTTCAAGCAGATTTGACACATCAAGGATATCGCAGGCCTTTCTGCAATTTATCCGGGTTACGGTCTCGATATCGGCTTTCTCACCGGCCTCTCCGGAGACGCGCCCTAAGTATTCGTAAGCGAGTTCCTCTATCGTGTAGCCTGGTTTTGACGGGTTCAGAAGATAGGAAGCGAGGGATGTGTCAATTTTCACCCCCTTTACAGTTACCCCCTTATTCCCGAAAAAAACAAAGAGGGCCTTTGAGTCGTCCGTATTTTTTTTAATAGACCCGTCCTCGATAACCCCTTTCAGCTTTTTAACGATCAACTCTTCGGCAAGTCCATCCGCCGGGATATAAACCGCTCTACAAGGGCTTAAGCCTATTGTGACGCTCTTTAGCCTCCCTGTAACGCTTTCTTCAGTCGTTGAAAGCGTTATCGCAAAGTTGCCCGCCGCTTTTAAATCATCGATAAGGGCATCGATTTTTTCGATCGAATCGGCTTTTCCGTAGTCTCCCGCGACATCCTCTTCAGGTTTTACCTCTGAGATGAATTCCTTTAAGATTTTGGCGAATTCAAGTTCCTTTAAAAGAGGTATCAGGAGGTCATAATCGGGCCCCGAGTACCTGATCTCATCCAGAGCGCATTCAAAGGGCACATCGGGATGAAGGGTGGCGAGAGCGCGGGAAAGGAACGCCTTGTCTTTATTTTCCAGAAGGTTTTTTTTCAGCTTTTCGCCGGGAACCTCATCGGCATGTTCAAAGACATTCTCAAGCGACCCGAATTGTTTCAGAAGCTTAGCGGCTGTCTTAAACCCGACTCCCGGGACACCCGGGATATTATCGGACGAGTCCCCAGCAAGCCCAAGAAGGTCTCTTATCGCTTCAGGCCTGACGCCGAACTTCTCTTCCACTTCTTTTGGGCCGTATTCCTTTTCGCTCAGATAATCAAGGATAAATACATTGCCGTTTACAAGCTGGTACATATCCTTGTCCCCGGTGACTATATCTATCTTCATACCTGAACCAATGAATTTTTTTACAAGGGTCGCTATGACGTCGTCCGCCTCAAAGGACTCCTTTTCGAGCACCGGTATATTGAAGGCTGAGACAACGCGCTTTATATACGGTATCTGGACTGAGAGAAGGTCCGGCATCGGCGGCCTTTCAGCCTTGTACTCCACGAAGAGTTCGTGCCTGAAAGTAGGCCCCTTGACGTCAAAGGCGATCCCGATATATTCGGGGTCGAAATCCTTGATTATCTTCCGGAGCGACTGGGTAAAGCCGTATATGGCGTTCGTGGGAAGCCCCTGCGCGGTCGAGAAAGTGGACGGTATGGCGTGAAAGGCCCTGTATATGAGCGAACTTCCGTCGATAATAAAAAAGGTTTTTCTGTTTTTTCTTTCCATGTATTTTTCTGAGAGAACGTGCTGCGCACGGCTAATTGTTTAGCGAACCAAGCGGCATCAAAGTCCGCCCTGCCGGAAAGGTCGGCGTAACAATTGCCCGGGCTCGGCGCTGCGCGCGGCTAATTGTTTAGCATAGTTTCCAGCAAAAACGCGCGTGACGGGTAAGTCGTCCGAGAGTTACAATTGCTCGTCCGCATGGACCTCAAACTCTCTCCAAAAATTTTTAGAGATTCTTCCAAAATACGTTTCAAAAGTCCTAAAATTAGAAGGGGGCCTGGGAGGGGAATTTTTCAGCGCATAAACCATCTTTTTTTTGGAGTCCTTCGCGTGAGCCGGGTTAATTAACCGGCGGCCCAATGTTTAAAAATGACACAGAAGCTTTTAAAAGCTATTGAGTCAGCAATATCCGCTAAAAAAACAGAAAGTTTCCCCCCTACTCTTCGGCGCTAAAGGCGTCTTTTATGATTTCAGTTACGTATGAGTTATTGTTAAGCTCTATACTTACGACGTCAAACCTTGCAGGGTTGTCGGTGAGCCCGTACTGATCAAGGTACAGATTGGCCGCGGTTATAATATGTTTTTGTTTCTTCAGGTCCACGCTGTGCTTCGGCGAGCCGAACCTGTCGCTCCCTCTCGTCTTTACTTCAACAAAAACTATCGTTTCCCCGTCCCGGGCAATGAGGTCCACTTCGCCGTAGCGGCATCTCCAGTTCCTCTCGATTATCCTGTAGCCGTTCCTCCTGAGTACCCTTGCGGCCTCGTCCTCCCCGCTTTTCCCTCTCTCGATCCTGTCAATAGTCACATTAACCCCTCTTTTCGGGCGCCTGCGTCACTACCCCCTTAAAGGATTTGCGGTGTATGGGTGATGGGCCGAAGTCTTTTAAGGCCGCGCGGTGATCCTTTGTTGGATAACCCTTGTTACTTAAAAAATTATACTCCGGAAAGGCCCTGTGGTAAGCGAGCATGATCCTGTCGCGGGTTGTCTTGGCTATGATGGAAGCCGCGGCTATGCTGACGCTCAGGGCGTCGCCGGAAACTATAGGCCTTTGGGCGATATCCGAATCTATGGGGAAAGACCCGTCGATGAGAAGGAGGTCCGGTAAAACTCCGAGCGAGGAGACAGCCTTTTCCATCGCCTTAAGGGACGCCCTGTGGATATTAATGGCGTCTATCTCCCGGGGCCAGACTATGCCGACGCCCACGGAAGAGGCCCTCGCGTAAATATCGAATACAAGGGAATAGCGCTTAGCCGGGGTTAGTGCTTTAGAGTCTTTTATGCCGAGGGCTTTCGGCGGGAGAGAATTGAATATGACGGCCGCTGCGACGACCGGGCCTGCCAGGGGGCCCCGCCCGGCCTCATCCACTCCGGCGACGGCCTTGTACCCCTTTGAGCGGGCGTTTAACTCGAATAAATCCATAGGTCTTTCTTAAGGAAGGAACCGGTCATATGACTGCCCACACATTTGAAAGCGAAGGCTTCAAAGTTTTTGAAAGCGTTTGAGGCGCCGCGGACCCGATTTTACATTAAACTGTTTCTCCCGCGTGCGTGCCTGGAAACCCTGGAAAAATCAGCCGTGCTCGGAACCTTTTTATGAAAAGGTTCCGAGCAAAACACTTTTCAGGCGTTTCTTATCTCCTGGTCTTGACCCTTGCGGCCTTGCCTTTAAGGTTCTTGAGGTAATAAAGCTTCGCCCTCCTGACCACGCCCTTGCTTAAGACCTTTACGGATTCAATCGTCGGGGAATTCACGGGAAATATCCTCTCGACCCCTACTCCGTATGATATTTTTCTTACCGTGAAGGTCGATCTCATCCCGCTTCCGCGCTTCTTGATGACGATGCCTTCGAAGGGCTGAAGCCTTTCCTTATCGCCTTCTTTTATCTTGACCTTTACAAGCACGGTATCTCCGGGACTAAACTCCGGCATATCAGTCCTTAAAAAACTTTTTTCAACATCATGAATCGCGCCCATACTGCTCCTCCCTTACGGTTTATAAATTCTATTTTTTACGCTGTTTCTCCATATGCTCTTCGATAACGGCCCTGTCATTTTCAGTAAGGCCCGCTTCCTGAAGAAGATCAGGCCTTCTCTCGTAAGTACGGATCAGGCTCTGCTTTTTGCGCCACTTTTCAATCTCCCCGTGGTTTCCCGATAGTAACTCCTCGGGGACCTTAAGGCCTCTGAAATCTTCAGGCCTTGTATACTGCGGGTATTCGAGGAGCCCGTCCGAAAACGAGTCGTTTGCCGCTGAATCAGGCCCTCCCAGAACCCCGGGTTTCAGCCTCACAACGGAATCTATTATCACGAGAGCGGCGATCTCGCCTCCCGTAAGCACGTAGTCGCCGACGGAGAGTTCGATATCCGCTAAATTCCTGATCCGTTCATCAACCCCTTCATACCTGCCGCATATTATTACCAGGCCAGGAAAGGCCGAAAGCTCTCTGGCCACCCTGTGATTAAAAGGCCTGCCCTGAGGCGTTACAAGAATTATCCTCGGCCGGGGTTCTTTGCCGCTTATTACAGACTCAAGAGCCGATACGACCGGCTCTACCTTCATGACCATGCCATGCCCGCCGCCGTAAGGGCAATCATCTGTGGTCCTGTGCTTATCAGCGGCAAAATCCCTTATGTTAACGGTATTGACCGTCAGCAGCCCTTTTGATACCGCCCTGCCGAGGATGCTCTGCTTAAGCGGAGAGGTAAAGAAGTCTGGAAAAAGGGTCAGTATATCAAACCTCATTGTCACCCGGCAATAACCCTTCAAGCAGGCGCACAATAACCTTCTTCTTCGCTACATCGACCTCCACTATGGCTTCCTCTATGGCAGGTATAAGCACATCTCCAAGCGGGCCTTTTACCTCGAGGACATCGTTACTTCCCGTTGAGATGATATTTATAACGCGTCCTAAAACCCGCCCGTCGTCGGACGCGACTTCCATCCCTATGAGGTCTGAATAATAATACTCATCTTCCTGAAGTCCTGGGAGGTCTTCCCCCGGCGCCGACACTTCGAGGCCCATAAGCGGCTCGGTGTCTTCCCGCCTGGAGAAACCCTCGATCCCCACTATAAATACGGCTTTATGTTTACGGACTCTCGTTACCCTGTATGCCCTATCTTTACCGGCTATATAAAGGATCTCCCATTTGAGGCCTTCGAGATCGCCGTAAGGCAAAACCTTTACCTCGCCCTTTATGCCGTGGACCCCCACTATCCTGCCTATCGGAAGAATATCTTTTTTATTCGATGATCTCAAGACCTGATCGCTTCTTCAGCCTGGTTGAAGCGGCCGTAAGTATCGTCCTTAACGCCCTCGCCGTCTTTCCCTGCTTGCCGATTACTTTTCCAAGGTCTTCCTTGGCGACCGGGAGTTCAATTACAGAAGTCTTTTCGCCTTCGATCTCTGTCACCTTAACCTGGTCAGGACGGTCTACAAGCGCCTTCGCGATATGCTCGATCAGCGCCTTCATGAGATACCTCCCGTTAAATCACCGCCGGGTCAGGCTGCCTTTGTACTCCCTGTCAATCCCGCTTTCTTCAGAAGCTGCTTTACCGTCCCCGTCGGGGTGGCCCCGCGTCCCATCCAGAAAGCGACCCTTTCGTTGTTGATTTCAACTTTCGGGGGCTCGACCATCGGGTTGTATGTGCCGACTGTTTCTAAAAAGGACCCGTCCCTCGGGGCCTCGGAATCAGCCACAACGATGCGGTAAAACGGTTTCTTCTTTCCGCCTTGCCTCGTGAGTCTAATCTTAACCGCCATTTACTCTATTACCTCCGGTTTTTTTAAAGCCGTATAAAACAGGCCCTTGAACTCCATCCAACTATATCATACAAAGACATTTCAGCGCGGCCTTCCCTGGAATAATCCCTGGATCCCCTTGGGGCCGGCCTTCTTGAACTTTTTCATCATCTTCCTCATATCCTGGTACTGATTAATAAGCTTATTTACGTCCTGTACCTTTGTGCCGCTCCCCCTGGCGATCCTCTGCCTTCTGCTCGCGTTCAGGATGAGAACATCGGCCCTTTCTTTCCTGGTCATTGAATTTATTATAGCCTCTACCCTTGAGATCTCTTTTTCATCTATCTTTATGTCTTTCGCCTGCTTGAGGGCGCTGAACCCCGGAACCATCGAGAGGATACTATCGAGGGAGCCCAATTTCTCGATCTGCTGCAGCTGGTCCTTGAA
This sequence comes from uncultured delta proteobacterium, assembly GCA_963727865.1. Taxonomy (GTDB): domain Bacteria; phylum Desulfobacterota; class GWC2-55-46; order GWC2-55-46; family GWC2-55-46; genus CAVSHY01. The sequence continues at coordinate 10,116 of CAVSHY010000026.1, read as the reverse complement.
GTCATCGAGAGTGAAGGTGTCTTTCCTCAGCTTCTTCTGGATCTCCTGGGCCTGCTTCTCGTCGAACGTGGCCTGGGCTTTTTCTATAAGGGTAAGGACGTCGCCCATGTCAAGTATCCTGCCGGCGAGCCTCGAAGGATGGAAGACCTCGAGACAATCGGCCTTTTCACCGGTGCCGATGAACTTTATGGGTTTCCCGGTTGCCATGCGCATGGACAGCGCGGCCCCGCCCCTCGCGTCACCGTCGAACTTCGTAAGGACGACCCCGGTTATGCCGACGGATTCATTAAACCCTTTTGCCGTATTGACGGCATCCTGCCCTGTCATCGAGTCGGCCACAAAAAGTATCTCGCCCGGGTTAAGTATCTCCTTAAGCGTCTTTAGCTCACCCATAAGGGATGAATCGACATGGAGCCTTCCGGCGGTATCGACAAGCAGCGTGTCATAACCTTTTATGCCAGCCACCCTCAGGGCCTCTTTACAGATCTCGGCGGGGCTTTGCATGTTCTCGCTGTCAAAACAATCCACCTTTACTTCGCTCGCGAGCTTTTTAAGCTGAAGCACGGCGGCCAATCTAAAAAGGTCCGCCGGCACGATATACGGGTTCCTGCCCTTGCTCTTAAGGAATAGCGCGAGTTTCGCCGTGGTAGTGGTCTTACCTGAGCCCTGCAGCCCGACAAGCATTATTACCGAGGGGCTCCCCTTCAGTTCAAGGCTCGCGTCGGCGCCTCCGAGGAGCCCGGTAAGCTCGTCGTGGACTATCTTTGTAAACTGTTGCCCGGGGGAGAGGCTTTCAAGGACCTCTTTCCCCATCGCCTTTTCCTTGACGGCGGCGACGAAATCCTTTACGACCGTAAGGTTTACATCCGCCTCAAGAAGCGCGAGACGCACTTCCTTAAGAGCCTCCTGGATGTTCGACTCGGAAAGAGCGCCCTGTCCCCTGACGTCCCTTAAAATCTTTCTGAATTTATCTGAAAGTGATTCAAGCATATTCTTTAACCGTTCAATAACCTTTACTTCTTATCAATATTTTATAAAATTATTATAATCCGCTTTCCATGCTTAAAAACCTCATGAAAGCTTACCGTTCGCTCGGGCTCTCTGCCCTTACCCACCTAACCCCAAGCCCATCCAGCCCGTTTCACCGGCGTCCTCTTCCAATTCTACCCCTTTTCTTACCCCCCCCGTCCCTGCCTTTTGGGCCTATTTTTGTAAATTATATTATCATATAAGATACCTATCGCCCCTGTCAAGTGGTTTATCTGTATATGATTTTAATCAAAATCCCGTGAAAAACTTAAAAATTTGGAATACTCCGTTGACACATATACCCGTTTTTTGTTAAGCTATTCTTAATATGACGACACACGACATACTTGTATTATTAATGCTTGTAGCAGTCGCACTGGCCCTGAACCTTCCATTCGGATACTTAAGGTCCAGGACAAAAAAGCTCTCAATCATGTGGTTTCTCTACATACACCTGCCGATACCCTTTATTTTCGTTCTAAGGACTCTCGCCGGGTTTGGAGTCAAATTTGTACCAATTATAGCGGCAGGCGCGATAATCGGTCAACTCCTCGGGGGCAGATTGGGCAGATTAAATAACGTCAAAGTTTCCTGCCATGAGCCTTGAAGAGGCCAAAGTGCGCCGTCCGTCAGCAAAGTTTAACCGACCGGTCAATATCAACAAAAAAACCGACCCCAAATCCTTGCAAATCAGCTCGGTCCTTTCGTCCTCTTTTGCCTCCCTCGGCATAGCGGCCAAAATCAAAGAACATCATATTAAAAAGGCCTGGACCGGGTGCGTAGGTGAAAAGATCTCAAAAAGGGCCAAACCGTCAAAGCTCATCGGAAAGACCCTTTACTGCAGCGTATCCTCATCGCCCTGGATGACGGAACTTAATTACCAGAAAAGCGTTATAATAAGCAAAATAAATAAAGAGCTCGGGGAAAACGCCGTCTCAGAGATAATACTCAGGATCGGCCCGGTCGAATCCGAGGCCCGCCGGCCCGCGCCTAAAAAACCGGCCAGAGAACTTACTCCTGAAGAAAAAAAATTTATAGAAAAGACCGCCGAGGTGATAAAAGACGACGCCCTTAAAGCGCTTGTTAAAAGGGTCATGCAGAAGGCTAAGGAGTAAGCCCGTGTAAAAGGAAGTTACTTATTTATAAAAATACCGGGTCTTCGATCTTCAATTCCCCGGCCCTTCCGGCCTCTATCAGAAATAATTTTGCCGCTTTTTTAGGGTTCGTATGAACGAACTGAAGCCTTCTCGCCCTTAACCCCGCCTTTTTTACCTCATCGAGCATTTCAAAAAGCCTTATAACCGGGAATATGTAAAATATCCTCCCACTTTTTCCCGCGAGATAGCTTGAAACATTAATAAGGTCCGTGAGGTTGCCCAGTACCTCGCTCCTTGCTATGGCGCGCTCCTTTACAGGGCTCGTCCTTCCGGCACATGCCTTTGTATAAGGCGGGTTACTTACAACGACCGTGAACGCCCCCTCCGGATAGATTTGAGGAAGGCCCCTGAAATCCCTTTCTACGATCCCGGCCCTTGAAGAGAGGCCATTCATCTCTAAGTTCCTTCTGGCAAGGGATGCCGCCCCTTCCTCAACCTCAACCCCCACGATATTCACCGCGGGAGACTTCCAGGCGAGGATAAGAGGGATGATTCCGGCGCCTGTCCCGAGGTCGATAACCGAATCGTCTTTATCGAGAGGTGAAAGAAATTCAGTGAGAAGAATGGTATCCCGCGTCAGTCTAAAGCCGCCGCGCCTGTTCTGGATAAGACGGTAGGGGCCGAGCTCTTCGAAAACCTCGCGGCGCTCAGCAAATGTAAAATCCTCTTCATGCGTCATAGGGAAGTCGCGGGTCGGGTCTTTTTGAAGCTCCCCGCAGCTTGCTGCGGGGAATCTTCCAAATGTAAGTTTTTTCAGAGTCCTTTATGGAGAACCTGAAAGTGAGCGGCGTTTCGCGCAGGACTTTAAAAGTTCTATTCGCTCGCTTGACCCCGCTGCAAGCAGCGTGGAATACGCTCGCGTTGCATTTTCAGACCTTGGCCGGGGCCTTGATTGAAGCATCTTCCCCAAGCAGGTTTATAACAAGCCCGGTGAGGAGCTTTGGATAGAAGTATGTCGACTTCTGGGGCATGACAAAGCCGGCCTCGGCGACAGCCTCCACCTGCTCTATCTTTGTGGGATTCAGGATGAATACAAGCTGGTTAGCGTCTTTTTTCCCGGCGGCAAGGGCTTCGTCATAACTCTTTACATATATGAGGTTTTCCTGCTTTTCCTGGGCCTCCTGGGTTATGCCGAGGACCTTTGAAAGTACGAGCGAGTGGAGCACGGTTACGTCGAGGTCCTTGAAGACTTCCGGTATCTTATCCCCGAAGACCTTATCCATCATGTTTTTTGTCCTGAGGGTCAATACATAATAAGTGTTCTTACCCCTTATGTAGAGGCCGAAAGCGGTCCCGCTCTTTCCGGCCGCCTCTACCCTTTTTATGAAAGTCTTTTTCGTCCCGGCTTCGGTCTTTTCGTCAAAAGCGAACTCTTCAAAGTCGAAATATTTTTTACATTCCTTTATAAAAGAGTCCCCATCAAAACCCTTGAGGCCGTGGATGACCCTGTGGGTAGGCCAGATCGTCATGCCCTGGTCGTCCATATTCGAGAAATACATCATTATGTAATTATAAGGCTCGTCCCCCCTGTGATTCGGGGATTTTTCCCTCATGAGGTTCCTGTAGTTCAGCGCGGTCTCATACCTGTGATGGCCGTCGGCGATAAAAAGGGGCTTCCCCTTCATGGCTTCCGTCACCGTCTTAATCACCCCGGGGCCGTCTATCCTCCAGAGCCGGTTTTCAATCCCGTCGTCATCGGTAACGTTAATGAAGGGCGCCGTGGCGCCGGCCGCCTTTTCAAGCTCACGGTTAATGGCAAGTTCCGGTTCCTGGTAAAGAGAGAAAATACAGCTGAAGTTAGCCTCACACGCCCGCATCAGCTTTAATCTGTCCTCCTTCGGCCCCGAAAGTGTCTTCTCATGGGGATGTATGCCCTTGCCGAAATCCCGCAATTTCGACAGGGCGATAAACCCCTTCCTCGTGAGCCTCTTTCCGTCCTTTAGGGCATAGGTCTGGGTATAGTAATATATGGCGGGCTTTTCATCCCTTATAAGCGCCCCTTCCGCCATCCACTTACGCAGGAAAGAAGCGGCCCTCGAATACCTGTCATTCCCGTTTGAATCTTCCGCGGTAACCTTGCCGAGTTCAAGCCTTATGATATTATTCGGATGCCTTGCGTAAAGCTCATCCTGCAGTTTCGGCGGAATGACATCGTAAGGCGGGGCCATGACCTTGCGAATCACCACAAAAGGCACATGTTTACGTAAATCAACTTCTTTAAAGCTGCGATAGCGAATATTGCTAACCATTAATAATCCAAGTAAAACTGTAACAATTGCCATCAAAATATTAGGAATCGTACCTATAAAAGCAGCTTCACTAGCTACCCAAACCAACCCTGCCAATACACCAGCCGCCGGCGTGCAAGCCAAACCTTGAAAATAACGTTTATCAGCTTTGCCAAGTTGCGTGTTAAATCGCGCCAATCTTAAGGCTACCGCAGCAGTATAAACAAAGGCCGCCAACCATCCAAATTTCCCTAAATCATGCAATGCCCAACTATAAGCTAGAACTGCTGGCGCCACACCGAAACTAACCATATCAGAAATACTATCGAACTCCGCTCCGAAAGCACTCATGGTATTTGTTAAACGCGCAACACGTCCATCGAGGCTATCCATAAGCATAGCAATAAAAACTGCCGCGGCTGCAGCATCAAAAAAACCTTTTAGTGAAGCAACAATTGCATAGAATCCAGCAAATAGAGACGCCAAAGTAAATAAATTCGGCAGCAAAAAAATACCACGCCGCCGTAAGTGAGTTTTAGTGTGATGGCCATGACTAACATGAGCATGGGAAATATGATGTATGTTGACTTCTTCTTGCATTTTTTATCCGAAATTAAGAATTGCGAACTTACCTTTGTCTTCCAATTTGTGCTAGCAAATGTTCAATTTTCAACCCGATAAGTGGCGTAATTATAACATTAAATTGTCTTAAAGGCGCGCTTTTTGTTCAGAAGTCAGCAATTCCTGCGCGTCAGCGCGGGAATTGCATTCCTTGATTAATCGAGTAGGAGGCGGGTTGCCCCGCCGTCCTCTCACACCACCGTACGTGCGATGTCGCATACGGCGGTTTCAGTTAAATTGTTTAACAAAGTACTCCGTTTCGTAGAGATTGACTAATCCTAGCTTGTCAAACCATGCGTTATTTATTGCCTGATGTAACTGCCGGACTTTTCGATAGTCGCCACCAGCCTTTACTTGATTTGGCTGTGTTCCATGCACTGTGTGGCTTGACTCCTAGCTAATCAAGTATTTGGCTATTGGCTAGCTTCTCTTCCTCTGCTTAAGTCGGTAGCAACGTAGCTTTCTGCGTATCCAACCGTCTAGATTCTCTCAGCTGTCGATGGCTACTCCGTCATACAGTAAGTATCCAATCCAACCTTGCAGTTGCTATTCAGTTGTTTAACGACTTCTTCTAGTTTCTTGCCCTCGATTACGTCTTCGTTGACTTGCCGAATTTTGTCCTTCAATCTCTTAATGCTCTCTTTGGCTATTACTAGCCTACCATCGTTTAGTAGTCTATAGCCAAGAAATTTACATTCCTCAGCCTTCGCTACTTTGCTCTTCTTCTCGTTTACTCTTCAATCGAAGCTTCTTTTCAAGAAACTTTTTGATCGATGCCATTACTCTTTCACCAGCTTTCTGACTGCGTACATATATATTACAGTCATCAGCATAGCGACAGAATTTATGTCCTCGTTTCTCAAGTTCCTTGTCAAGTTCATCCAGCAATAAGTTCGATAGTAACGGAGAAAGATTGCCACCTTGGGGCATGCCCTCATACCGTTCTATACAAACTCCTTGCCTCATTATCCCTGCCTCTAAGAATCTTCGAATAATTCTTAGCAGCCGCTTATCTTTTATTCGCTTTGCAAGCCGCGACATTAATACATCGTGATTTACTCGATCAAAGAATTTCTCTATATCAATATCAACCACTACTTCGCGTCCCTCCTTCACGTATCTTCTGCGCCTTCTTAACGCTTGATGTGCATTTCGATTCAGGTCTAAATCCATAACTCGATTCCGAAAAACTTGGATCGAATATCGGCTCTAGTACCTGCACGTATTGCTTGCTGCACTAGTCTATCCACCACCGTCGGTATACCTAGTTGGCGTATCCCACCATCTGCTTTCGGTATCTCTACCTCTCAGCACCTCTTGTGGTTTATAGCTTCCATCAAGCAAGTTCGGATAAGTTCTTCCTTGTGCGTCTTGACAAGTAGCCCGCAGCTCTTAACGGTCATCCCGTCTACTCCAGCCGGCTCCTTTATTCGCTCGCACTTGCTTGTATGCTCGGTTAAGATTTGCCTGTTCGCAAATCTTTTCCATCAACTTCTCTGTCAGAGATTTCTCGTTCTCGCCCATACTAGCCATATTTGTTGTTCCTCGCTGCACCAGAGCTCGCGTTCGCTGCTTACCAGTTACACCGTGGCAGATGTTGTCTTCATTTCTCTTCAATCTTTCATCACTTGCTGCAATCTCCTAGTCTGTCTAGCTTCTACGATCACTATCTCTGGCTTAACTAATTCAGGCCTTCCTCTCAGTTCCTACATCCGAAAGTACTATGCCCTCTGCTGACTTCTCAGTATCCATTTCTGCAGCATCTGCTACTGCAAATAGTCCTATACGGACAACATCCAAGATCTCCCGAGGTAAGTCACGATCTTTCACAAGGTCATACCAAATCTACTACTGCAGAGACAGCGGTCAGTTACTGGGCTTCTACGTCTAATGCCGTATTACCCTACTCACAGCAGCCTATATCTGGTTTCTGTTCGTTACAACCTTGTTTTGTCATCAGCTTCTTTCAGATTCTACCTCGCGGCAGACACCCTTGCCTAGACTCGCGCTTCCCTTTCTACGGCGCAGAGGACTTTCACCTCCTAGAATTGCACCATGTTTGGCGCACGATGCGGCGCGCGAAGTAAATTCGCGCTTGCATTTAAGTGGGAGAATCGCGATTCTCCCACTTAAAAATCCCCCATCGCGAGGAGAGCAATTCCTTTTGTATTGATATTTATTAAAATTTTGGACGGGAATTGCTGTTCAGGAGTAGTAACTGGCGAATTACCCGACTTTTGTAGACGCGATTGGTCTGATTTGTTTACCCCATCCTCGCACAGATACAGGTTTTAACTTCCCACTACCCTGGGTGGGTGTGCAACAACTCGTGCCAGCCTTACAGATTCTGGATTCTCAACAGCGAGAATCTGAAATCCGTAAAAATTGGCACCGAGCTTCATTTGAAATACAATGGGAACCAACTCTTTGAATTTCGAATTCTCGCGCACCTAAGAAATGAAAACCAAAGATCGAAAAACTGATAATAATTTTTTTAACTTCCAGCCAAGAGTTTTTTATGACAACATCATCTGCTACTCCAGGTCCAGTCACCCCGATTTCTATTTCCTGCGATATGGAAAAGTTAAAGCAACTTGCCGAACAAGGGGACGCTGATGCCCAAGTTAGATTAGGGATAAATTATTTTACTGGCCAACATACAACCAAAAATACGCTCGAAGGGAAAAAGTGGCTCAACTTGGCTACCCAACATACGGACACTCCTGCTGGTATATGTGCTCAGGGGTTCTGTTTAATGGGAGGAATTGATACCCATAAAGATTTGCCAAAAGCATTCGAATGTTTTCTAAGTGCTGCGAATAAAAATTATGCTCCCGCCCAAAAATTTCTGGGGATTTTCTACCTATACGGCTTGGAAATGAAAGATGAAAAAATTGCGGTAAAATGGTTCCAAAAAGCTGCCGAACAAGGAGATTCTGAAGCGCAATCTGCTCTCGGATGCTGCTACCAGAGTGGCAGAGGGGTAGATCAGAATGACAAATTGGCCGTTGTATGGTTCCAAAGAGCTGCCGAACAAGGAAGTTCAGAAGCGCAATCTGCTCTCGGATGCTGCTACTATTATGGGAAAGGGGTAAAACAAGATTATAAATTAGCCGTATCATTGTTCCAAAAAGCTGCTGAACAAGAATATGTGGGAATTTTCAATCCACTGTATTATCTACAATTATGTTATCAAAATGGCCTTGGGGTAACAAAAAATCCTGAAATAGCAAAAGAATATTCCCAATTACACTGTTTTATTGAATTTAGATATGGTCTGTTACACCGATTACCAAAGCAGGAAATGACGAAGCCTCTCTAAAATCTGCCCTAGTTTTTTGTAAGAGCGAGACTCCCAACTTTGCTAAACTAAGCGCAGCTAACCTAGTTCATGGACTTAGAAAGTTAAAAACTACCTACAGTAAAACTCAGTACGCTAAAATTTCAGCAGCAATATTAAGCAATCCAGAACTAAGAAATACTGTAGTAAATAGTAAAAATTTTACCGCTTATGCACAGGAAGGTTTGCTAGATCCAACCACACAATTATTTTTCCATATAAAAAATAGCGGTACGCTTACTTCTGCACTTGTATCTAGCGCAGATATGATTGAAAAAATATATGAACCTCAAATACACCTAGGGTTAACTGTTATGGAATTTGCCGCTTTTCACGGCAAAAAAGATCAGGTGGCTCAACTTACTACAATGGGTGTACCGCGTCCCAATTTTGAAATTCTTTTATCTTATGGAATTCCCCTTAAATATGTTGATAAAGACCAATTAACAGCTTTATGTACTCCCGCTCAGCTGGAAGAAGCAATGGCGTTAAACCTTGAACTAACCAAAATATCTTTGCATAATTTACAAATTAATAGCAAAGAACAATTAGTTTATGTACTAAAATATAAAAATAGTCTCAAAAGCGCAGGTTGTGCATTAGCAAAAATTTGTGATGTAACTGGTTTTACTTTCGAACAAATTGATCTTCCCACTTATGAACTTACAGGCAGTCAATACCTTGGATTGTTGCCACCCATTCCCGCCGATAACACCGAATTAAATTCTTTTAAAGAGAAAATTCCTGCAAATAAGCGAATTAATGAATTTAGCAACGCTGAGCTAAATAATTTACAACTATTTCTAAAACTAATGCAAAAAATTTGCGAAGAACATTCTTCTGATTTTCCAGTACAAAGTCAGAGAGATTTGTCAACGTTAGCTATCGCTCAAGGAAGATTACTAGACACCACAACTCTCTGCAATGTTTTAGACTTCTATTTGAAACCAAGTACAGAATCACATAGCGCTTGGAATTTTTTTAAAAAGTCACACTCCCCTAATGACGAACTAACCAAATCACTGTTGCGATTACGCGAAACTCTAGGGAAAAAACAAAAAGGTGAACTCGTTAGTGAAAAGCATATCAATAATTTAAAAAATATCTTATTTTCGTGCGCAAACACACCCTTGAATAGCGACCCAACCTCGCCAATTCACCAAGCGGTACTCTCCTTAGCATGGATGCTAACCATTGCTGGATATTTATCAACCGATGATTTAGCAAAAGTCCTACCTCAGCAATACACAAATATCAGTAATATTAATTTTGATGACATTATTGTGATTCCTACTGACACAAATCCCAAACAAATTTTAGCAGTATATGATGTAAATGATATTCTGAAGCAATTAGATCAATCACCCAACTTCACCGATCCGACCAATCACCGAGAGCTTGATGACGCTACCGTAAAGTTATTACTGCGACATCCTAAAGTACAAATCAAAATTGATGAGTTAAATTACCGCTATTTAAACGCACATCGCAACGGCGAAACTCCAGCAGTCTTTATATCTACTTTGAACAAAACACTGAAATTTGCCGATGAATGGGCAAGTTATATAGAAAAAAACCACATAGCCTACGGCGACAACCCTATCTACGAAGAATTTAGCGAAGATATGCAAAGAAAACCACATGAAATAGATCAATTAGACCAATGTAGTTTTTGTGTAGAGAAGACTGGAGGTGAACATGGCAACTTTAGAAGTCTACTCCATTGGGGTATATCCCTTGG
>CAVSHY010000025.1:0-25009 GCA_963727865.1 uncultured delta proteobacterium | reverse complement strand
TCAACAACCCGCTAAAGTGTAAAAGGCCCGCATTGACAAAATACGCTTTCCATAGTATTATTTCGAGCCAATGCGCATGATGCGGTTAAGCGCTTTATTTCTTTATATTTTTTAAAGACCCCATGAACATGGACGCCTACAGAGGGTTTTTAAGATTGAACCCGGTATTCTTTTTTATATTACCGGCCGGGATAGGATAAGGAATGGATTACAGGGAGAGTAAACTCATCGATATACTCATGGTCGAGGATAATCCGGCGGACGTGCGCCTTACAAAAGAGGCCTTCAAGGACGCGAAGGTCCTCAATAATATGTATGTGGTCGTTGACGGCGAGGAGGCGATGGATTTTTTAAAGCACAGGGGCAGATATGCCGTCTCCCCGAGGCCCGACCTCATTCTCCTTGACCTTAACCTTCCGAAGAAAGACGGCAGAGAGGTATTAGCCGATATCAAGGCCGACCCTGAGCTTAAGCGCATCCCCGTGGTAGTGCTGACGACATCGGAGGATGAAAAGGACGTATTCAGGGCCTATGACCTCCATGCCAACGCTTATGTCAAAAAGCCTGTCGACCTCGACCAGTTCATAAAGATAGTCGAGGCGGTCGAGGACTTCTGGCTTTCAGTGGTAAGGCTGCCGTCCAAATAATGAAGCGAAGTCCTCAAGAGAAGCGGTTGAATATGTCAGATGAGCCTGTAAAGATTCTTCTTGTCGATGACAACCCGCATGACGCCCGCCTGATAAAGGAGATGCTCTCCGAGGTTGAAACGCTCAATTTTACCATCCAGTACGCCGAAAGGCTCGAAGACGCGCTAATGTCCGTAGCGAAGAACTCTTTTGACGTTGTGCTTCTTGACCTTATGCTTCCGGACAGCCAGGGCCTCGATACGTTTCTCCGTATGTACGAAAAAGCCCCGTGGCTGCCGACGGTGGTCCTGACGGGCCTCTCCGATGAGACGATGGCCGCCAACGCCGTAAGAGAAGGGGCGCAGGACTATCTCGTCAAGGGACAGGTCGACGGAAACATTCTCGTCAAAGCGATGAGGTTCGCCATCGAGCGGCGGCGCCAGAGTATCGCGAAAGGCGCTAAAAGGGCGCCGGCGGAACGGCCCTCCGACACAAACCTGAAGCTCATCGGCACGAGCGACGGGCTGAAAGAGGTCGAGGAGTTTATCGCCACGGTGTCAAAGACCTCAAACACCTCGGTCCTTCTACACGGGGAGACCGGCACCGGAAAGGGCCTTGTGGCTAACGCCATACACTATTCGAGCAACAGGTCCGCGGGCCCTTTTATCGAGCTTAACTGCAGCGCCATCCCGGATACCCTCCTTGAAACGGAGATGTTCGGTTACGAGAAGGGCGCTTTTACGGACGCCAAGCTGGGTAAAAAAGGGCTTTTCGAGCTCGCTGAAGGGGGGACGGTATTCCTCGACGAGGTCGGGGATATGGATATGAAGATCCAGCCGAAGCTCCTGAAGTTCCTCGAGAGCCGTACCTTCCGCAAGGTCGGGGGGACAAAGGACATAAAGGTCGACTTAAGGATAATAGCGGCGACCAATAAGGACCTTGATACGCTCGTAAAGGAAAAGAGGTTCAGGGAAGACCTTTACTACAGGCTTAAGGTCATGGTAATAACTCTTCCCCCTCTCCGGGAAAGGACGCGGGATATAATTCCCCTTGCGGAATATTTCATAGCCTCGTACTGCGAGACATCGGGTGAGAAGATTAAAAAGCTTTCCCCTGAATGCAGGGAGATCTTCCTCAAATACGATTGGCCCGGCAATGTCAGGGAGCTTAAAAACGTAATCGAGAGGGCTACCATACTTTCCAGGTCAGAGGAAATACTTGCCGAACACCTGCCGCATGAGCTCCGGAGCGGTAAATCATCCGCGTCCGCTCCAGCGCCCTCTACGGCGATAGACGCCGACATGACGCTTGATGCGCTTGAGAAGACCCATATAATAAAGGTCCTTAAAAAGTCTGGAGGCAATAAAACACTCGCCTCCCGCATGCTCGGCGTCTCACGCCTTACTTTGAGAAAGAAGATGAAGGATTACGGCATAGAAGAGATTGACGCAAAGGAAACTTTACGCAGCCATACCCCATCAAGGCGCTGACCACTGTTTTAGACCCCCTTAAGACAGTAATTTTAACGGTTTTTTTGTCTTATCAGTTTTTTTAATACTGTTTTGTCATTATTACGTCTTACGGCCCCCCTCTCTCAGGCATTTTGGTAATATTCTTACCAGCCTGCCGGTAACTTTCTTACCAGTCTACTGGTAAGAAAGTTACCGGCAGGCATCCTTCTACCCCTCCCCATTTTTGAAATCTCTGGTCTTTGCAAGAGATTTTGGCATGGCATACCCCTTGCAATCTATATCCTACATCCAGTTCGTTAAAAACTTTCAACAGGGTTATAGAAGAAATGTCATTAAGGGCAAAAAGAATCAGAACCATACCTGAATATGCTGTCTTACCTCTGCGCGCCGTCCCTCCGGGACGGCGCGTCCTTCCCTTCTTATTAACTTAAAAAGGACAGGGCGTAGGAAATAAAGACTTTTAAAATAACGGGAGAGATTATCAACTATTTAAACGGAAGCGATAAACGGAGGGGGCCATGCTGGAAAAAACAAGAACAATATCAAAATTAGGGACACGCGGCGCAAGGCCAGGGTCATGGCCGTTGCCATACCGCTCTTCTGGCAAAACCGGCCATACGCAATACTTACAGCTCCTTCCCGTATTCGAAAAGAGTTATGGACATAAGATTAAATCAATGCAAGAGGAATTAAAAAAGCTCCGCAAAACCGCAAAGGCTGAAAATGTCATCAAGATAGGCGGTATTCTTAAAAAGGAAAAGACCGGCGGCCCGAGGGAGAAAGAGCATGAGACAAACTCCCAGGTAAGGGATTCGATCAATCTTTATTTAAGCAAGATAAAAAAGTTCAACCTCCTTACCGCCGAAGAGGAAAAGACGCTCGCCGAAAGGGTCGCGAAGGGAGACGGAAAAGCGAGGGAGAGGATGATAGAGTCGAACCTCCGCCTCGTGGTGAACATGGCAAGGCGCTACATAAGCAAGGGGTTCCCGTTCGAGGACCTCATTGAAGAAGGCAACGTCGGCCTCATAATGGCGGTAGAGCGGTTCAGGCCCGCGAAGGGCTGCAGGTTCTCGACCTACGCCACCTACTGGATCAAGCAGTCGATCGAGAGGGCGATAGCGAATAAGGCCAACGTGGTGAGGCTCCCGGTGCATGTCTCAAACGACCTTTACAGGATCATGAAGGTTTCAAGGGACCTCAAGATGTCGCTCCAGAGGGAGCCGAGCCTGAATGAGATCTCGGAGAAGACGGGGTTTTCCGGCAGGTATGTAAAGAAGCTCGATACCATATACAGAAAGAGCTGCTCGCTTGAAACCGTGCTCCCCGACGGCTCCGACCAGACTCTCCTTGATAAGCTTATCGATGACAGGTTTCCGGCGCCGGTGGAAAAAATAGAAATCCAGGACAGGGCGGAGAAGATAAGCGCATGGCTCCTCGATCTTGATGAAAACGAAAGGGCGATTATAAAGCTCAGGTTCGGCCTCGAAGACGATGAGCCCAGGACCCTTGAAGAGATCGGGACTTCTTTTGGCGTGACAAGGGAAAGGGTCAGGCAGATAGAATCGAGGGCCCTCGGTAAACTCAGGGAGGCCGCGACCGGATCGGATATTTTTTCGCTCGAAGCTATATAAAAGGCCGGCGGATTTTACGGCGAGGGGGGTGTGGGGGGTGGCGTAAGTCAGGGGCGTAAAAGTAAGGATCGAGAAGCGCACCCCGGCGCATGATCCGTACGCAAAACAGGGGCGGATCGTTAGCTAAAGAAGGAGCGGGACAACCGCTGAACAATCGGCTGACGATTCGCATTCAAAGGGGAGGGGGAGGGCGGTATCAAAGCCCCCCCTCCCTGAAAGACTTTCTTAGAATAAATAACCAGAGACCCGCCGACCCCATAATGGCCGGTTTTTTTTACTGACGACAGACCCGAAAATGGGGGGAGTCCATAGAAGCTTTCTGTTTTTTTAGCGATAAGGTCCTCTCAAAATCCTGAGTTTTTCAGATGTCGAGGACAACGGTGGACCTCCAGCCGTCCGGGGTTTCCTCGAGCTTAAACCTGTGTAGGGTGACGGCCTTTACATCAGCGCTCAGAGGGTGGCGCGAGGGGTCTATTACGTCGCCGTATGCCGAGGCCCGGAGCTTATAGCCCGCCTCGGTTTTTGTTATCGTGACCTCTGTAACCCTCAGGAGGAGCCTCCGCGCGTCCTTGAAAAAGACAAGCTCGTTAAGGAAGTTATAAAGAAGCAGATCAAGGTCGTGTGTTCGTGACCTCAAGCCTCATCACCTCGACCTTATTGATAGTCGAGAGGTCCTCGACCATAACGGCCATGGTGGCGTCCGCCGAGGCGATGAAGACCTCTTCAACTGTCCTGCCTTCGGCCTCAAAGGCGACATCCCCTTTGGCTATATCCTCAAGATATCTGTATGGCATAGGTTACGTAAAGTTGAGAGAAACTTTCTGTAGAAAGTTTCTCTCAACTTTATCCCTTGATATTGCCTATCGGCGTCATGCGGGCGACTTTTTTGCTGAGTCCAGCGAGTTCAGTCGCCTCGACAACGGCGTCTATGTCCTTGTACGCGGCGCCGGCCTCTTCGGCGAGCCCGCCCCAGGTGACGGTCCGGACGTAGATGCCGCGCGCTTCCATGTCTTTTTTTAGGCTTTCGCCCCTGTAAGACCTTTTCGCCTGGTGCCGGCTCATGGTCCGTCCGCTCCCGTGGGATGTGGTGTAAAAAGCCTCTCTGCCGGTCTCAACCCCGCAGAGAAGATAAGACCCGGTCTCCATGCTTCCCCCTATGATAACCGGCTGCCCGGTTTTTTTGTATCTTTCTGGCAGGCCTTCCATGCCGGGGGCGAAGGCGCGGGTGGCGCCCTTGCGGTGGACGAGGAGTTCCATTTCGACCCCGTCGACAAGGTGCTTTTCGAGCTTTGCCGTATTATGCGTCACGTCGTAGACCATGTCCATCCCCAGGTCCTCGGGAGATCTCTTAAAGACCATCGAGAAGACCTCGCGGATCCTGTGGAGTATTACCTGACGGTTGGCAAAGGCCATGTTCGCGGCGCACTTCATGGCGGCGAAATAATTCTGCCCTTCCGGGGAATTGAACGGCGCGCAGGCGAGCTCCCGGTCAAGGACCTTGATCCCGTATTTCCTTTCCATGACATTAAGGAAAAGCTGGAGGTAGTCGGTCGCGATCTGGTGGCCGTAGCCGCGGCTCCCGCAGTGGAACATTACGACCACCTGGTTGGGCAGCGTCAGCCCGAATTCCTTTGCCGTCTCCCTGTCAAAAACATTTTCAGGTTTTACGACCTGTATCTCGCAGTAATGGTTGCCGCTCCCCAGGGTGCCTATCTGGTTAAACCCGCGTTCAACGGCCTTCAGGCTCACCTTCGATGGGTCGGCTCCCTTGAAGCACCCGCCCTCCTCGGTGACTTCAAGATCCTCCGGCCAGGCCATCCCTTTCCTGAGCGCCCACCGCGCCCCCTCCCTGGAGACCTCCCTGAATTCATCCCTCGAAAGTTTTATGAAGCCGGTGCACCCGACCCCGGCCGGGACTCTTGTAGAAAAGGGCGTCCACAAGCTCGCGGAGCCTGGGCTTTACCTCGTCATAGGTCAGGTTTGTAAGGGCGAGCCGCATCCCGCAGTTTATGTCAAAGCCGATGCCTCCGGGCGAGATTACCCCGGTCTTTGGGTCCATGGCCGCCAGCCCGCCTATCGGGAAGCCGTACCCCCAGTGGCCGTCAGGCATGCAAAAGGCGTATTTCACGATCCCGGGAAGGCACGCTACGTTGGTGACCTGGTCTATCACACCTTCGTCCATCTCCATGAGGAGCTTTTCCGTGGCAAAGATCCGTGCCGGGACCAGCATCCCTTCCTTGTATGTTTTAGGGATCTCCCAGAGCGTCTCAGAGACCCTTTTAACCCCTGCCGGTATCGGCATTGCTTTTAACCTCCCCTTCTTTGAATGCTAAGGTATTAGATAGGTTGCTGAAAAATAGTATTCTGGAGGAAACTTTCTGTAGAAAGGTTTCCCCCAGACCCCCTTCAAAGACTTTTAAAGTTCCCGTAGAAACCCCCGATAAGTTAAGGGGGTTTCTACGGGAAGAACTCTGAAAGTTTTTGGAAAGAGTTTGAGAGAAACTTTTTACAAAAAGGTTCTCTCAAAACACTTTTTCAGCGACCTATCTGAATACTTTAGCAGAAAAAAAGAAGACCGTGGAGCCTTTCCGTTTTTTTGCGCGAGTTTGCCTCAAAAGCTTTTAAGCTGGCGACGCTAACCTTTTGGATGAGTAAAAAATCAACCTTTGGACTCCGCCCGCCTCAAAAAAATCTCTGAATCTAATCTGTTCTTAATATTCGATCGGTATAATCGCTACGTTCCTGAATCCCGTCCGTGACCGGTCATTCGGCGGGCACGGACGCATAACTTAACAGGAGGCGCGAATGGACAGGTACCATAACGGGCTGGAGAAGTATCATACGATCGAGTATGTAATCTACTTAAGCGTTGTTGTTTTTCTGGCGGCCGTGATTTTAGCCGGAGTGTTCATACTGCCAGGGGGGTTTTTCCGTTAAGTCCAAGAAGTTCTCCTGTCCTGTTTTGAGGCTACCAAGTATGGCTGGAGAATGCAAAATAAGACTTGACCACTTCCGGGATTAATGGCATAGTTTTTAAAGAAGTTCGGAAGTGCTTGTTGTTCATTAACCGCAAAGTTTTTCCTTTGCGGTTTTTTTTATGACGTGACGCCTCCGTAATCTTCAAATACTCAAAAAGGAGGTACAATCGTCATGGCAAAGGGAACTGTAAAGTGGTTTAATGACTCCAAGGGCTTTGGGTTCATTACCATGGAAGACGGCAAGGACGTCTTCGTCCACTACGCTGACATCCAGGACCAGGGTTTCAAATCCCTGGCCGAGGGCCAGGCTGTGAGCTTTGAAGTAGTCGACGGACCCAAGGGGCCGAAGGCAACTAACGTTGTGAAGTTATAAACGGAAGCCCGGATGAAAAGGGCGGGAGATGAATCTCCCGCCCTTTTTTATTTTACGCGCGCTGAAAAATCCGCCACGTTAGAAAAGGTTTTTTCGAAACATTTTTTGGAAGCTCCCCGCTGCTTGCCGCGGGGAGCTTCCAAATGTAAGGAATTTTCAGAGTCCTTCATGGCGCGCCTGAAAAAGAGCGGCGTATCGCGCAGGACTTTAAAAGTCCTATTCGCTCTTACAGCGCAGCTTTTCTTCGGGCAGGGTGAACGCTATGCATTTTCAACGCCTCTCGGACTATTTTCTGAATCTGTCGTGGCACCTCACGCATCCGTCGAGAAGCCTGTGCGTAAGCTTATGTACGCCCAACATGTCGCCCTTTTTCGAAAGCCCGATAAGATTTTCTATCATCGCGTGGTACTCTTCGTCCATTTTTTTGAACTCCCCGAGCTTATCGTTGTTTTTCGGAAGCCGTATCTCGCCCTTTTCAAGGGCCGCCTCGGTCCTTGGCTTCGCCTTTAAGACCTTTTCAAATGGTCCGGCGATCGCCGATGGGTTCTTGAGGACGAGAGCGTCAACAAGGATTTTATATGCCGTATTAAGGAGCCACATCTCCTCCTTTAGCGGGTTTGTCTTACCTGCCTGCGGCGGCGCTTCTATGGCGGACGCAACTGATGCAAATGTTAGGACAAGAATAACGCAGACAAGTTTTTTCATCTTCCGGCCCTCCCTGTAAGAAATGATAACAATAGGATTTTTAAAAAGTATATCAGAAAAATCGGAAAAAATACCGCAAAGAGGCCCTCCTTCGGCCGCGAAAAATTTCCTGCGGAGATTGCGCGCACCTTAAACTCTGGTATAATCTTCCTGAAACGTCATCCCGGGGAGACCCGCGCCTGAAGCCGTAATCTTCAAAAAGAATCAGGTTCTAACCTTCCTTTAATTTTCGGCAATACATAATAAGGAAAGGAGAGGCTGAAAATCTCCTTAAAAGGATCTTAAATTTTTATGAAAGTAAAGGTCTGGGACGTACCGACGCGCCTTTTTCACTGGATGCTCGCGGGGGCGTACGCCGGGGCTTTTTTCACTTCCGGCACGGAATGGTTCCTCGAATACCATACGATCTTCGGGTACGCCGCCCTCGGGCTTGTAGCCTTCCGGATACTCTGGGGTTTCGATGGCAACCGCTACGCCAGGTTTTCGGATTTCGTCGGCGGGTATAAAGCCGTTAAAAATTACCTCAGACAGGCGATTTCGCGGAAGCCGCCGAGGTACCTCGGACATAATCCGGCCGTGGGCTGGGTCGTTCTATTCATGCTCCTTCTGACGCTCGCGATAGTCTCGACCGGGGTCATCGCCTACAGCGGAGAAGAGAACAGGGGCCTCTGGGCGGGATTGTTCACCAGGGATACGGGGATCTTTTTCAGGTCCGCGCATGGCTACCTTGCCGACCTCGCCATAGCGGTCATAGTCATTCATGTAAGCGCCGCCCTTTTCCACGATTTCATACTCAAGGAAAACATAATCCTTTCGATGATAACCGGGACAAAGGAAGACCCAGCCTCCTGGAGCGACAGGGTTGAGCACATGAGGCCCGGGGAAGAGCCGTCGCCCGTAAGGCTCGCGGTCCTGGTCTTCGCGGCGGTACTCATCGGCCTTGGCGTGAAGTTCCTCACGCCCGCGGCGAGGAAGATAAAATTCGCGGGCATAACATCCGAACAGGTAAAGATAGTCAACGAGAAGGGTTTTACGGTAAGGATGAAGCCGGATGAGAAATGGAAGGCCGAGTGCGCCACCTCGTGCCACAGCGCCTTTCACCCGACCATCCTTCCGGCCCGGTCCTGGAGAAGGATAATGAGCGGGCTCAATGACCATTTCGGGGAGAACGTCTCTCTTGACGAGGCCACTGAAAAAGAAATACTTAACTATCTGGTATCTTCCTCCGCGGAGCATTCCACCACCGAGGCCTCGATAAAACTCCTCGGGTCCCTCGGGAAGGGCGAGGCCCCGCTGAGCGTAACGGAGATCCCTTACTGGAAGGATAAACACTCCGAGATCTCAGGGGACGTATATAAAAGAAGCTCGGTTACAAGCAAAAGTAACTGCATCGCCTGCCACCCGGGGGCCGCCGTGGGTTCCTTTGAGGACAAGGATATCCGGATACCGGATTGATGAAGAGGGATAAAAAACGGAGGAGGATTTATGAAGAGGCGAAAGAAACTGAGTCTGATTCTGGCGGGGGCGGTGATGCTCTCCGCCGGAGCGATAGCCTTCGCGGCCGGGATTACCGGCCATTAACCCGGTGATGCAGGCGCTTGTGAAGTCGTACTTGAGCGAGGCTGAGAAAACGGCCCCGTCCGTCAAGGCCTTCAGCCCCGAGGAAGGAAAGAAATTTTTCAACTCGAAGAGGACGCATTCCGTGAAAAAAGAGGAGCGCTCATGCTCCACCTGCCACACGGCCAACCCCGCTCAGCCGGGAAGGACCCCGGTCGGAAAGACCATAGACCCGATGGCGCACTCCGCCAACAGGGGCCGGTTCACGGACCCCCGGAAGGTCGAGAAATGGTTCAAGAGGAACTGCGAGTGGGTCCTCGAGAGGGAATGCACCCCCAGGGAAAAAGGCGATTATATCTCTTACATGATGTCAATTTGATTTTTAGCGGGTGAGCCAATCGCAGGCGAGTCGATAAGTTAACAAGCGCTTTTAAAGGAGAATGCAAATGAAGATACGTTATTTTATGATATTGCTTTTGGCCGCTGGCGTGCTTGCCGCGTGCATGGTCAGGGGGAATTACCTTTACGCCGCCGGCGGCGAGGAGAGGGAAGAGGCGAACGGGAAGAAAGGGGCGAAAGGGAAGGCGGAGGGAAAGAGAGGTTTTCCGCGGTTGAAAACCAGGCGTATAAGCAGGAATGTTCCTCATGCCATTTCCTGTATCAGCCGGGCCTCCTTCCTGCCCGTTCCTGGAAAAAGATAATAAACGCGTCCGACAGGCATTTCGGCGAGAACCTCTCGCTCGATGATAAGACCAAAAACGAGCTCCTGAGTTTCCTCTCCGCGAACTCGGCTGAAAAGGCCGATAATGAATGGTCGGCGAAGATAATGAGGAGCGCCGGCCACGGCACGCCCGAAAGGATTACCCGGATACCGTATATAGTCAGCAAGCACAGGAAGGTCCGCCACGATGTCTTTAAAAGGGCTTCGATAGGAAGTTTTTCAAACTGCGGCGCGTGCCACACAAAAGCCGGCCAGGGCTATTTTGAGGAAAGTGGCGTCCATATACCCAGGTAACGCGAAACTCGCGGCAGGGCGGGGGGCGAGGGGGTGAGGCTTTTTTTGAGCCCAGCGCATGGGATAACCAAGGTTTGCGGCAAAATCTGTGCGGCGATTTTCAGCATCATTCTGGCGGGGTCGGCCTTCGCGGCTGACGGCGGGGCGGTCTTCAAGGCGAAATGTGCGGCGTGTCATGGCGCCGACGGGCAGGGCACGGCCATGGCGCCGGCCTTCCATGGCAACAAGTTCATAATGGACTCAACAGAGGCGGATATCAGTGATGTCATCAAGAACGGCAGGAACGGGGAGGCGAAGAAGTACAAGCAGTTCGCCATGGGCATGCCCAAGCAGAACCTCTCTGCAGAAGATATAAAGGCGGTAATCGCTCATTTGAAGACAATGGCCGCGAAGAAATAATATCAAATAATAAACATAATGAATAAAAAAAGGCCTGGTCGCCGCGACCCGGCCTTTTTTATTGAAGCTCCCCGCGGCAAGCCGCGGGCATGGTGAACGCTATGCATTTTCAACGCTCCGCTGCGGAGCTTTTTGCGCGCGCCCGCGGCGGGCGGGCGATTGTTGCGCCGTCCTTTCCGGCGAGGCTAAGTTTTAGCCCCACGCAACGCCAACCAACCGCCGTGCGCGGCACCTCCATCCTTACGCGCTGTTCATCCCGCCCCAGGGGATTTTTAATAAGGTTCTCTCAGAGGACCTTATTAGCGGGATCAGCCGGGATCATTCTTTTTTCTTTTTTTCCTGTAATGCCATACGACGAAGGCGCAGAGGCCGGCCGCGAGCACTACGAGCACCAGTATATGCTCGAACCTTGTCACGTCTTTTCTCAAGGCCGCGATCGACTCCCCGCCGAGGTAGCCTATCCCCATCATGATCGACATGGTAATGAGGGCGGAAATCGCGTCCGAGATTAGGAACTTCAGGGGCGTCATCTCCATTATCCCGGAGACGAGGAATATCTTGACCCTCAGGCCCCAGATGTGCCTTCCCGCGATTATGAGGAGGACCCCGTGTCTTTTGAACCTTTCCTCAAGTTTCGCGAACCTCTCCGGGGAGAGTATCCTGTGGAACCTCTTGTGAGTGATTATGTTTCTGCCCCACTTCCTCCCCCAGTAATATATCAGGAAGTCCCCGATGAGGAGCCCCGAATATACGACGGCGATGGCGTAAAGGGGCTTTATGACCCCGGTTGCGATCAAGACCCCGCAGAATATGAGCGTCGCGTCCTCGGGGAAGGGCACCCCTACGCCGGCAAGGACAAGCAAAAGGAATATCCCGGCGTACGGGAACTGCTCGATAAGCCCCGGGACCGCGTGAATTGCCGCTGTTATATTATGTATCGTCTGCATTTTTCAAAAGTTCAGGTTTTTTCAAAACAGAGCCAACTTTAGCATAACCCTCAACCATTTCACAGGTCAGTGAGTCAGGTTACCGTAGCGGGTCGCCGAAAAAACCTTTTGGGGGAAACTTTCTGTTTTTTTAGAGAGCTATTAAAAGTTCAAGTGCTTTTACAATCTTATGATTTTTTAAATGCTATAAGCTTGATTTACATGCGCTGAAAAATTTCCCCCAGGCCCCCTTCAAAGATTTTTAAAGTTCCCCTGTAAACCCCCTTTAATTAAAGGGGGTTTACAGGGGAAGAACTCTGAAAATTTTTGGAGAGAGTTTGAGGTCCGTGCGGACAGCAATCCCTCACTCAAACGGCTTACCAGCTACATGCGTTTTTGCTTAAACCTATGCTAAACAATTAGCCGTGCGCAGCACTTTTTATAAAAAGGTTCTCTCAAAGAGTTCTTCAGCAACCCGCTACGCGGCGGAGTTATTTATCGACCTGTAAAAGACCTTTTTGCCCGCCTCTATAAGAACGATATAAGCGGCTATAATTAGCGCGACGGCCGCGAGGAAACCAACGGGGACCGGCTGAAAGCCAAGGAGTTCAGAGTACGGAAGATAAGGCAAGAGAACCGTAAGGATAGCAATGAGCAGCGTGGTAATCAAGAGATATTTGCCTGGCCTCGACCTGTAAAAAGGTTTTCTCGTGCGGAGCATAAGCACCGCGAAGGACGCCGAGATGACCGATTCCATGAACCATCCTGTCCTGAAAAGGGTTGGGTGCGCCCTGAGGACGAAAAGGAGGACCCCGAAGGTCACGAAGTCGAAGACCGACGAGATGACGCCGAAGAATATCATGAACCTCTTTATGAACTTTATATCCCATTTGCGGGGTTTCCTGACGAGCTCGGGGTCGACCTCGTCGGCGGCTATCGTCATCTCCGGGAAATCCGTCATTAGGTTCATGAGGAGTATCTGCTTGGGGAGCATGGGGAGGAAGCTCAGGAAGAGGGACGCCCCTGCGACCGAGAACATGTTGCCGAAGTTGGCTGAAGTCGCCATGAAGACGTACTTCATGGTGTTGGCGAAGGTCCTTCTGCCTTCCATGACCCCGTCCCTCAGCGTCTCAAGGCCCTTTTCAAGAAGGACGATATCCGCGGCGTCTTTAGCCACGTCGACCGCCCCCTCGACGGAAATCCCGACGTCGGCGGCGTGGATCGCCCCGGCGTCGTTTATCCCGTCGCCTAAAAATCCAACGACGTAGCCGAGCTTCTTGAGGGCGAGTATGAGCATCTCTTTCTGAACCGGGTCCACCTCCGCGAATATGTTGGCGGAGGCCGCCGCGTTAAGTATCGCCCCTTCGCTCATCTCCGCGAGTTCATCCCCGGTAACGAGGCCCTTTACCGGGAAATCCACGCTCCCGGCTACGAACCTCGCTATGACGCTGTTATCCCCGGTTATTATCTTTACGTCTATCCCGAGGGCCTTCAAGTCGGATATTACTTTTTTCACGTCCTTTTTCGGGGGGTCGAAGAAAAGGAGGAGCCCCATGAAGGTCATCTCCGTTTCGTCGGCCTTTGCGTACGCCCGCGCCCAGTCAACGGAGAATTCCTTCCTGGCAAGTCCCAGGACCCTGTAACCCATGCCGCTCCAGTCCTCGTAAAGTTTTTCGAGCCCTTCGAGGTACGGCCCTACCTCAAGCGCTCTCCCTTCGGACTCCACGAAGGCGCACGCCTTGAGAAGGTTCTTTAACGCACCCTTGGATATGAGGGTCACGCCCTCCTCCCCGGCTTTCCTCACGATGACGCTCAGGCGTTTCCTTTCAAAGTCGTAGGGGATCTCATCTACCTTTTCATACGCGCTTACGTCATGTGCTCTAAAGTCGACGATAGCGTCGTCTATGGGGTTTTTAAGCCCCGTTTGAAAAAAAGCGTTCAGATAGGCGTAAAAAAGGACCCGTTCGTCCCTTACCCCGTCGCATTGCCCGGTGAGCTCGCAGCCGAGGTGGTCATGTAGGCGCACGACCCCTTCGGTAAGGGTTCCGGTCTTATCGGTGCACAGGATATCCATCGTGCCGAAGTTCTCGATCGACGCGAGCCGCTTCACTATGACCCCTTCCCTGGACATATTGAGAGAACCCCTGGCGAGGTTAACGCTTATTATGGCCGGCAGGAGCTGTGGCGTAAGGCCCACGGCGAGGGCGAGGGAGAACATGATCGACTCTATGGCGGGATGCCTGAAATAGACGTTTATCGCGAATACGATGAGGACGAGATACCATCGTGACCTCGATGAGGAAGTACCCGAATCTCCTTATGCCGTGCTCGAAGTCCGTCTCCGGCGGCCTCGCGGCGAGCCTTTCGGCGATGCGGCCGGCCTCGGTGGAGGCCCCGGTCCTGACCACAAGGGCCAGGGCCGATCCGCTTACGACGTTTGTGCCGAGGAATACGCAGTTTTTGCTGTGGACGAGCGTTACCCCCTCCGCCCGCATCCCCGGGCCTTTCTCAACCGGGAAGGTCTCGCCCGTCAGTAACGCCTCTTTCACGAAAAAGTCCTTGGCCTCCAAAAGGACGGAATCGGCCGGCACCATCGTCCCGGCCCCCAGGTGTATGATATCCCCGGGGACAAGGTCTTCGGTGAGGACCTCCTTTTTTTCGCCCCCCCTTACCGCCTCCACCCTTGTCTTCACGGTCCGGAGGAGCTTCTCGACGGAGGCCTTCGCGCTCCGCTCCTGCATAAAGCTCAAAAAAGCGCTGAGGACTATTATAAGGATTATGATGGAAGAGTCTATGGCGTCGCCGGCAACGGCTGAGAGTATGACCGCGAAGATGAGGAGAAGCACGATCGGGCTTTTGAACTGCGCGAGGAAGAGGGTAAGCTTCGAAGCATCTTTCTTCTTTTTGACGAGGTTGGGGCCGAAGACAGACCGGCGTTTTTCGGCATCTTCGTCCGAGAGGCCGGAGGGGGAGGTCTCAAGCGCCGTCAGAAGCTCTCCCGCGCCGGCCTCCCAGTATTTTAAGGGGACGTTCATAGATAGTTATCAGCGCTCCTGTAATCCCTTGCGGGTTCATGGTTGTACCCTGAACCAGATATTTCGTTGGCTGTCATTGCGAGCGCGGTAATCTCGTCTTAAATCTTCTTATCTTAGCCCCCTCGTGAAGAGTTAAGAGCGGCCTCTGCGCTCGCAATGCGTTTTCAATCCCAAGCCGCTCTAAGTATACCCCAAAAAGAAGCCTTTTTCTTAGCAATCTCTGAATTTTTTGCCCCTTTTTTATTTATTTTTTACCCTAATTTTTTGTGGCAAAAAATGTTTCGGTATGTTAGTATTAATGGATGAAATTTTCTTCCGGTTTTATCCATAAGTAGTATATAAGTAGTATATGAAAATTACCCCGACATTTGACAAAGAAAAAGAATCTCAGAAAGGGATTTTATTGTGAAAAAACAAGAAGTTGAGGAAATAAGCGGGGCTGATAACGCTTCCGCGTATGACGAGAAATCGATTAAGGTCCTCGGGGGGCTCGAAGCCGTAAGGAAAAGGCCCGCCATGTACATAGGCTCGACCGGGCCGATGGGCCTCCATCACCTCGTGTACGAGGTCGTCGACAACTCCGTGGACGAGGCCCTGGCCGGGTTCTGCAAGAACATCGAGGTGACGGTGCATGCCGACAATTCCGTGACGGTAGCCGACGATGGAAGGGGCATACCCGTAAAGATGCACCCTGAGAAGAAAAAGCCCACGGTGGAAGTGGTGCTGACAGAGCTGCACGCGGGCGGAAAGTTCGAGAACAAGGCGTATAAGGTCTCCGGCGGCCTCCACGGCGTGGGGGTTACGGTCGTAAACTTCCTCTCCGAGCGGCTCGAGGTCGAGATAAGAAGGGACGGGCAGGTCTACACCCAGAGATACCAGAGGGGCAAGCCGACCGGCCCACTTGAGACAGTGGGAAAGACCAAAAAGACGGGGACCACGGTCACGTTCAAGCCCGACGCCGAGATCTTCGAGGTGATGGAATTCAGCTTCGACACCCTTTCCCAGCGTTTAAGGGAGCTTTCGTTCCTCAACGCCGGGATAAGGATAACCATAAAGGACGAGCGGACCGATAAGTTCCACGAGTTCCAGTACAGGGGCGGCATCGTGAGCTTCGTCGAGCATCTGAATACATCGAAGTCGCCGGTACACCCGAAGGTCATCTACATCGCCGGGGAAAAAGAATCCATACAGATGGAGATGGCGCTTCAGTGGAACGACTCCTACTCGGAAAACGTCTTCTCCTACGCCAATAACATCAATACGACCGAGGGCGGCACGCACATGGTCGGCTTCAAGTCCGCCCTCACGCGCACCATAAACGCCTACGCCTCGGGCCACAACCTTGCGAAGGACATGAAAGAGGCCCTCCAAGGCGACGACGTCCGCGAGGGGCTCACGGCCGTCATAAGCATAAAGCTCCAGAACCCGCAGTTCGAGGGGCAGACAAAGACAAAACTCGGGAATAGCGAGGTAGAGGGGTATGTAAAATCGATCGTCAACGAAAAGCTCGCCGAATTCCTCGAAGAGAACCCCTCCGTCTCAAAGAAAATAGTCCAGAAGGCCCTTGACGGCGCGAGGGCGCGTGAGGCGGCGAGGAAGGCGAAAGACCTCATAAGAAGAAAAGGGGCGCTTGACTCGAACTCGCTTCCCGGAAAGCTCGCCGACTGCCAGGAGACCAACCCCGCTCTCTGCGAGATATTCATCGTCGAGGGCGACTCCGCCGGCGGGTCAGCGAAGCAGGGAAGGGACAGGAGGTTTCAGGCTATTCTCCCTCTCAAGGGCAAGATATTGAACGTCGAGAAGGCCCGGTTCGACAAGGTCTTATCGAACGAAGAGATAAGGACGGTGATAATGGCGCTGGGGTGCGGGGTCGGCAACGACGACTTCAACCGCGAGAAGCTCCGCTACCACAGGATCATAATAATGACGGACGCGGACGTGGACGGAAGCCACATAAGGACGCTCCTTCTTACCTTCTTCTACCGCCAGATGAAGTCCCTGGCGGAGAACGGGAACCTTTACATAGCCGAGCCCCCGCTCTATAAGGTCAAGAGGGGCAAGGACGAAAGGTATCTTAAAGACGACTCCGCGCTCGAAGATTATATATTTGAGTCCGCGCAGGACGGGCTTTCGATCTCTGCCAAAGGGAAGAAGGCGCTCACGGGCGTTCCCCTTATGGCGATGCTTAAGAAGGCGGCGCGGTTCCAGAGGCTTATGGCCCGCATGGAGAGGAGAGGGAGGGACGCGGGCGTCATCGGGGCCCTCGCGTTCGAGGACTCCTTCAGCCTCGAAGCCCTGAAGAACGAGGCCGCGGCAAAGAAGCTCGCCTCGACCATAAACGCGAGGATAAAGGCGTACGCACCGGAAAAGGATGCGTTCGACTTCTCGTTCGTCAAGGAAGAGGAGCACGAGGGGTTCAGAATAAAATGCGCCCACAGAAAGAACGGCCTCCGTCAGGAGACCGCCGTTGACAGGGAACTCCTTAACTCGCCGGAATTCCAGGAGGTGAGGAACCTCGCGAAGGGCCTGAGGGAAGCCGGGGAGCCGCCGTTCGTGCTGAAAAGCAATGAAACGAGCGTTGAGGTCACGAACTGGAACTCTCTCATGGGCCATGTCCTCGAACTCGGGAAAAAGGGGCTTAACATCCAGAGGTACAAGGGCCTCGGGGAGATGAACCCGGAACAGCTCTGGGAGACGACGATGGACCCGGAGAAAAGGGTGCTGCTGCAGGTCAAGGTCGAGGACGCCGTTGAGGCGGACGCCATATTCACGAAGCTCATGGGGGATGTCGTCGAGCCTCGGAGGGAATTCATCGAAAAGCACGCCCTCGAAGTCTCGAACCTGGACGTATAAAAGACCTGGGGGAAATTTTTCAGCGCATGTAAATCAAGCTTATAGCATTTAAAAAATCATAAGATTGTAAAAGCACTTGAACTTTTAATAGCTCTCTAAAAAAACAGAAAGTTTCCTCCAGGTTTCTCCCCGCCTTGCGCCCCGTTATTTTTAATATAAACTGTAAAGAGGCGCGGGGGCGCCCGGTGGCCAGATTATTCCCGGCTGAAAGGCGTCTAAACAATTTAAAAATGGAATGAAGAAATGACAAGACAGAAATCACCGCAGAGGATAGGGCTCTACATAGATGTGGCTAACATAACGCGTAACGGCGGGTACGGCATGCGCTTTGACATACTCCGGGACTTCGCCTGCCGGGACTCGGGGGAACCCATCCGGCTCAACGCCTACGTCGCCTACGACGAGGAAAGGGCGAGGACGGACCACGACTACAGGGAGCGCACCTATAACTTCCATTCGACTTTGAGGGACTTCGGCTTCAAGGTCATAGAAAAGGTCGTCTCATGGTACACGGACGAGGCAGGGAACCGCTTCGGCAAGGCCAACGCCGACCTTGACATGGCGGTAGACGCGCTTCTTCAGTCCGAGAACCTCGAGAAGGTCATCATGACGACCGGCGACGGGGATTTCATACAGGTCGTGAGGGCGCTTCAGAACAAGGGATGCAGGGTCGAGGCCGTCGCCTTCCAGAACGTCTCATCCAACCTTAAAAGGGAGGTGGACCTTTTCATGTCCGGGTATCTCATACCGAACCTCCTTCCCATTGAGGGCGAGTCGAAGAAGAACTGGGGGGAAGTCGGCTCCAGGGTCCGGGGGATCTGCTACACCTACAACCAGTCGAAGAACTTCGGCTTCATGCGCTACCTGAGCAGGATCGGCCCGGGGCTTTGGATAACCGACACGAGAAGGGCGGACTCGCCTTACGGGACGGCCTTCGCGCACGAGTCGAGCTTCGACCCCTCGACGGATAGAAATCAGCTCCCGAGCAGGGATTTAATATTCGAGTTCGACATCACTCAGGGGGATAAGGGGCTTCAGGCGCTGAACATCGTGAAGATATACCCGTAAACGGTTTTCTTTAATTTCCTGTCATTGCGGTGAGCCGAAGCCGCGAGCGAAGCGGGGCGGGAAGCGAAGCAATCGCACTCATCTGAAAAAAATTTATTTCATCTCTGTGCTTAAGAGTTTTTTGCGCGCTGACCGCGCACTTTCGGGGTGGGTTCTCCGCGCTACGGCCTCCAGCCTCTGCGCTCGCCGCTTATGTCACTCCGTTCCTTCTGCCCCGGCTCGCGCACCCCTCCTCCATCCTTACGCGCCGTTCACCCACCACCTGAGGTTTATTTAAAGACTAATCAAAAAACCCCTCTTGTCATTGTGGGAGCTTTAGCCCGAAGCAACCCGTTTTGTTCGATCTCTACTTTTCCCCCAAATCTTCCAAAATGCTCGCGAATTGCCCCAAGGCCGTTTCGAGGTTTTCGGCGATATCGCGCGCAAGGACATCCGGGGCCGGGAGGTTCGCGGAATCCTCGATGCTTTCGTCCTTGAGCCAGAATATATCAAGGCTTACCTTGTCGCGCTTCATGAGTTCTTCGTAAGTAAAGGCCCTGAACCGTTCGGTCTCTTTCCTCTCGAAACGGTTTTCAGAGTTATAGCATCTGATGAAGTCTTGGAGGTCGTCAAATTTTAGAGTGTTCGTCTTTAGCGTGAAGTGGATGTTTGTCCTCAGATCATATATCCAGAGCTTTTCTGTCCGGGGCTTTTCGCTCGCCGGTTTTCTGTCGAAGAAAAGGACGTTCGCCTTAACGCCCTGGGCGTAGAATATCCCGGTAGGGAGCCTCATGAGAGTATGCACATCGCATTCGTGAAGGAGCTTTCTTCTTACCGTCTCCCCTGCCCCGCCTTCAAAAAGGACGTTATCCGGCACGACTATGGCGGCCCTGCCGTTCATCTTTAAAAGGGTTTTAACGTGCTGTAGGAAGTTCAATTGTTTATTCGAGGTGGTCGCCCAGAAGTCCTGCCTCTCGTAAATGAGCGCCTCCTTATCAGCCTTTCCCTCGCCGTTTACTATGGTGATACTGCTCTTTTTCCCGAAGGGCGGATTCGTGAGGACCATGTCAAAGCGGTCTCCGGGGTCTGAGACGAGGCTGTCGCCGACAATAACGGGGCTTTCCTCTCCGCCTATGCCGTGGAGGTAGAGGTTCATCACGCAGAGCCTCGCGGCGCTATCTACTATCTCCCAGCCTTTGAATGTTTTTTCTTTAAGGAATTTCTTCTTTTCGGAATCTAATTTGAAATCATCATTGTGCGCGACATAATCATGCGCCGCGAGGAAGAATCCGCCCGTGCCGCAGGCAGGGTCGCAGATTCGTTCGCCCGGCTTTGGCCTCATCACCGCGACCATAGCCTTTATAAGCGGCCTCGGGGTAAAGTACTGCCCCGCTCCGCTCTTAATGTCCTCGGCGTTTTTCTGCAAAAGCCCCTCGTAGATATCGCCCTTTACGTCGATATCCAAACCCATCCACGTCTCGGCGTTGATGAGTTCGATGAGGCGTTTCAGCTTCGCGGGGTCCTGTATCTTATTCTGCGACTTCCTGAATATGACGCCGAGCATCCCCTTTCCCTTACCGAGGGATTCAAGGATATGCCGGTAATGGACTTCAAGGGCGTCGCCGTCTTTTGTAATGAGGCTCTGCCAGTCAAAGCCTTTGGGGATGGTCGGATTTTTATTGAAGGGCGGCTTTGTCTGCTCGTCGGCCATCTTCAGGAAAAGGAGATAGGTCAACTGCTCGACGTAATCTCCGTAGCTAACGCCGTCGTCACGAAGGACATTGCAGTAATTCCAGAGCCGCTGGACTATCGCCGGAGATTCGTTCGCCATGCTATCTTAACTCCTTTTGCTTAGAACTTTTTTTAAGGTCTTCTTATTAATTTCCTGCTTTGCCTTCTCTCCCTTTATCCTCTCAAGCAATTTTTCTGCAGGCTCATCAGTGGAGTCCTGTGCTACAAGCTTCCCCTCAAAGGCCCTTTTTAATATGGACTGCCTGAGCCTCTCTGCCTGTTTGAGACTCTCATCGACAGTGGCCTCGACCTTTTCGGCTACTGAAAAATGGCGCTCGATTTCCTCGACGATTTTGTGCTGTTCGGGAAGAGGAGGGAAAGGAACTGGCATTAATGATAATTTTGTGCCGTTTAAATTAGCTTGTCCTACCTGTTGTGAGACAACAGAAGCAATATATCTACGGCATAAAACGAATTTTTGAAAAAAGATAATAAAAAAAATTCAGGATAACATACCTTCTTGTCAGAGTATCTACTCGCATTAATTTGCTGATTCGAAGACTGCCTTGGGTACTGGCTTTTGTATACCGCCGTTTTGCCGATCGTTCGGCCTATTCAGTTACTAATGAAACTTTTTTCAGGAACATCTCCCTCGTTTGCAGCTCTTCAGAAAGTCATCCTCTTGATTCCAGATCTTTTCGTAATAACACTTTAAATCTTGTTCAAAAAAAGATGTTCTTTGCCGTACTTGAAGGTTGCTTTTGCTAGAGTACAGTGATGATGCCAGTAGATTCCGTGCACGCCTCTTCAGAGTTGCCAGATTGAGCATTTCATTCCCTTCGCCAACCATCGCGCCGAAGGCAAGCAATCCCGTCAGGCAGTTCACGCAGATCGGATGTGTTCACTCCCTCGGAATTCCTCATGCTTGCCTTTTGCGTTCTTTTTGCGTTCTTCTTTTATCCTCTCCAGAAGCTTGGAGGCAGGTTCTAACTCGCCTTTATGGGCCTTACGCCATTCTTCGGTGAGCCTGCCTTCAAAGGCGTGCTTCAGAACCGCCTGACGGTAACGCCTTATCTCGGCCTTTACTTTCCTGAGGGCCTCAACCCCTGCATCAAGCCTCGTAAAAAGCTCCTCAATCTTGGCGACAATGCGGTGCTGTTCGGGGAGAGGGGGAAGGGCAACCATAAGCTCTGCAAGTTGCTTTTTTGTGACCCCAGGGATTGTTGTCCCTCTATGCTTATATTTGAATATCTGTACCGCCTGAGAAAGATAATAAAGAGCGTAGTTTTCATTTATTACATCGCCTTTTTTAATTAGGGCCTGTGAATCCTGGCTAAAGCATAAAGGTACTTCTGCAAGAGCTACTTTGCCTAAGCCGACTCTTGTGACAACGATTAAACTTCCTGCTGATACAAGGTTTGTAGCAGAATCTTTGATGGCAGTTTTCGTAATAAATCTTCTTGGCTTAATATCCTTAAGACCTTGAATGTCAGCACTTGTTATCCAAGGGGTATCACCCTTCCAGTATGCTTCAACGCTCGTTGAAGGAGTGCCACCACCTATAATGTCGTAAAGCTCTCCAACCCTCGTCCACACCCATCCTTTAGAAAGTGATGAAAGTCTATTATATTCCAGTTCGTTACTCTTATTTACCATGAGATTTTCTCGACTTCTTCACAGCTTTCTTTGTAACAGCAATAGATGGTGGGTCTTTTTGATTATATAGTTCTTCGACAGGTACTTTTCCTGGACAACTCCAGAACTTTGCAAGTATATTCTCAGCCTCAATAACGCTGTAACGATTCTTGGGTAGTTCTGGTCCCAGCAAGATGTTGATCTTTAACTTGTTAAGGGTTAATCTTCTGTTCCAAAAAACCGCCGCTCGAATAGTCATAATTGCCAGAACCGAAATGCACGAGTTGATTTAACTCCCTCAGGCCCTATTAATGTCTTCAAGAACCGAAACGCACGGTGTCTTCCTCGATATCATTTACCGAGCGTGCTTTGTATTTGTCCCTTAAACCGATCAAAAATATTGGCGGAAGCTCCTAAAATTCGCGAAAAAGATTCAATAACGATTACAAGGATTTTGCAACGCAACAACTATCATAAGATGCACGTGCCAGAATTTGCCCAAAGCGCCGTTGTAAGAGCCTCTAAGAAATCGTAATCCCTGCGTCAGCACTTCCAAAAGGAATCAATAAACTCTTACAAAATGACTCTGAATAAATTTCCTAAATCCATATCAAAGTCGGATAACCCAACAAGATTTAACTGACTTATTTATCCCTTTATTCCCATTACGACAACTCATCATAATCACCCTGATGACTAATCACGCCGCCAACACCTCATTCAATTCCCTGAAGTATCTTCTCCGCTTCCTGCCCGAAGACGTTATAGAACCTCACAAGACCGCCTTTTTCATGGAAGGGGGTGTTTTCAAAATCCTCCTTGCCGATGGCAAGCGACGTGGCTATATGCTCTTTTATCATCTCAAGCCACCTCATCTGCTCCGGGGTGAACCTCCGCCCTGCTCTCTCCTGAGACGCCACCCACTCCCTGAACCTTCTTTCTTCAATATCCGGAAAAGGCTCAAGGATGTCGCTCTCCTCGATGGCGAAGCGGACAAGGGAAATAATATTCGTCAGGACCTTCTGCGGAGTCCCTCTCACCTTTGATCTTTCGAGCCTCTCGTAAGCCGCCCATAATCTCTCCGGCGTCAGATTGTGTCTTTCTATCGCGTCGGCGAGCTTTTTTATTTCATCGAACGTAAGGCGGCGTTTGCCGTAGGGCTGGCTATAAATAATCTGCAGCGCCGTGATTTCGTTTTTATTTTCCTCTATGAACTTTTTGAAGCTTTCAACTATCGTTCGAGCCTTTTCCTTTGCCTGTTCGTCAAAGCCTGAAAAAACGACTTCGTCTTTACTTACCGTATCTATGACCTGCTCGTTCCTCTGCTTTATTTCAATAATCGTATTCCTTAATTTAGGGCTGTCGAAGGGCGCGCAGGCTTCATCGGCAAGCATCTCAGACGCTTTCTTTATCTCATCGTCCGCCGGGGCGTCTTTGCCGAAGAGAGCCTTCGCCTTTTCGATCTGCCTGTCAGGGTCGACAGCGTCCAGCAATCTATTTACTATCTGCCTGAGCGTCCTGCCCCCGGCGGCCTCTTTGATCTCTTTACCGTCCTTTTCGCCTATCTCCCCTTCAAGCCGGGCGAGCCTTCCGGCAAGCGTTGTCAGCGTGTCTTCGTCACGGCTTCCGAGGGCGACGGACGTTACGAGCTTGTCAAAAGGCACGCTCCTTTTGCGCTCAAGGGGGCGGGAGTCGGTCTTGTCGTTCTCGCAGACGCCTATGGCATCCACAATGACAAAGTGTGTCTTGCTTGAGACGTTCGGGGTTACGGAGTTGAGGTCTGTCTGTGAAATGACCCTTGTCCCCCTGCCCTTTCATCTGCTCGAAGTAGACCCTTGACCTCACATCCCTCATGAATAAGAGGCACTCAAGGGGCTTGATGTCCGTGCCGGTTGAAATCATATCTACGGTTACGGCTATCCTCGGGTTGTAGGAATTGCGGAAGCTCGCGATGAGGTCCTCGGGCTTTTCCCCGGTGGTTTTATAGGTGATTTTTTTGCAGAAGTCGTTGCCCTTGCCGAACTCCTCCCTTATTATGTGGACGATATCCTCGGCGTGGGAGTCGTCCTTGGCGAAGACGAGGGTCTTGGGGACTTCGGTCCTGCCGGGGAATATCTCAGGGAGCTTATCCCTGAAAGTCCTGATTACCGTCCTTATCTGGTCAGGGGCGACGACCGCGCGGTCGAGCTGATTGGGGACGTAATCAAGCTCCTCGTCCAATTGCTCCCATTTTGTCTTTCTCGTGAGCTTATTCCGCTTATCTATGTAAAAGCCCGCTTCGACCCTGCTCCCGCTTTGCGTAATCCGGGTCTCGATCCTGTAGACTTCGTAACCCACATTAACCCCGTCGGCCACAGCCCGCTCGTGGCTGTATTCCATGACAAGATTCTGATTGAAAAAGCCGAGGGTCTGCTTTGAAGGGGTCGCGGTGAGGCCGACGATGAAGGCATCGAAATACTCAAGCGCCTGCCGCCAGAGGTTGTATATCGAACGGTGGCACTCGTCGGTTACGATAAAATCAAAGGTCTCTATCGGGATTTGAGGATTGTAGGCGACTTCCCTAAGTTTCTCGCTTTCCGGCGAGATGTCGAAGATGGACTTTTCCTCAAGCTCGGAGTCGAACTCAGGCTCGCCCCTGAGCATCGAATAGAGCCTCTGGATGGTAGTTATGCAGACTCTGCTTACAGGGTCAAGGGTGTTTGATGTAAGGTGCTGGACGTTATATAGCTCGGTGAACTTCCTGCCGTCGTCAGGGGTTATGTACTGCTGAAATTCCTTCAAGGTCTGCCTGCCGAGGTTGGACCTGTCTACCAGAAAAAGCACTCTTTTGGCGTTGGCGAACTTTATGAGCCTGTAGATGAAGCTCACTGCCGTATAGGTCTTGCCGCTACCCGTGGCCATCTGGAGAAGGGCCCTCGGCCTCGCCTCCGCAAAAGAGGTTTCAAGGTTTTTGACCGCCTCTATCTGGCAGTCCCTTAAGCCGTGTGTAATCAAGGGCGGCAAGGTTTTTAATCTCGACCTGAGCG
>CAVSHY010000024.1:0-176350 GCA_963727865.1 uncultured delta proteobacterium | reverse complement strand
CGAGGGCGTAGGCCACCTCGAGTCTCCTCCTTGCACGGCGCGGGTGCCGCGGACGCCGAATCGAACCGCCACCTCGGCGTCGTTCACCGCCGCGGGATAGAGCCCGATCCCTGCGCCGTGACGTTGAACTGGGGGTGGAGCAGGTCGTTCGTCCGGATCCGGATCGTTCCGCTGTAGGACTGGACCGCGCCGGGAAGGAACCGGACGGTGATCGGAACCTCGCCTCCCGGAGGCACGAAGAAGTGGGACCGGTTGACGCGGAAGGCCGGATCACTCGAGGTCACCTCCCGTACCGACAGAGGATCGGCCCCGGTGTTGCGCACGACGATGTCCCAGCTCGCCTCGGCGCCGACCGGAAGCCCACCGAAATCGTGGGAGAGTTCCGGGACAACCGCCACCGGCGATGTCGCTCCGGCGACGGTGCACATCATGCTGTCGCTCGTCACGTTCCCGCCGATGTCCAACGCGCGGGCGAAAACCCAGTAGTCTCCTGCCGAGAAGCCGCCCGTCTGCACTTTTACGGTCCGCACGCCTTTTATATCCTGCACGCAGTACTTGATATAGCTGTCGTGGAAGGCCGCGAGCTTTGTCTTATCGTCTCTTATAGGGGTTATGAATTCAGGGAGACAGTGGTCTACGTGATGATGCGTTATAAGGATTAACCCGGCCTTCGGCGGGTCCGGGTCAAGGGTTACCGGGTCGGTATACACGGTAAACCCGTTGAAGGTCATCCTTACCGTCGATTGTCCGAGCCATTCGTATTTTATGCCATTGAATAAAACGAAGTCCTTCTCATCGGCTCTTGCCATATCTCTCCCCGTTATTTTGAAGCTCCCCGCAGCTTGCTGTGGGGGAGCTTCAAAATGTAAGGAAACTATTTCTATTCGCTCGCTTGACCCCGCTGCAGGCAGCGGAGAATGCGCTCGCGTTGCATTTTCAATTGATAAGCAAATAATACCAGAGAATCCCGGAGGATTAAATGATTTTCGACACGCAACTTAAAGTTAAAAAAATTCTAATCTTCCCTTAATGTTTCTAAAAATACCATTGTCAAAATCTATAAAGAGGTATTTGCCGTTATGAAACTTGTGAAATTATGCGTACAGCTAATCGTTTTTTTATTGATCTTTTGTGTTCCATCCCTTTCCAGGGGAGGGATGGTGAACGAAAAGACGCCGGATTTTATGCTCAGAGACATCAACGGGAAGGCCGTTTCCTTAAAGGATCTCCATGGCAAGGTGGTATTTGTCGATTTCTGGGCAAGCTGGTGTCCGCCGTGCAAGAAAGAGTTCCCGGGCTCAATAGAGTCTTGAAAGATACAAAAACTCTGACATCGTTGGCGTGGCGATCAACGTGGATAAAAAATGGACCCATGTGGATGATTTCCTGTCAAACACGCCTTTTCTTTCAAACAGATCTATTCGTCCTCCTCGACACCTATTCCACCGTCATCTCAGCTTACAGGGCCGGGGCGATGCCGACATCTTCATTATAAATAAGGCCGGCATCATAAGGTATGTCGACTTGGCTTTAACGAGGGAGACCGAAGACCTGGGCGGACGAGCCGAAAAACTTCTGCGATAGGAGAAAAACGACGAAGACGTTTTTGGGCGTCTCTTCTGGCGCTCGCGGTTGTCTCTATTACCGGCTGGCGGGGGTCAAGCCATGGGAAAGGGAATACCTCGCGGACCCGATAAAGAGTTTGACGGCAATAAGGAAGAAAAAGCCGTAAAGGAGCACTTCCTCGGTACCAGGGAGGGGAGCACCGGGAGTTTCGGCGTAAGCGGAGGCGGGTGTGGCTGCAACTCGACAGGTTTCAATATCCGTGGATAACCATTCACTCCTCTTAATAGCTTCCATCCTTCTGATCTCGTCACCAGGGCCGGCATCGGCTGAAGACTACGCGCTGCGGAGGCTTATCTCGCACGGTTCTAACAACGAAGCATTACGGTATATACGGGGGTATTTGCGCGTAAATCAGGACGTCTCACTCGATACAGGCGTATATTCAAACACACAGTGGACCTTAAAACCCGGCATCGGGTTCCGCGGGGGTGAAGGGGGCGAGCACAGCGTGAGGGGAGGAAACGCCCCGACGGGTTCTACCAGGTAGCGGCTGTCTCAAGCGCATCAGCGCGATAATCGCCGGAGGCAGCGCGGTGAACCCGTAACGGATCAGCACTCGGAATCACCCGCGAACTTCGGAACATATCATAGGCGTTGAGGCGAATCACGACTTTTAGCAAGGAAAAGGATTATATGTCAAATACCCCTGCCATAACCCTTAAAAAAGACCTATTTGAAAAAAAACGACTCTTACCCTGGGGTATTCGAAAAATATCGACAGGATTAACGGCCAGTTCATGGACCGGACAGATGGCAGGACTACCGACAACTACTTCGTCGGCGTAACACAGCTGCTTTCTCCCGCGACTATCGCCCAGCTCGGATACGCGAGAACGAGTTCCAGCGGGTTCGAGTCCGAGGGTATAAGGCTCGTCCCAACAGACGGCACGAGCGTTTCCCAGGGCGCATGCACCGCTAAATCATCTACCTGCGCCGCGGAATCGTTCCCTGGCGAAAGGAGAAGGAACGCTTATATATTCGGCCTCAACCATTACTTCGCGGACGGTTTCACCCCGGTCTTCGACCGTTCTTCCCTCAGGCTTACCCTGCGTTACTATACCGACGACTGGGATATAAAATCCCGCATGGCTGAGATAGAGTACTACAAATACCTTACAGAAGAGCTCATTTTGAGGCTCGATTACAGGCGCTATAGCCAGTCAAAGGCGTTCTTCGTAAAAGAAGTCTATTCGCCCGCTGACGTCTTAATGTCATCATCCCCCCAGCTTCTGAAGTTCACGTCAAACCTTGGAGGTGTAAAACTATTTACAACTTTACGAAATCAAAAACCGATGATAATATATCGTCTATACTGCTTGGCGGCGTCGAAGGCAAATACGAGTACTACGCAGAATCGATCGGGGTCAACGCTCATATTTTCATGGCCGGATTAAGATTCCTATTCTAAAAATGGCTACAGACAAAAAAGTTTTTAACCGCATTATAGCCCTTCTATTTCTCCTCATCCCGGCGCTCTTTTGTTTTTTCGCTGACCCTTCCGCAGCGTACGCGAAGATATTCAAGAAAAACGCTGTTATCATGGGCACAGATCTTGAGATAACCGTTTCGACCGAAGACGAACTCAAGGCAGAGCAGGCTTTTAACGCCGTTATAAACGAGTTTACCCGCATTGATGATGAGATGAGCGAGTGGAGGGAAGGGACCTATATCTCGGCCATAAACAAGAACTCCGGCAAAGAGGCGACTAAGGTCCCTGACGAGGTTTTTAACGTTATCGCCGCGGCGCAACAGGTTTCAGCCCTTTCAGGCGGGGCTTTCGACATATCCTGGGCCGCCATGAGAGGGGTCTGGAATTTCACGCCTGGCCATGAACGGGTCCCAACGCCCGAAGAGGCCGGTAAACTCCGGCCTCTTATTAACTACAAGGAAATAGAGCTGGATAGTCGAAATAAGACCGTTTTTCTCAAGAAAAAGGGTATGGCGATAGGCCTTGGGGCCATAGCGAAAGGGTATGCCGTGGACAGAGGCATGCAGGCGCTTGTAAGTTCCGGCATAAAGGACGCCATTATCAGGGCTGGTGGAGATATGCGCGTTCAGGGCCTGGAGAACGGGAAGCCCTGGGATATAGGGATACACCACCCGAGGGAGAGGAACGGATTGCTCGCCAAACTTGCTCTCACGAATATCTCCATATCCACTTCAGGCGATTATGAGAGGTTTTTTATAAAGGACGGGGTATTATACCATCATATATTAGACCCGAAGACAGGCTATCCCGCTCTGAAGTGCCGGAGTGTCACCATACTCGCGCCGGATACCATGACCTCTGACGCTATCTCAACCGCCGTATTTGTTCTCGGGCCGGCTGAGGGGATGCGTCTCGTAAAGAGCCTTAAAGGGGTAGAAGCCATAATAGTCGACAGCTCAGGCGCTACGCACACATCGGCGGGGATCGAATTAAGATAAACAGGGTCCTCTCTCTTCCGCGATTTTACAGACGTAAAACGGAGAAAAAGCCCCTTGACAAACCCTTCCTGTGATAATACCATAACCAAAAGTGAGCACTTACTAACAACTCATTATGCCGATCCAAAAAGCAAAAAAAAGGATGACGGCGGATGAGCGGAGGAGCCAGATAGTCAGGGTGGCCATGTCGCTGTTCGCCAAAAACGGCTTCAAGGGCACCACCACGCGTGAAATCGCGAGGAAGGCCGGCATAAGCGAAGCCGTCATCTTCAAACACTTTTCAAAAAAAGAGGGGCTTTATAACGCCATAATAGACGCGAGGTGCAACGACACCCAGGGCCAGGACCGGCTCATGATCTCCCTTAAAGGGAAAAAGGGCAGGGAGGTTTTCCGGGGGATAGCCTCTTTCATCATCGCCGCGCACAGGAGCGACCCTTCCTTCATGAGGCTTCTTACCTTCAGCGCCCTCGAGGAGCACGATCTCTCCGAGATATTCATAAAGAGAAAAGGTCTCGAGCTTTT
This sequence comes from uncultured delta proteobacterium, assembly GCA_963727865.1. Lineage (GTDB taxonomy): Bacteria > Desulfobacterota > GWC2-55-46 > GWC2-55-46 > GWC2-55-46 > CAVSHY01. The sequence goes on along the minus strand of CAVSHY010000024.1, from coordinate 171,775 downwards.
CGAATTCATCGAGGGCCATATAAAAGAGCTTATCGAAGAGGGGGTCTTTAAGGACGCCGACCCGGCCGTAGCGGCGAGGGCCTTCATGGGGATGGTCATTCACTACTGTATTTTACAGGAGCTGTACAGGATGAAAAGGTACTTCAGGAGGCCTGACGAAGTGGTTGTCGATACTTTTGTGGACATATTCTTTGACGGTATGAAGAGGAGATAAAGATGATCCCGGTATCGCAGGAAAATAGCGTTTCTTCGTCAAAAGATGAGTTTAAAAAAAACCTGACGCGCCTTTTTATGTTTTTTGCCGGCGCCGCGGGGCTCCTTTTTTTCTCCGCCCGTCTCAATGCGGCTGAAAGGACGATCACTCTCGACGAGGCCTATAAAATGGCGATAGCCACCCATGAGTCCGTAAAGATCGCGGGCGAGGGTGTGGCGCAGGCGGAAACCAATATCGACAGGGCAAATTCCCAGCTGCTGCCCAATGTCACGATCGACGGCAATTACACAAAATACAGCAAGGCTCAGACAAGTCAGGGTTTTGTCATTCAGCCGAATCAAAGCTCATCGGCTGATCTCAAAGTGACCCAGCCGATCTATAACGGAGGGAAGGACTGGTCCGCGAGAAGGCAGGCGTACATACTTTTGGGCAGGTCAAGAGAAGGGCTCGGCTTTTCAAAAGACACCATAGTCATTACCACGGCACAGGCTTATTTCAATTTGCTCAAGGCGAAAAAGAACGTAGGAATTAAAAGAGCAGCCCTTAAAAGGGCCCGGGAGCAGAGCGACGTGGCCGCGGCCAGGTTCAAGGTGGGAGAGGTCACGAAGTCCGCGGTTTTAAGGGCCGACGCGGAGACCGCTGGAGCCGAGGCCGACCTTATAAACGCCGAAACTAACCTCACCGATGCCAAAACCGTTTTGAAAAGGATAATCGGAAGCCCCGAAGATTTTGATGTCGCGGAGCCTCCCCCCGGGCCGGAGATGACAGCGAGCCTCGACGAACTTATAAATACGGCTTACTCTCAAAGGCGCGATTACAGGCAAAGCACCCTTGACAAAAAAGTCGCCGCCGAAGGTATCGAGTTCGCGAAGGGCGGCTTCTACCCGTCGCTCCGCCTGGAAGGTCTCTATACAGCGAGGTGACCAGAGCCCGAAAACAACGTTCTTTCAGGGTCAGAGCCTCTCAGGTTCTGTCGTGCTTACTTTTCCTATCTTTGAAGGCGGCTTAAGAAAGGCCGAGGTGGCCCAGGCTAAAAGCGTGTACGCTCAGGCGGACCTCGTAACCCTGAGCCTTAAAAGAGACATAGCCGTTCAGGTAAGGGAGGCTTACGACAGGCTCAAGGCCTTGAAGGCCGTAACCGAATCGTTCAGAAAGCAGGTCTCCTTCGCTGAAGAAAATTACAGGATGGTTTTTGAACAGTTTAAATTCGGTATCGCCACGACTGTCGATGTGATAGACGCCGATACGACCCTCATATCCGCCCAGAGCTCTCTCTCCAACTCGACGTATGACCAGGCTTTCGCGGCCGTTGAGCTTAAATACAATGTCGGCGCCGTGATGGAGGAAATCGTCAGTAAATAAAACAGTATATTTTAGAAAAAAATGACGGGAAAAACAAAATCATAAATTTTTTCATGGGCGTTTTTATAGCGCTTCCGGCCGTACCTGGGCTGCTCCGGAGAGGATGCTAAAAAATAGCGCCCGCAAACTCCTAAAAGTACTTAACGCCAAGGTCGTTTATCCGGTTTTTGATAACCTGAGGGGCTTAAACTTCGTTAAAAATATAAAAATCACATTTCCAGTAAAAAAACAAACCCTCTGACCGTACCTTCCTTAAATACCCGCCAGAACCTTTCAATTTTACTCTGAGCGTGACGAGTGTTGTGGAATATTGATTGCGGGTAGGGATGGCCGGGTTAATGTTTTTAGCCATGCAGCTACAGATTGCAGCGGCCTTTTTACAAAGAGGTTTTCTCAGAATTTTTTGAGCATTCCGCTAATACATTATTTTTTCCGGAGACAGCTTGATGAAGTTACTTTTTGTTGGGGACTAATGCTCGGCAGGCTCGTAAACGAGATACTGGGGCGAAGGGGGCCTGAATACGTCTGGGGTGATACATTAGCGGTCTTTAAAAGCGCTGACGCGAGGTTCTGTAACCTCGAATGCGTTGTCTCCGACCATGGTCAACCCTGGTCCCAGACGCCAAAGTACTTCCACTTTAGAACGGATGCCAAAAACATCGGGGTTTTAAAGGCGGCGGGGATCGATTCGGTCTCGCTTGCGAATAACCATACGCTTGATTTTGAGTATGAAGCGGCCTTTGAGATGTTTGATATCCTGGACAGGGAAGGAATTAACCGCGGGGGCGCCGGCAGGGATTATAACGACGCGAGCAGGCCGGTATTCATGAAAGTCAAGGACATGGTCGTCGCGTTTATCGCGTTTACCGACAACGAGACCGCGTGGGCGGCCTACGGATCTCATCCGGGTGTCTTTTTTGTCCCCGTCGATACGGATGACATGCGTGCCAGGAAACTTTTTGAGCTCGTAAAAGAGACTAAGAAAAAGGCGGATATTCTGATCGTATCGGCCCACTGGGGGCCCAATTGGGGATATCGTCCTCTTCCAAAGCATATACCTTTCGCCCACGCGCTCATTGACAGCGGCGCGGATATTATATTCGGCCACTCATGCCATGTCTTTCAGGGTATCGAAATATACGGAGGGAGGCCGATAATTTACAGCGCCGGGGATTTTGTCGACGACTACGCGGTTGATGAGGTGGAAAGGAATGATGAGTCTTTTATCTTTATTGTTGAGACCGAGGGAAGGCTGATAAAACGGCTAATTTTACATCCGACGGTCATAAAGCGTTTTCAGGCTACAATCGCCGACGAGCCAAGGGCCTCAAAAATAGCCGCAAAAATGGAGACGCTCTGTAAGGAATTCAACACAAGGACAGAATGGCGCGAAAAAGAAAAGACCCTTGAGATAATCCCCTGACAGGCCGCTCCATAAAGTTGTTTTGATGTCCATGCGGATGGCATTTTAACACACGGAGTATTACCCGTCACGCGCGTTTTTGCTCGAAACTATGCTAAACAATTAGACGTGCGCAGCGCTTTTTGTAAAAAAGGCGCTGTGGTTTTTTCGCGCCATCCTGTTAAAAGCTTCTAAGCCCTTGATTTCTTTATGATGGAAATCATATAATATAAAAGTACTTTGTGATATTTTAACGAATGAAAATCCGATCTTTAAAATAATAAGCTGACCATAGCATTAAGGAGGAAAAAATATGCTATCAGAAGATATATCCGCTGAAATGACAACCGGTGAAGTGACCATCACATGGCCTTCTACAAAAGAAGTATTTACAAAACACTTCGGGGGCGGATGCTTCAGTTGCCCTTCTTTCGGCGGCGAGCCTATTTCCCTGGCGTGCGCTATGCACAGCACCGATGTCGATATGTTCGTTGGCGAACTTAAAGAGGCCGCTAAAAAAGACGAATAAAAACTTAAGGCGTTCCTTAGTTTAGTCTTAAAGGGGGCAGGGGGGCAGTGCAGGGCATTTTTCTAATGCCTTGCTTTCCGCCCCCTTTTTTTATTGAAGCTCCCCGCGTCGCGTTAAAGGCACCGAGTAAACGAACAAAAATATTTGACAACGAGCGGTCAAATGGTTAATATAAAATGATTGAAATATGTGTTTTCAAAGAAATCATAAAAAATCTTCTTAATTCAGGAACATATAAGCAAAAATCAAACATTTTAAGAGCCCCCGTAGCTCAGATGGATAGAGCAACGGATTCCTAATCCGTGTGCCGGACGTTCGAATCGTCTCGGGGGCGCCATATTAAAGGGATTTAGTTCTACTAAATCCTTTTTTATTTTATGCTTCGCCGACAGGATGTCAAACTTGCGCCTGCCGCATTATTAATACATAAGAAGCTTTATGAGATAACTTTATTATATGCTTGATATCCTTAAAAAATATATAAAAGGGTGCTGGATGGCGATGATAGTTGCAAGTATTGTTATCATCGCGCTGGGTTACGCGTTTATAGCCGGTGAAAGGTACTTCAGTTCAACACGTTTTTGCGTCTCCTGCCACGCCATGAGTTATCCTTACGAAGAACTTAAGAGGTCTTCTCACTATGGGAGGCTTGGAATAAACCCCGGATGCGGAGATTGCCATTTTCCGCCCCAATTCTATCTTAAGGTTAAAACCCACATCGTAAGCGAAATAACGGACATCATAAGCAATTTCAGGTACGACCTTTCTACGAAAGAGGCGTTTGACAGGCGTAAAGATGAATTTGCCTTAAAAGCGAGGAAGGAGATTATATCCTGGTCCAGCTCACCGTGCAAAACCTGTCATAAAACCCCGATGCCAGCCTCTGATTTCGGAAAGACCGCGCACGAGAAGATAAAAGATGGCGCCAACTGCGTGGACTGCCACAGGAGCCTTGTCCATTAATTTTTAAGGACCTATTGAAAAAAGCACAAAATGGGATAGAATGATCTCCGGGACCTTTAGTATCGATCTTCTGATGAGGAATTCCGTGTTTCGTAAAGATAAATAATAACTACTGTTGACATTTATAAAAACATAATTTTTATAAAGAGTTATACGATGAATATAATAAAGAAGATTAAGTCCTAAAGGAGGAACATATGGCTGTAGAAGCTTATGTCTTTATAGAATGCGAGCATGCCAGGTCTAAAGAAGTTCTGGAAAAATTGTTAAAAATAGGCGGAGTAAAGGAAGCCAAGGTTGTAACCGGCCCATATGATCTTATCGCCCTTGTGGCCGCTTCAAACTTTAAAGTGCTCGGAGATGTCGTAATAAGTAAGATCCAGGCCATAAACCACGTAAAAAAGACGCTTACGAACGTAATTATAGAATAGGCTTTAATTCTCTCAACATATGACCAATATATGACCAATTTCGCCTTTGGAGAGGGAACCAGCGAAATAGCCAGAAAATATAGGCGAAAACACAATATCGAGTTACATCTTCATCCCTCGCGTATGTCGCATAATGGATATTATGTCAAATTTGATTTGTTCTTGGCGATTTATCGCGTCCCTGCCCCATTCAGTTTATTAAGTTATTAGTAGACATGGGTTTAACCGCGGGGATGCTTCTTCCTGTGAAGGCTTTTAAGCCTCTCATCGGTAAGATGGGTATATATCTGGGTTGAGGAGATATCTGCGTGTCCAAGCATAGCCTGGACCATGCGTAAATCAGCCCCCCCTTCAAGAAGGTGCGTTGCGAAGGAATGGCGTATGATATGGGGTTTGATCCTTTTTTTGTCAATGCCCGCCCTCAGGGCGTTTTGTTTAATTATGACCCAGAAATTTTGTCTGGTCATTTTACTGGCGCGCGCGGTGAGGAAAAGAAACTTACCTTCTTTTCCTCTCAAAAAAGAGGGCCTCGCATCATCCATATAACGTTTAAGCCATACCATCGCCGACTCTCCGATGGGTACCAGCCTTTCCTTTGATCCTTTCCCAAAAGCATTGAGGTAGCCGCCCTGGAGGTTTATGTCATTGAGCTTCAACGAGGTAAGCTCGGATACCCTGAGCCCGGTAGCGTAAAGGGTCTCCAGCATCGCCTTATCCCGAAGCCCCGTACGCGTATCAAGAGAAGGCGCCGCAAGGAGCCTTTCAATATCGTCCAGAGTAAGAAATTCCGGAAGCCTCTTTGGCATCCGCGGTATATCGACGTTAGCGCAGGGGTTTACCTTTACCCTCCCCTTTTTAAGAAGATATTTATAGAAACCTCTGAGCGCGATTAAAGCCCTTGTATAAGACCGTGCAGAAAGCCCCCGCCCCATGAGCTCTTTAAGATAACCGGTTATATTCAAGGAATCGGCCGTTTCAGCCGCGGCCCCATGTCTCTTGAGAAAGGTTACGAACCTTAGGATATCGCGTCTATAGGATTCATGAGTATTCATGGATAGGCCCCTCTCCACGATGAGATAATCAAGGAACTCCTGCACAGAACCTTCGTCCATCTTTGTAGCCGCCTTTTTAATCAGGTTTTTACGGTGTTTAAATCTTTGTTCTCAACAACATTGTAGACGGTATCCATTATTTCCTTGAGTTTTTCCCTGTAATATATCTTCTGACCGAAGATATCCTTTACATAGAAAATATCCGCTGCCTCGTCCCCTTTTGTCGAGATCTTAGCGATATAGATATAAAGGCCGAGCCTTGAAAGAGTGCTTGTTATATCGTAGAGCAACCCGATCCTGTTCTGGGCATGTATGTCGAGGACGGTATAGAACTCGGAAACCTCGTTATCTATCTGCACGATAGTTCGGACGTTTGGCTTGGCCTTCCTGTCAAGTATCGAGGGCTTTCTTTTACGCACCAGGGCCTCTATCTTGACCTTTCCCGTAATTACGTCCGAAAGGTCATTTTCAATCTTTTTAAGCCTCGATTCATCAGTTATCATCTCGCCCAAGGCGCTATTGACCTGGAGTATATCCAGGGCTACCCCGTTTTTCAGCGTATTTATCTGCGCGCCAAGGATATTAACGGCGTTAGCCGCCATAACCCCCGTTATCATCGAGAAGAGGCCGTGGACATCGTGCGTGCAGATGATAAATTCGGTGTACTCCCTGAAGGTATCCTGCCTTGTCTTCATAATGTAATGCCGGCCGCCGAATTCCTTCAATATATTAACATGCTCCGCGATGAGATCAGGGCCGGTTGAAAGGAAATACCTCTGCGGCAGGAGCTGAAAATATTCGTCCACGCTGGAGCTTCCAATCCCCGAAGGCCTCAATAGTCCCACGACATGTTCCTTTATCCTCTGAATCTTTGCGCCGGCGTCCTCGGCCTCGAAGGTGCCTCTTTCAAGCACCGTGAGCGTCTTAAAGTAGAGTTCCTGAAACAGAACGCCCTTCCACTGGCTCCAGACATCAGGTCCAACCGCTCTCACGTCCGCGAAGGTAAGCAGGTAAAGAAGGTTCAGCCGCTCAATGTCGCCGACTTTTTTCGCGAACTCAATAACCAGGTTTTCATCGTGGAGGTCCCTGTACTGGGCGGTATCCGCGAGGAGGAGATGGTTCTTCACAAGAAACCTTATCAGGTTCGTGTCGTCTTCAGAGAGGTTAAGCCTCCCGCATATCCGGGGGACGAGCGACGCCCCCTTTTCAGCGTGGCCCTTTCCGTGGCCCTTCCCGATATCATGCAGGAGGACGGCGAGCAGCAGCACTTCAGGGTTCGGAAGCTCTTCCAATATAGTGGAAAGAAGAGAGAACTCCGCCTTGTACGGCCCCCTTAGCCTTTCAATTTCCCTTACGGCGAATAGCGTATGGGCGTCTACCGTATAAACGTGGTAAAGGTCGTGCTGGACCCTGCAACTGATTTCAGAGAACTCGGGTATATACTTTTCAAGGAACTTGAGTTTGTACATTCCACTCAGGGTCTCATAGACATTCCTGCCTTTAAGTATTTTAATGAAGGATTCCGACACGGGGATAGATGTAAAATCTTCGGTGCCGGCGTGCTCTATATGATTGAGCATGAGGTCTTTTGTTTCCCTGTCGATTTCAGCTTCAAAGGCCTGAGAATATTCGAAAGCCTTTATCAGGGCCTCGGGTTCTCTCGAGAAGACGTCCCTGCCGCGCACGATCAGTCTCCCGCCTTCTACCGTATAGTTCTTATCAACCCGGATCTTTTTTCTTGGCCAGAAGAACGGTTTACGGTCTTTTTCTTCCCTGTGGAGGCACCTTGAAAGTATCAGGTCAGAGTAATAGTTTATATTTGACGCGTGCCTGTAGTACCGCTGCATGAAGGCCTCTACCGCGAGCGCGTGCTCGGTGTCCCTGAAGCCGAGGAGTTTAGCAATCCGCTCCTGATGGTCGAAGGTGAGCTGGTCTGTTTTTCTGGAGGTATGAAAGTGAAGCTCATTTCTTATCCAGAGCAGGAAATCGAGCGAGGTTTCAAGTTCATTCTTACCACGTTCTGATATGAGCCCCAGCGAAAAAGGCTCAACCTGTTTCATGTTCCTGGACTTTATTATCCATATCGCCGTATGGATGTCCCTTAGCCCTCCCTCCCCCTCTTTAACATTAGGCTCAAGTATATATACGGACCCGCCGTATTTCTCATGCCTGCCCCTGCTTTCATTTATCTTATCGTCTATAAAAATCCTGGCGCGATTTCTATTAAAGAGGTCTTTTCTCGCCCTTGAAGTAAGGAGGTCGAAAAGCTCCGGGTCCCCGAGCAAAAAACGAAGATCCAGAAGCGACGTCATGGTCTTCAAGTCCTCCCCGGCGAGAGCGATGCACTCGTCAATGGACCTTATGCTGAAGCCGAGGTCAAGGCCCGTATCCCAGAGTATGTAGAGGATCTTCTCCGTAAGCTCTTCAATAGCCGGGGTTATGCGCTTTTTGTAAAGGAGCATCAGGTCTATATCGGAGCGTATGTTGAGTTCACCCCGCCCGTAACCGCCAATGGCTACAAGCGCGACACTGTCCTGGCATTTAATCTCTTCCGATTTGACGGTAAAAATGGATTTTAAAAGATCGTCAATAAGAAGGGTATAGGCCCTGCATATCTCAGCGCCGGTCTTTTCATCGAGATGCCTTTTACGGAGGGCCTCTTCATTTTTCAACAGGTGGTCCTTTATGACGGCGGCTGCTTGCGCGCTGCCTCTAATGGAATCCGTCAGAGATGTATTATAATGAAGCATTTTAGACCCTATGCCGAACCGGCTTCGTTCATGTAACGCAAGACCCCTGAGGAAATGCCGTCTATGATTTGCCGAAGGTAATTCTCATCCTGAAGCCTTTTTTCCTCGTTAGGGTTGCTTATGTATGACACCTCAACGAGTATGCTCGGCATCTTGGTCCCGACGAGAACGTAGAAAGGGGCGCCCTTGACGCCGTTACTTTTTATATCGGTGTATTTCTCTTGTAATTTCCTCACAAGTGTTTGGTTAACCGCGGTGGCCAGTCCGATGGAATCATTACTCTTTGCCGTTTTTATCAGGTCATTCAATATGAACTCAAGGTCGCTCACGGACCTTCTGGACGTTGAGTTTTCCCTGGCCGCTATTCTCTTTGACTCCTCATCGTGCGATATATTAAGTATGTAGGTCTCGACGCCGGTAGCGGTCCTTTTCATGTTGGAATTTACGTGAATGGAGATAAAAAGGTCCGCGTCCTGGCTGTTCGCTATCGCCGTCCTCTCCTCAAGGGGTATGAAGACGTCTCTGTCCCTTGTCAGAATAATCCTGGCGCTGATCTTACCGGCGAGCTTTTCTTTGAGCATCCTCGCTAACTTAAGAGTCACATCCTTTTCCTTAAGCCCGTTCATTCCGATGGCGCCGGGGTCCTTGCCGCCGTGCCCCGGGTCTATAACAATCTTATTAACCTTGAGTCCGAGCTGGCGGGTTATTGAAGGCTCCCTGGCGATTCTAATATCAGGCGTTTTCTTAGGAGGTTTTTCAACGGTTTTTTCGCCTTTAGAAGGCTCCTTTTTTTCTCCCGTTACATCGACGATTATCTTATATTGGCCATCGTCAAGCGGAAAGATCTTAAAGTCTTCGATGGACTCAATGTCCAGGACCACTCTTACGGTGTCGTTATCATACTGCCCGGCCCTGGCCATCTTTAAAAGGCCATCGTTTATCGGGATCTCCCTCTTAAGGTCCGCGCCAAGGGCCGCACCGCTTATGTCTATATAAAGCCTCCTCCACCGCATGTTTATTGACGGGTCTTTTTTAAGGAGCCTGGATTTGTAGGCGGCCTTTTTGTTGACCGTTATGACGACCCTCGTATAGTTGGGGTTTGACCAGTGTTTTATCTCGGTAACCGTCGCTCTCGTACTATTGGGGCTTCCATATGCTTCTCCGACAAGCGAGCCGGCGGTCACGGGCAAAAGCATAACGCACAATAAAATTAGAAGCCTTATATTTAAGAGAGAGGTCGAATTCAATTCAGTCGTTAAGCATCCCTTTTATTTTATTTAGAACATTAAGGGCCTGAAGAGGGGTGATATTATTGATATCAAGCCCCTTAATCTCCTCGCGTACCGGGTCAATTCTCACTGAAAGGCCCTTATCTTTCCCGACCGGATCCTCTCTCATGGCGATCCTTGGGATCCCTGAGTCGAGGATCTCGCCCGATTCCAGATTTTTAAGGATTACCCTCGCCCTGTCTATGACCCCGGCCGGCAGGCCCGCGAGCCTTGCGACCTGGATCCCGTAGCTCCTGTTGCTCCCGCCCGGCAGAACCTTCCGCAGAAAGATTATCTTATCTTCCCGCTCCTTAACAGCCATATTATAATTTTTGACCTTTTCCTTTGTCAAGGAAAGCTCCGTGAGTTCGTGATAGTGCGTGGCGAAGAGTGTCTTGGCCATGACCCCGGGTTGATCGTGTATGTATTCGACGATCGCCCATGCTATGCTCAGCCCGTCAAAAGTGGAGGTGCCCCGCCCAATCTCATCAAGTATGATAAGGCTCTTGTCCGTGGCGTTATTCAAGATATTCGCGGCTTCGTTCATCTCAACCATAAAAGTGCTCTGTCCTCTTGAGAGGTCGTCAGTTGCCCCGACCCTTGTAAAAATCCTGTCGACCACGCCTATCTTCGCCCGGCTCGCCGGCACAAAACAGCCGATCTGGGCCAGAAGGACGATAAGGGCGTTCTGCCTCAGGTATGTGGATTTACCCGCCATATTCGGCCCGGTAAGTATGAGTATCCGGTTTATGCCGTCAAGGGTAAGGTCATTGGAGACAAAGCCGTCAACCCCCGCGGCCTCGACTACCGGATGCCTACCCCCCTCTATCTCTATCGAATCCACGTCGTCTATCAGAGGTTTTACGTAGTTCATCTCAGACGAGACCTGCGCGAGAGCCGCTATCGCGTCAAGCGTTGAGATAGCTTCCGCGGTCTTTTGCACCCTCTCCGAATATTTTGATACCTCATCCCTTATCTGCGAAAAAAGCCCGGCCTCGAGCTCCCCCGCCTTTTCCTCCGCGGTCAAAATCTTTTCTTCCCATTCCTTGAGTTCCGGGGTTATGAAACGTTCGGCGTTAACCAGGGTCTGTTTTCTGATATAATCCGCCGGGACGTTTGAAAGATTTGACCTCGTTATTTCTATGTAATATCCGAAGACCCTGTTGTAGCCTACCTTCAAGGAGTTTATCCCTGTCTTTACCTTCTCGCCCGCCTCAAGCTTGGCTATCCAGTCCTTGCCGCCTGAGCCTATCTCCCGCAGCGTATCAAGCTCCGCGCTGTAGCCTTCCTTTATGACGCCTCCGTCCTTTACAAAGGCCGGAGCCGGATCAGAGATCGCGCTGTCTATGATCCTGGCGGCCTCATCGACGCAATCGATGGAAGAATAAAGCTCTCTTAAAAGAGTCGATTTGAAGTTTCCGAGTATTTCCCTGAGCCCCGGGACTTTCCCGAGCGAGTGTTTGAGGGATACCATATCTCTTGGACTGGCCGACCCGAGAGATACCCTTACTATAAGCCTTTCAATATCATATACCTCCGACAGAAGCTCCTGTATGAAAGAACGCGCTTCCCTGTCATCGACAAGCCCTGAGACCGCGTCGAGCCGCGCCTCGATGCGAGAACTCTCCTTTAGAGGATAGAGGAGCCACGACTTGAGCTTCCTGCTGCCCATGGCTGTCCGAGTCCTGTCGAGAAGACCAAGGAGAGACCCCTCTTTCCCGCCTGTCCTTGAGCTCTCGATTATCTCAAGGTTCCTCCTTGTCGAGTGGTCCATCACCAGATAATCGTGGGTATGGTACGGGGTGCATTTTTTTACATGTTGGAGCGGGGCCTTGCGGGTTTCTTTTATATAATTAAGGAGCGCCCCGGCGGCCCTTGTCCCTTCAACCATCCCGGTACAGCCGAAACCGTCTAACGACTGCGTGCCAAAGTGCTTCTTGAGCCTTTCAATGGACACATGATAATCGAAATCGAATTTCGGCATGGCGGTAATCTTAATAGAACCTATCCCGTTAAAAGAGTCTCTTAAGGAATCCTGAACCAATAGCTCAAGAGGGCGGATCCTGCCGATCTCGTCCTCTATGGACCCGCCGGGAAGTTCCGTTAGCCTGAATTCGCCCGTTGACGCGTCCATATAGGAAAAGCCGCATTTTCCGCCGTTCAGGAAAACGGAGGCGATGAAATTATTTGTCCCTGGGTCAAGGAGTTCATCCTCAAAGGCCACGCCAGGCGTTATTACCTTTACAACGGCCCGCTCAACGATCCCCCCGGCATCAAGCGGGTCTTCAACCTGTTCGCATATAGCCACCTTGTGCCCTTCCCTTACGAGCTTTGCTATATAGGGCATGGCGGCATGGTAAGGCACGCCGCACATAGGTATGTCTCTCCCCTTATCCCTTGACGTGAGGGTTATACCCAAAACGCGGGAGGCAAGTTTAGCGTCATCGAAAAACATCTCGTAGAAATCACCCATCCTGAAAAAAAGTATCGCGTCGCTATTCTGGGCCTTGATTTCAAGGTATTGACGCATCGCCGGCGTAACGTTTTTCATCTTGCCCTTAAGATTAATTTAACAGGGTGCGAAAAGGGGTTAAAATATCAAAAATCAAACCATCCAATTTTCCAGCTCGAAGTCTTCTGGGGGAACTTCGAGTATGAGAAATCCTTTTACAGGCCATCTCTCAACGCCCTTCTTCTCCCCCACGACTATGTTGATATAAAAACATATCTCACCGCCCGCGGCAGCGCCGAGCGTCTTTAAAGGTATCGCGAGTTCGACAACGCTTCCCGAGGCTATGTTCACGGCGCCAGCTTCAACCCATTTATCGTTTCCGGACGGCTTCTCAAGAATAACGGCCCTGGAAGACCTTCCCCTTATGTTAGCGCTGACCCTGAGTGATTTGGGCCTGAGGAAGTTTATGGTGAGGACCCACTCACTGTCGAGCACGACAAATTCCCTGAGGTAATCAAGTCTTAAAAAAAGCGCATCGGCTGAAAACCCGTATAAAATTTTATCGATAAGGCCTCCACCGTGGGCGTCCGTGTGCATCGCCGTTCCAAAATGGACGCGTTCCAGCCTTCCCGCCGACAGCCATTCGTAATAATTTGTCACCTCTCCGTCAATAACAGGGCTTATGTATGCCGTCGGGACAGAGGTAGGCCTGTAACCCTTGGATTCCGAGGAAATGGGGATTTCCAGGGAATCGGGCGGCTCCATCTCTATAAGGGCATATAACTTCTTAATATGCCTCCTGAAAAGATTATCGAAGACCTCATCAGACATCGAAGAGTGCTCATCCCCGTACCACCAGAACCAGTCGCTCCCCTCCGCCGCGTAGACCTCTTCCCAGGCCTCTTCGATCGCCTTCCACTTCTTTTCGAATTCCGGCGTTGACTTAAGGGATTCCTGATACTTGACCAGCGCGTCCCTTGCTTCGGCTATGTAGTCCCAGGCTGAGTTGTCCTCAGGGTGCCCTATCCATATCTTGAAATTGTGGCTTATCCACGAACCAGGAAAAAGGGAACGGATCACTTCTGTCTTCGGGTTCCTGGCGAGGAATTCCTTAATGGTCACGCAGCGCAGTTTTGAATGTCTCGATAGTTTTGAATACAATGAAACAAGAAAGTCCCTGCCGTCGTTCTTAAAGCTCTCCCATGCGTTCTCGCCGTCAAGGATTATGCTTACGATATGCTTCTCGGGATTATCGAACATATTATGAATCCGGGTAAGCCTCCTGATGAAATCGTCGGAGGCGTCATTCGCGCTCATCTTCGCGTAATCGAACCCGATGAGATCAGAAAGCACGTGATCCCTGAAGACTATCGTTATCATTCCTTTCCCAGTGTCTATCGAATACGGTTTATAAAGAAAGGGGTCGAAGCAGTTGCCGGAGCTGTCTCTGCGGATCTCCTTTTTAAGGGTGTTCGAGAGTATCTCTTCATCCGTTGCGATCCATTTAATCCCCTCCCCGGAAAGAAGCGGAAGCATTTCCATGCTTACCGACCCCTCTGAGGGCCACATCCCGCCCGGAGGGTCCTTAAACGTCTCCCTGTAAATGGAGACCCCTTTTTTAACCTGCGCGAGCGCGTCTTCGGGGTGCTTAAACCTGTCTTTCGGCAGAGTTACGTTCGGCATGGCTACCCTGGCGGAAAAACTGTCGCAAAGAAGCGGCAATATCGGGTGGTAATAAGGGGAAGTGCTTACCTCTATCACGCCCCTATTTCTGAGTTCCAAATACTTCGGCAATATATTCCTTATTATCTCGATCTGCTTATCCAGGAGCCTTTGCTTATCCTCTTCGGTATATCTCGAACCCTTTTCAAGGAGGGAGGATAATGTTTTATCTCTCCTGCGGATCTCCGGGTCTATCCATGCGAGGTTAAAAAGCACCTGAAGATCACGGTAATCGCGTTCGGTAAAATATCTCAGGGCCGAGTCGACATCCTCGTCGGAATTTGACATCCCGCGCTTCAAAAGAAGCTCTCTGTACCGGGGGATCGGACTTACCATATTTTCCCAGTTGGCCTGGTAGAAGTTCTTAAGGATAAATATCTTGTCCTCGTGATCGAGGTTAACGGCGGGTTTAAGGCTAATCGTGAGATATTTATCGATGGCCCTGCCTGAGGCGTAATCGTTTAACTGCTCAATAAGGCACGGGGCGAGGTTAAAGGTCTGGTGGACCTCCGGGAATTCATCGAGGATAGCGGCCATGTCATAATAGTCTTTCGTGCCGTGGTAGAGTACCCATGGCATTACATATTCGCCGGAGAAAGGGTCTTTGTAAAGAGGCTGGTGCATGTGCCAGAGAAATGCTATGTTTAACTTTTTATCCATCGTCTATTTTACGCTAAAGACTTCGAGGGCTCCTTCGTTCGTAAGTAAAGCGATGTGGTCTTCTGAAGTTGACGCGTTCGATGTTACGCTGTAATCCAGTTTTGCCGCCCAGGCCTCCACTCCGTCCTTGAGCCTCAGCGCCTGGATATGCCCCATTGTCTTCATTAGAAAACCGATATTAAAAGGGGCGGAGCCGTAATTCGAAAGCACAAACAGAAAGTCATCCGCCGCGAATACGGAAGAGGGCCTGTATTTAAGCTCCTTTTTCCAGAGTATGGAGCCTGTCACCGTATCAAGAGCTACGACCTGGTCGGCGCCCGCGATAATCAAAGTCCTTCTGTCTATCACTATGAAATCATAAGCCTTTATAATATTATATGTTCCTTTTACATCCCCGGTTTCCCCGCTCAGGGCGATGATGTCGTTATTATCGTCGATAACAAATACGGTCCCGTCGTGCACAAGCGGGGTCCTTCTCGTCTTTTGCGGAGAATCGAAGTTTTTTACGACCTTTTTATTCCATAGCTCTTTCCCTGAATCTGCGGCGAGGCAAACGATTACGCCGTCTGAAAATAAATTGTATATCTTATCATCCGAATAAGCCGGCGAGGCCGTCATCCTTGGAGTTACGGTCTGGAAGGCGCTCCTGTAATAGCTCCAGATCTTTTCCCCGGTACTTAATGAAAGGGCGTAGAACCTGTCGTCGGATGAAGAGAAATATATACGGTCACCTTTCGCCACGGGTGCGGACGTGATTTCGGATTTGGCCTGAAACCTCCATTTTTCATGGCCGTCTTTCTTATCAAGGCACCTTAAGACCCCTCCGGCTGAGCCGAAACATACGAGATTTTCAGTGACGGCAGGCGAGGCCTCAAGCGGGTTTCGGGCATCGAACCTCCACAGGAACTTTCCTTTATAAAGGTCGTAGGAGTAAAAGCTCTTGTTTGTCGACCCTACATAAAGCACCCCTTTTGAAAGGGCCGGGGTGGAGAGCTGTTCTTCCGGGTAAGGCTTGAGAAACCTGATCGTTGAAAGGTCCTTTGCCCAGGAAAGAACAAAGGGGAGGCGCAGCCTTTCCGGAGAGACGTTGGTCCTTTGCTCGTTGAACAAAAAGGTATTCCATGGGGCGTGCGCCTGTTCAGAAGGCATTTTGGCGGCGCAACCCGAAAACAGAAACGCGGCGAAAGAGGCGATTAAGACCTCAGCGGTAAACTTTCTTGAGAAGTTCCTCGGCATTTTTCTCCATTCTCCTGAATTCCGTCGTATTAAGGCCGGCCCCTAAAGCGATATTCAAAGCCATCTCGTCGGTTATAAGATCGCCCGGGGCGTGCGAATCGGTATTTAAAATAAGCCTGGCCCTGTGCTTCCTCGCGCAGCCGGCCACATGCCCGTTAGACAGACTGTGCCCGGAGCGGCTCGTAATTTCAAGGAAAACGGAGTTTTTAGCCGCAAGCCTGCATTCCTCGTCCGATATGAGGCCCGGATGAGACACTATGTCCACGCCGGAGCTTATGTAAGCCATGTTCGTGCCCTGCGCCACGGGCTCCGTTAGGGTCTCTCCGTGCCCCACAACGACGCGCGCGCCAAGGGCCCGCGCCTTTTTTACCATTGAAGGGATAAGACGCGGCGGTATATGCGTTAGTTCTACGCCGGGGACGACCTTAAACCATTGTTCCTTCCTGAGCTGTTTGCAAACCTTCGTGAGCCTCTCGATGATGAAATCGATATTCGATTCATCGGCATGGTCAGTAATCGCCAGCGCCCTGTATCCCTTTACTCTGGCCCTCTGGACAAGTTCCGTAGGGAGAAGCTGACCGTCGCTTAAAAGGCTGTGTGTGTGGAAGTCGATCATCGTAAGAGTCCTTTTTTAGGTTTGTTTGTCTCGCTATGCATTTTCAACATCCTGTCAGACCGCGACATAATCCTCTTTCATCAGATTTCCGAAAAGCGAGTAAAAGACCTCAAAGACATTTCCCTTTTCCCCTCCGTCCAGGCTGAACAGGGGCTCGTCAATTTTCAGGTCAAATTCCTTTTTGTAAAAAGACCCGATAGAACCGTTTTGACCGGTCGGCTCCTTACAGATGTGAGCCACCGGCACCCGCCTTTGCTGGAGTATCTCTTTTTTGGCGTTGACGAGTTCTTTCGTCTCCATTCCGGCGGAGTTGTCCCACAAAAGGACGAGCCCGATCAGGTTTGTCGAGAACGCCTTCAGGATCGGCCCCATGTTGTTTACAAATGGCATTGAGAAAAGCGCCACTTCCATGCCGCCATGGAGCTTTATTGAGGCGACGTCGCCGAAAGGGTTCAACGGTGCCTGGCGAAAAACCTTATGGTTTATCGAAAAGCCCGAGACGAGCGAGCATTGTTTAATGAAAGCCGAGGCAAGGCTTCCGGATGTGGAGATAAGGAAGACCCTGCAGTAATTCGGGTTAAAGATATCGCTGTAATGGCTTAATATCTTCTCCCTGATGCTTACGGCCTGGTCGTGCGTGAGAAATTCCCTTGACCTTCCCTCCTCCCTGACCTTTACCTCCTCGACTATACCCTTGCTTATAAGCGAGGATAAGCTTTTATACGCTTCATAATCGGGATATGAGGCGTGTTCAACTATGTCGTTGACCGTAGTATAAACCTTTAAAAGCTCGATTACTTCGTAAATAATCGGGTTGAGGCCCTTCGGCAGTGAAGCGGAGTCCAGCCTGGTTTTAAGCGCGGTATTTTTGTCCGGAAAATGGTCCTGCTGCTTTCTGAACTCATCGATCTGCCTCATCCCTTCCATAAGAAGGTTTCCCGTAGATGACTCGATCTTTTTAGCCGCTTTCACGGGGCCGGGCAGGAATTCGAATTTCCCCTCGTTCCACCCGAGTACCCTGAAAAGGGCCTTTTCCTTCTCAACGCCATCCAGGACGCAGTTATATATCTCGCCCTCCTTGATAAAAACTGTTGAGACCATCTCACCGCAAATGACCCTGAGTTCGCCTTCTTTCTTGTTAAAGTGCAGGAACTGCAGGATATCGGGGAGCGATATATGCGTTAGATTCCCCTCCAGTTCCTTTCTGTCGGTGGTTCTGCTTTGAATCGCGAGGGTATGCCGTATCCTCCCGTTCACCTCCTCCATGTTCAAAGGCCTTCTGAGGAAGATATCAACTCCGGACCTGAATCCTTTTATGTCGGCTATCCGGTCAGAGACAAAAAGGAAAGGGACCTTCGATGTATGAGGGTTATTCCTCAGGATATGGAATATCCTCTCGCCGCTTATTATCGGCAGGTCCAGGTCAACGATTATAATCGCCGGCACTTCTCCGATAGCGAGCTCAAGCGCCCTGGCCCCGTCCTTTACGGTCCTTACCTCAAAACCCGCCTTCGCCAGGTACCCGGTTGCCTTGCTGATTTCATCGTCGTCTTTGAATGCGAGGAGAACGTTGTTTTTATCCATTATCCGAGCTGCTCTTGAAGGGAATATTCTCTCTGGAACTTGGAGATAAGACCCTCCACCAGGTAAGGGTCCGCCGAGTGAAAACAGGAAAAGGCAGAACCCCAGTTCTCCCTGTAGATGAGAGCGTAACCGGCGTCCTCGCTCAGGTAGAAAGTAAAGAACGTCTCCCTTAAGCGCGGGTCGTCGATGAGTATCGGGGTCGCGTTTTTAATATTCCAGAGATTATCCTCTTTCTCTCCTACGAGGAATGCCTTTGTGGACAACTTCCCCGCGGAATTCAAATTTTTCATTATCGGGAACCCCTGCGATATCTTCTTCGCGGCCAGGTACAGTATGCCTTTCTTCAGAGGCGTACGCGTCATCTCCCTGAGTATGAAATCATTTATCTGGTCGATGAAAACGCCGGGGACCCCGTACCCGTCCCCCGCGTCAAAGCTTGAGTCATTAAACCCCGAAAATGACTTTCCGGTTAACTCTGAGATTATCTCCCAGAAAAGCCTTGTTCCAAGGGCCTCTTTTTCCCACAGGGATTCCTTTTTAAGAGAGGCCCTCTTCATGGCGGCGCTTAAAAGCTCCCCGTAACCTTTACCATCCTGCGGAAACGTCGCCTGAGAACTTATTATCGATGAGCCCGGGTAATCTTTCTGCAAATTGGCGATTGAGCCCGAGATTTTTCTGATAGTATTTAATGAGCCGAAATAATCCGTTTCAGGCAGAATGGCCGTTATGTTCTTGTCGTCGTATATCCCGACAATATCGCTGTCTCTTAATGAATCAAGCACAGCCGTAACAAGCCTTTTAAAAAAATCAAGCGATTTTCCTTCTTCAGAAGGATCCCTATCCCCCAGGCGCTCGATATTTATAAGAATGATTGAGAAGGTATTATTGTGCCGGGAAGCCCGCAAGGACTCGATTTTGCCGTATTCGTTTATAAAGAAAGCGTCATAGAACCTGCTGGGGAATACCTTCTTCGTGAGGGTGGATTTAGTCTCCGTATCCAATAGCCAGAACTCCCGTTTTTTAGTTACTCGATACAGGCACGGCTCTTCCGTCAGTAGCCGGATTAAGCCGTCATGACAGGCACGAGCTCAAGTGCGGCCCTGTTACATCTTATATTTACCGAAATCGCCGGGAGAGAGTTCTTCAAGGGTCTCCAACAAATCCTTCGAGCCTTTTCCCTTTTTCCCCTCAGAGTCGCGCAGATCGATACTCTTTGATTTATCAAGAACCTTTGTGTCAACGAAAATGGGCGAGCTCATCCTGAGCGCCATGGCGATGGCGTCGCTGGGCCTGGCATCTATCGTGAAATCGCCGGATTCCGCGGACATGTAGATGGTGGCGTAATAGACATTGTCCTTCAAATCGTTCACTTCGATCTTTTTTACCGTGGCGTTTAGGTTCTTTAAGACTTCCTTCATCAGGTCATGGGTCATGGGCCTTGAGAACTGTATCTTCTCGATCTCTGAAGCTATCGCGCTTGCCTCAAGGACGCCTATCCAGACCGGAAGCACGTTCTTCTCTTCCATATCCTTAAGGATAACTATAGGCACGTTTGTAAACGGGTCTATCGTAAGTCCGAATACTTTCATCTTTAAAAGCATAAAAACTCCTTTTTGAAAGTGTTACGGCCGTGCCTGGCCTTTACTGTTATTTAATAATTCCCCCCGTAAAGAGTTCGGTAAGGCCCTGGTTATCTTTACATCGGTTAGACCGAATGCCATATTCCCCGGCCCGGGGAAGTTTACGACCCTGTTGCACGGAGTCCTTCCGGAGAGTTCATCCCCGTTTCCCTTGCTTCTGCCCTCGACAAGGACTTCGACGGTCTTTCCGACAAGACCGGAGTTCTTCTCCATTGTAATATTTTTTTGAGTTTCTTGCAAAATCTTTAGCCTCTCTCTTTTTATCTCCAGAGGTATCTGATCCTTCAGGAGGGCCGCCTTTGTCTTCGGCCTCGGGGAGTACATGAAGGAAAAAATATTTTCAAAACGCACGCTTTTTAAAAGTTTCATGGTAAGTTCGAAATCCCTTTCGCTCTCCCCCGGAAACCCTGCTATTATATCCGTTGTAATGGCGAAGTCCGCGTATAGCTTCTTCAGTAACGAAACCCTGGCGAGGTATTCCTCTGCCGTATACCCCCTCCTCATATTCTTTAGAACCGCGTCAGACCCCGATTGCACCGGCAGATGTATGTGCCTGCAGAGTTTCGGTTCATCTTTAAAAAGATAAATGAGCTCTTCCGATATATCCTTGGGATGCGAGGTTATGAAACGTATCCTCTCTACCCCATCTACCCGGGCTACTTCCCTCAATAGCTCATGGAATTTAAGGCCGCCTCTCCCCTTTGTCCCGTAGGAATTTACATTTTGCCCGATGAGGGTAACTTCCTTTACGCCAGAGTCTTTCAGTCTCGTAACCTCCTCTATGATCTCACGGCTCGGACGGCTTACTTCCCTCCCCCTTGTGTAAGGGACGATGCAGTAAGAGCAGAAGTTATCGCAGCCGCGCATTATGCTTACGAACGCCTTAATCCCTTTCTCAACCGGGGTATAAACGAATTCGCCGGCATCGATATTTTCATAGAGTTCCGTTGAAACTATCCTCTTCTTTTCCAGGGACGCCTCGTTCAGGAACCCCTTGAGCTTATGGATATTGTGAGGGCCGAATACTATATCGAGGTACGGCGCCCTTTTTAAAAGAGCTTCCCCTTCCTGCTGGGCGACGCAGCCGCTGACCCCGATAACGAGCCAGGGCTTTTCCTTTTTAAGCTCCTTGAACCTGCCTATCCTAGAATAGACTTTCTGTTCCGCCTTATCCCTTACGGAACAGGTATTTATTATTATCAGATCGGCTCTTTCGGGCTCGTTTGTTCTGGTATATTTGATAGCCTTTAAAAGCCCGAGCATCCTGTCAGAATCGTTTTCATTCATCTGACAGCCAAAGGTCTCGAGAAATACAAACCTCTCAACGGACTTGCTTAAATGATTTTCCATTTTTATTGGGCTACGAGCTTTTTAAGGATTACAATACCTTATTTAGAAGCTCCCCGCGGCAAGCCGCGCTTAATCCTCCAAATGTAAGTTTTTTCAGAGGCCTTTATGGAGAACCTGAAAATAAGCGGCGTCTCGTGAAGGACGTTAAAAATATCCTTCTTGTGGCGCCTGAAAAAGAGCGGCGTCTCGCGTAGGACTTTTTCAGAGTCCTTCATGGGGCGCCTGACAAGGAAAGGCGTCTCGCGCAGGACTTTAAAAATTCTATTCGCTCTTACAGCGCAGCTTTTCTTCGGGCAGAGCGCTCGCTACACACTTTCATTTTAAGTTTTTTAATCCACATTAGTCAAGGGTTTCTTTAAGGGTATCGCGCGGGATGTCCGTAAGGGTAGCACTGAATAACATATTGTTTTTGAAGGTAATTTTTGCGTTACGATGGTTGAACTCTAAAGGCCTGAAGAGGCTGAGGGGCTGGTGCGGCTTTCCGGTAAACTACTTCAGTTAATGGCTAAAAACTCTTAAACAAAGAACTCTCAGATAAATAGCGGAGATATAAAAACCTCTCGTCTATCGCCGGCGACTCGGTACGAGGTAATTAAACCTTACCTGCCCACCAAGGGCGTTCAGTTGATATGTTCCTGAGCCTCTTTCTTAGCCGGTTTTACGACCCAGGATGAACTAATCTTGAATTTAGCACTGATTCTTTTCCCGGCCTTTTGAGCTTCCTCTCTCGAACGGTAAAAGCCTACCCTCACCCTGTGCCATCTTATATCGTTCTTCATGAATTCGGTAATATAACCGTTATATCCGGCGGATTTTAAAGAGTTCACGAGTTTTTTGGCTTCATTCTCGTTCGGAAAGGACGCCACGTTAACAGCCCATCGTTTTAAAACCATGGCGTTCCTGTTAAGGGCAGGTTTCTTCGAGACTGTTTTTGAGGCTTTACTGGTCTTATTATTTTCGAGAATTTCAGCTTTTTGAATTTTTTCGGGTTTTTTAGGGACCTGAGCCTCTTTCTTATTATTTTCCTTTACAGCTAATCCTGGTTTGGCCTTTTCCTTAAGAACCTCCGGCTCTTTTTTTTCGGATATTTCAACCTTTATGGTGGGCCTTTCTGATTTATTTTTTACCGCCTCTTTTACGGGCAGGTCGGCTTTAACATCCGGCATATTACCGGCCGCCGGTTTTAAATCAGGCTTTTGCTGTTCGTCGCCCGAGTCCGTAAGCTTTACCCTCTTAGATATGACTTCAGGCCCGTTTTCCTGATTTTTACCGCAGGAGGAGAAAAAGAAGGCGAAAGCGCCAATAACTATTATTAAGAAAATTGCCTTAAACGCCGGGATTCTTCCCTTGGAATTTTTAATCTTCAATCAGGGCCTCCATCTTATCGCGCTTTACTATCGAATGTCTTGAAGTATAACATGAGACTTACCTATCTCAATAACTTTTCGTCCCTGTCAGCCGGAAGAACCCCTGTATACGATAGAGATTCGTCCGCGGCCGCGGATGTGCCGGCCGTTTCCATACGCTTATAATTAACGGCAAACCTCCGGTTCATGTAAATAAGGGCAAGAAGAACAAGGCACACCGCAGCCGCGGCGATAAGGGCATTTCGCCGCTTCCTTAAAAACCGCTCTCTCCGCACTTCATCGGGGATCAGGTTTATGCCTTTAATCATGCCTGGCACATCCTCGCGGCCAGCCCCGCGGCAACGGTCATACAGGGGGCGATCGACCTTAATTCATCCTTGTCTATGTTACTATGGAGATTTACCGACCTGAAAGGGTCGTCGGCAAATGACGGTATGCCAAGAACCCCGGTCATGAAACCTTCGATGCCCTTGAGCCTCGCGGTGCCTCCGGAAAGGAAAATCTTCGCTACACGGCCCTGTCTGAACTGAGCCTGGTAGTAGTCGAAAGACCTGTGGAGTTCTGAACAGAGAGCTTCCAGGGGGGAGACGAGCAGCTTTTTTAACGGGTCGGTCTCTCCGGCCGGCGCGTCCAGACCGTGAACGCTCTTATACTCGTCGGCATCCTCCTCTTCCTTAAAAAGGACCTGGGAAAAAGTGTGAGTGAGGTCGCTGCCCCCGATGGATATCTCTCTGGCGAAAACGAGCCTTCTGTTCTTTAATATGGCAAGGGTGCTCTTGTAAAGGCCTATGTCAAGCATGGCGTAATTCTCCCCTTCCCCCCAGCTGTTATTCATGTCAAAAGCCGAAAGGAGGGCTGTGGGCATGGCCTCAAGCACCTTCAGCTCAAGACCCGCGTTTTTATAAAAGTTCATCGTTTTCTCGACATCGCTTTTCATGGCCGCGAACGCTATAACAGGGCGGGTATTCCCGCCGGAGGTTCTGCCCTCACCGCCGGCAAGAACATAATCGCAGACAATCTCATCAGGCGGGATCGCCGCTTCTTTTATTATCTCCAGCTTAACTGCGTCCTTCATCTCTTTCTCTGGCATTACATGGAGGTTGAGATGCCTGAAGGTAAGAGAATGCCCCGACATGAGGGCCGCGAACCTTTTCCCTTTCAGATTCTGAAACTTAACGAACCCGCCGAGCAGGCCCTGAAGACTTTCCCCGGCATCCTTCCCGACTCTCACGCAGGAGGCGGCTTTCAGGGTATAAGAACCAGGGCCTCCTTCAAGATGGACGAACTTTACAGAGTAAGAGCCGATATCGATGCCTATCAGATTTTTATCAGTTAAAGGAAACATGCCTGCCGCGAGCGCTAAACCGGTTTATGTTTTTTTAAACGTAATAACAATGAAAGCTAATACCCTGATGACCTTAACCTGGAAATCTTATTTCTTATCCCGTTCTTCATGGTAGCGTCATTACTGAGCTCCATGAACTTCTCATAGTATGCGACGGCTTCACTGAATTTATTCTGCCTCTCAAGTGAGATGGCAAGGTTTAGAAATGGAGCCGGGTAATTCGGATTAATCAGTATCGCCTTTTTATATAATTCGTTGGACCTGTTAGGCTCTCCGAGCTTATCCATAAGCGAGCCGTAATTATTCAGTACCTCCGGGTAGTCCGGATTAATGGCCAAAGCCTTCTTAAAAGACTCTTCCGCCTCATGCCCTTTATCAAGGGCGCTGTACGTCAGCCCGAGATTATTATAGAGAACGCTATTTCCGGGATTCAGCCTTATCGCTTCATTGAACTCACTGACCGCGCTCTGGAATTCGCCCAGCATGTAGAAATATACCCCTTTTTTATTGCGCTCAGACGCAATTTGCCGGGATTCGACGGTTGATTTCGTCCGAGGGTTTATGTCCGGTTTTAAAAGGGCGGAAAGAACGAGAAGAACAAGAACTGTTAAAATACCTATGGATAAAGATATGCCGTATCCTGTAAGCCTTTTTTTTGAGGTCCCGCCGGCAATATGTTCTTCGGGAGGGCTGTAGCCGCGCTTGATGCCCTCGATCGTCCCGCCATTTTTTAACGCGTCCCCGGCCGATGATCCCGTGCCATAGTACCGGTTAATCGCCTTTAGTATCTCCGTCCCGGTTGTTACGAGCTGGCTTATTTTATACTTGGTGACCTTCCCAAGTTCATCGACGGCGAATACGTCAAGGGGGTCGACCATGGCGACCTTCAATATGTCGCCCTCGAGTAAAACGGGTATGGCCATATCCCGCCTTGCCATCGCCTCAGGGACAAGCTTTATGAGCCGGGGGTCGAGGATGGTGCTCGTCAGCATTACGAAAGGGATCCTGTACTGGTCTGCGAGGGCCTCGGCTATATCGATCTCGGTCGCGTAACCCAGGTTTACAAGGACCTTTCCCACGCGGGTATTTGTCCTTTCACCTATTCGAAGGACCTCCTCGATCTGCGGGGAGGTTATGATCCCCTTAGCCTTGAGTATCTCGCCTATCGGCTGTATTTTTTTTATAACCCATATCCTCCCGCCAATGCGGTTATCGGAAAATCTAAAAGATTATCCACAGGGAATAAAATTTTGTCAAACGAAATATTTCTGAAGGAAAATAAAAAACCCGGGATATAACCCGGGTTTTTTATTGAAGTATTTTATAATCAGGCGATTATCCGACAAAGACGCATTTCGAGGCGGGTGTTCTTGTGTCCATGTTTCGGCCTCTGTTTATATGGTCGTCTATCTCGGCGGCGCAGCCTATCATCCTTCCATACAGGAATGTCGTAAACGCGGCCGTCTCCACCTCCTTATCGGAGATCTTTCCGGTGTTGAAAGCCTCCCACACCATCTTAAGCAGGATCACGGCTATCACGGCGTCCACGTTCACACAGTACACATTGGAGCTTACCTTGGCCTCAAAGAGCGACCTGACGAGGTTATGGTAGAAGTCCAGGAATATATTGTATATGCCCTTCTCCTCAAAAAGGGAGTTCACAAAACGCTCCCTCGGGTCGTAGTTTACTTCCTTGCCCTTGAATACCGGATGGTTCACGCAGGGTATCTTCAGGTACTCGATATTGCCGAAGGCCTTCTGGTCGGCCTTGTACCTGGCGTACCATTTCGAGTAACTGTCGGCTATGGCCTTCAGATCAAGGCCGTGATTCTTCCTTGAAGGGTCCTTCAGTCCCGTCTCCTTGAAGCGCTCTATGAGAAACGCTATAGCCTCGTAACCGTTTCCGCCGTGGGCAAACCCGGTGTGGGTAAGAAAACCTATAAAGGCCTTGTTTATCTGCACCCTGTGCGGGTCCTCTGGGCCGTCCGCGCTTACCCCGCCCTTGCACCCCTGCGCTGAAATGGTGCCGGGTCCGTTTGAGATGATGAGCCCGAGGAGCATCGAGAACTCGAAGAGCTCTTTTTCAGCCGGCCTCCTTCCGATAAGGGCAAGAAAGGCGGCCTCTGTGAATGACCATTTATCTATGAGTTCTTCATTCCTGATCCCGCAGAACTTATCCTTCGCGTGCTTATCGGCCGCCACACTGCATCCCACGAAAGATGAAAACACCCTTGAATACCAGGGAAGCGCGGCGATGGTTATCTTTGAAATACCTCTTTTTATAAGAGGCTCCCAGCCGAGCGTCATCCAGATAGCTGAAAATAGCGCGTCAGATGAGGGTTTTCCGTCCGAGGCTTCTTTTACGAACTCTATGAAAACCGATTTCTTTTTCAGCCCGTCAACGCTCTTTAGGATTACCGGGGCAAGGCTGTCTCCTTTTGAGGCTGTTAAGAGCTTTTTATCTTCCCTGGAGAGGCTCTTTAGCGTATCGCCGTATTTAAACTTTTCCGTGGGGCTTGTTAAGCCGGAATTCTGGAAGAAGTCGAGGAGCCTGCCTGAAATCTCGAGCGCCCCTTTTACCTTTCCCTTTCCTATTACGGACACGGCCGCGGATAGGACCGTATTCGGCGAGTTCTCCGCCTCCCTTGACGCGTCAGAGGCGATAACCGCCGGATCCCCGTGGTGGTTCAAATAGGAGTTGAAGGCGATATTCGCGAGCGACCTTTCATAGGGGTCAGGGTATCTCTTCAAAAGCGACATGACGAGGTTCTCCTCGAGCGAACGCTTTGACGCGTCGAGGACCGAGACGTTGTGGATCTTCGTTACCTGGGTATTCGGGTCCATCATTGAAGCGCCGCTCGCGTCCTTCATCGTCTGCCTCGGGAACTGAGCGCCCACCTGCTTGTTTATATGGTCTATCTGCTCATCGTAAGGAGCCACGGCCCTCACGGCCTTTACATCGAGGTCCGTTGGCAGCGTAACTCCGGCATTATTCGCGAACCAGCACTTGAGCGAGAGATCCCCTTTCGCCTCGAAGTCGGGCTTTATCCCGTTCAACGCCATGACCTTTGTCAGCGCCTCCGGTATGTGAGCTATGTTCGTGACGACAGCGCCTTTTTTTGAGAATACCGGTTTTTCCGGAGTATAGATGCCTTTGACTCCGAAATAATCCATGAACCACTTTTCCTTCGCGCTGGCGTCGTCTCCGGAGCCCGCGAGGCTTCCGGCATGTCCGCACGCCTTCGTAAGCCGCGCCTTCCAGCGCCCCACCACGCAGGCGACCGCAGGTTTATTGATCTCAAGGCACTCCTCGTAGTATCCGCCCGGTTCTACATATATGACCGCGCCTTTTGACCTGTTGTCATTATCGAGCCCATGGAGGAATTCTTTCGGGGCATAATGTATGTATACGTCCTTTCCGCTCGAGACCGAAGTAGTGGTGCCCCAGCCCTGGGTAAGGAGGTATACGGCTATGGTAGTAGTGAAGTTGCCGGAATTGGAGAAGAGGGCGATGGACCCTTTTACGAGAGACTCCTCGGGCTTGTTGCCGCCTAACGCCCCTCCTATCCTTACCTTATTCCAGGCGTCGGCGAGCCCCAGGCAGTTGCCCCCGAATACATCCACCCCGTTGGTCTGACATATCGCCCTTATGATCCTCGCGTCGTTTACCGAGACTTTCTCCGTAAGGATTACAACCTTTTTCAGGTCCGGGTTGTGTCTTACGGCCTCGGCGACCCCGTCCTTTAACCCCGGAAGGCGGCAGGTAGATGACCGCGGTATTGAATTTTAACCCGGCCTTAAGCCCTTCTTTAATCGAATTATATACAGGGATGTTGCCGGCCCTGGTCTCCAGGAACTGTCCGGACCTGCCGGGGCTCGTTCCGAATACCACATTTCCGCCTGAGTACACGTGGCTTGTGGGGGTTACCGTCCGGCTTTCATTGCCGAGTATGTTAAGCACGCATACGCGATCTTCTCTTGTGGCCAGTTCGGCCAGAGAATTTATTCCGACATAGTAAGGGAATTTTTTAACGCCTTGTTTGTGCATGACTCCTCGCCTTTTCTGATAATTACTGCAGGGAATTTTATTATCTCCAACCTTTTTCTCTTCAGAAAACCGTCAGACCCTTGGACTTAAGGCCTTCCTGCCTTCTTTTTCCATCCACCTGTCGACGCTGAGCGCGTAATTTACGACCTCGCTCATGGCGCTGTCGTGGCCGAAGATCCTGTAAGGGAGCTTCAGGTTTTCAATGGTATCCCGCATATAGCCCATACCCCTTATAAGATTCGGGCCGCCCCTTCCGATGACGACAAAAAGAGGGGTAGGGCCATGCTTCTGGAAATAGTCCTTCAAGGCGTCGGCCATCGCCCTGAAGGTTTCGAATATATCGGTATTATTGGCCTTGCCCCCTATAATGAAAAGGACATTGGACTGCTTGAGCCAGTATTTGAAAACTATTCTTGAAATCTGGAACATCTTTTCATACGGAGGGTTTCCGCCGAAATCCGACGATATGGACGCCCTCTCGCCTAAAAGCTCGGTTACGAGCGCGTTAGCGCCTCCGCCGAACGTAGGCGCGGTAATTGTCCCTTTCGGGTTCATGACGAAGACATCGCTCTGGCCCTGATAGGTCCTGAGCTGGTTTATCTCCTGCTCGAACTCCGAGTAGTCGGAGGCGAAAAGATGCGCCGGCAGATCGAGCCTTTTCCACGCTGGGTTGTCTATGTCAAAGGCCACCTTCAGGTCGCACGCCACAGGCGTAAGCCTTCCCTTTGAGTCAGGGGAAATCCTTATCGGGTTTATCTCAAGAAGACTCATCCCGTAGTTATTGAAAAGAGTCCATAACCTGGGGAGGTTCTGCACAAGAGGGCTTATTATCTCGCTCGGCGCGCCGAGCTCCATAAGGGCGTTCGAGACATGGAAGCTCTTAAGCCCGGTTAAAGCGTCGAACGGCACTTCTTTTACCTTATCCTTCGGGAGTTCCTCGATATCCATTCCGCCGTGATGGGTAATGGTCATAGTGGGGGCCCGGTACAGGGTCGAATCAGAGATCGAAAAATAAACCTCGTGCTCCGCGGGCACTCCCCCCTCGAAGGTAACCCCGTCTGCCTTTACCGAGGTATTGCCGAAGGTATGCTCGACGAAATAGAGCCTCTCTTTTTCCCTTAAGGCGGTAGAGATGTCTTTAGCCTTACCGATGAGACCTGCCTTTCCTTTTTTGCCGACCCCGCCCTTAAAAATCGGCTTTATAAAGACCAGACCGCACCTTTTTATAAGGTCCTTTATCTCATCTACGCTCGCCTCCGGGCCGAGCACCTCGGCTACCGGGAATTCGACGCGCTTTAAGAGCTTTTGGCCCCAATGAAGGCCTGTAAGCTGCATAATTAAACCTCCGATTTTTCATTTATCAAGAAAAACAAAATGCCGATGCGATTACCTTTTAAGATACCAGCAGAGCAACTTCAGCGATTTCGTTCTTCATTTGAAATCTTACGCTCAACGCGGGATTTCAATCCCTTATTTTCTAACTAACCCGTAGAGATAGCGTCAATTATTGCATTTAAGGTTGCGCTGGGGCGCATTGCTTTCGACGCCTTTTCAGGACTTGGGCAATAATAGCCGCCGATATCCTGAGGTTTTCCCTGGGCGCCGGTGAGCTCTCCAAGGATCTTTGCCTCATTGTCTCCAAGCTCCTTTGCTGCCCTGGAAAAACGCGTCTTAAGGTCCTTGTCCATGGTCTGCCCGGCCAACGCCTGGGTCCAGTATAAAGCGAGGTAAAAATGGCTTCCCCGGTTATCCAGCTCACCGACCTTACGGGCCGGCGACCTGTTGTTATCCAGTATCTTGCCGGTTGCCTGGTCCAGCGTATCCGCCAGCGCCTGAGCCTTTTTATTTTTGAATGTATTGGCTAAATGTTCCAAAGATACCCCGAGAGCTAAAAATTCGCCAAGGGAATCCCATCTCAGATACCCCTCTTCAAGAAACTGCTGTACATGTTTGGGCGCCGAGCCGCCCGCGCCCGTCTCAAAAAGCCCTCCGCCATCCATAAGGGGTACGATGGAGAGCATCTTTGCGCTGGTGCCGAGTTCCAGAATCGGAAAGAGATCGGTGAGATAATCGCGGAGCACGTTGCCGGTGACTGAAATCGTGTCTTTCCCTTCTCTTATGCGCTCCAGCGATAAACGCATGGCTTCCTCGGGAGACATGATCTTTATCTCCAGACCCTTCGTATCGTGGTCCTTCAGGTAGCGGTTGACCTTCCCGATGATCTGCGAGTCGTGCGCCCTGTTTTTGTCCAACCAAAAAACGGCAGGCGCCCCGGTCGCCCTTGCTCTCGTGACGGCCAGCTTCACCCAGTCCTGTATCGGCGCGTCTTTTGTCTGGCACACGCGGAAGATATCCCCTTCTTCCACGCTCTGTTCCAGCAATGTTTTCCCTGAAGCGTCAACAACCCGGATCGTTCCGTTTCCGGGGGACTTGAATGTCTTGTCGTGAGACCCGTACTCCTCCGCCTTTTGCGCCATAAGTCCCACATTGGGAACGCTTCCCATGGTCCTGGGGTCAAAAGCGCCGTGCTTTTTACAATTATCTATGACCTCCTGATAGATGCCGGCATAACTTCTGTCGGGTATCACCGCCTTGATATCATGGAGCTTGCCGTCAGGCCCCCACATCTTCCCCGACTCGCGGATCATGGCGGGCATGGACGCGTCGATGATCACGTCACTGGGCACATGCAGATTGGTGATCCCTTTCTCCGAATTCACCATCGCAATTTCAGGGCGGTTCTTATAACAGGCCCTGATGTCAGCTTCGATCTGGGCCCTCTGAGGTTCCGGCAACTTCGCGATCTTTGCGTAAAGGTCGCCCAATCCGTTGTTGGGGTCGACGCCGAGTTCTTTGATCACAGCCGCGTGTTTTTCAAATACGTCTTTGAAGAAAACGGTAACGGCATGGCCGAACATGATGGGGTCGGAGACCTTCATCATTGTGCCCTTTAGGTGCAAGGAAAACAGCACGCCTCTCTTTTTTGCGTCTTCGATCTCTTCTTCAAAGAATTTGCGCAGCGCCCGGCGGTTCATGACACACGCGTCGATGACCTCGCCGGCCTTAAGGGCCGTCTTTTCTTTGAGGACCGTGGTCTTTCCATCCTTGCCGACGAACTCGATCCTGACATTTCCGGCCTCGGCTACGGCCGCGGATTTTTCACTGCCGTAGAAATCGCCGCCGCTCATGTGCGCCACATGGGTCTTCGAGCCCGCGCTCCATGCGCCCATTTTATGCGGGTGCTTTCTCGCGTAATTCTTTACCGAGGCCGCGGCTCTGCGATCCGAGTTACCTTCCCTAAGCACAGGGTTGACTGCGCTCCCTAAAACTTTGCCGTACCGGGCTTTAATCTCCTTCTCAGCGTCATTTTTCGGATCCTCGGGATAGTCCGGGAGCTTATAACCCAACGACTGCAGTTCTTTGACGGCGGCTTTCAACTGCGGGATAGACGCGCTGATATTCGGCAGTTTGATGATGTTGGCCTCCGGTGTCTTTGCGAGTTCACCAAGGGCAGATAGGTCATCAGGTCTTCTTTGACCCTCAGTCAGGTATTCGGGGAAATTAGCGATAATCCTTCCTGAAAGAGAGATATCCCTTGTTTCGACAACAATGTCAGCCGACCCCGTGAACGCTTTGATGATAGGAAGTAAAGAGTAAGTCGCCAGCGCTGGTGCTTCATCAACCGCCGTATAAATAATCTTTCCGGACATGCGTTCCTCCTGTTTGTTTCTCAACAAATATCTAAGGATATTAGGGTATATAAATTAGCTGATAAGAATGGGATAATTCGCCGCTTATTCAGGCATTGGCAAGGGTTTTGGTTCCCTTACCCCAGCCTCTCCAGCGCCTTTAAATAAAAAAACCGTCTTGAACAGAATAATAAGCGCGTTTACACCATTATTTTGCCCAGACGGTCGGCGAAATCTTTCCTGTATAACTTCCGCTCCCCGGGTGTTAACCCACCCTTCTCCGTCAGTCACGGAAGTACTGCTAATTTTATTTGCCTGATTATATGAAGAATTTATTATAAATCAGGTCCCGTTGTCAAGTCTTTATTTTTAACAGCGAAAAGGGTTAAGGGAGGTTTTCGAAGTAGGGTCTGAGCCTGGAAAGGGTCTGCTGGAGGTGAACAGGTATTACCTTTACGTCGCCAAGCACCGGCATGAAATTTATATCCCCGTCCCACCTTGGCACCACGTGCATGTGGATATGGTCTTCTATGCCGGCTCCCGCCGCCTTTCCGAGGTTCATGCCCAGATTAAATCCGGCCGGATTAAAAGCCTTTGTAAGAGCCGCGGTTGAATGGCGCATGAGGCGGAACATATCCGCTGATTCGGAGTCGTTTAGATCTTCGAGTTTAGCGACATGTCTTAAGGGGGCTATGAGGAGGTGACCGCCATTGTACGGATATTTATTAAGCATTACTATCGAGATATTCCCTTTGTAAACAACGAGCGCGTCTTTCGGTTCTTTTTTAGGGGCGGCGCAAAAAATGCATTCTTCGCTTTTTTCCGCCTGTATGTATTCAACACGCCAGGGGGCCCATATTTGTTTCATATATTCTGGAGGGGTCCTTTAAGATATTTTATTTATCCTTTCCCTGATTTCCTTGCCTGCCTTGAAGAACGGGACCCTTTTGGATTCGATAAATATATTCTCTCCCGACTTGGGATTTCTACCCTGTCTTCCGTCGCGGGATTTTATCTTAAAGCTGCCGAAACCCCTTATCTCGACCTTATCTCCCTTTGAAAGGCTTTCCGTCATGCTGTTAAAGAGGGTCTCGACGATAATCTCGATATCCTTTCTCGAGAAGTTACTGACCTTTGAAGCAACCGTTTCTATTAGTTCGCTCTTTGTCATTATAATCTGCCTCCGTTTTTAATTGCGTTTACCTGTACAAAATATGGGTAAGGCCTGCGCCGCATTTTAAGGTATATAATCGCTTATTTTATTTAGACGGATTTGGGACCATATACATTATCCTCAGTCCCGTAAAAAGTTCGGTTAAGTCTCTGCCGATCGCGTCCCCCATGACGCTCTTCCAGAGGCTGAAGGTCTTTCTTTCGGTATAAATAACCATGGGTTTTCCCTTGATGCCGGCAAGCTGCGCGCTCAGGTTTATAGCGTCGGTCAGGTCTCCGAGGGTGTCGACCAGGCCTTTTTCCTTCGCCTGTTCACCGCTAAAGATCCTTCCGTCCGCTATTTTAGCCACATCCTCAACCTTCATGCCCCTGCCCTCGGCGACCGCCTTTATGAACTGTCCGTTCACGTCATTGATCACCCCCTGAAGGAGTTCCATTTCTTCTTTTTCCATCTTACGGAGCGGGGAACCCGTATCCTTGAATTTCCCGCTCTTTACGACGTAACCCTTAAGCCCGATCTTGCTCAAAAGGTCTTCAGCGTTTATGAATTCTATTATAACTCCGATGCTTCCTGTTATTGTTCCGGGGTTTGATACGATTTTTTCCGCCGCTACCGACGCGTAATAGCCGCCTGACGCGGCTATCGCCCCCATTGAGGCTACGACCTTCTTGGTCTTCCTGAGCCTTTTAATTTCGCTGTATATCTCCTGCGAGGGGCCTACGGCGCCGCCCGGGGAATTTATCCTGACCACTACAGCCTTGACATCATTCCTGTCTTCAAGGTCGCGCAGCTGACGGTTTACCTCCGACGAATCCGTTATAATACCGTCGACCTTTACGACCGCGACCTTATCCGCGCGGCTGAACCCCCCGTCACTGAACAGGTACGCGAGCATAAAAGAAAGCGCTATTATTATCAGCGCCACTGCGCCAAAAGCCGCCAGAAGACTCTTCAAGGTCTCTCCCTTCATCAGGAAGCTTCGCCGTTATTGCCGGACTCTTTTTCTTCTTCGCCCCCCGGGGTCTCCTTCTTGACGGCCCTGATGCTTAACCCGATCTTATTGTCCTCAGGGTCGACATTAAGCACCTCCACCTCAACTATGTCCCCGGCGTGAATATCGAAACCTTTCTTTTTGCCTCTGCTCAGATCAGAGACGTGGACAAGGCCTTCAAGCCCTTCCTCCAGCCCGACAAACGCTCCGAATTCAGCGACACTCGTAACCTTTCCCTCCACTATCATGCCTGGCTTATACCGCTCCTCAACGCCTTCCCACGGGTTTTTCTCCAGTAGCTTCGTAGACAGGGAAAACCTTCTGTTGGCGCTGTCTATATTAACTACCACAGCCTCGATCTCCTGACCCTTTTTAAAGACCTC
Source organism: uncultured delta proteobacterium (assembly GCA_963727865.1). Taxonomy (GTDB): domain Bacteria; phylum Desulfobacterota; class GWC2-55-46; order GWC2-55-46; family GWC2-55-46; genus CAVSHY01. The sequence continues at coordinate 137,547 of CAVSHY010000024.1, read as the reverse complement.
CGAGGGGTGCTTTATCTTTTTCCACGAGAGGTCGGAGACATGGATCAGCCCGTCGATGCCGTCTTCAACGCCGACAAAGACCCCGAAGTCGGTTATGTTTTTTACAACACCTTTTACCCTTGTCCCTTTCGGATAGCGCTTCTCCACATCTTCCCATGGGTTCGGTTCAACCTGCTTGAGCCCGAGGGAGATGCGTTTGTTAGCGGCATCGATATCAAGGACCATTACCTCAACAACGTCATTTACTTTAAGTTTCTGAGACGGATGCTTGAGTTTTGTCCATGACATCTCCGAGATATGGACAAGCCCCTCAAGCCCGTCTTCTATCTCGACAAACGCGCCGTAGTCCGTTATATTTACGACCTTACCCTTTACTTTCAAACCTACGGGATATTTCCCCGCGACAGTCTGCCATGGATCTTCTTTTGTCTGCTTGATGCCGAGAGAGATTTTTCCTTCTTCCTTATCGTATTTAAGCACCTTTACAGAGACCCTGTCGCCTATCTTCAATATCTGTGACGGGTGCGTGACCTTGCCCCATGAGAGGTCAGTAAGGTGCACGAGCCCGTCTATGCCGCCAAGATCTATGAAAGCGCCGTAATCGGTCACATTTTTAACGATGCCTTCCACGACATTCCCTTCATTAATTGTCTCAAGAGTCGTCTTTTTCAGTTCCTCCCTCTTTTCTTCAAGTAAAACTCTCCTTGACACTATTACATTGTTCTTGCGTTTATTGTACTTAAGAACCTTGAAGAGAAAACTCTGCCCAACGAGCTTATCCTGATTTCTCACGGGCTTGAGATCAACCTGCGAACCGGGGAGAAACGCTATGATGCCCTTTACATTGACGTAAAAACCGCCCTTTATCCTTTCCGTGATCGTCCCTTCCAGGGGCTTACCGGCCTCGTATGATTCAACGATATCGTCCCAGACCTTGAACTGGTCCGCCTTTGCCTTTGAAAGAACTATGTAACCGCTCTCGTCTTCCCGTCTCTCGAGGAGCACCGCTATTTCATCACCGACCTTTACGGTCGGCTTACCGTCTTTATCAAGAAACTCTCTAAGCGGGACCTGGCCTTCGGATTTATACCCGATATCGACCATTACAGCGTCCTGGGTAATCTGCACGACCTTTCCTTTTAAAATGTCGCCTTCCTGGAATTCCTTGAGCTTTGCCTCGAAAAGCTCCTCAAAGCTATTTCCAGTTATGTCGCCGGCGTGCGATTTTCCCTCTCTCCCTATCATTAACACTTACCCCCTGTTTTATTTTAAAAAGACGCCAAAGGACGCTGCCGGGCTTTTCAGCTTACAGATTCTTTAAAAGGCATCTTATTACTTTAAAAGGCATCTTATTACTTTAAAAGGCATCCTGTTGATATTTAAAAGGTATCATAGGATATTTCAAAGTGCAAATTATTTAAGGCACAACGACCTTATCCTTTCGACCACATCGCTGATTACCCAATCGGGGGTAGACGCGCCGGAGGTGACCCCGACTTTTGAAGCTCCATCAAACCATGAAGGGTCTATTTCGTCCGCAACCTCAATATGATAAGTCCTTGGCTGTATCGAGCGGCAGATCTCCGCGAGCCTTCTGGTATTGGCGCTATTCCTGCCGCCCGCGACGATCATCAGGTCGACCTTTTCCGCAAGGTGAGCGCTCTCTTCCTGTCTTATTGAAGTCGCATTACATATAGTATTGAAAACCTTCAGTTCTGAAGCCTTATTTAAACAAAAACTGACAACCGCCTCAAACTTCTCCTCAGGAAGCGTCGTCTGCGCCAGGATCCCAATCTTTTTCCTCCTTGGCATATCTTTAAGGTCTTCCGGCGAATCAACAACCTTTATATCCGCGGCGCCATAACTTACGAGCCCCTTTACCTCCGGGTGATCCTTCTCACCTACCAGTATAACAGCATAACCTTCATCCGTCAGGAGTTGAACGAGCTCCTGAGCCTTTTTAACAAAAGGGCAGGTCGCGTCAACTATATTCAGTCCCTTATCCCTGGCCGCCTGGTATTCGCCGAGCTTTACGCCGTGAGACCTTATGATGATGGTCCCTGATGAGATATCATCTATGCTTTTCTTCGCAAATATGTGAGAAGACTCAAGTTTTTTTACTACCTGCGGGTTATGAATAATGGGGCCAAGAGTATAAATATCTCCATGGGCCTCCTCCGCGCATTTATTCGCCAGGTTTATCGCCCTTTTTACTCCAAAACAAAACCCGGATGACTTAGCTACGAATATTTCCAATCTTCAACCTCGCGTCGATTTCGACCAAGATCTTCTTAACCACTTCATCGATACCCATTTCCGTGGTATCAATGCGTATGGCGTCTTCCGCGGCCTTTAAAGGGGATGCGTCCCGCTCTCTGTCCCGCCTGTCCCTCTCCTTGATCTCTTTACTCACTTCCTCATGGCCGGCTTTTTCCTTTGGGGCCAGTTCAAGGTGTCTCCTCCTGGCCCTCGCGTCATGAGAGGCGTCGAGAAAAAATTTTATATCCGCGTCGGGGAATACCACGGTTCCGATATCCCTGCCCTCCATGATAATAGAACCGCTTCCTCCAAAAGTCCTCTGATATGCAACAAGGAAATCGCGGACTGATTCCCTGGCCGAGACTATCGAGGCAAGGGCCGCGGCCTTCTGACTCCTGATACGGCCGGTATAATCCATGCCGTTAACCGAAATACAACCGGTGGCAGAGTCGAAGTTAATCCTGGCGTTTGAACAAAAATCCTTAAGCGCATCTTCACTATGTATATCCACCCCGGCCTCATCCGCGGCGAGCGCCATGGCGCGGTACATGGCCCCGGTATTTATATACCTTAGCCCGAGCTTTTCCGCGACGACCCTGCTTATCGTAGTTTTGCCGACGCCGCTCGGGCCGTCTATCGCCACAATAGGGCCTTTAGCTACTTTCCCCTTCATCATGACCTCACCCGCGCCCCTCTCACCGAGTCAAGGATGTCGAAAAAACCGGGGAACGATACATCCACGCACTCCGCCCCCTCTATACCCACCCCGTCCTCCGACCTTAGCGCGGCTATCGCCATCGACATGGCGATACGGTGGTCTCCGTGGCTTCTTATGGAGCCTTTTCCCAGAAGGCCGCTTCCCAGGCCTTCTATCATAATCCCGTCATCCTTCTCTTTTGCCTTAACGCCGACCGCTCCGAGCGATTCCGCCATAACCGCGATCCTGTCGCTTTCCTTGACCCGGAGTTCCCGCGCCCCGCTTATTGAAGTCGTTCCTTCCGCGAAAGCCGCCGCGACACAGATTACCGGGAACTCGTCTATCGCCGGGAGAAGATCAACTCCTCTTATCTCTATTCCCTGGAGCTTTGAACTCCTTACAAGGATATCGGCGACAGGTTCCCCCGAAATCTCACGCTCGTTCTCCATGACAATAGACCCGCCCATTGCCTTTAATATCTTAATTACGCCGGTCCTTGTGGGATTGACCCCTACGTTCCTTATAATGAGTTCCGATTCCGGAGTTATAATAGCCCCCACCATGAAAAAGGCCGCTGAGGAGATATCCCCCGGCACAACAATTTTACACCCCTTTAGGGATTTTGTCGACCCGACCCGGACCGTATTTTCTTGAACATCTACGAGGGCCCCGAAGAGCTTGAGCATCCTTTCCGTATGGTCCCTGCTCTTTTCAGGCTCTTCGATTATTGTTTCGCCGTCGGCGTATATGCCCGCGAGGAGGAACGCTGATTTTAACTGCGCGCTGGCAACCGGGGTCCTGTAGCTTATGCCTTTAAGCCTGCGTCCTCTTATGGCGAGAGGAAGATAGTTTCCGTCCTCTCTGCCCGATATGGAGGCTCCCATCCTTGAAAGCGGCTCAACGACCCTCTTCATAGGCCGCTTCCTTAATGAACTGTCGCCTGTTATGACGGAAAAGAACGGAGCAGCCGATAGAAGCCCTGTTAAAAGCCGCGCCGTTGTGCCGGAATTCCCCGCGTCGATTACGTCAGAGGGCTCTTTAAGCCCGTCGAGTCCGTTCCCGGTAATCACAAGCCTGTCTTTTTCAGGGCGCTCTGTCTTTACCCCCATCAATTTGAAAGCCCCGAGGGTGCTTAAGTTGTCTTCCCCTTCGAGAAAGCCTTTAACCTCGGTAACGCCCGCAGCGATAGAGCCTAAGATTACGGACCGGTGGGATATGGATTTATCTCCGGGTACCGTTATCTCGCCTTTAAGGCCTTTCGACGGCGCCGCCGTAACAGAAAGACCGTATATGTTTTTTTTCTTACCCATCTATTGTGAAGCGCCCCGTGATTTATCTACAATGGAATCCCTTAACTTTTTTGCCCTTTCAAAATCATCTCTAAGACCTTTTAAATCCCGGTTTTCCACCTTCTTTTTAAGCTCCTCAAGCCTCTTTTGAAAATCCGATATCATCTCCATGATCGCGTCTCTGTTCATGGCGCATATATCGCTCCACATCTCCGGCGAGCTCGAGGCTATGCGGGTAAAATCCCTGAAACCCCCGGCTGAATAGTTTAATATTTCAGGCTCGCTTTCCCTGATATCAGCGACCGTATTTACGAGGGTATAGGCTATCATATGGGGCAGGTGGCTTATAGCGGCAAGGACTCTGTCATGAAGAAAGGCGTCCATTATTATTACCTTTGACCCGGCCTCCTCCCACATTGTTCTTATTGTCTCTACCGCCTTTTGGTCAGTATGTTCAACGGGGGTCAGGATGCATGTACGGTCAATAAAAAGTCCGTGGAACGCCGCCTCAACCCCGGAATTTTCGGTTCCGGCTATAGGATGGCCCGGGACAAAACTTACTCCATCGGGAAGGACGCGTTGCGCTTCATCGATTACAGCCTGCTTTACGCTTCCCACGTCCGTCACAATGGAACCCTTTTTAAGATATGGAGCTGCCTTTCGCAGGGTCTCTCCTGTCTTGAGCACCGGAACAGCCACCACGACAAGGTCGGCGTCTTTCACGCCAGCGCCTATATCCAGGGTAATGGAATCAACCACCCCGAGCCTCTTTGCCGCGTTAAGGTTAGGCATCCCCCTGCCTATCCCGGCTATATGATCCGCCATCCCCTTTTGCCTCAAGACCATGGCAAGGGATCCGCCGATAAGCCCGACGCCGATAATAGCTACCTTATTGAAATGGATTGTCATTCTTTATAGTTGCCGTCTCTTTTAATAATCAAATATCAGGCATGCGTTAAATAACATGCCTGTTAAATTATCATAATGGCGTTTGAGATTAAAAAAACCGCGGGTTTGGCGAGCCGGAAGCGTACAGGGGGGTGCAGCCGCCGGTCCCGTGGATCCCCGGTCCTTATATCCCCCTGCCGATGGATTCGGCTACTCTCTTTACCTCTACCATAAGGCTGGCGAACTTGCTGGGTTTAAGCGACTGCGCGCCGTCGCAAAGGGCGTTCTCCGGGTCTGGATGAACTTCTATCATGAGCCCGTCGGCGCCTACGGCGACAGCCGCCTTAGCGAGCGGAGCCACGAGGGCCCACCTGCCTACGGCATGGCTCGGGTCTACAAAAACAGGCAGATGGGTTTCTTCCTTTAAAACGGGGACCGCGCTCAGGTCCAGGGTGTTACGCGTATACGTCTCAAAAGTCCTTATCCCGCGCTCGCAGAGGATTATCTGCGTGTTACCCTGAGCCGCTATGTATTCGGCTGACATGAGGAATTCCTTGATGGTAGCCGATAGTCCCCTTTTAAGAAGCACGGGCTTTTTAATCTTTCCCACTTCGGTAAGAAGCCTGAAGTTCTGCATATTCCTGGCCCCTATCTGTATTATGTCGACATAATCGCAGAAGATCTCCGTATCCCTGGGGTCCATGAGTTCGCTTATAATGGGCAATCCCGTCACTTTTCTGGCCTCGGCGAGTAACTTAAGCCCCTCAAACCCGAGGCCCTGGAAGTCGTAAGGGGAGGTTCTGGGCTTAAAGGCCCCTCCACGAAGTATCTTCGCTCCCGATTCCTTGACCTTTTTCGCGCAATCCACAAGAGAGTCCCTGTTCTCAACGCTGCAGGGTCCGGCTATTACCGTCACAACGGTATCCCCGATCCTTATACCGCTCAAATCTATCACGGTCCCCTCTTTTCTGAACTCCCTGCTTACAAGCTTGTACGGCTTCAATATAGCCATGACATTCTCAACCCCTGGAAGAGCGTCAAGCTGTATGGAAGAGAGGAGCGTCTCATCTCCTATGGCGCCTATGATAGTCCTCTCCTTGCCCTTGGAGATATGTACGGCAAGCCCCGTGCTTTTTATCTTTTCCACCACATGGTCTATTATTTCCTGGGTGGCGTCCTTTCTTAATACGATTATCATAAAACCCCTCCGGTTATATTGTGCTCAATAATGTGGCCGCGGCCAAAAGGCCCTTATGCCTCAGCGAACCAACTTTTTAAAGGCTTCCATAAACCTCTTATTCTCTTCCGGGAGCCCCACCGTCACGCGGATATAATCAGGCATCCCGTAGCTCGCCATGGATCTCACGATAACGCCCTTTTTAAGAAGCTCGTTGTAGACCCTTTTTCCGTCCCCGGGCTTTAATTTTATAAGGAAAAAATTCGCCTCGGTGGGCACGCATTCAAACCCGAGGGCATTCAACTCCCTGAAGAGGTACTTTAGCCCGATCGTGTTGTTCTCTCTTGTCATCCTGAGATGCTCAGTGTCTTCAAGCGCGGCTATAGCGGCTATCTGGGCGAGGGAATTCACGTTAAAGGGTTGACGTACCCTGTTCATGTAATCTATCATCATTGGGTTCGCCATGCCGTAACCTACCCTGAGGCCCGCAAGCCCGTAAATCTTGGAAAACGTCCTTAAAAGGATGAGAGGGTTCCCTTCCCTTATGTACGCGACCGTGTCAGGGAAGTCCCGGCTCTGGACGAATTCATGGTACGCCTCATCGACGCAGACTATTACCCCTTCTGGGACTTTCTTCATAAACCTGTCGAACTCGGCTCTCCCGACGACAGTCCCGGTGGGGTTATTCGGGTTCGCTATGAAAACAATCCTTGTTTTTTTATTGATGCGTTCAGCCATGGCTTCAAGGTCATGGCGCAGATCCTTAAGGGGGACCTCGACGGCCTTGCCGCCAACGGATTTAACGACGATCGGATAGACCGCGAAAGACGGGACCGCCATTACGGCCTCTTCGCCCCTCTTTAAAAAAGTCCGCGCGAGGAGTTCGATTATCTCGTTAGAACCATTGCCGAAGATGAGCGCCTCGGGCGATATCCCGAGGACGCCTGAGAGCTTTTCCTTGAGGTAGTAACAGCTCCCGTCCGGATACCTGTGGAGGTTCCAGAGCGCCCTTGCGACCGCGTCGACCGCCTTTTTCGACGGCCCCAGCGGGTTTTCATTACTCGCGAGCTTTATCGACCCGGTTATCCCGAGTTCCCTTTCGAGTTCCTCGATGGGTTTGCCCGGCGGATACGGGATGAGAGAGCTTATATTTTTCGGAACGGACAGCTTCAAGACCTTATCCATGGCGATCATTTGTCAGCCTTTTGGGTTTTGTTTGAACCTTACCGGGATTTCGGATACGAGCCAAGAACCTTCAGAAATGAACAGAGCTCCTCGAGTTCCGAGATAGACTCCCTGACCTTTCTATCCGATATATGTCCGTCAAGGTCAACGAAAAAAACGTATTCCCACGCCTTTGTCTTGAGGGGCCTGGACTCTATCTTGGTAAGGTTGATATTTCTTCTGGCGAAAGGTTTAAGCATCGAATATAAAGCCCCGGGGGCGTCCTTTATCGCGAACATGATGGAGGTCTTATCAGCCCCTGTTTTTTTGCCGTCCTTTTTGCATATGACCAGAAATCTTGTGAAGTTATTGGCGTTGTCCTCTATGTTTTTCTCAATGACGCGCAGATCATAGATATCAGCGGCGGCCACGCTCGCTATCGCGGCTACACCCCTGTCCTCTGAGGCCATCTGGGCCGCCAGGGCCGTCGATGAAACGTCAAAGACAAGGGTATTGGGCAGATTGTTCTTTAACCATGTCCTGCACTGGGCCAGGGGGTTCGGATGCGAGCATACCTTTACTATGTCCGACGTCCTGCCGGTCTTGTTAATGAGCGCGAGAGAGACCTCGAACATCACCTCGGCGCATATCTTGAGCTGAGAGGAGACGAACATGTCAAGGGTGTGGCTTACAACGCCCTCTGTTGTGTTCTCAATAGGCACGACCCCGAAATCAACCCTGCCCTTTTCCACATCGTCAAAGACGTCGGCGATATCTTTTTTCGGCACAAACTCGCCTGAACGCCCGAAATACCGCATGCATGCCTGGTGAGTAAAAGTCGCCGCTGGTCCCAGAAAAGCGATCTTTATAGGCTTCTCCAGCGATAGCGACGCGCTCATAATTTCCTTGAATACGTTCTTTAACGCATGGTTCGGGAAAGGCCCTCTATTTTTCCCGGTAAGCTGCCTGAATATCTCCCTTTCCCTCTCTGGCGCGTAGAACTCCCTGTTCTCCTTCGACTTGGCCTTTCCTATACCGATGACAAGCCTGGCCCTTGCGTTAAGTAGGTTCAGGATCTTTAAGTCGACCGTGTCAATGCGGCTCCTGAGCCCTTCGATAGATGCGGGTCTTTTTTTCATGATGGTAAAATTTCTTTTTAAATATTAATATGATAGCTTAATTTATTCCAGGATAAAAATCAACTGGTATTTAGCCGTTTACCTCTGCAAGGCAGCCCCCCGGTCAGGCAACAGCTAAAACCTTTTGTCCTCTATAAACGCGCCTATGTTACGGTACTTCTTATACCGGCTTTCAACAAGGCTTTCGATCGATTGGGATTTAAGCTCTTTCAGAACGGAGATTAAGGCTGTTTTGAGGTTTTTATATGCCGCCTGAGGGTCCCTGTGAATCCCTCCTATCGGTTCTTTTATTATCCTGTCGATTACGCCGAGCTTGGATAGCTCCGCGGAATCTATCTTAAGGGCTTTTGCGGCAAGGTCCGCCTTGCTGCCGTCCTTCCAGAGTATCGCGGCGCAGCCTTCGGGGGATATGACGGAATAGGTCGAGAATTCGAGCATGAGAAGCCTGTCGGCGACCCCTATGGCAAGGGCCCCGCCGCTCCCGCCTTCTCCTATCACGGTGCTTATTATAGGGGACTTCAGGGTAGACATCCTCATGAGGTTCGTGGCTATCGCCTCCGACTGCCCGCGTTCCTCAGCCTCGACCCCGGGATACGCGCCGGGGGTGTCAATAAACGTAAACACCGGCAATTTAAAACGCTCGGCGAGTTCCATAAGACGCAGGGCCTTTCTGTACCCGTCGGGATGAGGCATGCCGAAGTTCCTGTAGACCTTTTCCTTCGTGCTTCTGCCTTTCTGGTTCCCTACTATTACTACCGGCTTGCCTTCAAACCTGGCCAGCCCTCCGACGATAGCGGGATCGTCCTTGAACCGTCTGTCCCCGTGGAGTTCTATGAAGTCCTCGAAAATATTATGTATGTAATCGAGCGTATAAGGCCTGTCCGGGTGCCTCGCGACCATCGGCACCTGAGCGGGAGAAAGCCTGGAATAGATTTCCTTAAGAATATTCCTGGCCTTCTTCTCAAGCCGGTCTATCTCTTCGGTTGACCCGAAGGACGAATCGGTCTTATAGGCCTTGAGCTCCTCAATCCTTTTTTCTATTTCTTCTACCGGTTTTTCGAATTCAAGCCAGTGTCTGAAAACCATTCAAGGCTCCCCCTGCTTCATTCTGTTCTTTCCGCCGCGGCCTTGCTGCGGCTTTATCAATGCCCCGCCGGCGATACCTTTTATTTTACAAAGAAGCTCTTCCGACGGGCTTACCTTGAGTCCTTCGCTGACGCCGATGACGACCTCCCCGTCGTCCGGGTAAAGAAGGTGGAGAAATACCTGCGAAGCCCCGGGGCTGGTCTTAAGTATGTCTTTTAACTCCCCGAGCTTCGTTGAGTCCAGTTCCTGAAACGGGATTAAGATATGCGTCTCCCTTGCCCTTATCTTCTTCAGTTTCCCCGCTTCTTCGATGGGAGCGAGGTCGGTCGCCACGAGCTTTATCTCGTCTTCTTCCTTATCAAGCCTTCCGGTTATAATCAGGGCCTTGTCCGAGGATATTTCGTCTCTCCTCTCCTTATAAAGGTCCGAGAAGATGACGACCTCGACGGAACCCGTCAGGTCTTCCACCCGTATAAAAGCCATGCGGTCGCCTTTTTTGGTGGTTATCTCCTTGAGTTCGGTTATAACGCCGCCTACGGCGACTTCGCTCTTATCCGCCTTATCGCCGAGAGACTCGATAGGGCCCGTCGTGTACATCTCGAGTTCTTTTTTGTAAGGCGCGAGGGGATGGGAAGAAAAATAAAAACCGAGAGTCTCCTTCTCAAACGTTAAAAGTTCCTTGTCGCTCAACTGCGGCACGGTAACAGGTCCGCCCATCTTTAACGGCGCCCCCGCGGCAATCTCGGAAGAAACGAACAGGGACGACTGTCCGATACTCCTGTCCCTCTGTACCCCCTGGGCGGTGTCCATGGCTACGTCAAGGGAACTCAGGAGTTCAGCCCTGCCCTTCCCTGAAAAATCGAATGCCCCGGACTTTATGAGGCTTTCCACGACTTTTTTGTTGACCTTCCTTGAATCGACCCTGCTTAAAAAATCGAGGAGGGACGTAAAAGGCGCCTCATTTCTTACAGATAAAATCTCTTCTATCGCAGCGGAGCCGACGTTTTTTATGGCCGCCAGCCCAAACCTTATCCTGTCGCCTGAGACCGTGAACTCCATCGAGCTTTCATTAAGGCTCGGCGGGTCCACGGCTATACCCGTATCCTTGCATTCATTAATGTACTTTACCACCTGGTCGGTATTCCCCATGTCGGAACCGAAGAGAGCGGCCATGAATTCTACCGGATAATGGGCCTTGAGATACGCCGTCTGGTAAGCTATCAACGCGTACGCGGCGCTGTGGCTCTTATTAAACCCGTAACCCGCGAACTTGGCCATGAGTTCAAAAATCCTCTCGGCCTTTTTAGGAGGGATGTTTTTCTTTTTGGCGCCGTCGAGGAACTTTGCCCTCTGCACCAGCATCTCTTCCGGGAGCTTTTTGCCCATCGCCTTCCTGAGCATATCCGCGTCCCCGGGGGTGAAGCCGGCCAGAACCTTGGCTATCTCCATTACCTGTTCCTGGTATACCATAACGCCGTAAGTGTTCTCCAGTATCTCCTTAAGCTGGTCCACTTCGTACTGTATCGGCACTCTCTTGTGTTTCCGGTTTATGAAATCGTCGACCATCCCGCTCTGGAGCGGGCCGGGCCTGTAGAGGGCCACGGCGGCTATCATTTCCTCGAACGTCTCCGGTTTAAGCTTCCTTAAAAGGTCTTTCAACCCCGAGCTTTCAAGCTGGAATATGCCGTTTGTATTGCCTGTTGCGACAAGATTGAAAGTAGCCGCGTCGTCAAGGGAAAGATTATCTATATCTATCTCGGCGCCCCTTTTGCTCCTTACAAGCTTTACGGTCTTATCTATAACGGTTAAGGTCTTAAGGCCGAGGAAGTCGAATTTTACGAGTCCGATCTTCTCAACGTCTTTCATCGGATACTGGGTCGTAATGATATTTTCCTTCTGCCCCTTGTAGAGGGGAAGATACTCTGGAAGAGGCCTGTTGGAGATGACCACGCCCGCCGCGTGCGTGGAGGCGTGCCTCGGGAGTCCTTCAAGGGCTATGGCGACGTCTATGAGTTCCTTTACCCTGGGGTCTTCCTTGGTCAGTTTAAGGAGCCTCGGTTCCTGTTCCAGGGCCTCTTCGATCGTAATATTAATCTGGTTCGGGACAAGCTTTGCGATCCTGTCCACATCCCCGTAAGGCATATCGAGCGCCCTGCCGACGTCGCGTATGCATGCCTTTGCCTTCATCTGCCCGAATGTTATTATCTGGGTTACGTTATCGGAGCCGTACTTCTCCGTAACGTATCTTATAACCTCATCCCTTTTTTCAAAGCAGAAGTCGATGTCTATATCAGGGAGGCTGATCCGGTCCGGGTTCAAGAACCTCTCAAAGAGGAGGTTATATTTTATGGGGTCCAGGTTCGTGATCCGCAGGGAGTACGCGACCAGGCTCCCGGCGGCTGAGCCCCTTCCGGGGCCCACTGGGATGTCTCTGCCCCTGGCGTACTCGATAAAATCGGCGACTATGAGAAAATACCCGGAAAAGCCCATTTTCTTTATAACGTTAAGCTCTTTCTGCAGCCTTTCGTAATACTGCCACCTGAGGGGTTCGACGTCGCTTCCCGAGGCATGAAGCGCGTGAAGCCTTCTTTCAAGCCCTGCCTTTGCCTTCGACTCAATGAGACTGTCGAGCGTCTCGCCGGCCGGGACCGGAAAATCGGGGAGATGGTGCTCTCCGAGCTTCATCTCGAAATTGCACCTTTCGGCTATTTCTATGGTATTCGTAACGGCTTCCGGTATGTCCTTGAACGATTCGATCATCTCCTGGGGGGATTTTACGTAGAATTCGTCGGTCGCGAACTTGAGCCTGTTTGTTGAATTTACGGTGGTCCCGGTCTGGATGCAGAGGAGAACGTCGTGGACCCTGGCGTCTTTTCTCTTAAGGTAATGGCAGTCATTGGTCGCCACGACCGGTATATCGAGCTTACGGCTTATTTCAAGGAGTGATGAGTTTACTTTTTCTTGCTCTTCGATCCCGTTATGCTGCAGCTCCAGATAAAAGCGCCTGTTGGAAAAAATCTCCTTATATTCGGCGGCGGCCTTCATGGCCTGATCCATCCGCCCCGTGCTTATGTTATACGACACCTCCCCGTGAAGGCAGGCGCTCAAGGCTATAAGCCCTTCGTTAAATTCCCTGAGGAGTTCCTTATCCACCCTGGGCCTGTAATAGAAGCCCTCGATGTACGCCCTGGAAAGGAGGTTGCACAGATTCTGGTAACCCTTGAAGTTTTTAACCAGCAGCACAAGATGGAAGGCGACTTCACCTCTTGAAGGGGTGCTCTTGTCGGTCATTTTACCTGGCGCCACGTATGTCTCGCACCCGATAATAGGCTTTATCCCTTTTGCCATGGCCTTCTGGTAGAACTCGACCGCCCCGAAAAGGTTCCCGTGGTCCGTCATCGCGACGGCCGGCATCTTGAAGTCACGGGCCAGGTCGATCAGGGCCTCCGGCCTTATGGCTCCGTCAAGGAGGCTGTATTGGGTATGGAGGTGCAGATGCACGAAATTTGAATGCTGCATAGGTATAAAAAGATTAACATAATTTAAAGAGGTTTGGTAGAAGAGTTTTGGTAATCAGGGAGAGCCTTTTGAGGTCTTTTTTGCGTATATTTTCTTCGTTATTTAAAGTTGAAGCTCCCCGCGTCTTGCCGCGCTTAATCTTCCAAATGTAAGTTTTTTCAGAGTCCTATATGGAGAACCTGAAAATAAGCGGCGTTTCGCGAAGGACGTTAAAAATATCCTTCATGTGGTACCTGAAAAAGAACGGCGTCTCGCGCAGGACTTTAAAAATTCTATTCGCTCTTACCGCGCAACTTTTTTTCGGGAAGGGTAAACGCTATGCATTTTCAATGGATATATCCTCCATCATTACTAACGGCGGGCAGTTCTTATACAATTTATAGGCTTATCCGCTTATTCTGAGGCTTCACGAGAGGTTTTAGGCCAATCGCAACCGCCGGATCCAGGCATGGGCGCCATAGATGGTAATAACATTCTTTTTCAACAGGGGGGTATTTTTTTTACGCGCAGTCGTCGCAGTAGCCGTAGAGCTCGAGCTTGTGGTTAATGACGGTAAAACCGAGTTTTTTAGCTGCCTCTGCCTGAAGCTGCTCGATCTTCTGGTTCTGGAATTCGGCTATCTTCGAGCATTTTATGCATATGATATGGTCATGATGCCCGTCCTCGGGGATGTTCTCGTACCTTGTCTGGCCGTCACCGAACTGCCTTGCCACGGCTAACCCGCACTCTGTGAGAATCTTCATCGTCCTGTAAACGGTCGCGTAGCCGATATTCGGGGTCTTCCTCTTAACCTTTTTGAGAAGTTCTTCCAGGCTTATGTGCGTATTCGTTTTAAAGAATATATCAACTATAAAATCCCTCTGCGAGGTTGATTTAAGCCCCTTTGTCTCAAGGTAGGACTTGAGGGTTTCCATCCTGCTTGTGTTTTTCATACAGACACCTGAAATGATGAATAAAGCATGGGGGACCGGATTTTCTGGAGCGGGAGACGGGTCTCGAACCCGCGACCTCAACCTTGGCAAGGTTGCGCTCTACCAACTGAGCTACTCCCGCAGAACCATAAAAAAATTAAATTATGGTTTGAAGTTTTTACAACTAAAAAACCAAGAGGTTTAAAATTTTATCACAACGGATTAACCTGTCAAGGAATATTAGCCTCCGGATAAAAAGCCGCTAAAAAACTGTTTCTATTTTTACCAACATAACATGGTTCGTCCCTTCAAATCCGGTTCCTCTTTCCGGTTCCTGTGAATCGGCAGGCCGCTGAAAATCAGTTCATCTTGCCCGAGCTAAAGTAAAATGGCTCAGGGAAAACCGTATCACGTACCAGTAGTATTTTATAAACTCAACGGCAAGGATCGCGAGCGAATTACCGAACCACCATTTTTTTTCGTCGAAGCTCGTGGTTTTGACGCTATATGTCGCTACTTTTATCCCCGGCGGCATAACTTTGCTGAAGACATAGGCCGCCCTTTTCATGTGATATACCGACGTGATAAGTAGCATTGACTTAAGGCCCCTCTCCTCCATAAGCCTTCTTACCTCAACGGCGTTTTCATATGTGCTTCTCGACCTCTTCTCTAAAATTATATTAACCCTCTCGGGGCCGCTTATCTGATTAAGGAATATCGAGTCGAGGTCAGCGTCCCTGTTTACCCCGCTTATTATAAGTAACCCTGCCGAGCCTTTCCTTAAAAGATTAAGCCCGACCCGAGCCCTGCCCTTTCCTCCGGTCAGGACCACGATAGCATCGGCCCTGTAAGCCTCCTGTATGTAATTTTCCGTGTCCCTGGCGAAATCGATAAAAAGGTACAGAACAAATACCATGAAAAATCCTGATAGGGCGAGGTAAACGCGTCTTTTCATTTTCTCGGGTTCCAGGGCTACGGTTTAAAAAAACTTGCAAAACTAAAAAATCTGTGTTAGATTTTAGATTCATAAATTTTTTAACTGGAGGTAGCAGGAACATGTCAGCCAAATGCGATATATGCGGAAAGGGTCCAGGCTTTGGCAATAACGTCAGCCACGCGCATAATAAGACCAAAAGAAGATGGAATCCTAATCTGCAGACAGTACGCGCGATTCACCAGGGTAAGACAAAGAAAATAACGGTCTGTACCAGGTGCATACGCTCGGGCGCCGTTACAAAGGCGGCCTGATAAGATTCCCCCCTCAATCCTTTCTGTAAACTATCCCTGCCGGCTGTAAACAGGCAGGCAGGGATTTTAGCTGAAAAACTTTTCTACGGCTACAACTTTTTACAATACTGGCGCATGACCTTAAAGCACCGTCTCTGGAACTGAAGCTCCCCGGGCTTATCCCCGGAAATAATCCCGCCAGGCATTTTTATTTTTTATCGTCTATTACCGCTATCGCGTCTATCTCTATTTCAACCCCTTTGGGCAAAGCGTTTACACCGACGGTAGCCCTTGCCGGATAAGGCTGCGCGAAATATTCTCCGTAGACGCTATTCATCTCGCCGAACTTTGATAAATCCTTGAGGAAGACCGTAGTTTTTACTACGTCGTTAAGGCCCCCTCCCGCCTCCTCAAGGACCATCCGCAGGTTTTTCAGAACCTGCCTTGTCTGGGCGGCTATGCCGCCTGGGATTACTTCGCCGGAAAGCGGATCAACCGGTATCTGGCCGGAGAGGAATATCATGCCTTCCGCCTTAATCCCCTGCGAGTAGGGGCCGATCGCGGCCGGGGCCCAGTTTGTCTTTATCTCCTGTTTTCTCACTGGCCCTCCTTATCATGGAATGGGTCTGCCAGCCGCAATCCCGTCGCTTTAGCTGCGGGTCAAGGCTGGCAAATATAAGTGATTTTTCCTTACCATACCATCAAAATTCTCCGTCATTTATGGCGGAGAATTTTGAATTATCCGGCAGGCCGCTCTTTTCCGGAGCCCTGTCAGAGAGAACTTTCCTGATCGCTTTCCTTGGATAGATCCTTCCTGATGCGTTCCACTTTCAGAACTTTTTTAATCTTCTGCAGGGATTTTATTATCGATTTAAGGTGCGCCAGGTCGTTTACCTCGACCTCAAACGTGCACACGGCCCTGTTCTCGCTGTTGGTCCTTATATCGGCGCTCGAGATATTAGCGTCAGCGGCCTTTATCGCGTTTGACATCTCGGCGAGAAGACCTTTCTCGTTCCTTGATATCACCTGGATCTTTACCGGCCTTGCCGCCATGGCCTTCTTATCCCATGCCACTTCTATCCTTCTCTCTTTATCGATATTGATAAGGTTCGGGCAGCCCGCCGCGTGGATCGCCACACCCTGCCCCTGGGTTATAAAACCCCGGATCTCGTCGCCCGGAAGCGGATTGCAGCATTTGGCGAACCTTACCATGACGTCTTCCACCCCGCGGACAATGACGGCGTTGGCCCCTTTCTCGACTTTGGATCCGGGTTTCAACTTGTCGAACATCTTGAGGAATGAGAACTTATGCTTCGGTTCGATCTTATCCTGAGGCAGGATCTTCCCGAGAAGCTGCAGGACCGACACCTTCCCGTAACCTATTGACGCAAGGAGGCTGTCTATACCCTGTATCCCGAAACCGTCGCGGGCGATCCTTTCAATGTCGCCCGATTTAATAAGCTTCGCGTATTCAAGCCCGTGCTTGCTGAACTCTTTTTCGCAGATTTCCTTACCGAGGGCGATGCTCTCAGTCCTCTCCTCGGTCTTTATCCAGTGCCTTATCCTCGTCTTTGCCCTCGAACTTATGACGAACTTAAGCCAGTCCTTGCTCGGATTGTGGCCCTGGGAAGTGATTATCTCCACGACATCGCCGTTCCTGAGTTTATACTTCAGGGGAACCATCCTGCCGTTTACCCTTGCCCCCGAGCACCTGTTCCCTACATCCGTATGAATGGCGTAGGCGAAATCAACCGGGGTCGCCCCGGCCGGGAATTCCTTGACGGCGCCCTTGGGGGTGAACACAAAGACTTCCGTCGGGAAAAGGTCGACCTTCAACGACTCCAGGAACTCGTCTGAATCCTTCAGATCCCTCTGCCATTCAAGGAGTTGCCTCAGCCAGGCGAAGCTTTTCTCGTCCTTACGGTCGAATATCTTTCCTTCCTTGTATTTCCAGTGCGCCGCGATACCGTACTCGGCGACCCTGTGCATCTCCTCAGTCCTGATCTGCACTTCCATCCTTACCCCGTAAGGGCCTACAACGGTCGTATGGAGCGACTGGTACATGTTGGCCTTGGGTATCGCTATATAGTCCTTGAACCTTCCGGGCACGGGCTTCCATATCGAGTGGACGATCCCGAGAACCTCGTAACAGTCCTTTACGCTTTTTACGGTGACCCTGAAGGCGATGATGTCGTATATGTTCTCGAATTCCACGTCCTGGTCGACCATCTTTTTATTGATGCTGTAGAGCTGTTTGGGCCTGCCGGTCACCTCGCCTTCGATCTTCTGTTCCGTGAGCTTCTCCTCGATCATCCCCTTGACTTCTTTTATGTAATTTTCCCTGAAGTCATTCTCCTTTTCCACCCTCTCCTTGAGCCAGGCGTATCTCTCCGGCTCGAGGTACATAAACGCGAGGTCTTCAAGCTCGGTCTTTATCCATCCGATGCCGAGCCTGTTAGCCAGCGGCGCGTATATGTCGATGGTCTCTCTCGCGATCTTCTTCTGCCTGGCCGGGTCAAGGGCGCCCAGAGTCCTCATGTTGTGGAGCCTGTCCGCGAGTTTTACAAGGATGATCCTTATGTCCTTGCCCATGGCAAGGATCATCTTGCGGAAGTTCTCGGCGTCATGGTCCTCTTTCTTATCAAAGGTAATGCGGCTTAACTTGGTAAGCCCGTCCACGAGCTGGGCGATCTCGGGTCCGAAAACCTCTTCGATCTTCTCCACCGTGGTATGAGTATCCTCCACGGTATCGTGAAGGAGCCCAGTCGCCAGGGTCTGCGGGTCCATTTTAAGGGCCGCAAGTATGTTGGCGACTTCAAGGGGGTGATTGAGGTAAGGTTCTCCCGAGACCCTGACCTGGCCCTGATGGACCATACCTGAAAACACGTATGCCTTCTTAATAATATCCAGGTCGGCGGTCGGGTTGTAAGCGGCCGCTTTTTCAAGAATTTCCTCTAATCTGACCATATACATATAATTTAACGCAAAAAGCTTAAATTTTCAATAACTGAATAGGCCCGGAATCGATTAATTGCGCTGCCTCAGGGTTTTAGGAAAAGGCCTTTAATCATTGCTTTATCACAGTATTTTTGTTATATTTTTAATATACGTTAAGAAGCGGCCTGCCAGACGAGTAACGAAAGGCTTTAAGGCGGTTTCCGGGGCGTATTATCGGGTTCTGCCCGGAAGAGCTATCCAACAAGGATGAATGCGGCGCGCGGCCAGGAGTCGCGGCGTGCTGTAAAAAAAATGCGTCTTTTAAAACTTTTTCTTTTAATAGCGGCGGGGCTTCTTATGGCGGGGCTCGGTTCATATTTTTACTTCACTCGCGACCTTCCTTCCCTTAACACCCTCGAGGATTATCATCCAAACCTTGTCACGCAGGTCTACTCCAACGACGGCAGGATAATCGGCGAATTTTACATAGAGCGGAGGGTCGTAGTCCCTCTGAGCAGGATGCCGAAGCATTTTATAAACGCGTTTCTCGCGGCGGAGGATACAAAGTTCTTTGAGCACGAGGGCATAAGCTACACGAGTATCTTCAGGGCCCTCTACAAGAACATCATGGCCGGTAGAATTGTCCAGGGGGGGTCCACGATCACCCAGCAGGTCGCCAAGAGCTTCTTCCTCACTTCCGAAAGGAAGGTTTCGAGGAAGGCCCGCGAGATCATAATGGCTTACAGGATCGAAAAGAACCTGAATAAGGACGAGATACTGAACCTTTATCTTAACCAGATATACTTCGGTAACGGCGCCTATGGCGTTCAGACAGCCGCCGAGACATACTTCGGAAAAGACGTCAATGAACTCGACATAGCCGAATCGGCCCTTATCGCCGGCCTTCCAAAGGCGCCGAGCAGATATTCGCCCTACGCGAACCTTGAGCTTTCCAAAAAACGCCAGGAATTTATCATCAACAGGATGCTTGAGGAACAGTTTATAACCCGTGAGGCCGCGGAGAGGGCTATAAATGAAAAACTAAGGCTGAGGCCCAGGAAGACCGATACCCTCTGGGTGGGCCCTTATTTCACCGAACAGGTAAGGAGGTACATCGAGGAAAAATTCGGCGATGATCTCCTCTACAAAGGGGGCCTCAAGGTCTACACGACCCTTGATGTGGAGATGCAGAAGGCCGCCAACGCCGCCGTTCGGGACGGGCTCAGGGAATATGACAAAAGAAGGGGCTACAGGGGGGCTCTTTCCACCCTGAAATCAAAGGAAGATATCGACGCCTTCCTCGCTGAAACCGATAAAAAGATCCATAACCTCCGCCTTGAAGAAGGCACACCGTATGAGGGCGTTATTACCTCGGTAAATTTGAAGGATATGTCTTTAAACGCCGCCGTGGGAAGCCTTCAGGGGGTAATTTCCAGGCCGGATCTCGAATGGGCGAAGCTGTACAATCCGACGAACGAGCCGGACGGAAAGTACGCTGATCTCAAGCGCCTTTTCCATCCGGGCGACGTCATAGAGGTAATGGTAAAGGACTCTTCAAGCGCTAACTCCTCTCCCATACCTTTAAGGCTTGAACAGCCCCCTTCCGCCCAGGCGTCTCTCTTTGCCATAGAGCCCGAGACGGGTTTCGTGCGCGCTCTCGTCGGCGGCTCTGATTTTTCCAAGACACAGTTCAACAGGGCCACGCAGTCTTTAAGGCAGCCGGGGTCGGCCTTTAAACCTGTAATATACGCGGCAGCGATAGATAAAAACTACACCCCCGCCACCATCGTAATGGACTCGCCCCTCGTCTTCGACGAGGTGGTTAACGAGGGCCAGTGGAGGCCGAGGAACTATGACGAGCAGTTCCTCGGGCCTACCACGGTAAGGACGGCCCTGGCACGGTCCAGGAACATAATCACCATTAAGATATTAAAGGATATCGGGGTCGATTACGCCATAACATACGCGAGGTCCCTCGGCATCACAACGCCTTTGAACAGGGACCTTTCCTTCGCCCTTGGGTCGTCTTCCGTGTCGCTCATGGAACTAACGACGGCTTTTTCAACCTTCGCCAATCTGGGCAACAGGCCCCAGCCGCTCTTCGTGACAAAGATACTCGATAAGGAAGGCGCGGTCCTTGAAGAGAACTCTCCAAACCTGACCCCGGTATTAAATCCGGCGACCTCTTACGTCATGACGAGCCTTCTTCAGAGCGTAATCGAAAGAGGCACCGGCCAGAGGGCAAAAGCCCTCGGCAGGCCTGCCGCCGGTAAAACCGGGACAACGAACGATCTGGACGACGCGTGGTTCATAGGGTACGTGCCGGGCCTCGCGGCGGGCACGTGGGTCGGGTACGATGAGCAGAAGCAGCTCGGAAGAAAAGAAACAGGGGCGATGGCGGCGCTCCCCATATGGCTTAAGTTCATGAAAGAGGCTACGGCTGGAACCCCGGTAAGAAACTTTCAGATACCGGAAGGCGTGGAGTTCGTAAAGATCGACCCTGAAAACGGTCTTTTAGCGGGCCCCTCGACCGAGGACCCTCTGTTCGAGGTCTTCAAGGCGGGCACTGCGCCCACGGAAAAATCGACCGCTAAAGAAAAGGCGCGTTCAACGAATTTCTTCATGATGGATAACGGTTCAAAACCCGGCACAACGAGAAGGTCCGAAATGGAGGAGCCGCTGGACTGAGGTAAAATTTATGGATAACTTAGTCGATTCATACGAACGGAAGATAGATTACCTGAGGATTTCGATCACCGACAGGTGCAACTTAAGGTGCGTCTACTGCATGCCCCCGGAGGGCATAGAGCTGATCGAGTCAAAGGAGATACTCCGCTACGAGGAGTTTTTAAGGATAGCGCGGATAGCCGTCGCCCACGGCGTATCGAAGATACGGGTTACGGGCGGGGAACCCCTTGTCAGGAAGGGCATAATAGAATTCCTGACAAGCCTCTCATCCCTCAAGGGGCTAAAGGACCTGAGCCTTACCACAAACGGAGTTCTTTTAAAGGACTTCGCCGGAAAGGCTCAAGAGCGGCCGGGCTCAAGCGGGTCAACGTGAGCCTCGACTCCCTTAAAAGGGAACGTTTCCTAAAGATGACGAGGGGAGATAATCTTAAAGAGGTCCTCGACGGCCTTGAAGAGGCGGAGCGGATAGGGCTGACCCCGGTTAAAATAAACATGGTCGTCATAAAGGGCTTTAACGACGACGAGATAACGGAGTTCGCGCTCATGTCGAAGACAAAGCCCTACCATATACGTTTCATCGAGTACATGCCCTTTAACGCAACCGAAGGCTGGCAGAGGGACAAGTGCGTAACCGCGAAAGAATTAAAAGAGATGATCGAGCGCGTTGAACCGCTTGAGCCGGTAGTGGACACGGCAAACGGGGCAGGGCCCGCGCGTCGGTACAGGTTCAAGGACGCGCCGGGAGAGGTCGGTTTCATAAGCCCTATCTCGGATCACTTCTGCGGCTCGTGCAACCGTCTGAGGCTTACCTCGGACGGCAAGATAAGGATGTGCCTTTTCTCGGACACGGAGATAGACGTAAGGAAAGCCCTTCGGGACGGGTCGCCGGACGAAGCGATCGAAGACCTCCTTTTCAAGGCTGTAATGTCGAAACCCGAGAAGCATAATATAAATAATGAAAATATCTTCAAGAAATGCAGCCGGACGATGAGCCTGATAGGCGGGTAATCTTTGTTCTTCTAAGACTGTTGGGTTACGCTCCGCTAACCCAACCTACTATGCTTTTGCGAAGCAAAAGCCCAAATGGTCGAGCCCATGGACGGGCGAGATGAACCGGCCTAAGCAGCGAGCGAGGAGGGTTGAGGCGGTAGTGAGCCAAGCCCCATACCGAAGCGCACAGTCAGTGCGCAAAGACCTCTACAGCAGAGAGTTGAAAATAAGTGCCGTTTTTGAATGAGATATCGGGTTCAGGGTATAACCCTGAACCCGCAAGAGGATAGCTTTTTATTTTTTATACGCGAGCCAGAAGGTTAAAAGCCCCATCCAGTGTCCGACAATATCGACTTTTGAGAACCCTGCCTGAAGAAAATAATTATCAAGCCTCCCTGGAGAGATGGTCTTTTGTATAGTGCCAGAAGAGTAAAGGCCATAATAAGGCCCACCAGAGGGGATTTGTAGGCCTGCCGATATCGACAGCGACGAGGCGCCCGCCCGGCTTTAAGACCCGCCTTACCTCGGAAAGGCCTTTAACTTTGAGGTCAGGAGGCAGGTGGTGTATCATCGCGCTTGAAAGGACGCAATCGAAGCTACTGTCCTCAAAGGGCAGGTTTTCTATCACACCGAGCCTGAATTCCGCCCTGCTCCCCTCAAGCTTCGCGCTCTTTCTCGCTATGGCTATCATCTTTACCCCGGGGTCTATGCCAAAGGCCCTGCCTTCCGGGCCTATCGCCTCGGCGGCAAGCCGTGTCAGGACCCCGGTGCCGCAGCCGACATCAAGAACATGTTCGCCGTTTTTCAGTTTCGCTAAGCGCAAAGTTTCGCTGCGGAAGGCCCTCCCCAGCCCTATCTTCGGGCAGTAAAAATCATAAAAAGGGGCGGCCCAGTCAAGAGACATGCCGCGGGTATGAGGGGGCTTTTCGACCGGAAGTTCTATCGGACGTTTGTATACCCTGATAACTCCCCAGAGAATAATCACCGGACAGACGAGAAGCAAAGCTATAAGTATGGACGACAGTATTGAAAAACCGTACCACTTAAATGCCCACGCGGCAAGGGCTACCATTATAATCGGGCAGAGCCAGATAAGTTTACGCATCGGCAGTTTAACTAACTTCTATCTTTAAAGCCTTTAGTGTAGCTGAATTCGCCACGACAGAAAGAGAGCTCAAGGCCATCGCCGCGGCGGCGATAATAGGGTTCAAGAAACCGAGGGCCGCTATGGGGATGCCTATTGAGTTGTATATAAACGCCCAGAAAAGGTTCTGTTTTATCTTCCTCATCGTAGCCCTCGAAAGCCTTATTCCGGCGGCCACGTCCCGGACGTCGTCTTTTACGAGTATTATGCCTCCAGTCTCCTTAGCAACGTCCGAGCCGCTCCCGATGGCGATTCCGATATCCGCCTGGGCAAGCGCGGGCGCGTCATTTATCCCGTCGCCAACCATCGCCACGACCTTACCAGTGGCTTGAAGCCCTTTTATAACCCCAGCCTTCTCTCCGGGTAACACATTTGCTATGACATTATCTATACCTACCTGCCTTGCGATCGCTTTAGCCGTCCTTTCATTATCTCCGGTGAGCATTATGACCTCTACGCCTTCTTTCCCGAGGGCGGAGACGGCGGCCAGGGAACTCTCTTTAAGGGTATCGGCAACGGCGATAACGCCGATGACATTTTTACCTCTTGCGAGTATCATCGCCGTCTTTCCCTCTTCTTCAAGGGTTTTAAGGTTATCTTCAAGGGTTCCAATGGAGATGCCATTTGCTTCCATGAGTTTTCTATTGCCGAAAAGTATGGTTTCGCCTCCGTAGCCGACCGTTACGCCCTTGCCGGGGACAGCTTCAAAGGAGTCAGGGTCGGGGATTCCCATGCCTTTCATCTTTGCCGCTTTTAAGATGGCTTCACCCAGGGGGTGCTCGGAACCTTTCTCGGATATGGCGGCGAGGAGAAGCGCCTCGTCTTCCGTTGCCTTGAAGCTTAAAATATTTGTAACCGACGGTTCTCCCTTTGTAAGCGTACCGGTTTTATCGAAGACAACGGTTGTAAGTTTTTCCGCCCGCTCCAGATACTCCCCTCCTCTAATTAATATCCCAGCCTCGGCGCCCTTACCTACCCCGACCATCAATGCGGCAGGAGTAGCTATACCAAGTGCGCACGGGCAGGCTATGATAAGCACCGCAATGAAAGATAAAAGCCCCTGAGGGAAGTTACCCGCAACTATCCACCATCCGAAAAAGGCGAGAAAGGCTACCGAAACGACGGCTACGACGAAATAACCGGATACCTTATCGGCTATCCGCTGAATCGGAGCGGACGAGGCCTGCGCCTCCTCGACCATCTTTATGATCTGGCTCAGGGTAGTCTCGGCGCCGACCCGTCTGGCCTTGAACCTGAGCATCCCGACTTTATTTATCGTAGCCCCTATAACTTCATCCCCCGCTTTCTTTTCTACGGGGATCGATTCCCCCGTTATCATCTTCTCATCCACGGCCGACGAACCCTCGATGACCACTCCGTCGGTGGGTATCTTCTCTCCGGGCCTGACTACAACGACGTCATCAACCTGGACGGATTCAGCCGGGACTTCCATCTCAATACCTTCTCTTATAACGTGAGCGGTCTGGGGTTTAAGGTCGAGGAGCTTTCTTACCGCGGCGGAGGATTTTTTCTTTATTATCTCCTCCATGTATTTGCCGAGCAGCACGAAGGCGATGATAACCGCGGAGACCTCGAAGTAGACGTCCCTCTGCTCGACCTTTACGGGAAGAATGTTTGGAGCGAATATGACTATAACGGAATATACATAGGCGACAGTCGTGCCCAGGGCGATGAGAAAGTCCATGTTTATCATCCGGTTCGTAATAGCGTTATACGCGCCCTTGTAAAAACTCCACCCGCCTATGAACTGAACAGGGGTTACAAGGATAAAGAGCCAGACCCCCCATGTAAACCACGGAAGCTGGGGTATCGGGGCCCATGTAAGGATAGTAGCCCCTGCCGCCAAACCCAGAAAAAAGGCCGCCCTAAGAAGGGCGAGGGCCACTACGCCGAATAAGGCGATTGAGACCCTCCTTTTCATCTTTTTAAGCTCTTCCTCCGGGGCCACAAAGGTCCTCAAGCAACCATCGCTGCAGAAATAAAAAGTCCTTCCGCTCTGTTCTTTGTTGAGGGATTTTGCTTTTTCGACGACCATGCCGCAGATAGGGTCCTTGGCGGTCTCATGGGCGCCAGCCTCCGCGGCGATCATAGCTTTATGAGGCTCTACTTTTTGCGGTTCTCCCTTTGAGATAAAGGCTTCAGGGTCTTTATCAAAACGCTCCTTGCACTTTAAGGAGCAGAAATAAACTGCCTGCCCTTTATATGCGCTTTTTCCGACGGCTTTTTTCGGGTCTACATCCATCCCGCATACAGGATCTTTCGCCATTCAATTATCTCCCTTTATTTATGCTAAAGCCTTCCCGATCTGAAGATATACTATACGAGGCAGTACCCAAGTATTAAAGCTACTATGAATCTGCTTCATTGTAAAATCTTCCTTAATCTTCGCGGCTGCCGAGCATCATATTGAATAAATTATACAGGGGCGCGAATACAAGCCCAGCGTAGATACCGTAGAGAAAGCTTTCCACAAAGCCCAGACAGAAGCTCCACCATGTGAGCCACTTGAAGCCGGGAAGGAGTTTGTACCATGCCTCATACATCGCATGGGCTGGAAATATAAGGTCATAGGCCACGCAGAGAACATAAGTAATACTCAAAAACGCCCCTGCCGAAAGGCCCACCACTTTCCAATCGAGATATTTCATGGCTATCCTCCATATTCTAAACTACAGGATAAAGAGCATCAACAACATCCGCTCCCGTGTTTATGTTCTTTTTTATCTGATTCCGGACCGCCTCCCTGCTCTTTACCGTGCTCATGAGACGGACCCTCTTCGTGCCTGTGTTCCGGTTCGCTCCAGCCTTTGTCAGAGCCCCTGCCGTGGCTGTGGCCGCCCCCGCCGCAACACCCTCCCATCCTCATCATGAAATAAAAGAGAGCGCCTATTATGATAAACCATAAGATCGGGCCTAAACTTTCCATACTTTTACCCCTTCTGTTTTTTACTTCATCATCTCTTTTTGAACTTCGAACTTAAATACTCTCTCATCAACTCCAGCTACCCCTTTTACCACAAGTTCAAGAAATTTCGCTTCTGAAATTTCCGCGTCTTTGAATTCAAGAATAGCTTCCCTGTGGTGGCCCGAGCCTGACGAAGATACGAGGGTAGCGTTATAAATCTTACCGGTATCATCGCGCAAAACCACAATCTCATCGAATTTGTACGGATCAAGGTCAACAGAATGGGTCTCCAGGGCAACGTTAAAGACCGGGATTTTCTTTTCAGGGTTTTTATAGGTAACTTTCACGGTAACCCCGGCGGCCTCGGCTTCCCGTGTGAAATCAGTTTTTTTACCCGCCTCTTTATTCTCAGCCGTCCCCATCATCCCGCCCATATGGTCTTTCATCTGTTTTTCCATATCTCCCATCTGTCCGTAAGAATACTGGGCCGCAAAAAGTAGAACCAGTGCAAAAATTGATACGATTGTCCGCTTCATAAAAAGCCTCCTTCACCTGTTTTAGTCCCTTCCCTCTCTCCTTAAACGTGGGATGAACATCGGAACCCTCTCTTTATATTTTTTATAGGCCTCCCCGAACTCCTTTCCCATATCCGCTTCCTCCTTTTTAGAAAGCTTATAATAGGCTGTGATTAGAACCGGCCACATGAGGATTGTGATTATCGTAGGCCACTGGATAAGAAGCCCGATGGTAACGAGAAAAAGCCCTGAATACTGGGGATGCCTCACATATGCATAAACCCCCTCTGTAACGAGGCCGCCTTTGGCCCCGTGCACTCTCTTCCACCCTGATGCCATTATGAAAAACCCCGCGACCATGAGGCCGTTACTTACGATGTGTATTACCGTTAGAGTCACGGCCCCGCCTCCGAGAAAAGTGACCCAGAGGTGCCCGCTCTCGTGGGCAAAGGGGTTCAGGGCCGGGTAGCGGCTGCTGAGTATGGCGGTAAGAATGTAGATGGTCAGCGGGAAGCCGTACATCTCGGTAAAGAGGGCGATTATGAAGGCTATGGTGACCCCCATAGACCTCCACTCCCTTTTCTTAACCGGTGTTAAAAAACTCAGAATAAAAAAGAGGAACAGGATGACATTGACAACGACTAATGACCAGAATCCATAAGCGTATGAAATGCCTTCGCCGTGCATGCCAAATCTCCTTTATAACCCGCGAGTCTGCTAAACTTTCTCGATTAAAAAAATTACCGTTTCAAAGCTTTTCTTAGTATAATTCTACAATCCGTAGAATGTCAAGGTATAAAAAAACCCACGAAACAGCAGGAGACATACAATGCTCTATTACTTCGATGGAGCATATTCCCAGACGCCCACGGCTTAATTATACCGATATACATATTTCAACTGTAAATCCTCAGTTTCTGCAAATTCGCTAAACTGCGACATGGCAGGTGAAATAGGTACGTTAGCCTGATAATACTACAGTATGGCCGGCTCAAGTGGTGGCAACTACGGGCAGAAAAGTTCAATCCGTTACCAGCCGAGCTTCAACCTCTCGGCGAGCCTCTCAGGGAGGCCCGCTTTTATGATCTTTTCTGTCGTCGCCTGTATGTCGTATTCGACCCTGTAGAACGTTATCCCGGATTTCTTCGTATCATAGACTAAGAACGGGGCGCTCGGGTCTCTGTCCCTCGGCTGACCGAGGCCTCCGGGGTTCACCAGGTAGCTTATCCCCTTTGTTATCTTCAATTCCGTATCGACGTTCAGGACTACCGAGCCTTCCACGTGAAGATATGAGATGGCAACGTGCGTGTGCCCGAAAAAACAGAGGTTTATTTTACCGTATTCTTTCAGAAGCTCGAAGTTCCTGAGGGCGTCTTTCGCGCCGAGAATATACTCGTCCGTGTCGTTTATCCACCCGTGGACGGCGAGGAACTTCTTATCTTCAAGGATGGAGCGCGGAAGGTTTTTCAGAAATTCCCTGTTCTCTTCAGTAAGAATTGTCCGGGTCCATAGAACGGCGTTTGCCGCCAGGAGGTTCATGTCCGCCGGCTCTTCGAGCCCCGCGGCCCTCGAGTCGTGGTTCCCCATTATGCATAAAACCCCTCTTTTCCTTATCAAATCGATACATTCGTTCGGGTTGGCGTTGTATCCTACGATATCGCCCAGACAGATTATCTTATCAACATCCAATGTATCGATTTTTTTGAAAAAAGCGGTGAGGGACTCGAGGTTCGAGTGGATATCCGAGATTACAGCGTAGCGCATAGTTTGAATGCTCGAAGAATAGTCTTCAGATTTTACGTCGCCGCTGAATCAGAATGTTTGGATTTACAGGGACTTTCCCCTGTTCATGAGGGAATTAATGTACCGTCCCCTTGGCGTCCTCGCCTTCAAATATCGCCCTTCCTGTCTGGAACGGATCGCTTGTGAACTTGTCCCTGCAATTTTTGCAAAGTATGTATATTAATTCTTTTGATACGTCTTCTTCAAGGGTCTTCATGTCCGCGTTTTCCATGGCGTCCAGAAGCTCATTTAAGCCCTCATCGAGCTCCCCGTCGTACTCTTCCAGACAGCCGTCGAAGTCCGCGAAGATTCTTATCTCTACGATATACTTCAAAGTGCCCTTCGGGAGGTCCCTTCCGCAACTATGGCATCTCAATTTATTCATTTTTATAAATTCCTTTCAGACGGGGATAAAAGCTGCCTGAAGGCAGCATGTTTTAACCCGACCCCTTGCCCCCCGCCTTAAAAAATTTTCATGCCTTTTACCGCGTAACAGCGCATTTCTCGCACAATATTAACCTCAAAGAAGCCGCTTGTCAAATTAAATAGGAGTGTGTTAAATTCAGATAATGTCAAACTATGATCTAATCCTTTCGAGGAATTCGTTTCTTCTTTCGATCGAACTGCGTTTGTTCTGGTCTGTAACGTTTCTCTACGGGCTATCCCTTCTTCTTTTTATTTTTCACATACTTATGAGGAATTCCACGGTCGGGAAGGCGGCCACCTTTGTTTTATGGGCAGCGGCTGTCTTTCACGCGGGCCTCGTATTCTTAAGGATGTTCGAGGCCGGCAGGGCCCCTTTCCAGACCCTTTATGAGAGTTTATCGTGGTTTGCCCTCTCGGCGACGCTTACCTACCTTTATGTCTCCGGAAAATGGAAGGATATCTTTATACCCGGTGTTTTTGTATCCGGGCTTTCCATGGGGGCATGCCTTTACTCGCTTCTTTCGAGAACGCCCGTGGTTGAGCCTATGGCCCCGGCGCTCCGGAGCTACTGGTTCGAATGGCACGTAATACTCGCGTTCTTCTCCTACGCGGTATTCATAGTGAGCGCATCGGTAGAGGCCACTTACCTCATAATGAAGCCGCTCCTTAAAAGAGGGCTCGCCGAAGGATACGGCCTTACCATGGAGACGATTGAAGGCTTTCACTCCACGGCCTTCAGGCTCGTACTATTCGGCTTCCCGCTCCTTACGTTCGCGATATTCTCCGGCGCGGCGTGGGCAAACGAGGCGTGGGGCAAGTACTGGAGCTGGGACCCGAAAGAGACATGGTCCCTCATAACATGGACCGTCTTTATAATGTATCTTCACGCCAAAAGAGTGCCGTGGCTGAAGGGGGTTCCCGCGTCGGTCTTTAATATCCTTGGCTTCATTTGCATGATGATGACGTTCCTCGGAGTAAACTGGCTCGCTAAACTCCTCGGCATACCAAGCCTGCATGTTTATGCGGTATAATTTACGGAGATCCGGCCGGTATCCGGATCTCAATTAACCTGATATGTCCTTTATCCCTGAAAAAATAAGATCATATAACCCGGTGAAGGCGGATTACCTGCGGAAAAATCTGCCCTTGATTTCGGGTTATATCTATAAAAAACTCAGCTCCCTGAGCGCTTCCGTATACATCCTCGGCCTGATGATTTTTTTCTACGTGATAGGCACCATATTCCCTCAGGGTGAAAATATGGATGATTATATCAAGGCAGGGGGAAAGTACATATTTTTGGTCAACGTATTCAACCTGCTGGACTTCTTCTCCTCCCCCCTGTTCCTGCTTCTCGCGCTGATACTGTTTCTTAACCTCGTCATATGCTCATATGAAAGGTACCTGGCGCTTTTCTCCCCGAGGGTATTTCCAAAAACCTTTGAGCCGACGCATACATTCTATTTGACTCAGAACATAAAAGACGCCGCTTCGGAAGTACGGCAGATATTGAGGGAGGAATTGGGCTTCAGGCTCATCGAAAAGGATAACCCCTGGATCGTAATGGAAAAGGGGTTGCCGTACAGGTGGCTTACCTGGATATACCACGCCGGCATTATAATCTGTTTCCTGGGGATAGCGCTTACATATCTCTTCGCCTTCGAAGGCGATTTAACGCTCAAGCCCCTTGTTCCCACGCCAGTTTCCCCGGATACCGCGGGTCGCCTCACGAGCCTCTGGAAGGGAAAGGAGGGGTTCGCTGGCTTTAACCTGATGCTCGATGACTTTACCGCGGAATATACCGAGACCCCTCACCTCGATTACCCGAAGGATAAGATCTCAAGGCTCGCGATGGGGCTCGGTTGGCAGGTCCCCGCCTATAAAATAACCGATGAATCCCTCTCGCCGAGGGCGTGGAAATCCAGGGTCAGGATAATAAAGGGCGGCCAGCAGGCCCTGGAGCAGGTTATAGACGTAAACTATCCGCTTAGATACGGGGGATATACCTTCTACCAGATCGGATTCGAGCAGACGCTTAAGATACGTGTCGATGACAATCCGATACCGCTTGAAACCAAGGCTGACGAAGACCTGTTTGTGCCGGGCATGGACACGCCTCTTAAGTTCTCGCCTCTTAAGGACGGGCTCCTCTACCGCCTTGACGGGGGAGTTGAGAAACTGAAACCCTTCACGATCGTAAAACGCCGGGTAAAGACAGAGCAAGAGGAAGTCAGGTACGAAGACGCCGGAAGGCTGGAGCTGGGCGACTCCATTGAACTCGACGGTAAAAGGATCGCCCTTTCGAACCTTACCGAGGCGTCGACCCTGAGCTACCGTTATGACCCGGGCGCGAAAATCCTCTGGTGGGCCGGCTTACCGGTGCTTATCGCGATGGGCCTGAGGTTTTTCGGCGGCTGGTACATGATAGCATACAACCTGTACGAACAGGACCGTATAACGTGCCTCGATATTTACCTCGTTACCAAAGGTCTTGGAGCCGGCCCGGAAAGGCTGAAAAGCAGGCTTGAAAAGGCCCTCACCCGTAACGACATAAAGGCTACCCCTCTCCCGCCTTTATCATAGAGAATTATAAAATTCAAAGGCGCCTCAAGTCCGGAAAAGACTTTAATGGACATTAAAACATTCATAGAAGAGATAAAAAATAGAAAGGACTTAAAGGAACCAGTACACATCGAAGAGATTCCGCCCGCGGAACCCTCGTACAGCGAACCTTCCGCTCCGATTAACCCGCAGATCAGGAGCGCGCTCGAAATCTTCGGCGTAAGAAGGCTTTACAGCCATCAGGCAAGGGGTATAGACCTCATAAGAGAAGGCAAAAACACCGTCATAATGACCCCGACCGCGAGCGGGAAAAGCCTCATATACAATATACCAGTGCTTGAGTCTATCCTTGAAGACCGCACCGCGCACGCCATATATCTCTTCCCTTTAAAAGGGCTTGAACAGGACCAGCTGAAGGCCTTCAGGGAATTATCAGCTCTCCTCCCCATAGAAAAAACGAATATACCGAAGATATCCGGAAGGAAGGCGTTTACCCCGGACCTCTGCGAAATATACGACGGAGACACAACCGCGTACAGGAGGAAAAAAATAAGGGAGATCCCCCCCGGGGTGGTCCTTACGAACCCGGATATGCTGCACCTCGCCATTAACCCATTCCATCAGAAGTGGGAGCGGTTTTTAAGAAACCTTAAATACGTGATAATAGACGAGATACATACGTACAGGGGGGTATTCGGCTCGCATGTGGCGCATGTGCTGAGGAGGCTGCGGAGGATAGCCGGGATGTACGGGAGCGACCCGGTCTTTATAGCGTGCTCGGCGACGATAGCGAATCCGAAGGCCCTCGCCGAAATGCTCACCGGAGTCCCCTTCGAGCTTATCGACAAAAGCGGGGCCCCGCAGGGCAAAAGATTTTTCCTTTTCATGAACCCTATCCCGGAGATGAGCACGTATACCGCCGCCACAAAACTCTTCATCTCTTCCGTACGCGCGGGCTTTAAGACCATCGCCTTTACAAAGACCCGCAAGACAACGGAGCTCATGCACGCATGGGTTAAGGAAGGCGCCCCTGATATAAGCGGGGCTATAAGCTCCTACCGCGCGGGGTTCCTACCGGAAGAGAGGCGTGGGATAGAAGGAAGGCTTTTCAGCGGAATATTGTCAGGCGTCATTTCGCACGAGCGCCCTTGAACTCGGCGTAGACATAGGCGGCCTCGACGTATGCATACTTGTGGGATACCCGGGCACCGTAAGCTCGACCTGGCAGAGAAGCGGCAGGGTCGGCAGATCCGGAAGGGATTCGCTTATCATCATGGTAGCTCATGAAAACGCCCTTGATCAGTACTTTATGCGTAACCCCGAAGACTTTTTCAGACGTAACGCCGAGGCCGCCGTCCTCGACAAAGAAAACTCTCCAATCCTTAAATCGCATCTTTTATGCGCCGCTTCCGAGGCATACCTGAAGGCAAACGACCCCGTCTATGACATCCCGAAGTTTGAACCCATATTGAATGAGCTTGAAAACGAGGGTAAGATAAGGCACTGGAAAAAGGGCGGCATCTGGTACCCGAGGGTCAAGTACCCTCAGAAGGACGTCTCGATCCGCGAGGCCGGAGAGGCCTATTCGATACTGAAAGAAGACGGCGGGATGCTCGGTGAGTCGAGCGCCTCAAGGGTTTTCAGGGAACTCCACCCCGGCGCGGTCTATCTCCACAGGGGCGCGCAGTACAGAGTCGTCAGGCTTGACCTCGATGAAAAAAGGGTCTTCTGCCGCGCCGCGGAAGGCCTCGATTACTATACGCGCGCGATAACAAACGAAGATACCGCGATAATTTCCACAGTCGATAAAAAAAAGCTGAAGAATACCGTCGTAAACCTCGGGATGCTTAAGGTAACCGAAAGGGTCATCGGCTACAGGAAAAAACACATTAATACCAGGCAAAACCTCGGCGAATTTCCCCTTGATCTACCCCCGTCCATCTTTACGACCATGGGGATATGGATGGAGGTGGAAAAAAATATCATAGATGAGATCAGGGGGGGAAACTTCAGTCCTGCCGGGGGTCTCCACGCGGCCGAGCACTCGGCGATAGCGGCGCTGCCGCTTTTCGCGCTCTGCGACAGGATGGACCTCGGAGGCGTCAGCTACCCGTTTAACCCTGAACTCGGGAGCGCCGCGATCTTCATTTACGACGGACACGAGGGCGGGGTCGGGCTTACGCGAAGAGGTTTTGAGTGCGTTACCGACTGGTTTACCTCGACGATACGCCTTATGGAAGAATGCGCCTGCGAGATAGCCTGCCCTTCATGCACGCAGGACCCGAATTGCGGGAACAATAACGAGCCGCTGGATAAAAGGGGCGCGATAATCATACTGAAGAGATGGCTCGGGATATAGAATGATTTGAAGCTCCCCGCGGCAAGCCACGGGGAATATTCCAACTTACAGCGCAGCTTTTCTTCGGGCAGGGTGAACGCTATGAATTTTCAGGTTTATAAATAAGTAAGCCCGGTGAAAAACGCCGGGCCCATTTATCCAAAAAAACTTTTAAAAATTATTTCTCCAGCTCTTTAAGTATCGCCTCACCCATATCTTTGCAGCTTACCTTTTTCGTTCCCGGCTGAGCGATATCGGCGGTCCTCAAGCCTTTATTAAGAACCCTTTCCACGGCGCTTTCGATCTCAACAGCCGCCTCTTCCATGTCAAAAGAGTATTTGAGCATCATGGCGACCGATAGAATCGTGGCGATAGGGTTCGCGACGCCCTTTCCAGCTATGTCCGGGGCGCTCCCGTGGATAGGCTCGTACATGGCCCTGTTTTTGGCGGCCCCCAGGCTCGCCGAAGGGAGCATCCCGATGGAGCCGGTAAGCATCGCGGCCTCGTCCGAGAGTATGTCGCCGAAGGTATTCTCGGTTACTATGCAGTCGAACTGCTTCGGGTTCCTTACGAGCTGCATCGCGCAGTTATCCACGTACATATGGCTGAGTTCGACGTCAGGGTATTCCTTACCGACCCTGATAACGACCCTCCTCCATAGTTCAGTGGTTTCAAGCACGTTCGCCTTATCGACGCTCAGGAGTTTTTTCAGTCTCTTTCTGGCTACTTCAAAGCCGACCCTCGCTATCCTCTCTATCTCCGGGGTCGTGTAGACCATCGTGTTAACGCCCCTCTCCGTTCCGTCGGGGAGTTTCTCCACGCCCCTGGGCGTGCCGAAGTAAAGTCCCCCGGTAAGCTCTCTTACAACCATGAGATCTACCCCCTCTATGACCTCCGGCTTAAGGGTAGACGCGTCAATGAGGGCCTTATATATCCTGACGGGCCTTAAATTCGCGAAAAGACCGAGCTCTTTCCTCAAGGCGAGGAGCGCCCTTTCAGGCCTTATCGAATAATCGAGTCCTTCCCACTTCGGCCCTCCCACAGCCCCGAGAAGTACGGCGTCGCTTTTAAGCGCGAGCTCAAGGACGCTGTCCTTAAGAGGGACCCCGTACGCGTCTATCGAAGCCCCGCCGACAAGACCGTCACGCAGACTGAACTCACAGCCATATTTTATTCCCACCAACTTAAGGACTCTTACCGCCTCGTTGACTATCTCGGGGCCTATTCCGTCCCCGGGAATACGGCAACGTTAAACCGTTTCACTTTATCCTCCGTCTTTGAAAATTTTTTGAAATTGACAATGAGTGACCGGAAATGCTTTCCATGGAGCGGACATTAAGAGGCACAAACATAATAAAATACATTAAGTAATGCTATTATGTGTTTAAAATACTTTATCTTTTTAGAACGTCCCGCTCGCCATCTTCTGCAATGATTCAATGAACATCGCCAGCCCGCTCATCGGTATCACAACCGTGCTTCTCCTGTCGTTTGACAGTTCTGCGATCTGAAGGAACCTCCCGCCCTCGTTCTCCTTCAAGTCCACAAACAGGGTTTTATTCTCAATATGAAGCTTATCGCTGGAAAGCACCCTGCTCTTCGCTCCTTCTTTCCTCATATTACCCCCTTTTTCTTGATCGACTCCATAAGCCCCCCCGCCCTGATGAGTTCCTGCATGAAAGGAGGAACAGACCTCGCCTTGAACCTAAGCCCCTTTGTTTCATTCCGGATCTCTCCGCTGTCCATATCCACTTCAAGAATATCACCTTCTTCGGCGGAATCAACCACCTCGTCGGATTCGAGTATCGGGAGCCCCATGTTGAATGAATTCCTGTAAAATATCCTCGCGAAACTCTTTGCTATTACGCATGCTACCCCGCACGCCTTTATGGCTATGGGGGCATGCTCCCTCGATGAGCCGCATCCGAAGTTCTTGCCGGCCACTATAATATCACCCGGCCTGACCTTTGAGCTGAAGCCAGCGTCTTCATCCTCCATGCAGTGCTTGGCAAGCTCCTCCGGGTCAGAGGTATTAAGGTA
This sequence comes from uncultured delta proteobacterium, assembly GCA_963727865.1. Classification (GTDB taxonomy): domain Bacteria; phylum Desulfobacterota; class GWC2-55-46; order GWC2-55-46; family GWC2-55-46; genus CAVSHY01. The sequence goes on along the minus strand of CAVSHY010000024.1, from coordinate 101,843 downwards.
CCTTGCCGGGATGATCCTGTCGGTATCTATATCCTTTCCGAACTTCCAGACCCTGCCTCTGAATTTCATCAAAGCCACCTCTTTTTCTATTTTATGCTATTTCCGCCTGCCGGGGCGCGGCCAAAATCCAGCTACCTTTTTTGCACGGTTAAGACCTGAAAGAACCTCTTCGCCAAAAAAATCCTGTTAAAACCCTTGAAACCTATCTCCCTCAGAAGCCCTTGCAGATCGAGCCTGACCCAGGCCCGCGCGTTTTCACCCTCGGCAAAGGCAAAAAAAAGGCTCTGAAGGAATCCTGATAAGCCGTCCGTGCCGTAATAGTCGAATATGACGAGCCTTCCGCCTTTTTTAAGCACCCTGAAGGCCTCTTTCAGGATCGCGGGGGTGTCCTCTATTTGAGCCTCATGAAGCCCCAGCGACACTATTACCCTTTGAAAAGCCTCTCCACAAAATGGCAGCTCGACCGCGTCTCCCCTTACGATATCAAGGTGCGTCCCTGATTTACGCGACTTCTCCTTCGCTACCCCGAGCATCCCAGCGCTCAGGTCAAAAACCACCGCACTTGCGCCTTTTTTAGCCGCCTTTAAAGAGAGGGCGCCTGTGCCGGCGAATATCTCAAGAATACCCGCGCCCTCAAGCGGCGAGGATTCCTCGATGACTCTTTCCCTTAGTCTATCCTCTCCTCCGGCAGGCAACATCAGGAGCCAGACCCCCAGGTCATATAGAGGGGCCAGCCGGTCGAATATATAATAATGGATAGGATAATGTCTCAGGGTCATAAAAACCGGGTTGAATCACCCGGCAGATTATGCGATATGACTTTCAGATTATCCGCTGTCTTTATAAGGCCTGTTCGTCCTTCGAATTCGCAGTCGCCTTACCTGCGTCCCACCACTTCATCGGGATGCGCTATCCTGCCCTTTACTGCGCTCGCCGCGGCGACAGCCGGATTCGCGAGGTATACCTCGCTCTTGGCGTCCCCCATCCTTCCGATGAAATTCCTGTTTGTCGTGGCCACAGCCCTCTCCCCCGCGGCCAGTATCCCCATGTGCCCTCCGAGGCAGGGTCCGCATGTAGGAGGGCTTATAACGGCTCCGGCCTTGAGGAATATATCGAAGTAACCCCTCTTCATCGCCTCGTTGTAAACAAAAGGTGTCGCGGGTATAACGATGAGTCTGACGTAGCGGGCTACCTTCTTCCCCTTGAGCACCCTCGCCGCCACCTCAAGGTCTTCGAGCCTGCCGTTCGTGCATGAGCCTATGACAACCTGGTCTATCTTGATATTGCCGACCTCCGATACATTTTTAGTATTCTCCGGCAGATGCGGCAGGGCCACCTTCGGCTCGATATCTTTACAGTCATATTCAATAGTCTCAGAGTAGACGGCGTCACTGTCGCTCGAATAGAACTTATATGGCCGCTCCGCCCTCTTCTCCACATAAGCCTTTGTTATCGCGTCGGGGGCTATGATGCCCGCTCTTTGCCCCGGCCTCTATGGCCATGTTGCACAACGCCATGCGGCTTTCGATGCTTAAATGCTCGATGGCCCCGCCTGTAAATTCCATCGCCTTATGAAACGCGCCGTCCACCCCTATCTCACCTATGGTATGCAGTATGAGGTCCTTTCCGCTTACCCACCTGTTGAGTTTCCCGTGGAATACGAACTTCATCGACTCGGGGACCTTAAACCAGAGTTCACCCGTTATCATGACGGCCGCGAGGTCCGTTGAGCCGACGCCCGTTGAGAAAGCCCCGAGCGCGCCGTAGGTGCATGTGTGGGAGTCCGCTCCGATGACAAGGTCCCCCGGCACCACGATGCCTTTCTCCGGAAGAAGCGCGTGCTCAACGCCGACTTCTCCACCTTCGTAGTAGTGGGTGAGCTTCTGCTCTATGGCGAAGTCCTTTAATATCTTACTCTGGGTCGCTGACTTTATGTCCTTATTGGGCGTGAAATGGTCAGGGACGAGAACGATCTTATTCCTGTTGAATACCTTCTTCGCGCCAATACGCTTAAACTCATGTATCGCTATCGGCGCCGTTATGTCGTTACCCAGGGCTATGTCGACCTTCGCGTTTATGAGTTCCCCCGGGCTTACCACTTTGACCCCGGCGTGCTTCGCGAGTATCTTTTCGGTTATTGTCATCGGACGCATAATGTCTATTTATGTCTCCCCGTATCTACTTTAACGCAAGCAGGTCAATCCGGACTTTAAACGAGATTTTCCCTGTTTTCCTTCTTTTTATATTCGAGCCTGTTGAGGGCGTTTATGTAAGCCTTCGCGCTAGCGACGATTATATCCGTGTGCGAGCCCTGCCCGAGGACTATGTGATCGTCCTCCCCGAGCCTTACGGAAACCTCGCCCTGCGCGTCCGTGCCTCCGGTTATGGCGTTCACCGAATATTTCAAAAGCCTGCTCCTTGTATTCGTAATCCTGGAGATTGTCTTGTAGACGGCGTCCACCGGCCCGTCGCCTCCGCCTTTTTCGGTTACGGTGTTGCCGTTGACTTCCATCTCGACGATTGCGGCGGGAGCCGTGTCGGTGCCGCTCTCGACCTTAAGGCTTATAAGCCTGAACCTCTCCGGCAGTTCAATCCTTAAGACCTCGTCCTGAACTATCGCCTCGATATCCTCGTCAAAGACCTCTTTTTTCTTATCCGCCAAAATTTTGAACCTTTCGAACGCCTTGTCGAGGCTTTCTCCCGTAACCTCGTAACCGAGTTCCCTGAGGCGGTTCTTGAAGGCATGGCGTCCCGAGTGTTTGCCCAGCACAAGGGTCGAGCGCGAAAGCCCCACCGATTCCGGCGTCATTATCTCGTACGTGGTCTTGTCCTTAAGAAGCCCGTCCTGGTGAATCCCCGGATTCATGGGCGAATGCGTTGTCCCCCACAATGGCTTTATTGGGCTGTACGGCCATCCCCGTGATGCTGCTTACAAGGCGGCTTGTCGGGTATATCTCCTTGCCCACTATAGAGGTTTCAAGACCGAGGATGTCTTTCCTCGTTTTAAGGATCATCACTATTTCCTCGAGAGAGGCGTTACCGGCGCGCTCCCCTATGCCGTTTATGGTGCACTCCACCTGTCTTGCCCCGTTCATTATCGCGGCGAGCGAATTGGCCACGGCGAGCCCGAGGTCATTATGGCAGTGTACCGAGATTACCGCCTTATCTATATTCGGGACATTTTCTTTTATGCCCCTTATGAGGGCCCCGAATGAATCCGGGAGCGCGTAGCCGACGGTATCCGGGATGTTTACGGTTGTGGCGCCGGCTTCTATCACCGCCTCTATGACCTCGTGGAGATAAGAGGGCTCTGTCCTTGAGGCGTCCATGGGAGAAAACTCGACGTCATCCACATACCCCTTCGCCCTCTTTACCATCTCAACCGCCCTCTTGAGGGCCTCTTCACGCGTCAGCCTGAACTGGTGCCTGAGATGTATGTCTGAAGTCGAGATAAAAGTGTGTATCCTCGGTCTGGGGGCGCCCTTAAGGGCCTCCCAGGCGCAGTCTATGTCCTCTGGTTTCGCCCGGGCGAGACTGCATACGACAGGGCCTTCGACCTCGAAGGCGATCTTGCGTACGGCCTCGAAATCACCTGGGGAGCTGTAGGCGAACCCCGCCTCTATGATATCAACCCCGAGTTTCGCGAGCTGTCTGGCGACGAGGACCTTTTCCTCAACGTTCATCGAGGCCCCCGGCGACTGTTCCCCGTCCCTTAATGTCGTATCGAATATCCTTACCTTATCACCCATCTGTTTTCCCTACCTGTTAATGCCTGAACCGGCTTCTTTCTTTTCGATCTTTTGAGGGGCTTTTACCTGATGCTTCTTTCTCCTGTCGATGAGCGTGGTTACCGGTCCGGATAGAACGTATCCGAAGGAAAGTATAAAGAGCGTTATATACGGCTCTGCGGCGATCACTATAAGAAGAAAGATAAGCCCCACGAGAAGCCTGAAGGGCATCCTCTGCGACAGATTTAATTCCTTGAAGCTGTAGAACTTGACGTTACTTATCATCAGGAACGCGAGAAGGTACACGAATACAAGTATGGTTATATGTTTGGCCATCTCCTCGCCGCGGCCGAGGTAAAAGAATAAAAGCACGGTCGTGGCGACAAGATAGGCGGCGGCCGGTATCGGCAGCCCGTTAAAGCGCTTGCTCTCGATGGTTGTTATCTGCACGTTAAACCGCGCAAGCCTTAATGCCCCGCAGACCACGTACAGGAACGCCGCGAGCCAACCGTACCTTCCGAAAGGCCTGAGGGCCCACGTAAAGATCAAGACACCCGGGGCAAGCCCGAAGGCGACAAGATCGGCGAGCGAATCGTATTCAACCCCGAATTTGCTGCTCGAACCCGTAAGCCTCGCGATCCTGCCATCCAGGCCGTCCAGGACACCTGAGATGAGTATGGCTATGGCGGCCTTGTCAAAATGGCCGTCAAAGGCGGCGATTACCGAATAAAAACCCCCGAAAAGGCTCGCCGAGGTCATAAGGTTCGGCAAGAGGTAAACGCCTTTCTTGAACTTCTTTTTCTTGACGTTATCTTCCTGGGTTATCTCATTATCCAGCATTTGAGCTCCCCCAGTATCCCAGGATGGAAGCGCCCGCCCTAACCTTATCCCCCACCCTGACAGAGACCCGGCAGTCAGAGGGCAGATAGACATCCACTCTTGAACCGAACCTTATCATGCCGAAGCGGTCTCCTTTGGCAAGATTCATGCCGACTCTCGCGCGGCAGACTATGCGCCGTGCGATGAGGCCGGCTATCTGGTTAAAGGCGAACTTTTTCCCGGCCCCGCTTTCAAGAATGAGCGCGTTCTGCTCGTTTTCAAGGGCAGCCTTGTCGAGGTTCGCTGAAAAGAACTTCCCTTTATTGTAGATTATATCTACAACTTTGCCCGAAGAAGGAGCCCTGTTCACATGCACGTTAAAGACGTTCATGAATATGCTTATCCTTAACGGCTCTTTAACGAGGAACTTCCCCTCCTTAAGCCTTTCCACCTTTATGATTTTCCCGTCCGCGGGGCTTACAATCGAACCCCTGTCGCCGGGTATAATCCTTTCCGGATCCCTGAAAAAGGCTATTACAAAAACCGCCGCCGGGATGAAAAAGACTTCCAGCCAGGACAACCCGGCAAACCATACTATTACTATACAGGATAAAGCGGCCAGTATAAAGGGATAACCCTCCCTGGCGATCGGTATTCTCACTGAATGACGTCCCTCGGGAAGAACTCTAAAAGTTTTTGGAGAGAGTTTTAGAGCGCCATCTACAAAAAGTTTCTCCGGAAGTGTCCCGCTAAAATCAATTCTTTTTCCTGTCTACGATCTTTCCCTTCTTGAGCCATGGCATCATGTCTCTCAGCTTCTCTCCGACCTTTTCTATCTGGTGATTCTCGCCGATCCTGGTAAGCGCGTTGAAGACCGGCTTATTGGCCCTGTTCTCAAGCATCCATTCCCTGGCGAACTCGCCGGTTTGAATCTCGCGAAGTATCTTTTTCATCTCTTTTTTGGTTTCATCGGTTATTATCCTCGGCCCCCTCGTGAGGTCGCCGTACTGGGCGGTATTGCTTATGGAATACCTCATGTTCGATATCCCGCCCTCGTAGATAAGATCTACTATGAGCTTCATCTCATGGAGGCATTCGAAGTACGCCATCTCCGGGGGATACCCGGCCTCTACGAGCGTTTCAAAGCCCGCGCTTATCAGCGCGCTTACTCCCCCGCAAAGCACCGCCTGCTCCCCGAAAAGGTCCGTCTCTGTTTCGTCCTTGAAAGTCGTCTCTATTATGCCGGCCCTTCCGCCGCCTATGCCGCTCGCGTAGGCGAGCGCCACATCGAGGGTATCGCCCGAGGCGTCCTGGTGCACCGCCACAAGCGTCGGCACGCCGTTGCCCTTTGTAAATTCATGCCTCACCAGGTGCCCCGGCCCTTTGGGAGCGGCCATAAAAACGTTTATGTGCTTATCCGGCACGATCTGGCCGAAGTGTATGTTAAAACCATGGGCGAAGGCGAGATATGCGCCTTTTTTGAGGTTCGGCCCTATCTCGTTTTTATATGTGTCCCCCTGAAGCTCATCCGGTATGAGTACCATGACGACCTCCGCGCCTTTTACCGCTTCCGCCACACCCGCGACGCTGACCCCCGCGGCCTCGGCCTTTTTCCAGGAAGACCCGTCCTTTTTCAGCCCGACGACCACATCGACTCCGCTATCCTTCAGGTTCTGCGCGTGGGCGTGGCCCTGGCTTCCGAACCCGATGATGGCGACTTTTTTTCCGCGTATCTTCTCTAAATTGGCGTCCTTGTCATAATAGACCTTCATGAAACTGAATCCTCCTCCGGTTTTTTCTGATTTAATAAATGCTTTGGAATAATCTTCAGGTCTTTGCGGAAACAAAAGATTATTTTAGTTTGGGGGTTCTGGCCATGGCGATCTTCCCTGTCCTTACAAGCTCTTTTATGCCGAAAGGACGAAGGAGTTCGGTTATCGCGCTTATCTTCTCCTCATCCCCGGTAGTCTCGATCGTATAGCTCCTTGGGCTTACGTCTACCACCTTGGCCCTGAAGATATCAACGATGCTCAGTATCTCGGCCCCGTTCTCAGGGCCGGAAGTGACCTTTATAAGGGCGAGTTCTCTTTCTATGTGTTCCTCTCCGATGAAGTCATGGACCTTGATGACGTTTATGAGCTTATTGAGCTGCTTATTTATCTGCTCGATAACCTTGTCGTCCCCTCTTGTGACAATCGTCATCCTTGATACCAGGGGATCGAGCGTTTCGGCTACGCTCAGGCTTTCTATATTGAACCCACGCCCCGAAAAAAGCCCCGATATCCTGGAAAGGACGCCGAATTCATTCGCTACAAGCACCGGAAATTGTGTGACGCAAAAAAACCTCCATCTCCATAATTACGGCATTTCCTACACCAGGAGCATCTTGGCCAGGGGCTGGCCCGCCGGGACCATCGGGTAAACGTCCTCGAACTGGTCGCACTTGAAATCCATGAGCACCGGCCTGTCTTTTACCTTCATCGCCTCTTTTATGACGGCTTCGACCTCATCCGGAGTCTTCGCCCGCAGCCCCACAGCGCCGTACGCCTCCGCGAGCTTAACGAAGTCCGGCGCTACCGAGATGCATGTGTGCGAGTATCTTTTATCATAGAAAAATTCCTGCCACTGTCTTACCATCCCGAGGACCATGTTGTTGAGTATCGCCACCTTTACCGGGAGCTTATACTGCACCGCGGTAGCGAGTTCCTGGATATTCATCTGAAGCGAACCGTCGCCGGCTATGTCTATTACCGTCCTATCGGGAAACGCAAGCTGCGCGCCTATGGCCGCGGGAAAGCCGAACCCCATGGTCCCGAGTCCGCCCGAGGTTATGAAACTCCGGGGCGTGTCATACTTGAAGAACTGCGCCGCCCACATCTGGTTCTGCCCGACCTCGGTCGTAATTATCGCGTCCCCTTTTGTGATCTCGTAGAGCTTCTCGATTACATACTGGGGCTTTATCTTTTTATGGTCCTGCTTGTAGGAAAGCCTGTGCGTTTCGTTCCACGTCCTGATCTGGCCGTGCCAGTCCTTGATGTTCTTTTTAAATTCACTTACGCCCCTGGCGCTTGCCAGCTTAAGCATGTCCCTGAGGACGTTCTTCACATCCCCAACGATCGGGATATCGACCCGCACGTTCTTGCTGATTGAAGTCGGGTCTATGTCAATATGAATGATCCCGGCGTACGGGGCGAACTCATCGATCTTTCCGGTTACGCGGTCGTCAAACCGCGCCCCTACGGCTATAAGGCAGTCGGTATTTGTGACGGCCATGTTCGCGCAGTACGTGCCGTGCATGCCGAGCATCCCCATAAAAAGCGGGTGCGTGCCCGGAAAACCGCCGAGGCCCATGAGGGTGGTGGTCGCCGGCAAATTAAGCTTCACGGCGAAGGCCTTAAGCTCTTCGGCCGCGTTTGAAAGTACCACTCCCCCTCCGGCGTAAATTACCGGCCTTTTCGACGAAAGGATGAGATCTACCGCCTTTTTTACCTGGCCGGGATGCCCCCTGTAAGTGGGCTGATAGCTCGGCAGATCCACCCTGTCCGGGTACTTTAATTCGCAGGGGGCGTTTTGTACATCCTTCGGGATATCCACGAGCACGGGGCCGGGCCTTCCGGTCGTAGCGATATAGAAGGCCTCCTTTATTATCCTCTGGAGGTCATTTATGTCCTTAACGAGATAGTTGTGCTTTGTGCACGGCCGGGTTATGCCGACTATATCCGCCTCCTGGAAGGCGTCGTTGCCTATAAGCGCCGTGGGGACCTGCCCGGTAAAGACAACCAACGGGATCGAGTCCATGTACGCGGTCGCTATGCCCGTTACGGTATTCGTGGCGCCGGGGCCGGAGGTTACTATTACTACTCCGGGCTTTCCCGTAGCCCTCGCGTAACCGTCGGCCATATGGACCGCGCCCTGTTCATGCCTGACCAGTATGTGTCTTAACGGGTGGTCAAAAAGGGCGTCATAGATGGGCAGCACCGCCCCTCCGGGGAAACCGAATACCGTATCGACCCCTTCTTTCAAAAGACAATCCAGAAATATTTGCGCGCCGTTTTTTTTCATTTTCAGACTCTATGTTTTTTTTATTTAAGGACGGCCCCGGTGTTCGCCGATGTCACGACCCTCGCGTACCTTGAAAGCCAGCCGTCTTTTATCTTCGGCTGAGGCGGCTTCCATTTAAGCTTTCTTCGTTTGAGTTCCTCCGGGCTTACCTTGAGATCAAGCCTTCTTTCGTGTATGTCGAGTTCTATGATATCCCCGTCATTTATTAGGGCTATGGGCCCCCCTTCCATCGCCTCCGGCGAGATGTGCCCCACGCACGGCCCTCTTGTGCCGCCCGAAAACCTGCCGTCGGTAATAAGGGCGACAGATTCCCCAAGCCCCATGCCCATAAGGGTCGCCGTGGGCGCGAGCATCTCCCTCATCCCCGGGCCGCCCTTCGGCCCCTCGTACCTTATGACAAGGACCTCTCCAGCGCGAACAATCCTGCCGAGGATCGCCTTCATCGCCCCTTCCTCGGAATTAAAGACCCTTGCCCTGCCGGTAAAACGCATCATATTCTCGCTTACCCCGGACTGCTTTACGACCGCCCCCAGGGGAGCGATATTCCCTTTTAAAACAGCTATGCCCCCCTCTTCGTGGTAAGCGTGGTTAAGGGGTTTAATGACCTCATCGTCTATAAAATCAACGTCCTCTACGATCGCCTTTATTCTTTTTCCGGATACGGTGGGGTTATCCCTGATCGAATCCTTGAGCCTCTTCAGTACGGCGCCTATGCCGCCCGCCCAGTGGAGGTCTTCCATGTAGTGGTCCCCCACGGGCTCTATGGATGTTATATGGGGCGTTGCCCTGCTGAGCTTATCAAACAGCTCGAGCGGCAATTTCACCCCCGCGTCATTCGCTATGGCGAGAAGATGGAGCACCGTGTTACTCGAACCGCCGAGCGCCATATCGACCCTGATGGCGTTCTCAAAAGCGGCCCTTGTCATAATCTTTCTCGGGGTAATATTCTTCCTGACAAGCTCCATTATCCTTTCCCCGCTGTCGAAGGCTATCCTTCTTTTCTCGGCGGAGTTGGCAAGGGCCGTTCCGCACCACGGAAGGCTCATCCCCATCGCCTCTGTAAGGCAGTTCATGGTATTGGCCGTATAGAGCCCCTGGCAGCTGCCGGCCCCTGGGCACGCGCCGATTTCACACGCATCGAGCTCCTCTTTGGAAATCTCCCCTTTTCTATAACGCCCCATCGCCTCAAAGGTATTCCTGATGAATGAAAGTCGCCTGCCTTTGTACCGCCCTGTCATCATGGGCCCGGCGGTGACGACGATAGACGGTATATTAATCCTCGCCGCGGCCATAAGCATGCCCGGGGTTATCTTATCGCAGTTCGTAAGAAGTATCAGCCCGTCAAACGCGTGAGCCTCCGTAACACTCTCCACTATATCCGCTATAAGTTCCCTTAAAGGCAGAGAGTAGTGCATCCCCTTATGGCCCATCGCTATGCCGTCGCATATGCCCGGAAGCCCGAAAAGCATCGGATATCCGCCTCCGGTATGCACCCCTTTCTCAATAAACCGTTCGAGGTCCCTCATCCCGATGTGCCCGGGGATAAGGTCGGAAAAACTCGTCGCAACCCCTATAAAGGGTTTTTTCATCTCGCCTTTCGGTATGCCGGTGGCATAGAGAAGGGCCCTGTGAGGGACCCTCTCGAGTCCCTTTTTTATCCTGTCGCTCCGTCTTGGCATATTATTATCTTAACCTATTCGCCGCGGTATCTGGCGAGTTTCTTCTCCATCTCATCCTTAAGAACGAGCTTAAGCTTCTTAAGTCTATTTTTTTCCATCGTATCCGCGGGGCTTAAATGCGCCTTTTTCTCGAGACGTTCTATTTTTCTTTCATAATCCTTATGGGTTTTGTATGTCTTTTTGAATCCCTCGTCTTCCTCAAGCAACTTCTCCACCTCTTTATTATCCATAAGGCCTCCCCTTTTAAATTGTGGTTAGTTAATGGCCCTTTGAGACTCAAAAAAAATTAATGATTTACCGTCACTTTAAGTCAAATCCGAGATAAAATCTTCGGGTTTCTAAGTCAAATCCTCAATCTTTTATATTAACCCAACGGTAAAAGCTTGTCAATAATCGTTATAAATTAGAGATTCCTCGCGTTTTATCGCGGAGATCTTCGAAATGTAAGTTTTTTCAGAGTCCTATATGGAGAACCTGAAAATAAGCGGCGTCTCGCGTAGGACTTTTTCAGAGTCCTTCATGTGGCGACTGACAAGGAGAGGCGTATCGCGTAGGACCTTAAAGATTCCATTCGCTCGCCTGACCCCGTAGCTTCGCTTCGCAACGCGCTCGCGACGTATTTTCAAATACATGTCATATTTTCAGCTCGTTCGTAACGTTCGCGCTCCTCCAAACTCTACCTCTGACTTCCTTAAATAAACCGGTGAAAGTTTCTCCGGAGAGGCAAAAATGCCCATGGAGTGCTTATAGAGCGCGATTAAAGCGATGTTTGACGCCCTGAGATGCCATAGAGGTTCAGGCGCGAAGACCGCCCCCTTTACATTGTTTTTAATAAGACCGGAATAGGCGTTAAGCCCGGCTCCCAGGAATACTGTAGCCCTGCCTTTCCCCTCGACGGAAATGATTTCAAAAAGGTTTTGCGGGGTTAACGCGGACTCCTTTAAGATAGTTTCCGTATTACCTCCGTTGAAGCTATAAAGAGCCGTATATAGTTCACCCTTTCTGGCGTCGAGCACAGGGCAGACAAGAGCGTTCGAGTGGCGGATGTTAAAGGCGAGCGACTCAAGGGTCGATACCCCCGCTACATTTTTCTTAAGGGTCCACGCAAGGCCTTTTACCGTGCTTATGCCCACCCTCAATCCCGTGAAAGAACCCGGACCGGCCCCTGCCGCAAACAGATCTATTTCGTTTATCCGGCAAGACGCGCTTTGAAGAAGGGTATCTATCGCCTTCATCAGCCAGTCGGCATGGGTGCCCACATCCCCCACCGTCCATTCCGCGACAAGGCGCCCGCCGTCAAGAAGAGCGATACTCCCGGAGGTGGAAGAAGTGTCAAAAGCCAGTATCTTCACATTTACCCGAAAACGCGGAATATGTCATTGTAGGTAACGAATACCATCAAGGCTATGAGGAGAGCTATGCCTATCTGCTGGGCCACCCCCATGAACTTCTCGCTCAGGGGCTTGCCTTTTATTAATTCTATCCCGAAAAACAGTAAATGTCCCCCGTCAAGCACGGGAATGGGAAAGAGGTTTATAATACCGAGCTGAAGGCTTAAGAACGCGACGAGCGAGAGGAACTCGGTAAGCCCCGTCTCCGCGGCCCTGCCGGCGACCTGCGCTATCATGAGCGGCCCGCCAAGCGTCTTTAACGAATACTGACCGAGTATAAGGCCTTTTATCACCATAAAGAGGCGCCCCGTCATATCAACGGCAAGGCCTGTTCCCTTCTTGACGGAATCAGTGAAACCGTACTTTCTCAAGGCCTGTTCATCTTTACGCGAGATGCCGATGAGGTATACCTTCATATCCTTGTTAAACCTCGGCGTTATCTCGGCGTTAAAGGTCTTATCACCCCTTCTGATAAGAAAGTTCTTTTTGAAGCCATCTTTATGGATTATCGCCTCAAGTTCCGCCCAGTGCGTAATCTCCTTGTTGTCCACCGCAAGTATTAAATCCCCGGACTTTAAACCCGCGTCCTTTGCCGGGTAACCGTTTGAGACCTCGCCTATCACAGGTTTCATGGGCGGGTACATCCCCCAGGTAACTGCCGCCCTCCGAAGAAGTCTCGGTCGTGAGGGTTGTTTTTATCTCGGCGTTATCCCGTATCATCTCGAGGACTACGGGCTTACCCGGGTTTAAAGCAAGAGTAGAGAGAAGTTCTTCCCAGTTTTTTGTCTTTTTGCCGTTAACGGACTCTATGACATCGCCCTTTATGATCCCGGCTTTTGCCGCGGCCTCATTCGGCGTAACAAAACCCACCTGGGCCGGATGATCGAGATATGCCGGAACCTTGACGCCGATCATAAATATTACCGGGAGAAGTATGGCGGCGAGCGCCAGGTTCATCAAAGGCCCGGCGGCGACGATAGCGGCCCTGTTATAAACGGGCCTATGCGTAAAGGACCTCTTGAAATCACTTTCTAAAATCTCCTCATCGGGCGATTCCCCCACCATCTTGACATACCCGCCCAGGGGAAGCACTGAAATACGATACTCTGTTTCACCTTTTCGAACGCTTATTATCTTCGGGCCGAACCCAAGCGAAAACTTCTCAACACCCACGCCGCTCAGTTTAGCTACGACAAAATGCCCGAGTTCATGAATAAATATCAGAACGCCGAGAACGATTATAAAAGAGATAAAAGTGGTCATGGGTTTGTTGTCCTATCTTCCAATTTGATTTTTTATGGTTTTTTACGCAGGAAAAAGAGGCATGCCGGACCAACGGGTCATATTCCCAGCGGCAGCCTCGAAAACATATCGCATACATTCAATTTTACAATATTTTTATAAAATGGTCTAACTAATATTAGTTATATTAATTAAAACAGCTAATCGAAACCCCTGCCGCCTCCCTTGCCCAGCGGTCAGCCTCAAGCACATCCTCAAGCGTTGATATCTTCTTTGGAGTATGCCTTTCAAGGACTTCCGAGATCACCCTGTATATGCCAGTAAAAGGAAGCCTCCCCTTAAGGAACATCCCCACGGCCGCCTCGTCAGCCGCGTTAAGCACCGCAGGCGCGGTCCCTCCGGCCTCAAGGGCGTCATACGCCAGGGTAAGGCACGGGAACCTTTTCAACTCAGGTTCTTTGAATTCAAGGTTTAACCCCGTGAGGCTGAGGAGAGGGCCTCCGGAGGGGATTCTTTCTGGATATGAGAGCGCGTACGCGATAGGCCCTTTCATGTCCGTAGAGCTCATCTGCGCCATTATCGACCCGTCTATGTATTCAACCATCGAGTGAACGATACTCTGGGGATGAATGAGGACGGATATCTTTGAAGACGGCGTATCAAAGAGCCACCTTGCCTCTATAACCTCAAGCCCCTTGTTCATAAGCGTTGCCGAATCTATGGTTATCTTCCTGCCCATGCTCCATTTCGGGTGTTTAAGCGCCTCTTCAGGAGTAACCCTTTCGAGCCTTTCAAAGGGAGTATCGAGGAAAGGCCCTCCGGAGGCCGTGAGTATTATGCGCCTCACGTCTTCCTTCCGGTGGCCGGAGAGGGACTGGAATATAGCGCAGTGTTCGCTGTCTACCGGAAGTATTTTAACCCCTTTTTTTAAGGCCTCTTCCATAACGAGCGGGCCGGCCATTACGAGGGTTTCCTTGTTTGCGAGAGCTATGTCCTTACCAGCCTTTATCGCCGCCATCGTCGGCACAAGCCCGGCTGCCCCGGAAATCGCTGAAACCGTAATATCAACCCCTGGGTAGCAGGCGGCTTTTATAGCCCCGTCCTCTCCAAACCCCGACTCAAAAGAACGCGGGTTCCTTTTGAGCTCTTTCAAATCATCCTTTGTGATCACGGACACGAACTCAGGCCTGAACTCCTCAATCTGATCTTTAAGAAGCTTGATATTACCGCCGGCGGAAAGCGAAATTACCCTGAACCTGCCGGGATTTCTCCTTACGACCTCAAGCGTATTCCTGCCGATCGAACCCGTTGAGCCCAGAACCGAAATGCGTTTTGTTTTATTCATCATCGCTTGTATCCGCCCCTATGCCTGAAAACGGAATATTAAAAAATAATAGATAAAGGGTATCGGGAATAGGAGACTGTCGATCCTGTCGAGGACGCCTCCATGGCCCGGGATAATATGCCCGGAATCCTTAACCCCAGCGCTCCTCTTCAAAAGGGACTCGGAAAGATCCCCGATTATGCCTATCAAGCCCAAGAGGAGGGAGAATAACAATATTTCCAGCGCTCCCATACCGATAGCGAGATATCTGCCGAGTATATACCCGGCCAGAATTCCGCCCGCAAGCCCTCCTACAGCGCCTTCTACGGTCTTATTCGGGCTTATGAACGGCGAAAGCTTGTGCCTTCCGATCGTTTTCCCTGTAAAATAGGCGAAGGTGTCGTTGGCCCATATAATAAAGAGCATAAAAATCATCCACAGGCGCCCGGACCCTATATTCCCCAGAAGTACCACATGGGAAAGCGGCAAGGCTATATATACGATTCCGAGGGTTTTAAGCGCGGTATCAAGAGCCGAGGCCTTAAAGTCCCCGTTGCGTAATATCCCGGCAAGAAAGAATACAAATAGCGAACCAAGGATGAGAGGTAAAAAAACCTCCTTGCCGTACAGATAGCATAAAGGAGGCATTAACACGCCGGAAAGCACCCCAAAAAGATCCGTCAGCCTGTCCCGGTCCCCTGTAACGCTTAAATTAGTATATTCCAGGAGCGCGAGAAGGGTGACAACGGAAACCGCCGCGGACAGCCAGAAAGCGGAAGTATAGAGGATTAAAAAAAGAACTGCGGGGACCAATAAAACCGCTGTAACGACCCTTTTCAGACTTCCTCTCCCTTGATCATATTATATTATTCAGCAGGATGTTGAAAATGCAACGCGAGCGCCCTGCCCGCTGCTTGCAGCGGGGTCAAGCGAGCGATCTTTTAAAGTCCTGCGCGAGCCGCCGCTCCTTGTCAGGCGCCCCATGAAGAACTCTGAAAAAGTCCTACGCGAGACGCCGCTTTTTTTCAAGAACTCCATGAAAGACTCTGAAAATTCCTTACATTTGAAAGATTCCCCGCAGCAAGCTGCGGGGAGCTTCAATAAGAGAGTTGAAACACCATTTTTAAACCTCTCTCAAAAAGTTTCCGGTTCCTCCCGGGAAACCCCGTTTTTATGGAGGGACCTCAGTAACTCAATATCTCCAAAAGGGGCGTTGAGAAACCAATCTACGACAAGTCTTTCAGAAAAAAAATTTTCATAATCACGTTATAAGAAAACCTTTTTAAACTTACCGCCGATGCTTTTTGAGGCCGCGTCCGTCACCTCTTCCTTTATAAGGCCGAACCTCCGCTCTCTTGTCTGATAATCGAGGATAGCCTCCATGAAATGCTCTCTGGTAAAATCAGGCCATAAAACATCGGTTATATATATCTCGGTATACGCCAGCTGCCAGAGAAGGAAATTACTTATTCTCTTCTCCCCGCTCGTCCTTATAAGGAGATCCGGGTCAGGGGTTCCGGCTGTGTACAGGCATTGCTGGAGCATGTCTTCCGTTATATCTTCGGGGTCCAATTCGCCTTCCGCGGCTCGTTTAGCAAGAGTCCTCGCGGCTGCCGTGATCTCTTCCCTTCCGCTGTAGCTTAACGCCAGATTCAGGACCATGCCGTCGTTGCGGCTGGTCGTAGCCTCGAGGTCCGCTATGATGGCCATGATGCTCGCCGGGAGGTCCGAGATATTGCCTATGGCCCTGAAACGGATGTTATTTTTGATCAGGGTATCCGCCTCACCCTTTAGATGGTTCTCCAGGATCTTCATCAGCATCTGCACCTCACGGGCGGGACGGTTCCAGTTTTCCTTGGAAAACGTATAAAGAGTCAGGTTTTCCATCCCCAATTCCCTGGAGAACTTTACGATATCCCTGGCGACTTCCACCCCCTTACGGTGGCCGTTAATCCTGTTTAAGAACCTTTTCCGCGCCCAGCGGCCGTTACCGTCCATTATTATGGCTATATGCCTGGGTAGTTTATCTTTAGAAGGATTTGTCATTTTTTATTCCCGGCCCGTTGCATCTTTCCATTCTTGCTGCGAGGGTATAGAGTGTCCGTCTGACCGGCGGTCCTTTAATATCGGAAACTATCTCTTCGCCCTAATTTAACGAAGATTTCTGAAAAATTTAACACAAACGCCGTAAAACCACAAGACAAATAAGCCAGGTTTTTTGAAGCTCCCCGCGGCTTGCCGCGGGCAGTGGGCTCGCTATGCATTTTCGAACCAGGCTTTTCATATTTTAATCAGAGATTTTTTTAAGGACTTCGGAATCCCGTCTCAAACTTCCATTATTTCGGCTTCTTTTTGAGCGAGCATACCGTCTACTTTTTGAATCTCCTTGTCCGTATAATCCTGCACTTCGTGCTGGCTTTTTTTAAGCTCATCCTGAGAGACTTTCTTTTCTTTCTCGAGTTTTTTTAAGGCCTCGTTCGCGTCCCTTCGCACGTTTCTTATCGAAACCTTGCATTCCTCGGCGAACCTCCTGGCGACCTTTACAAGCTCTTTTCTTCTCTCTTCCGTCAACTGCGGTATGCCTATGCGTATAACCTTGCCGTCGCTCGACGGGGTAAGGCCCAAATCAGAGGCCATGATGGCCTTTTCTATGGCGTGAATCTGGGAAGTATCCCAGGGTTGAATCGTGATGGTCCTCGGTTCAGGGACTGAAAGCGACGCTATCTGTTTAAGCGGGGTCAAATTGCCGTAATAATCCACCTTGATTCCGTCGAGGATCGCGACAGACGCGCGGCCCGTCCGCAGGCCCGCCAATTCATGGCCTAAGGCCTCAATGGACTTCTCCATCCTTTTCTTCATATCGGCAAATATTTCTTCTTTCATATCCGCCTTTCCTTGTAATTATGGATTAACTTCGAAGACACTGTATATCCTGAAAATGCAACGCGAGCGCTTTCTCCGCTGCAAAGCAGCGTGGTCAAGCGAGCGGATAGAATCTTTAAAGTCCTGCGAGAAACGCCTCTCCTTGTCAGGCGCCCCATGAAGGACTCTGAAAAAGTCCTACGCGAGACGCCGCTTATTTTCGGGAACTCCATGAAGGACTCTGAAGAATCCTTACGTTTCGAAGATTCCCCGAGAAAACTGCGGGGAATCTTCAATTTGCTTTTGATTTTGGAAGCGGGGTTTTATGCTGAAACAAGAGTTCCGATATTTTCGCCTTTTACAACCTTTACCAGATTGCCGGCTTCCTTGATATTGAAAACGATTATAGGAAGATTATTATCCATGCACAGGGAAATTGCGGTCGTATCCATGACTTTAAGACCTTCCTTGAGCACATCCAAGTATTTGAGAGTATCATATTTGACCGCCCCCTTGTCCTTCATGGGGTCCCTGTCATAAACCCCGTCCACCTTTGTCCCTTTTAATATTACATCCGCATGTATCTCCATAGCCCTTAAAGACGCCGCGGTATCCGTGGTAAAATAAGGGTTGCCTGTACCTGCGGCAAATATTATTACCCTCCCTTTCTCCAGATGCCTTTCAGCCCTCCTTCTTATATACGGCTCAGCGAGTTCTTTCATCTCGATAGCGGACAGGACCCTCGTAAATACGCCTTTTTTTTCGAGCGCGTCCTGAAGCATCAGGGCATTTATTACCGTAGCGAGCATTCCGACATAGTCGGCTGTCGCCCTGTCCATACCCTTCGCGCTCGCGGAAACGCCTCTAAAGATATTGCCGCCCCCTATAACGATGGCCGTCTCAACCCCGAGAGCGTGCACTTCCTTTATCTCGGAGGCGGTCGTTTTAACGACGTCGGTATCGACGCCGTATTCCTTATCCCCCATAAGGGCTTCTCCGGAGAGCTTCAACAGGATCCTTTTATATTTTTGTCCGGCCATGTCGTGGTTAGATTTTAAGAATCTTTAGTTTTTTTGTAAAAAATTTGCAGAACAGGAACTAATTTAAGGAAGAGGACTTATCATCGAACTTAAAAAAAAGGGGAATCTTACGATTCCCTTCTGATCTGATTTATCCCTGCGCGGCGGCCACTTCACCGGCAAAATCCGCTGATTTTTTCTCTATGCCTTCGCCTACCCTGTACCTTACAAAACGCCTTATCGATATATTTTCCCCTAACTTTGCTATCGCGTCCATTACAAGCTTTTCAATCGTTATATCAGGATTTTTAACAAAAGGTTGCTCAAGGAGGCAAACTTCTTTATAGAATTTGTCTATTTTCCCTTCCGCAATCTTCTCTATAACGTTCTGGGGTTTGCCTGATTCCTTCGCCTGAGCCCTGTATATCTGCCGTTCCCTTTCGATAACCTCGGCCGGGACGGCGGCTCTGCCAACGTACTGCGGATTCATGGCGGCTATATGCATGGCGGCATCTTTAACCAGAGTAGCGAAGCCCTCGGTCTTCGCTACGAAATCGGTCTCGCAGTTTACCTCAAGAAGCACCCCGACTTTCCCGCCTCCATGGATGTATGAGTATACAAGCCCCTCCGCCGTTACCCTTCCAGCTTTTTTCTGGGCGGCGGCAAGTCCCTTTTCCCTGAGATAATCAATAGCCTTTTCTATATCGCCTTTCGACTCGGCAAGTGCCTTTTTACAGTCCATTATCCCGGCGCCGGTCTTTTCCCTGAGTTCTTTTACGTTTGATGCGGAAATCTCCATTATTTAAAACCCCCTCCTGAAACATGCATAGCGTTCACCCTGCCCGAAGAAAAACTGCGCGGTAAGAGCGAATAAAATTTTTAAAGTCCTACGCGAGACGCCTCTCCCTGTCAGTCGCCACATGTAGGAGTCTGAAAAAATCCTTCGCGAGAGGCCGCTTATTTTCAGGTTCTCCATATAGGACTCTGAAAAAACTTACATTTGGAAGATTAAGCGCGGCAAGCCGCGGGGAGCTTCAATTCTTTTTTATATCCCACTAAAGACTCCGGGACGCCCTTTCTTAACCCTCTGCGGGAGCAGGCTGGGCAGGCGCAGCAACCTGAGATACGGCCGCCGCGGCTACGGCAGGAACTTCCTTTCCTTTCTTATCGGAAGCCGCCTGGAGGCTTTCTTCATAGGCGCCCCTTCCCTCTATACAGGCCTCTGCTATAGCCGAGGCAAAGAGCTTTATGGCCCTTATGGCATCGTCATTCCCCGGTATTATATAGTCTATTTCATCCGGATCGCAGTTGGTATCGACTATGGCCACGACTTTAATGCCAAGCCTTTTAGCCTCCTTTATCGCTATCGCTTCCTTCTTTGAATCTATGACGAAGATGGCCGAAGGCACGGCATTAATATCCCGCACCCCGCCAAGAGACTTCTCAAGACGCTCTCTTTCGCGCTGGAACATGAGCGTTTCTTTTTTGGTAGCCGACGCGAAATCAGGGTTCTCCTGCATGTTATCAAGCTCTTTGAGCCTGTTTATGCTTTTCTTTATCGTGGAAAAGTTCGTAAGGAAACCGCCTATCCACCTGTTATTGATATACCCCATGCCGCATCTTTTAGCTTCTTCCTCGATGGCGCTATGGGCCTGTTTTTTTGTTCCAATAAAAAGTACCCGCCCCCCCTGAGAAGTAGCTTTCCTTATAAAGTCGTAAGCGTCCTTGAAAAGTTTTACCGTCTGCTGAAGATCTATTATGTATATGCCGTTCCTTGCGCCGTAGATATACGGCTTCATCTTCGGGTTCCACCTTTTTGTCTGGTGGCCGAAATGGACCCCTGATTCAAGAAGTTGTTTCATTGTAAGATACGCCATTATGCCTCCTTATGGTTTGGTTTTTCCTCCGCACGGGCATGCAACCGGAATCCGCTCCGCGGACACCCCCGGTCTAAACCAATGCGTGTGTAATTAATCTCGTATATTTATCACAACCTTATTCCTGTTGCAAGAAGAAAAATCGCCCCTCTTGCTTTAATCTCAGGCAATCTCAGGCAACCCGATGATGCGGCCATGAAAAGAACGCTAATCTTTTTAAGAAAGGGATTATATGGTCAGCTTGCGAGGCCGGTTCTTATTTCAATCGCCATTCGAGCTCGCCTTTTCCGAGTATTCCCGTTACCATAAGCTTCAGGTACTTCGCGTTCTCCGCGGGTATCGCGGCGCCTGTCTCGGTATATTTTGGAAACTTGACGCTATAGCCGTAGCTCCAAAGGTCGAGGTACGGGAAAAATTCCGTCACGCGCGGGTCGGAACTTTCGACCCTTGTTATCGAGATAGGAGTGACCCTCCCCCCTTCGCTATCCTCAAGGTAAAACTTCCACACAGAATTCCTCTGGTTGAAGTCATTCCAATTCTCTTCAGGAGTATAGGCGGCTATAAAGAACTCATTATACTCCTCGGCCAGATTCTTTTCCCTTTCAAAGAGCGCTTTCTTATAGTCTTCATCGAGTTCGTAGCTTTCAGAGTAACGCTCTATATAAGCGTTTCTGAAAAAAAGAGTTTTATAGGTAGCTGATAAATAAAGCCTGGCCTCAAGACCTTCATAAATCTTTTTGCTTCTTGTCCACCTGTTAAGCGCTTCGCCATAATCGACCTTTACCGCGGCTTTTTTCCCGGCGCATCCGCCGGCGAGCAGGAGTACGGCAAAGGCAAAACAAATAAGTAACGCCGTCGGTTTAAACGGCGGTCTCGGACAGCGAACCCCTTTACTTAAGAACTCTTCCACATCAAATCCTTTTACAGTAAAAATAGCTATTCAGCAAGGCGGAACCCCACGTTCCCCAAAACCCTCGCGGGTTCCAGCGCAGACCTGTAAGTTGCGCGTATTTTGAAGGAATTGTCAAATGCCGAACCTCCGCGGATGGTGCGCCAGGTTGAAAACTTGTCGTTAAATGGGTCTTTCTTTGGACTCCTTTTGTAAAAGTCAAAGTCAAAGTTATCTTCTGTCCACTGCCACACATTCCCGGCCATATCATAAAGGCCCAGACCGTTCGGCTTTTTCTGCATCACAGGGTGCACTTCGTTGTTAGAATTATCGCTGAACCAGGCGTAATCGCCAAGCTCTGCCTCATTGTTGGTGCCTGCCCATAATTCTCTCTTTCCGCGGCTCCTTGCGGCATATTCCCATTCCGCCTCGGTAGGGAGCCGGTAAAACCCCTTTGTTACATCGTTCAATGCTTTTATGAATTTTAAGCAATCCACATAACTTACGAATGCCATGGGTATGTTAGTGTTTATTTTTTTAGCTCCGTCAGGGGGTGGCGTGATGTCCATGACCGCCTGAAAAAGCCCGATGGTCACCGCTGTCTCACCTATATAATAATTCCCTACGCAGACTTCGTGCGCCGGCCTTTCGTCCTCATCCCCGTCGCCTGTCGCGTCTCCCATTTCAAAACATCCGCCTTTAACGAAAACCATCTTTACAGGAGGCAGTTTCTTTCTTATCCTTTCGTTCCTCTCTTCCGGAGTTTCCTTTTTTTTTGGAACCGCCTGATCCAGATCTTCTTTTAACGCCCCTTTTTTATTCTGTTCCGGCGAAGGCGGCTCCGCAGAATAACCGCTGCCTTTCATTACGGATATCGACAGTAATGGCGCGATAAAAAATAAAATGATGATTGAGTTAGCAAACTTCTTCACGTCCCGCCTCCTTGAATTAGAAACCCCGGGGCCGGGGTTATTTATTATGCCTTTTAAAAAATTCTCTTATTGCCTTAGGAGTTTAAAGATACCATGGAGATTTTATAAGCCTTTTCAGACCCAACATTAATTATGAACACTATTTAAAAAGCGCGAGCTGAGGCGTCGCGTGCTCCTTAAGTATATCTACCGGATATTTACCCGTAAAGCAGGCGTCACAGAAACTGCCTCCGGCTTCGTTTATCGCGCGGTAAAGCCCTTCCCTGCTCAGGTAACCGAGCGTATCGGAAGTAATGTAGTTGTTGATATCCTCTACGCTTTGGGCGGACGCTATAAGATCTTCCCTCCTGGGCGTATCGACCCCGTAATGGCAAGGGCATATTGTAGGGGGGGAACTTACCCTCATATGAACCTCTTTAGCGCCAGCGCCGCGGATCATCTTTATGATCTTACGGCTCGTGGTCCCTCTTACTATCGAATCATCGATTACAACGACCCTTTTGCCGTTTATAATATCCTTTATGGCGTTTAACTTTATCTTTACTCCGAAGTGCCTGATAGAGTCCTTGGGCTCGATAAAGGTCCTTCCCACATAGTGGTTTCGGACGATGCCCTTTTCAAAAGGTATACCCGAGGCCTTGGCGTAACCGATCGCCGCCGGCACCCCTGAATCCGGCACAGGTATGACCATGTCAGCTTCTACCGGATGCTCCAGGGAGAGCCTCGCGCCGAGCTTTTTCCTAACCGTGTATACATTCGCGCCGAATATGGTGGAATCAGGCCTCGCGAAGTATATAAACTCGAATACGCACGGCGTATACGGCGCCCTCGGGAAAGGCCTGTGGGAGACTATCCCCTCTTTGGTTATTACCAGTATCTCGCCGGGCTCTATTTCCCTTACGTATTCCGCCTCTATGAGGTCAAAGGCGCAGGTCTCTGAAGCGACTACCCAGGCGTTCTTCAGCCTCCCGAGGCAGAGGGGCCTGAAGCCGTATGGGTCGCGCGCGGCTATCATCATATCCTCGGTCAGGAATAGGAGAGAGTATGAGCCGCGCACCCTTTTAAGGGCCGAAGTTACCCTGTCCACAAGCGAATTTTCTTTGCTCGAAGCTATGAGATGGACGATGATCTCGGTATCCATGCTCGACTGGAATATCGAACCGTAGGCCTCGAACTCCGCTCTCAAGAATACGGCGTTTACCAGGTTCCCGTTATGCGCGACGGCGATGCCCCCCTTGAGTACTCAACGACGAAAGGCTGGGCGTTTTTAATATGCGATTCCCCTGTTGTAGAGTACCTTACGTGGCCTATGGCGGTGTCGCCGTGAAGGCGCTTTATGTCATGGCCGCTGAAAACATCGGCCACAAGGCCCATGGCCTTGTGGGAATAGAGCATATCCCCGTCGGATGATACTATCCCGGCGCTCTCCTGCCCCCTGTGCTGGAGCGCGTAAAGGCCGAGATAGGCGATATTCGCGGCCTCGGGGTGGCCGTATATGCCGAATACCCCGCACTCGTCGTTAAACCTGTCTTCTTTCAGCCTTGTTTCCATTCTTCCTTTAAAATAAGACCCTTTAAGCTCTAAGAATGTAAAAACCTCTCAAGGGCGCCTCCCCATGTTTTTCTAATCTCCGCCAGAGAGAGGTTTATATGTCCGCCGATCTGCAGGACGCTACCTTTTACGGCGCCTATCACCCTGAAAGGAACGTTAAAACTCAGCGCGATCGCCCTCATCTTTTCCACATCCTTTTCCTTAATGCTGACGACGATCCTTGACTGTGATTCCCCGAAAAGCGCTTCATCATCCCCGAGTCCGCCAGGGGCCAGGTCCACACTGGCTCCCACAGGAGCTTGCGGTGAAAGACAGCATTCGGCGAGAGCTACCGCTATCCCGCCGTCGGAGACGTCATGCGCAGATATAATTATACCAGCACCGATACCCTTTAAACAAGCCCCATGTACGTTTTTCTCTTTCACAAGGTCAAGGTCCGGCGGCGCCCCCTTTTCAATCCCGTGAATCACCTTCAGGTACTCGCTCCCGCCGAGCCCTCCCGGATTGCCTCCCCCATCTCCAATGACGGCTATGAGATCCCCCTCGTCCTTAAACCACTGCGTTGTATGATACCTGATATCTTCTATCAATCCCACCATGCCTATCGTGGGGGTAGGATGAATGGAAGCGCCGGAGGTTTCATTATAAAAACTCACGTTACCCCCTATTACGGGTATGGAAAGGGCGCGGCATGCCATAGATATCCCCATAATCGCTTCCCTGAACTGCCACATGACTTCAGGCCTTTCAGGGTTTCCGAAGTTGAGACAATCCGTGAGGGCTATGGGCTTTGCTCCGGATGCCGCGAGGTTACGGGCCGCCTCCGCCACCGCTATCGCTCCTCCCTTAAAGGGGTCGAGATAACAATACCTTGAGTTACAATCCACCGTCAACGCCAGGGCCTTTGCTGTTCCCTTAATACGCACTACGGCCGCGTCGGACCCGGGGCATACTATTGTATCGGTCCTTACCATATGGTCAAACTGGCGGTATATCCATTCCTTGCTCGCTATATTGCCGGAGGAAAGGATCTTTAACAGGGTTTTATTGTAATCGTTTGATTTACTTAAAGTATTTATATCAAAACTATTAATTTCATCCTGATAATCAGGCCTCTTCGCCGGCCTGTCGTAAACAGGCGCTTCATCAGTCAGGGCCGCGACGGGTATCTCGGCGGCGACCTTCCCACCTTCGAGCACCCTTATTATTTTATCCTCCATAACCCGGCCTATTACCTGGGCCTCCAGGTCCCATTTGCCGAATATCTTTTTTACGGCATCTTCCGAGCCTTTCTTGACGACCATCAGCATCCGCTCCTGAGATTCTGAGAGCATGACTTCGTAAGCCGTCATCCCGTCTTCCCGCCTCGGCACCTTATCAATATCAAGCTCTATGCCGGCGCCCCCCCTTGAGGCCATCTCTACGCCGGATGATGTGAGACCGGCTGCGCCCATGTCCTGTATACCCACGACATGATCGGTCTTAAAGAGCTCAAGGCACGCCTCAAGCAAAAGCTTTTCCGAGAAAGGGTCCCCGACCTGCACCGTGGGGCGCCTTTCCTCCCCTCCCTCTCCGAAAACATCGGAGGCCATTACGGCGCCATGAATGCCGTCCCGTCCTGTCCTTGAGCCCACGTATATCACCGGGTTACCCGCGCCTTTCGCCACGCCTTTAAAAATCCTCTCCTTCTTCATGATCCCAGCTGTCATGACATTTACAAGACAGTTGCCGTTATAGGATTCGTTAAAGTACACCTCGCCTCCGACGGTCGGGACCCCTATACAGTTGCCGTAGCCGGCTATTCCGGACGTGACCCCTTCAAGGAGATACCTTGTGCGGGGATTATCGAATGAACCGAAGCGGAGAGAATTTAAAGAGGCTATTGGCCGCGCCCCCATTGTAAATATATCCCTCAGTATACCCCCCACGCCGGTTGCCGCGCCCTGGTAAGGCTCTATAAAAGAAGGGTGGTTGTGGCTCTCCATCTTGAAGGCGACCGCCAGCCCCCCTCCTATGTCGACGATGCCGGCGTTCTCACCGGGGCCCTGAAGGACATACTCGCCTTCTGTGGGGAAATTTTTAAGATGCATCCTCGATGATTTGTAAGAGCAATGCTCGCTCCACATGACCGAAAAGATGCCCAGTTCCAGGATGTTCGGGCTGCGGCCGAGTATCCTTAATATCTTTTTGTATTCTTCCTGGCTTATGCCGTGTTCTTTTATTACCTTTTCCGTAATTTCCATTTTAATTTCGATCTATTAAGCCTTTTTTACCGCGTAAGCCTCGATCGTTCCGCCCATCTTCAGAGCGGCCTCCGACAGAGATAAAATTACGGAGGCCGGGAGAATTAGCGGCATAAGCATGAACATAAGCGCGAGATTAGAGTACAGATACGGCCCTTTAACGCCCGAAACCCTGGACCTTAAGAAATCATAAAATAAATTAGCGCGAAAACCGCATAAATTAAAAAAACTCTGAATATAGCCGTAAGGGTTAAATTCAAGGGAAAAGTGCTTGACGTTCACGACCTCAAATCCATTCTTATCGAGAAGGCTCTTAAGATTCTTTAGAGAATAATGGTACAGATGATACGGCGGGTCAAGATGAAACCAACTTCTGCCAGAGAGCCGTGCCTGAAGGCTCCCTGCGTTTGGAACGGCTATAACGAGAAGCCCGCCTGGTTTTAAAACCCTGTGGCATTCCTTAAGCGCCCAATCGGGATTTCTCGGTGCTCGAACACGTGCCAGAAGGTAACGGCGTTAAAATGGGCGTCAGGGAACTTGACATCCTCAAGCCCGCCAACCCTAAGGCTTACGCCGTCCCGGTTTTTCCAGCGCTTGAGTATCCGTTTATCCAGCTCAAGACCCGTCGAATCCCATCCCCTGCCCGACATAAGGGCGAGGAAATCCCCCCTGCCACAGCCTACATCAAGGATACGGCCCTTCCCCCCATTCGCATCCGCCATTGAAAAGCGCTCGACTCTCTTACAGCGCCCTGTTCTAAAAAAGCCGATTATCTTTTCGACAGGTCCAAAGAACCTTGTAGAGTCATCTTCTCTGTAAACAGAGCTCGAATATATTCCTTTTAATTTCTTTTGATCGAGGAACGGATCGGTTTTGCCGAGTCCGCAAGTTTTGCAGAAAAGAACATCGTACGGCCTGCCATCGGCCTTAATCCCCTTTAGCCCGGCCTCAAAGGAATTTACCCCGCCACACAGAAAACAGACTTGTTTTGATTTATTCTTTTCAATGGAGGAAACTACGCGCATTCAAAAACCTTGACGTAACACTATATAATAAAAGATAACTTAAAATAATAAAAATAACAAGTAATTTCAACGGTCTCTTATCTGCGTTTGACAATAAGGCCCTTGAGTTCTTTTATCTGTTTTTTGGCCTTTTTAAGGATACCTTTCTCATCGTCATATTTCATCAATTTAATCGCCTCGTTTATGTTAAACCATCTGCATTCGTCGACTTCCTCATCATGTTCTTCCACAGACCCGCCTGTATACTCCATAAGAAAAAAATAGACTATTTTAAAGAATCTCCTGGTCCCGGCTTCATCCTTTAACGTAAAGAAATATTCTATATGCCCGATCTTCGCGAGTATTTTACCATCGAGCCCTGTCTCTTCCCTGACCTCCCTGTGAGCGGTCCTGGCCAGGTTCTCCCCCTCCTCATTCAACCCCTTCGGAAGCCCCCAGACTTTGCCGCCTTTAACCGAAATAAGCGCGACCTCAATAACGCTTCCGGAAAGCCTGAAGATTACCCCGCCTGCGGAGATCCGCCTCCCTGTCCTCATGAGATTAATTTCAGCCCCTCCGAGAACGCGATATTTAGAGCTTCTTCGCACTCATCTTTTGTTATTCGCCGTGAAATATCTTTAAAATTGCCCGCCCTGAAACAGGGCCTGTACTGATCCATGATATTTACGTATGTGTCTTTTGAGACTTCTTCCGCGATAAACCTCATCAGGGTAACCTTGCTGCGTGGATGCGATCGCTACCAGTTTTCAGGCGGATTTACAGGCAGCTTAATTGAGGCGTTTATTTAAAATTTTAAAGGGTAGCCTTCTTGGAGATCTCCTTATCGCTTTTGCATTTTACGCAGACCGTGGCGAAGGGCATGACCTTGAGCCTTTCTTCCTCGATATCCGTACCGCACCCGTCACAAACGCCGTATGTGCCGTTTTCGAGTTTTCTTAAGACCTCATCCATCGTTTCAAGTTCCTGACGCCTTATGTCAGCCACG
This sequence comes from uncultured delta proteobacterium, assembly GCA_963727865.1. GTDB lineage: Bacteria > Desulfobacterota > GWC2-55-46 > GWC2-55-46 > GWC2-55-46 > CAVSHY01. Next base: position 74,215 of record CAVSHY010000024.1, on the reverse strand, counting down.
GCTATCCCCGTATCCTCGATTATATCCATGAGCGCCATCTCCTCTATATCATGGGGGTTGTCAAACTGGGCGTTATACTCCCTTCCGAGTTTTCTAAAAAGATCATCACGGAGTTCAATCCACATCTTTCTTTTCTTATCGAGAAGTATTTTTTTGAGCCTCTTATGTCGGGAATCTGTGCCAGGCATCTAACCCTCCTATTTTATTTTATCGTTTTATAACGCCTTTATCCGTATTTCGGCAAATCCCGTATCTTCTTAAATCCGGCGGTTTTGCTTTTTATGAAGGATACAGAAGAAAGGTTTCCCCAAAAAAAGCCGTCAACATACGGGGTGCTCCCCTCTTGCAAGTTCTCCCGTAAAAACGCTTATCCCGGAAAGGAACTCGTCTATTATAATGGAGACGTTCTTACTGACCTCTTTAGCGTCAATGCGTTTGCCCGGTATAATCTTTACATATACGTGCTTCGGCTCGTCCACGGGGGAACCGATCTGGCTCAGAAGCCAGACATAAACCTCTTTAACGCCGTCGACCCTTTCATAGATTTCGTTCGCCATGCGGTGAGTAAGAACGGTATATATCTTACCGACATGGCTTACGGGATTTTTCCCGGCGGCCGCCTCCGTGCCCATGGGACGGTTAAGCGAGATAACCCCGTTAACCCTGTTACCCCTGCCGACCTGCCCTGAATCGGCGTCTTCCGCCGAGGTGCCGAGGAGCGTCAGATAAACTCCGTTCACCCCGTGCCCCTTTATATCCAGCGTATTAAAATTGACGCTCACATCACTAAAAGAAAATTTTGTCAAAAAAATCTTAAGAGCCGCGTAGACCGCTTTTTTCCTCAAAAAGTATTCTTTTTCATTCTTTACAAGCTTCGAGAAAAGCGGGCAGGCGACCGTCATATCGAGCTCCGTGCCCTTTCTTATCCCCATTACCTTTACGTCTTGCCCGGTTTCAGGAAACCTCAGCTTGAAGGCCGGGGAATTTATAAACCTTTCGGTTTCAAATACCGCCTTCTCGGTATCTGTCAAAGGGGCGTAGCCTACGGCGGCGGATGTATCGTTAGCGCCTCTTACTTTTCCCTTTCTGCTGAAGATATCTTCGAGTTCAACTGAACCGGGCTGTAATACCACCCTCACCCTGAGGTCATGCTCCGGGTCAACGTGAGGAAGATTTTCTTTGAACCAGTCACGTGTCTCCTTTTGAGCTATCTCGACTACGGGGACCTTCACCTTTCCGGCCTTAAAAGTCGCCCTGTCGCCGATTATAAATTCCATCGGTTTTATTACCCTGCCGCCGCCAAAGAACTTTTTAACCTGGCCGGCGACTAAAAGTCCCTTATCAATATTATGGTGAAGCACAGCGCCGAACCTGCTCATGTACTCACGGCTTAAAGCGACTGAAATCCTGTCCATAACGGCGTCGCAGATGTAGTCAGGATGTCCAACCCCTTTTCTTTCCACAATCTCGACGGCTTGTTCGGAAACCGGGAGGTCTTTTACTATCTCTACAGATATTTTCCGCACTTTTTTTATTTTGAAGGGTCGCCTTAAACTATAATAAATAACCTTAGGTTTACTTTCTAACATCTTAATTACGTAAGCATTTTATCACTATTTACCCGGTTTTAGACCTTCTTTCACGCCTTTTCTATTTGAATACCTCTCAATTTTGCTATAAATACACCCGCAGTATTTTTGCCTGTACAGCCCTTTCTCTTTTGACTCGTTTATCCCTTCCTGCCATCCGGTTCTAAAGTCCTCATAATAAAAAAGTATGCCGTATTTTTTCCCCAGGCCGATACCTATCTCCCTGATCTCATCATGGTTCTGGTATTTGCTGTAAAGGAGAGAAGAAGAAAATGAATCGAAACCGTTTGACCGAGCCGCCTTCGCGGTCTCTTCGAGCCTTACGGAGTAGCAGCAGCCGCACCGTAAATCCTTGGGGGGGTATTTTACGTTGCCTGTCGAGGACTTGAGCTTTTTAATAAAAGAGACTGGCTTATATTCTTCGTTAAGGATCAGATTTACGGAAAGGTATCCGGCGAGTGTCTTTACCGCGGAAAGACGTTTTTTGAACTCCGAGTAAGGGTGTATATTAGGGTTATAAAAAAAACCCCAGACATCCGCATGACCCTTGAGCGCTGATTTTAAAGGGTATATGGAACACGGCCCGCAGCACATGTGTACGAGGAGGCGGCAGGGTTTGACGCTTGCCCCGGTGCGGCCTTCATTTGAAACGATTGAGAGGTCTTTACTCTCCAGAACCTCTTTCATTTTTTCTGACCGTTTTGCGAATTAAATTGCGCTGCAAAAACCTCTTTAAAGCGCCGGTAATATTAGCAGGCTGTTGAAAAACTGTCTTGGGAGAACCTTTTTGTAGAAAGATTCGCTGCGCCGGCAAATTGTTTAGCATAGTTTCCGGCAAAAACGCATGTTGTCGGGTAAGTACCGAAAGTTTTTGGAAAGAGTTTGAGGTCCATGCGGACGGCAATTTCTCACTCAAACGTATTGCCAGCTACATGCGTTTTTGCCGGAAACTATGCTAAACAATTTGCCGCGCGCAGCGCCTTTTTACAAAAAGGTTCCTCCAGAGTCTGTTTTCAGCATCCTGTTAGATAACAGCATATCCACTTTTTTCAAAAAATCAAATCATCTCTAAGAGAACCCCTGTAAGAAGGCGCTGTAGGCGGCTGATCGTTTAACCGGATACGGGGAAAATTGAAGATTAAGCGCGGCTTGCCGCGCTTAATCTTCCAAATGTAAATTTTTTCAGAGTCCTATACGGAGAACCTGAAAATAAGCGGCGTTTCGCAAAGGACGTTAAAAATATCCTTCATGGGCGACTGAACATAAACGACGTCTCGCGTAGGACTTTTTCAGAGTCCTTCATTGGTTGCCTGACAAGGAGAGACGTCTCGCGCAGGACTTTAAAAGTTCTATTCGCTTGCTATGCATTTTCAGCGCCCTGTTAAAAGAGTTTATCCTGTTTCTCTTCCACAGCGCCCTTGAAGGCCCTTCCCACATGCTCGTAAGCGCGAACCGTCGCGACCCTTCCCCTCGGAGTCCTGTCGATAAAGCCTTCCTGTATAAGATACGGCTCGTGGAGGTCTTCTATGGCGTCTTTTTCCTCGTGAAGGGCTGTAGCCAGGGACTCCACTCCCACGGGCCCGCCGCCGAATTTATCTATTATCGTTAGTAAAATCCTTCTATCCATTTTATCAAACCCTTTCGAATCAATCTCCAGCATGGTGAGGGCCTTTGTGGCCACGTCCCTTGTTATAACGCCGCTCGCTTTCACCTGGGCGAAATCCCTTACCCTTCTTAAAAGCCTGTTCGCGACCCTCGGGGTGCCCCTCGACCTTCTCGCGATCTCATCGGAACCGTCAGGGGTTATCTCGATGCCAAGGATGGAGGCGGACCTCGTCACTATCGTCGTTATCTCGCCGGCGTTATCGAAATCGAACCTTAAAATAACCCCGAACCTGTCTCTCAGGGGGGACGTGAGGAGCCCCGCCCTGGTCGTCGCGCCTATCAGGGTAAACTTCGGTATCTCAAGCTTCACGGACCTTGCGGAAGGGCCCTGCCCGATCATGATGTCTATATGGTAATCCTCCATCGCCGGGTAGAGTATCTCTTCTATCGCGCCCGAAAGCCTGTGTATCTCGTCTATGAAAAGCACGTCCCTTTCCTCGAGGTTCGTAAGTATGGCGGCAAGGTCCCCCGCCCTCTCTATGACAGGGCCGGATGTCGTCTTGATGTGGCTTCCAAGCTCATTGGAAATTATGTGGGCCATGGTGGTCTTGCCCAGCCCTGGAGGCCCGTAGAAAAGGACATGGTCAAGCGCTTCGTTACGCGCCTTCGCGGCCTCGACGAATACCTTGAGGTTCTCTTTTAACTTGTCCTGGCCGATGAAGTCGTCGATGTACCGGGGCCGTAAACTCGCCTCGAAACGCTCATCATCCTCAAGTTTTGCGGGAGCTGTGTCGCGTTCGTCCATACTATTTTACCCGGGACCTGTGTTCCTGAAACAATTTTACGCTGAACGTCATTGCCGGTAAAACTACCTCATTGAAAGAAACTTTAAAGCCTCTTTAAAAAGCTCCTCAAAACCAAAGCCTGCCGGAAGGCGCGCCCTGGCCTTCTTTACCGCCTCCGCGGCCAGGACGTTTTTATAACCTAAATTGTCGAGCGCGGAGATAACATCCGATGATAATGCGTCCTTTTCAGAGGCTTCGGCCTCTTTCGAATCGACCTTAACGATTTTTTTTATCTTATCCCTCAGTTCAAGGATAAGCCTCTCCGCCGATTTACCGCCTATCCCGGGTATCGCGCTTAAACGGTCTTTGTCAGATGACGCTATGGCTGAGATAAGGTCATTGACCGGTATGCCTGAAAGGATATTGCGCGCGAGTTTCGGCCCTACGCCTGATACGCCAAGAAGCATCTGAAATGCCTCTTTCTCCCCGGGGGTCAGGAAGCCGTACAGCTGTATCGCGTCTTCCCTGAGGTGCGTATACACGTTAAGCGTTATCGTCTCATTGATACCCGGAAGTTTATAATAAGTTGAGAGCGGGATAAAGACTTCATAGCCGACCCCGTTTACATCTATGATTACGGAATCGATAGATTTATGCGTAATTCTACCGTTGACGTGGGCTATCATAAAGAGAAAACGGCCTCAGCCTCCGAAAGGCTTTTCACGGCCTGAAATGGCCTTTGGGTTCTCCGCGGGCATGCGGATGCTTTCAAGTCCCGCGTGAAAGTTGTGTATATGGCAGATCGCCACGGCCAACGCGTCCGCGGCGTCGCTTTGAGGTTGAACCATGGTCTTTAAGAGCATCTTTACCATCTTCTGCACCTGTTCTTTCGTGGCATTTCCGTATCCCGTTACAGCCTGCTTTATGCTCCTCGGGGAGTACTCATAAACCGGCAACCCTGATGAGGCCGCGCATAGAAGCGGGATACCCCTGGCCTCTCCGAGCTTGATGGCGCTGCTTACGTTCTTCGCGAAAAAGATCGACTCTATCGACATCGCGTCAGGCTTGAACTCATCGATTATACCTTTCAGGGCGTTTGAAATGGTAAGCAGGCGCTCAGGCAGCGGAGAAGAAGGCCGGAGCGTGACATGGCCACTTCCGGCGTGAATCAGTCTTCCGCCCTTTCCCTTATCGACAACGCCGTATCCCGTAATCAGGCTTCCAGGGTCTATCCCCAATACTCTCAAGGTATCCTCGAAGGATTCTTTTATTTTACTGACGGCATCGAACTTGGAAAAACAAGTTTTATTCCAGAAAAAGTCCTCCGGCTTACGCTATCCTGGCCATCTCCTGGGAAGGTATATCAAAGTTTGCCCATACGGATTGCACATCATCGAGGTCCTCGAGTTCCTCAAGAAGGTTTAAGACCTGATGAGCGGCCTTACCATCCACTTTGACCGTGGTTTTAGGGACCATTGTTATATCGGCGCTCCCGTACTTAAGCCCCTTCTTATCGAGGTTCGCCTTTACCCTGGCAAATTCCGCAGGGTCTGAATATACCTCAAAAACCCCGTCTTCGACATTACTTATGACATCCTCAGCCCCTGCCTCAAGGGCGGCCTCCATAAGATTATCCTCGGTAAAAGACTTCATGTCAAAAATAAACATACCCTTCTTCTCAAACATCCACGAAACAGACCCGCTCTGTCCAAGGCTCCCCCCGAACCTCGTGAACGCGTGCCTTACTTCGGACGCGGTCCTATTCCTGTTATCCGTCATGAACTGCGCAAGAACCGCCACCCCTCCGGGGCCGTACCCCTCATACATGCCTTCTTCATAGTTGACGCCCTGGAGTTCTCCGGCGCCCTTTTTTATCGCTCTTTCGATATTATCCGCGGGGAGGTTTTCCGCCTTTGCTTTCTCAACCGCTAACCTTAACCTCGGGTTACCGGAAACGTCGCCCCCCCCCATCTTGGCGGCGACCATTATTTCCTTTACAAGTTTTGTAAAGGACTTTCCCTTCTTGGCGTCGCTTTTCGCCTTTTTATGCTTTATATTGGCCCACCTTGAATGACCTGACATCAAAGACCCCCGATAGATATGGTATAATAACAGAAATGTTATTAAAATACCTTATGCATTAATATCATAAAACACATCGGTTTTCAATTTCCAAATTTTAAAGGGAAATGAGGAAGAAAATCGCGATACGGAAAGTTACTTCATCCTGCGGTGCCCCGGCTCTTTTATGCTCAGGAATTTCATCTTTAAAAGGAGGGTATTCCGGTGTATTTTCATCTTTTTAGCGGCCTCAACCCTACTCCAGTTCGTCTTATTAAGAACTCCTATTATATACTGCCTTTCAAACGCCATTAGGGCCTCCCGGAAGTCCCTGATCTCCTTAACGGGTTGAGACTCCATCTCAGCGGGGAAAACGGGAAGGTCTTCATACGCTATCTCCCGCCCTCCCTTAGCGAGCACAATTAGCAGTTCCACGAAATTTTCAAGTTCTCTTACGTTTCCGGGCCATGAATATTCCTGGAGCGCGGCCAGGGCATCGGGCTTAATCCCCGGTATCATCTTATTGCACTTCCTGCCGTGTTTCTCAAGAAAATGCCGCACAAGAAGCGGTATGTCTTCTTTTCTTTCCCGTAGAGGCGGCAGTTCAATGGGTATGACTTTAAGCCTGTAGTAAAGGTCTTCCCTGAACCTGCCCTGTTTAACTTCCTTTTCGAGGTCAACGTTTGTGGCGGCTATGACCCTTATATCAACTTTTATGGAGATGTTGCCGCCCACGCGTTCAAATGATTTTTCCTGGAGCACCCTCAGGAGCTTTATCTGAAGATGCATCGGCAATGTCGAAACTTCGTCAAGGAAGATCGTCCCCCCGTCCGCGTATTCAAACCTTCCGATCTTTCTCGCGTGCGCGCCTGTGAACGCCCCCCTTTCATGGCCGAAGAGTTCGCTTTCCATGAGTTCCGAGGGTACCGCGCCGCAGTTAACGGCGACAAAGGGTTTATTTTTCCTCGCCCCTATCGACTGTATCGCCTTGGCGATGAGCTCCTTTCCAGTGCCGCTCTCCCCCGTTATAAGCACGTTTGATGACGTCTGGCTAACGGCCTTGATAAGTTCAAATATTTTTTTCATCTTTGGCGACCGGCTTATTATTTCCCCGTAGTCGGCCCTGGTCTGAAGCTCATCCTTTAAATAGGCGACCTCGCTTTTGAGATTAAAATTGTCCATATACCTTTTAATGGTGGCGATCAGATCGTCGTTATCAAAGGGTTTTGTTATATAATCGTACGCGCCCTTTTTAAGGGCCAAAACAGCCTTCTGGGCGCTGTCGCTCGCAGAGACCATTATGACTCCGACGTCGCTGTCGACCTTCCTTATCATTTCTAAAGTCTTGAGTCCGTCCATCCCCGGGAGGTTGACGTCAAGAAGCGCCATATCCACGGGCAGCGACCTTACCGCTTCAAGAGCCTCAAAGCCGTCTTTAACGCCCTTGGTCTCATAAAGGTCCTGTAAAAGGATCTTAAGGGTGGCCCTTACAGGCTCCTCGTCATCTACAATCAATATTAAAGGCCTTTTCATAAACTTAATGTCCTTTGAAGCTCCCCGCGGAATCCGCGCTTAATCTTCCAAATGTAAGTTTTTTCAGAGTCCTATATGGAGAACCTGAAAATAAGCGGCGTCTCGCGTAGGACTTTAAAAGTTCTATTCGCTCTTACCGCGCAGCTTTTCTGGGCAGGGCGGGCGCCCGTTACGCATTTTCAAGGCCACAATCGATGATTTTTCGGGATGATTTTCCAGGTGAGTTTTGCAACCGTGCTTTATTGAACGAGACTTATCTCAAGGTGGTGGAGCGTCTGAAGCTAAATATATTATAGCGGAATCTTACACTATTTCTTGCTTTTTTAAACTAAATTCTCATGCTCAATGCCATAACTTTTTATTTTTCTGTAAAGGTGGCTTCTTTCTATGCCGATCGCCTCGGCGGTCTTTGAAATATTGCCGCCGAATTCCTTGAGTTTTCTTGATATGAATTCCCGCTCGAAATCCTTCCTCGCTTCTTTAAGAAGCGAGTTTCTGAAAAGATTTTTGGGCTGAGCCGGGGGAGCGCCTTTTATATACAGGGGGATATCGTCAGGGGTTATTATGTTTGAAGGCGTCAATATTACGAGCCTCTCTATCAGGTTTTTAATCTCTCTCACGTTGCCGGGCCATTCATAATTAAGAAGCGTGTCCATCGCCTCTTTATTAACGGTAAACGTTTCCCTCGCGGTTTCCCTGCAGAATTCTTTCAGGAAATGATCTATAAAAAGAGGTATATCCTCGGCCCTCTCGCGAAGAGACGGGACGAGGAAAGGTATAACATTGAGCCTGTAATAAAGGTCTTCCCTGAAGTTGCCCTTGAGTATCTGCTCCTTCAGGTTTTTATTGGTCGCCGCGATCACGCGCACATCGACCGAAATCAGTTCCGTGCCCCCGACCCGTTCGAAGCTCTGCTCCTGGAGTATTCTCAATATCTTTGCCTGGGTCTTAAGGCTCATATCGCCTATTTCATCAAGGAAGATCGTTCCTTTGTCGGCAAGGTCAAATTTGCCTTTCCTCTGGGCGACGGCGCTGGTAAAAGCGCCTTTTTCGTGGCCGAAAAGCTCGCTCTCGATCAGCTCTTCGGGGATCGCGGCGCAGTTGACCTCGATAAAGGGTTTCCCGGATCTATTTGACAGAAGGTGAATGTTCCTTGCCACGAATTCCTTGCCGGTGCCGTTTTCTCCGGTTATAAGCACCCAGCTATTGGTCGGGGCTACCCTTTTTATGTCATTTTTTAACGCCTGTATGGCCTTTGACTTTCCTATTATTTCGTATTTGCCCAGGGCGCGAAGCCTCAGGGCGCTGTTCTCCTCCATGAGCCTTTTCTGCTCGAGGGCGTGCTCAACCGTTAATATCACCTTGTCGAGGGAAAGAGGCTTTTCAATAAAATCATAGGCCCCGAGTTTAGTGGTCTTTACCGCTGTTTCTATATTCGCGTGTCCCGAAATCATGATGACGGGAAGGCTCGGAAAAACGTTTTTTATCTCCTTAAGCGCGTCGATCCCGTCCTTCCCGGGGAGCCATATGTCAAGAAGCATAAGTTCAGGCACCAGGGTCTCAAGCTTCTTGAAAGCCTCTTCCGCCGAGCCGGCCGCCACAACGTCAAAACCTTCGTCCTTAAGCACCCCCGAGAGGGCTTCCCTTATTTCCTTTTCGTCGTCTACAACCATTATTGTCTTCATATCGTCACTGCCTTTACCGGTAATTCGATAATAAACCTGGTTCCCTTCGGGACATTATCCCTTACCCTTATATAGCCGTTATGGTCTGAAATAATATTGCTTACTATGGCGAGGCCCAGTCCTGTCCCGGACTTTTTTGTGGAAAAATACGGCTCAAAAAGCCTTTGTTTGGCCTCGGCGGGTATTCCGCTCCCGTTATCGGTAACCTCGAGGCTCGCGAGTTGCAGTTCTTTCTCAAAATGGGTCTCCACCCGGATTAACCCCTCGCCTTGAACAGCCGAGATGGCGTTATTTATCAGGTTTATAATGACCCTTTTTATCTGATCGCGGTCTATGTCAAGGATCGGCAGCCTCGTATCCACAATAGCCTCGAACTTTATCGTCCTGTGCCCTGCCTTGTAGAGGGCGACTGTTTCGTTGACTATCTCATTGAGGTCGTTAGGACTGGGGTTAGATGCCGGCATTCTGGCGAAGCTTGAGAATTCGTTCACGAGGATCTTGAGCTCGTCGACCTGTTTTATGATAGTCGTCGTGCACTCGTCGAAGACCTCTTCAGGGAACTTATCGAGGTATTTCTTTCTGAGCCTCTCGGCCGAGAGCCTGATCGGGGTCAGGGGGTTCTTTATCTCATGGGCTATCCTTTTTGCGACCTCTTTCCAGGCAAACATCCTCTGGGCCTTCAGCAGATGCGTGATGTCATCGAGTACCGCCACCATGCCCAGGTAATTGCCGGAATCGTCGCGTAGCGCGTTCAGGTTTACAAGGATGGTCATCATCTTATCGAGTACCTCGATCCTGACCTGCTTCTCGATCGTTTCAATGCCCATATCGCTCATCTCTCTTATCATCTCCCTGAAGACTTCCCTGTCCTCCTGCCTGAGCACCTCTTTGTAGTTTTTCCCGAGGGCGTGCCCTTCATCGGTGCCGAGGATCTCGGCGGCGATTCTGTTTATGGAGACGATCTTTCCAAGCTTGTCAATCGAAATAACCCCGGCGGCGACATTACTAAGCACTATCTCGATGTAACGCCTCCTCTGATCAAGCTCGGTATTGGTGCGCCTCAAATCCAGGTTGGCGATCTCGAGCTTTGATTTACCGGCTTTGAGATCTTCCGTCATCCGGTTAAAGGATTTGACCAGAAGCCCTATCTCATCGTCGGATTCCGCGTTAATCCTGTAATCCAGGTTTCCGCCGGCTACGGCGTTGGTCCCTTCGGCGAGCTCATGTATGGGTATTGTTATCTCCCTCGCCAGATAACGCCCGATCCATATTGAAAAGAAGACTATTAAAAGCGTTATTATGAGGAGTATCGTGAAATAACTTAACTTCACCTGATTCTTAAGCAGCTTAAGCTGCTTATATCCCTCGAAGGCGGCCGTAATCTCCTTCATCTTATCAATAAGGCTTCGCGGCACATAGTAACTCACTACAAGCGCGCCGGCGACCTTGTTTGGTTCGTTCTTCGACGGTATGGGCGAGATACCCCGGACCACGTCGCCCACCTGCATGGTCTGCACAAAACTTGACGCCTCTCCCCCAATGGCCTTAACGACCGGCTCGGCCTCCGTATCCGGGACCATGTTCTTGTTGTATTTACTGGAGATGGAATAACCAACCCTCCTTCCATCGGAGGAAAAAACCTCTATCGTTGAAAAATCGTTCTCATCAACCTTTAAAGTAATGAAATCCCTGAGGCGGTCTTCGTCAGAGAGGCCTTCCTTTCCGATAGAAACCGCCATGGACCTCGCGCTGGAAGCCACCTTGTCGGTCATGTTCTTGTAATAATCCTGGGCAAGGCTGAGGGACTCCTTGAGGGAATCCTCGATCTTTATCCCGAACCAGCCGTCTATGCTCTTATTGATAAAGCCGATAACAACGAAAAAGAGCAGGAACGTGGGGATTATCGTAAGGGCGACGAAGGCGGTGATGAGCTTTGTCATGAGCTTTGAGCCCATGACCTTTCTTTTCCTCTCGATAAAAAGCTTGACCGTATTCCTTATGACAAGGAATATTAAGAGGATAAGCAGTATGATGTTTAAATTGATGAGCCCCAGGAGGAATATGTTGGTGGGTATGGGAATATCGCCGCTTACGACAGAGATATGGGATTCAATATAAGTAAGTAGTATGATGGCGGGGACGACCACCATGATGATGAAAAACTCGCGGCGGCGTCTTTTATGTTCAGCTTCAACTCTCTGGGTTTCGTTCATACTTCACCTACGGCGTGAACCTATAGGTATACCAGCTCGTCTCAAAATCCCAGAACTTTACGAAAAAAAGCGCGTAGTCAAGCAAAAAAGGGAGTTTTATCGTCTGGAGCTCGGCCTTTATCCTGCACTCATACTCCTTCCCGGCCTTAAGAGGCTCCGCGGGGGATATGACGATCGAGTCGCCGGTAACCATCAGTTTTTTCATTTCGTTAAAATCTTTTGTCCTTATCACCTTCTCAGCCTCGTCGAGGCTGACCACGTAGTCCTCTTTGAGGGAATCATATTTTACGGTGTGTTTAAACTCCCATTTTCCCATATGTTCATCGAACCATAAGGCTCTCCTACGGTTAAATTCCACGATAAATGTGAAAGAAGTAGGTACCCCGCTCGTTATGGCTTCTTCTATGTCTTTTGTGAAAGCGTCCTTAACAAGAAAAGAGACCTTAACGGCGGGGTTCCAGTCGACTTTTACCTCATCGACTCTCGCGTCGTTTGAGAAAGCCAACGCCGGGAGAAGAAAGGATAATGAGAATATCAGGAATATTATGATTCTGAGATTTTTCACGGATATGTTTTCGTTTTAAGGACCTAACTTTCAGCCGTTAAACGGAGCCGGAGTTCAGGGTTAGCATTAAAAATGCGCAGGCCTTTAATAAAAAAGCGATGTAGCGTTGGTTTTAATCTTAAAAATATAACCAATTTCTCTTTAAAAAGCAAGCTTCTAAAGAGTACCATGCAGCGCGTGCGTTTACATGCGGATGTTTTACCGGGATATTAATAGGATGGCCAAAATCTTTGAGTGATCCGCAAAAAGCCGGGTCTAAAAAAGAGTGGATTTATTATGCCTGATTAGCTGTAAAGGGTGGTCAAAATGTTTGAGGGATCCGCGAAAAAGCGTGGGGTTTTATTATGCCCTATTAACTGTAATGCTGTTTTTTATTCCAGAGCTTCAGAAGCCCTGCCCTTATTATCTCTTTCCTTATCCTTTTTCTGAACTCCGCCTCATCCACTTTGAACTTGAAGGCCTTCCTTCCGTTAATAAATATTGTCGGAATATCTTCCTTATACCTTCTGAAAAGCTCCTCGCTTGAGCTTATGTCGATCTCCCTGAATTGAAAAGGGATATCCTCGTTCACCTTTCCGATTATATCCTTCGCATCCTTGCACAGCGCGCAGTTTATCTTCTCCGCGTAACCGCAAAGAGAGCAATCTTTTCTCGCGTACACTTCTACAAGTAACTTTGTCATAGCGCCCGGCCGGGTACTCAGCTTAAACTTGGGATCAAACTGTTAAGATACCCGGATATAATACCAAGTGAATTTGAAAATATCAAGAGCCCGGTTACAATAAGAAAAATCCCGGTAACTACCGACACCAAACGCATGTGTTTCTTTAATCTGTTGAAGTGTTTAAGGAACGTGTTTATCCCGATAGAAGTAAGGAGAAATGGGATCGCAAGCCCTGTCGAATACGCCATGAAGAGCACCATGCCAGTCCCTGACTTGCCGGATGTGGCCGCTACCGCGAAGATAGCTGAAAGTATGGGGCCGATGCAAGGGGTCCAGCCGGCCGCAAAGCCAACGCCTACGAGGAAAGAGCCGAGAAGCCCCGAGGGTTTTTCCCTGAAGAAGTGAAACCTCTTGTCCCTCTGAAGTATCCTGAAGTTAATTATACCTATTATATGTATTCCCAGGATGACTATCACGAGCCCCCCGATCTTGCGGACAAGGCCCTGGTATTGCATGAAAAGAGAGCCTAAAAGCTGCGCCGAGGAGCCGAGGATAACTACGAATACCGTGGAAAATCCGAGTACGAACATCAATGAATTAATGAGTATTACTTTTTTTAATTCATTCGCGTTATCGTCGGTCAGTTCTTCGAAGGAGATCCCGGTAACAAAAGATATGTAAGAAGGAACGAGGGGAAGTACGCATGGCGATATGAAAGACAGTATACCGCCGAAAAAAGCAAGCGGTATCGAAACTCCGTTATTCATCTATAACCGCCTCCTCGAAAAACAATCATCCTCTTGCGGCCAACTCATGTCCGGCAACTTATCTTTCGGCCAACAAACCCTGCAAAAGCCTATAATAGATATATCCATTATTTACCGCAAAGTCAATAAACTTCTATGCGACTTTTTTTAGCTTAAGAGTGGAGATTAACCGGCGTTTGATGCCTTGTACGCGCTCCTGGGTCTGGGCCCATTTCTGAGAAGGTCGACTATAGTAGAATATGAAGACGGGATCGTCCAATCTCTGGGGCCCCAGACCTTTTCGGCTATTATTCCGTTCTGGTCTATGATGAATGTCTCCGGGACCCCGGTGGTTTTATAGGATTCCTTAACCTTTCCTTTCCTGTCATGAAGGACCGTGAAGGTAAGGCCGAAATTCTTGACGTAATCACGCACTTTTTGCGGCCCTTCAGAATCCACGCTCACGGCCACTATCTCAAAGGGCTGCCCCTTCATACCCATATACAGGGTCTGCATCGAAGGCATCTCGTCTTCACAGGGCTTGCACCATGTGGCCCAGAAATTGAGGAATACGACCTTGCCTCGGTAATCCCTGAGGTTTACCTCCTTGCCGTTAATGTCCGGGAGCGTAAAGTCGATAAGTTCGGAACCCACGTTAACCGGCTCGAAATTCCTCTTTTCCCCCATCACGATGAAGGTGACGACGGCAACAACCGCGACAACGATAACGCCTATCGCTATCTTCGGCAAACCGCCGTCATTTTCTTTTTTGTTACTCTTTTCCTTACTCATTTTTATTCAGCGATACGTGCCCCAAGTTATAATTTTATCCGGCACCGCGATCAGGCGTATGCGTGGAGACCCGGCAACACGAAGCTCACGCCCCAGTAAAGGAATATGACGGCCAGAAAACCCGCTATCGAAAGGTAGGCGGCGCGTTTCCCCTTCCAGCCCCTCGTGACCCGCGCGTGAAGGTAGGCGGCATAGATCAAAAATGTTATTAAAGACCATGTCTCCTTCGGGTCCCAGCTCCAGTAGGTTCCCCATGCGTAGTTGGCCCATATAGCCCCTGAGACTATGCCGACGGCAAGGAAAGGGAACCCCCATGCTATCGCCCTGTAGCTGAGCTCATCGAGAACTTTTGAATCGGGGAAGGCGTCCACAAGGGTGTTACGCCCGCCTCTTGCCTCGTACCTGCCCTTAACAAGGTATATGATGCTTACCCCGAAAGATATGGCGAAGGCCGAATAGCCGATGAAAGTGGTGAAGACGTGGAAATCGAGCCACCCTATGGCGTACTTCTGGAGCCCTAACGGCGCCAGCGCGTTCATCATCCAATGCCATTTGTTCTGAAGGGCCGGGTTTAAGGGCTCAACGCTTTTATACCTATATGGAAGCATCGAGGCCGAGAGCATCGCAAAGAACTCGATCAACATAACGACCGCGCCCAGCACCTTGAACTTATGCCTGTACTCCATAGCCAGGTAACCGACGTTAGTGCCCCACACAAAAAGGACCATCGATTCGTAAAGATTTGAAAACGGGGCATGCCCGGATTCGGACGCGCGGGTTATCAGTATCATGCTGGTTGAAAGGAGCGTTACATAGGCCATCGACGTGGCGAGCTGGCCCAGCCATTTCTTGCCTGAGAGCCAGTGGCCGAGATAAAGCAACGCGACTACAAGATAGAAAACGAATGAAAAAGTAAAGAATACCAATGACAATATCATATCTTACCTTGCACCCCCCTTTTAAAGGCGGTTAATCGGACTTGATGGAATCAAGTATTTCCTTGATCTCCTTCTCGAAGACGAAGTTATTCTTGTTTATCATCCCGCCGATCTTAACCTCCGTAGACCTGCCTGTTTCCCTTACGCGCACCCACACCCTTCTGTGATATACAAAGAAGGCGAGTATGAAACCTATGGCCATTACCGCGGTGCCCGCCCATACGATATTGGTGCCGGGGTCCTTGTTGATCGATATCCCCGAGTACATTATACCGCGGTAGCCCGTAAACACGAGGTCCACGTCGGAATTCGGTATGGCCGGAAAAAACCCAGGATACTTGAGGAAGATCCACGGGGTAGACACCAGCTTGCCGCCCTCGTATACTTCAATCTTTACCGCCGGGTTATTCGCCTCGGGTGATTTCGAGTATGCCATGCCGGTCGCCTTGTCGAACGCGAAGTCAGAGGTGTAGCCCACGAGCTTAACCGAATAATCGCTCCCAGGCATCTTTTCGGTATTTTCCCATTTTACCACAACAGGGGTTTCAGGGTCATTCTTATTTTTTCTTTTAATGGCTATCCCGGCTTCCTCGACCTTGTTCCAGGCCGAGCCGTAGCTGCTCTGATAAAAACGTATACCCTTATAGTAAAGCGGTTCGTTTACCCATATCTGTTTCTGGAGCGCTTCCTTGCCGTTATCTATGACTGTAAGAAGGCTGTTATACTGCCTTATCTGTCCGGTTTCATAATAATCTATCCAGAACCTGTCTAACCTCAGCTTAAAGTCGGCGTTCGGGATATTCATTGTTCCGCCCACGTAAACCGCCCTAAAATCCTTATAGCCGGCGACGCTTCCAACAATGGCGCCCAGAAGTATAAGAAGGAGACTTATATGAGTCATATCCGAGCCGAACCGACCGATGATCCCCTTCCATGCGTAAATAAGGTGATCGTTTCCCGAACCCGAGACTATGGTTTTAAACCTCTTATCCTTAAACGCCTTTAAAACACGCTCTTTAGTAACGGCGGCGCCGGCGTTGATGGTCACGGTCTCGTGATTTGAAAATTTATCTATTATCCTGGGGTCGAACTTCTCCGACTTATGATTTAATAAGGCCTTCCATTTCGGAGGAAACCGCTCAAAGGTGCAGACAATGATATTTAAAGCGAGGGTGGCGAGAAGCGCCTGAAAAAAGAACGAGTGGAAAAGGTCGTTTAAGTGAAGGAAGAGGATTACTCTTGTCCACTTCTCGCCGTGCCTGGCGATGTAATCCTCGACCGGGAGGTTCTGCTCGACGACAGTGCCGAAGACGGAAACGATCGCGAGCGTTATTAATACGAAGAGGGTTAACTTGAGAGAATTGAAAAAGTACCATATCTTTGAACCTAGAATTTGGTACCAGGATTTTCCCTCCTTGCCTCCGGAGACTTCTTTCTCTTTTTTCGGCATTAGCTGTATTCTACATTTTCCTTACTTTTTTTTATTGAACTGAGCGAGAAAATCCGAAGCCGCCTTGCCTATCTGGCTCTCGGGATTCAATGTTCTGGCCTTCTCCCAGGCAGCGCGCGCGCCTTCAAGGTCTCCCATGCCGTAAGCCAGTATAAACCCTTTTGTAAGCCATATCCTCTGGTGATAGGGGTTTTTCTTGAGGCCTTCCTCGACATATTTGAGCCCTTCGGCTGAATTGCCGAGATAGTGCACCGAAAGCCCTATGTCATTATATATTTCAGCGTCGTTGGGCTTTTTCTCAAGCGTCTTTTTGTAATAAGTGACGGCTTCGTTAAATTGCTTCAAATCGAAATACGCGTCACCTAAATGCTGAAGGGTCTCGGGGTCGTCCGGCCTGTCTTTCAGGCTTGCCTTAAGCTCGTCTATGAGGGTGGAGTTGCCTGGCTGGCCTACCGTGGAGGCTTCCCTGTCCGGGCCGGTGGTCACGCGGCTTGACTTCATGCCCATGAAATACCCGCCAAGGCCGATAAGGGCCAGGAGTACAACAAACGCTCCTATGATAACGTTTTTATTCTTCATCGGTAACTTTTTTTAAAATATCAGTTGTCATGTATGCCGCCGAACCTTTTATCGACTATTTCCCTTATCGTCTTAATGTCCTTACCCTGCCTGTGAAGTTCATAAGCGGACAGGGCTTCATTAATACAGATATCACAGTTCTCCGCGTGCTCGTCCACATAACAGGTAAGTAAACTTTTATGCCAGAAGTGCTTTTCGCAATCGCAGTAGCAGTAAAGGCTGTCTAGCACCTCGGGTATCTCTTTCGCCGCCTGGTAAGCCTGAGCCGTAACTCCGGTAAAATTCTCCGGGGGCAGCGTTGCCCTCGTCTCCCCTCCCCTAAGAGAGGAAAGAGAGCCGTCTATAACCGCGGAATTGTCTGAACTCTTGCCGCAAGAGGCCGGGAAAATAATTCCGAAAACAAAAAGGGGAAGTAAAACAGGCGCGTAAAAAAAATTATTTATAGTCCTGTTTATTATTTCAAATACGCTCGCCATGATTAAGAAAAACTGCTTTTCTGAAAACTATTTAGGATATCTTAACAAAGAAGTATTAAAAATGAATTAAGAAAAGATTAGGAATTATTTAATACTGTTTCATGTCGCGGCCCTTTTCCACCCCCAGATACTTAGCGACCCTCAGGTATATAATCTCACCCCCGGACACGCAGGAGTCCGGCGAGGCATTACCCTTTAAAAGCTTTTGAGCAAGCCCTCTGCACCTGGGGTTCCCGCACCTGCCGCAATTGGCGTTCGGCAATAGCGCCGTAAGCTCATCTATCCTTTTGGCTTCAATAACCTTATATTTTTTCCTGGCGTACGCGAGGAGCGTTATGCACAAAGCACCGAGGGCACAAACGGAAATTATAATTAATGCCTTATCGACCATTTTTTACCGATCTTTAACGCGAATGAAAGCGCTTGAGAATTTTGAAGCTCCCCGCAGCTTGCTGCGGGGAATCTTCCAAATGTAAGGTAAGCTATTTCGACCTTATTTCAGCTCAGCTTGACCCCGCTGCAAGCAGCGGGCAGGGCGCTCGCGTTGCATTTTCAATCACCTTTTATAGCCCCTTTTATAAGGTAGAAAAGCGTGATTATTATCCCGATCAATACAAGGAGGATGCTGAAGGAGGCTATCGGAAATACGGATTTCTGGGCAGCCTCAACCCCTAACGCCGGCGTCCTGTAGCCCATGATTATCCACGAGATGGGATAAAATAAGCCGCCCACGCCCAGGCAAGCGGAGGCCAATGTTTTGACCCCGGCGGGAGCGCCAAGAAACGCGATAAGGAAAGAGATGACGATTGTCATCGTACCAAGGCCCGTCGCATGGAGGTGTCCTTTTATAAGCCTATTTTTTGCCTTATCTATTGTCGAATCTTCCCATGGTTTCTCTTTTGGATTTTCAGCGGATTTAACTTTTTCCTCGTCCATCCCATTCATGCCGTGGCCTTCCTTTGCGCCGGCGTTAACGCGGCTTCCGGTCATGTTCATATCCCCGTGTCCATGTCCATGGGTAAGGGATTCGGCGTCTCTACCGCTTATAACAAATTTATCCGCAAACGCCGTCATGGCCCTATCAGCGAGCGTCCTATCGATCTCAGAGTGGTTTACAGCGAGATACATGGCCCAGGATATCCCGAATAGAACGCTGATAAACCCCAAAAAAAGGCCTACAATTACCGGCCGTATTACCCTTTGCATTTTCCTACCTCTTTTTGAAATTATTTTTACCGGCTTTCGTGCGGCATCCCCTCAAGGCGGACCTTTATGGTCATGACCTTTTGGCCCCTGAAAATCTTGAGCGTAACAGTCTGGCCTATCTCAAACCCGTCCATATAATCATTAAACTCAAGTTCAGCGGGGCTTATCAATATGAGGCGAAAAATAAGAAAAACAGCGCTCGATGAAATAAAAAGTCTGATATTTTTGCCGCCTCAGCCGGTTTTAGTCTCAAAATAAGGCATATCCTTTTTGTCTTTTGGATCAGAACTCCTTTGTAAGGTCTTCATACCTTTTCCAGCGATAAGGCAGATCTATTATCGTCCCGGGGACTTTTATGGTCTCAAGGGCTTTAAAGGCGCTTTTTAATACCGCCATCTGCTCGTCGACCCTCCCTGGCTCCCCTAAAGGGTGCCCAATAGGCCACTTTACGAAGACCGCCCGGGGAGACTTCACCTCCTCGGTAAACTTCCTCACGATGGAAATAGCTATCGTCGGTATTCCGGCCTTTTCTATCTCTCTCTGTATCAGTCCGACGGACCGATTGCACAGCCCTCACCCGGGGGTAAGGAGCGCCGCGTCAACACCTTCTTTTCTGAGCTTCCCGGCCACTTCCGGGGCTGTCTTTTTTATAAGCGTATCTATATGACGCCCAACTATATGGCCCATGAACCCGTAATTTTTTTCCGCGACCTCTCCTATAATCCCGGCCTCTCTCATCTCCTTGACGCGGTCTACCGGAAAAACGATATTTATATCCCTGTCGGCATCGGTATGGTCATAATAATCGTGGGTTACCGTATAGTTTTCCCCTGGCGTATCCGAGGGGAGTTCCCTGTAAGAAGGGTCTCCATCAGTGTCTTTCATGTTAAAGGGGGTTTGATTCCTGAGATGAACCCCGGCGGTCGTGACTATCGCGACCTTTGATAATTTAAGAGGGTTGGTAAAAGGCGTCCAGGGTATCCCTTCGACATGTATCGCTTCGGTCTTTTCAACGATCCTGTCCAGGAGCTTCGGGAACCTTGTGAGGATTCTGGCGAGTACCCGATTTTTAAACCTGCTCATAGTAAAGGCCTCATAAATAGCTTTCTAAAAAATACCGGCCTCTTTCTGCAGCTTTCTTACGTATTTTATTATAAGGCCGGTATCCTCCGGGCTTAAGCCTTTGACAGGGGGCATATCGCCGAACATCCAGTGGTGAGCGGCAACGCCCCTTTCTACGGCCCAATGGAAGCTTAAGTCGGAATGGTGGTTGGGGTGGTAAATATTATGGATAAACGGAGGACCTTTGTCTGTCCCCATTCCGCGGACCCCGTGGCACTTCGAGCAATTAGCGTTAAAAAGGGCCTCTCCCTTTGACAGTTCCCGGCTTTCCCTTTCCAGTGATGCGCTAAAAGCGCTTATTGAGCCGGATACAAAAATCATAAAAAGAAAAAAACTTAAAAAACGCCGGATATGCGCCATCGCTCGATCCCTTCCCTGAGAACGGTCTTGAATTTTAAATTCTATTTTTATCACAAAGCGGGGCCGCGCGTCAAAGGTATATACCTCGAAGACGGAATTAACGTTGTTTCAGGAGTTTTATGTATGGTACTTTATACAGGATTAAATAAGCTTTGGATGGCATGAAATGAAACCAAGAGATCATGTGATATGGGAAGCGGCGCTTCGGTTCTCCTATTTCAGAAATTCGGCCTGAACACAGTTTTTTTCTGGATAGCCTCCTTCATGATGGATATTGACCATTACATTGAGTTTATCTATCGTAACGGCTTTAAAGACCTGAGCTTCCTGAAGATGTTCGATTACTACGCCGCTCTTAACAGGTTCTGGTATTACCCTGAATTTATCGACGTGGAATTTTTTCATTCCGTTGAGTTTATGACGGCGCTTGGTCTCTTCTCTTTCTGGAGCGGCTCCACGGCGGTTTGGGCTGTCTTCTGGGGCTTCTTATTCCATATCGCCATGGATATGTTATTCCTCCTGAAACACCGGATTTTTTTCAAAAGGGCCCATTCCGTTATCGAATATTTCATACGGAAGAAGAGGTTGGAAGCGATTGGGTTCCGCCCGGCGGAGATTAACGACGAAGTCCTGAGGATGATCAAAGACGAGGGTTAGCCGAAAGACCCTGCCTTTTAAGGTAAATCTATCACATCTAAAAAAGGCGCCTATTGCTAAAGAAAGAGTTTTGATACAGTCCAGCCGCACTTCCGTTGAGATAAAGAAAGTGACGAATATATAAAACTCCGCCGTTAGTGTTCTAAACTTCGCCAGTGCTACAGGCCTTTCATCTAAAGGATGTTCCGGTCTCTTTTGTTTCCCTGCTCCGTCTCTTCCAGTCATCCGGTATATGCATCGCCGTCTTCCCTCTCAGGTTGTCCTGGTCTCGTCTCATTGCCGCTGTCATATTATGCTCGGAGATTCTATTATACAATTGTCAATACAGAGTCCTCCCCCATCAAGGGAGAGAGGAATATAAAAGAGGCCGGTTGTGAAAACCCGGCCTCTTTTATTGTTCTACTGATTCAGCTTACGCGCTTAGCAGGCGCCATTAAGAGAAGCAGTGGTAAAACCAAGGGCTGCGCATGCGCCTGTTGATTGAAACGTAATGGTTGCGCCTGCCGCGTTTGTTATGGTGATAGCGTAGGATGTAGCTATGCCGGTACCACCAGCCGCAATTGCGCCAACATTGCCTGTGCTGGTCCTGCCGCCTATCAGACCCCAGGGACTTCCGGCTGCGGCTGCGTCAACAGTATATGTAGATTTGTCAACAAACCAAGCCTCTGACTGTGTCGCGGCGTTCCTCGCGTCAGCCACCATCGAGGCCTTCACGCCCCTCTCCCTGTATTGGGAGAACTGGGGTATAGCGATCGCGGCAAGTATAGCTATGATCGCCACAACTATCAAAAGCTCAATAAGCGTGAAACCACTCTCTTCCTTACTAACCCTTTTTACCATTGTCTGTAACATTGTCAGCCTCCTTTTTTTAGCCAATGTAACTCGCTTTGTAATATATAATGCAACAGATATGCCAAACTAAATATCTCTTAAAAATCAAAGTGTTATCCGCAAAGATAGGTTTCCTAATTAATAGATTCTGACATTTTTTGTCACACTTTAAGACAATTAATGTCAATTTCCCAAAATATGTCATAACGGGTAAGGCAGGAGAGGTGAGCTTGCGTATTCACGGCTTAAGGAGTCTCTTTTTTATGATCAGTAAGCGTAAAACTAAAAGCGGCTGAGCGAGCCTTGAACGGGCGCGCGCCGCAATCTCGCCGCTATATAAGCGGGTCAAGGCGAGTTATAAAAATGACAATCACTTTACCGTGGAGAATCCCCTTCCTTCATGGCGTTGCTCTTCAATCATTCAAAATACGATCGGAGCTTTTTGGGTGACGGCATACCATCTAAGGTCAGGCATTATTCCAGCGGCGCTGGATTAAGGAGCGCGCTAAACGGAAGATATTCGGCGGACATTGACAAGGTCTCTTCAATGTTCTTAAGGGATGTCGTATTTGCTCAGTTTATACCTCATCGACCTGAAAGACAGGCCGAGGAGTTCCGCCGCTTTTTTCTTGACCCCTCCTGATTTCCTGAGCGCGTCCTTAATAATCGCCTTTTCAAACTCTTCGATCTGCTTTTCGAGATCCATCCCCTCCGCTTGAATTTCAGGAGCCCCGTCGTAAGGCTGAGGCCGAACCCCCGCATGGCGCTTATCGCCGCCATAGTCGGCTTTCAAAGCGGCCGGCAGGTTTTCCGCGGTTATGACATCAGATGATTCAAGAGCCACGGCGCGCTCGATTATGTTCTCAAGTTCGCGGACGTTTCCGGAATAATCGTAGTCGACAAGCGATCTCATAGCTTCTTCCGAGACGCCCTTCAAATCCTTTCCGAGACTTTTGCCGAATTTTTCCATAAAGAATCTCGAGAGGACCGGTATATCCTCCCTGCGTTCGCGAAGCGGCGGAATATTAATCCTTATGACGTTAAGCCTGTAGAAAAGGTCCTCCCTGAACCTTCCGGCCCCGACCTCCGCCTCGACGTCTCTGTTGGAAGCGGCGATGAGGCGGATATCCACCGATATATCCGAGGCGCCTCCGACCCTCCGGAAGTTCCTCTCCTGGATGAACCTCAATAGTTTCACCTGAAGATGCAATGGAAGCTCTGTTATTTCATCGAGGAATAGAGTCCCTCCGTCGGCCTGCTCGGCCAATCCTTCCCTGTTCGCCACGGCCCCGGTAAAGGCCCCTTTCATGTGGCCGAATAGTTCGCTTTCAAGAAGATTTTCGGGGATGGCGCCGCAGTTTACGGCGACGAAAGGTTTTTCCTTCCTGCTGCTTTCAAAATGTATCGCCCTCGCGACAAGCTCTTTTCCTGTCCCGCTCTCGCCGGTTATGAAGACGTTGGTTCTGGTCCCAACGATGCTCATTATGAGGCCGTACATCTCCGCCATCTTGGGGCTTGTGCCTATGAGGTTGCCGAAGCCGTACTTTATTTTAAGGTCTTTCTTAAGGAGCGTGTTCTCCTTTTCCAGGCTCTTAAGCTTGAGCGCCTTCTTTATGTTAAGCTTTATCTCATCCACCTTAAAAGGCTTGGTGAAATAATCATACGCCCCGGCCTTCATGGCCTCTATCGCCGTATCCACCGAGGCATAGGCCGTAATCATGATTACTACCGCTTCAGGGTCCATCTCCTTAAGGGCCTTTAGAAATTCGAGCCCTTCCATCTCCGGCATCCTGATGTCGGTTATCACAAGGTCAAAATTATTTTTACCGTAGTCTTCGAGCGCGGCCCTTGCGGAAGGGGTGCTTACGGTATCGTAACCCTCTTTCCTGAGCATTATCTCCAGGAAATCCCTCATGTCCTTCTCGTCGTCTACGATGAGAATCCTGTCCTTACGCATCTTTAACACCCTTAACCGCGGAGTATTCCGCGGCGCCGCGTAAAACCTTCATTGGAGTTGACCGAGCCCCGCAAGCGGCAGAATTATCCTGAAAACAGTGCCCCTGCCCGCCACGCTCCTTACGGCGACAGACCCGCCGTGGCTTTCTATTATTCTATGCACTATGGCGAGCCCGAGACCCGTGCCGGAATCTTTCGTTGAAAAAAAAGGGTCGAATATCCTGCTTAAATATTCCTGCCTTATGCCTTCGCCGGTATCGGCGACCCTTATTTCCACGGAGAGCGCGGTTTCCGGTCCGTATCCGGCGCCTGTGCCCGGCCTGCCTTTTCCGCTATCCCTGACATTAAACCGCGAGGAAACGGTAAGGGCGCCTCCCCTCTTCATCGCGTGCGCCGCGTTCAAAAAAAGGTTCCAGAAGACCTGCCCTAACTGCCTTGAATCTCCCTGGACGGATATCCCGTTTTTTACGTCGCTTTTTATCTTTAGCCCGGCGGCCTCGGGACAATTGCTGAATATCTTGATTGTTTCAGATATTATCATGCTGAGATCGACCGTATCCCTTTTCTCCTGAGCGGGTTTTGCGAAAAGGAGATAATCGGTTATGAGCATATTGAGCCTTTCGGTCTCCCTCAAAACTATTTCCATGAGGCGGCGGTCCTCTCCGCTCAAGTCTAATTCATTTTTCAGCACCTGAATGGAGCCGCTGATGGAGGCGAGAGGATTTCTTATCTCATGCGCTATTCCGACCGACAGCTCCCCGAGGGCCTTCAGTCTCTCATTCCTCCTGAGATCTTCTTCCATGGCCTTGATCTGCGTGAGATCCTGGAATATTACTATGCTGGAGGCGTCACCTCCCTGGCCCTGCGAGATCATGAAACCGAGGAATATTTCATCCCCGCCTTTTCTTCTGAACTTCTTCTCGACCCTGATTCCTGTAACGGGCACGGCAGAACCGCCCTTAAACATTTCAGGGAATATTTCGTGCACGGGCCTGTAGTATACCTCCTTGAGCGTATATCCCGTCACGTTCTCAGCCGTTTTGTTAAATGAAGTAATCCTCAGCTTGCCGTCAAGGGTCATGATCCCGCTTGTTATGTTTTCAACTATGTGCCTGTTGAGGACCTCAAGCTTCTCAAAATCGATTTCTTTTGCCTCGAGCTCCTTTTCAACCCTGAAGGTCCTTTCGGCGAGATAGCCCGTGAGATACGCAACGGTAAAGTACGCGAGTATATTCGTCGAGACGGTTGTGAATACGTCCTTCCACCCGGGTACGAAAGAATAAGGCAAGACCTTGTACTTTACAGGCAGCATCCCGTAGAAGTCCATGTCAATAAGGATACCATACGCTATGCTGGAGACCGAGGCGGCATAGTAGCCCCCCCTTTTATTGAGGAGGATGGAACTGCCTATAATTGACAGCAGATAAAGGGTATGGAGGTAACTTTCCGTCCCGCCGGTGACGTAAACGATTACCGTAACAAGCGCTATGTCAATGGTGGCCTGCACATATGTGAAAAGCCTGAGGCTTCTGACACTGTTGAGGACCAGGGCATATATAATCGTAAGAAGGCCGACTGTTACAACGACCGCGTAAAGAGGGTACAGATTGAGTTGCGCGAATGTGTATCCCCTGGTCTGAAACCAGGTGGTGACGCCCAGGAAAACAAGCGCAATCACCACCCTTAAGACCATCATGGCCAGGAGTTTGGCCTTAAGCGATTTCGGGGGGGATGCCTGAGCCATCTTTATATCAGCCTGCCGCGGCTCCCGCGAGCTGGAATATAGGCAGATACAGCGCTATAACGAGACCTCCCACGACGATCCCGAGGAACGCCATCAGCATAGGCTCTATAAGGGAGGTAAGCGCGTCAACAGCCGCGTCCACCTCTTCCTCATAAAAATCGGCGATCTTCGTGAGCATGGCGTCCAGAGCGCCCGTGGACTCTCCGACAGCTATCATCTGCGTGACCATGCCCGGGAAAACCTTGGTTTCCATAAGCGGCTCTGCGAGGGTTTTGCCCTGGCTCAGGCTCGCCCGCGCCTTCATCACGGCTTCCTCTATAATGACGTTTCCAGAGGTCTTGGCGACTATCTCCAGGGCCTCGAGTATCGGCACGCCGCTTGAGAGCATGGTCCCGAGCGTTCTGGTAAACCGCGCCACGGCTGTCTTCCTTATAAGGTCGCCGACGACAGGGATCTTCAGGAACGTCAAGTCCATGTAATATCTGCCTTTGGGTGTTTTGTAGGCGTATTTGAGGCCGAAGAAGATGCCGGCGATTGTGCCGAGGATCAGATACCAGTAATTTGTAAGCGCGTGGCTCATGTTAACGACAAGCTGCGTAGGGGCCGGAAGGGCCCTGCCGAAACTGGCGAACATATCCTGGAATATGGGAACTACCCAGATGAGAAGCCCGGCCACAACCAGGCACGCTATGGTGATGACAGCGGCAGGGTACGTCATCGCGCTTTTTATCTTGCCCTTCAGTTTCTCGGCCTTCTCAAGGAAGCCCGAAAGCCTGTTGAGTATGGTATCGAGTATGCCGCCGACCTCGCCCGCCGCTATGAGGTTTACGTAAAGGCTGTCGAAAACCTTCGGGTGTTTTCTAAGGGCATCGGCGAATGTTGAGCCGCCCTCAACCGAGGCCTTGATGTCTAAAAGAACTCTTTTAAATTCAGCGTTTTCTTGCTGTGTGGCGAGGATATCCAGGCACTGTACCAGAGGGAGCCCGGCGTCTATCATGGTGGCGAATTGGCGGCTGAAGATGACGAGTTCCTTGGTCTTTACCTTTGGCCCGAACCCGGGGATTTTTATTTCGCTCAGGGCAAACCCCTTCTTTTCGGTTACCGTGGCCGGGACTATCTGCTGGCGTTTCAAGGCCGCTGTGGCGGACACGAGGTTTGCCGCCTCTATCACGCCTTTTTTCATCTCCCCGTTTAAAGCTTTACCTGTATAGACAAATGTAGGCATAGTTTAACTTGTCCTCCCGGGTGCGATGGTTGATTTTAAAATCCCCGCGTTAGACATCATCTGGCGGAGTTCATCCGGTTCCTGACTCCTTCCGATGGCTTCCTCAAGGGAAATAAGCCTCCTCTGGTAAAGGTTCAGCAGACTCTGGTTCATGGTCTGCATGCCGAACTTGGTCTGTCCTACCTGCATCTGAGAGTATATCTGGTGGACCTTATCCTCCCTGATGAGGTTTCTTATAGCGGCGTTAGGTATCAATATCTCCAGGGATACGACCCTTCCCCTGCCGTCAGCCCGCGGTATAAGGAGCTGTGAGATGACGCCCTCAAGGACAAAAGAAAGCTGCGCCCTTACCTGCGGCTGATGTAACGCGGGGAAAACGTCGATGACCCTGTTGACGGTTTGTACGCAGGAGTTGGTATGGAGGGTCGCGAAACAGAGGTGTCCTGTCTCGGCTATTGTCAGGGCCGTCTCAATAGTTTCCATGTCCCTTAATTCGCCAAGAAGCACGACGTCCGGGTCCTGGCGCAGTATATATTTAAGGGCCTTCTTGAACCCCTGGGTGTCGTAACCGACCTCTCTCTGATTAACGAGGGCCGTCTTTGAATTGTGGAGGTACTCTATGGGGTCTTCCACGGTTATGATGTGCTCGGCCCTCTCGGTATTAATCTTATCCACCATGGCGGCCAGGGTCGTTGACTTGCCGGACCCCGTGGGGCCGGTAACAAGAACAAGACCCCGGGGTTTCTTGGTTAATTCCTCGAGTATGGGCGGAAGCCCTAATTCCTGGAAGGATTTAATCTGAAATGGGATTGTCCTGTAAACCCCGGCGACGGTTCCCCTCTGGACAAAAAGGTTGCCTCTGAAGCGGCTCAAACCCTTTACGCCGAAAGAAAAGTCAAGTTCGTTTTCATCTTCGAACTTGTGCTTCTGGAGGTCCGTAAGGACCGTATAGCATATCTGCTTGCTGTCCACGCCTGTCAACGGCGGCGCGTCAAGGGGACTGAGCTTGCCGTTAACCCTTATCCTCGGCGGGGAGCCGGCCGAGATATGGAGGTCCGACCCGCCCCTGTCTATCATGATCTTAAGGAGTTCCTGCAGATTATATTTCGAGCCGCCTTCAACCGCCATTGTATTCTCCTTGTTATCCCCAAATGACACTAATATAAATGACCGGCAAGATAATTGTAAAGGACCAAAGTTACAGAGTTTTTCCGGCAGCCGCGCCCGTTCAGGACTCTATGGAACTGGGTTACGAAGGCTAATCAGCCATCGTAACCCTTATAACCTCCTCTATCGTCGTAACCCCCTCGGCGACTTTTGTAATACCGCTCATCCTCAATGTCTTCATGCCGTCTTTTACCGCCGCCCTCTTAAGCTCGGCGCTCGAGGCGCCGTTTAACACAAGCTCTTTAACAGCCTCCGTGAACGGCATCACCTCGTAAAGGGCGATCCTGCCCTTATAACCGCTTCCCCCGCAGGTTGCGCATCCGCTGCCCTTGAAGCATTCCATCTTGTGCGCCTCATTCGCGGGAAGGCCCAGGTTTACAAGCACCTTCTCCGCTATCTGGACCTTGGTCCTGCAGTCCTTGCATATCTTTCTGGCGAGCCTCTGGGCAAGGATCAGGTTACAGGACGACGATACAAGGAAAGGCTCTATCCCCATATTAAGAAGCCTGTTTACCGTTGAAGGCGCGTCGTTGGTGTGAAGCGTCGAAAGGACAAGGTGTCCCGTCAAGGCCGCCTTGACGGCTATCTCGGCTGTCTCGTAGTCCCTTATCTCGCCGACCATTATGATATCGGGGTCCTGTCTTAAAAAGCTCCTTAATGAAGCGGCGAAGTTCAACCCTATGTCATCATGCATCTGGACCTGGTTTATGCCCATAAGGTTGAATTCCACGGGGTCCTCCGCCGTTGAGATATTCTCGCTTATCTTATTAAGTTCCGAAAGCGCCGAATAAAGCGTCGTGGTTTTACCGCTTCCGGTCGGCCCCGTGACAAGAACAATGCCCCAGGGTCTGTGTATGGCGTCCATGAAGTTCTTAAGCGCCTTCTCCTCGAAACCCAGCTTTGTCATATCGAGCTGCAGGTTGCTCTTGTCGAGGAGCCTCAAGACCACCTTCTCCCCGAAAAGCGTCGGAAGCACCGAGACCCTGTAGTCCATTTCCTTATTTTTCCCGAGCTTGAGCTTGATCCTTCCGTCCTGCGGCAGCCTTCTTTCCGCGATATCAAGATTGCTCATTATCTTAATCCTCGATACTATCGCGTTCTTGAGCTTCATCGGGGGCTTCATCACTTCGGCAAGGATGCCATCCACCCTGTACCTTACCCGGAAAGACTTTTCATACGGCTCGATATGGATATCGCTCGCGCCTTTTTTTATGGCGTCAGTCAGGATAAGATTCACGAGCTTGACGACAGGCGCATCCTCAACCGCCTTCTTCAGATCGGTTAAATCTACCTCTTCCTCTTCCCTTACAACCTCCATCTCCCCTTCGTCAAACTCGGTCAGCACCCCCTCCAGCCCCATCTCGGCGCTCTCATAATGCTTCTCGATCGCCGTTTTTATAGCCGCGTCGGAGGCGATAAGAGGCTCTACGTTATAACCTGTAAGGAATTTTATGTCTTCGATGGCAAAGATGTTTGACGGGTCGGCCATAGCGAGGACGAGCGTTGAGCCGGTCCTGCTTACCGGGATTATTTGATACTTCTGCGCCACATCCTCGGGGATAAGTCTGACGATTTCAGGTTCTATCTCTTGAGTTGAAAGCTCTATCGTAGGGATGCCATACTGCCGGCTTAAAAACTCTGTAAGGTCTTTTTCTAATATATAGCCGAGTTTTGCGAGATTATACCCAAGCCTGCCACCGTTTCTTTTCTGTTCGTCAATGGCTTTCTTAAGCTGATCTTGAGTTATGATCTTCTCTCTAAGTAAAAGCTCGCCTATTCTGTCTGTCATCTTACTCCATTTGCAGGTGGTGACAAAAATTGTCTCGGCGATATATTATTAAAATTAGGTTTTTATGTCAAGAATTACCTATTAAGGATAAATCTTAACTTGAAAAATAGAAGAGTTTATTTTATTTATTCCTTATCTCTTAACCGGATTTGCTCAACATTTTACTCGCCATAAATGTTTTTATGGCGGATACGATGTATATGGGACGAATGTCGCCGGATTTTTGTAAGTTACCGTTAAATAAATTTTTTGGCGGTATCGACTATTTCTTCGGCAAAAAATGGTTTCCTTATAGACATATCTATCATCCCTTCCCTTACCCCTTCGTAAATAGCCTTATCGGCATCTTTAAAATAACCCGTAAAAAGAACCACCTTGGCCCCCGGGTTCATTTTCTTTATTTGCCTGAAAGTCTCCAGCCCGTTCATTCCGGGCATTATCATATCCATAAATACAAGCAAGTATGGATTTCCCCTGAAGGCATTCAGGGCATCTCGTCCGCTCGTCACATAGAAAGCGTTAAAACCGGCGTCTTTTAATATCTCTGAGATGCCGATCCCCACCGTTTCCTCGTCATCAACTACCAGTATCCTTTTTCCCTTATCCGAAACAGCCATAAAACCCCCTTTCTTTTAATCGAGGAGCCTTTGACGCAGTTTAACGATATAAGTCTTTTAAGACCGCTTAACGGGCAACTGTACCCTGAAAACAGCGCCGCTTTCATTACTTTCCACCTCGATGTACCCTCCGTGTTCCTTTATAATACTCTGAGATATGGAGAGACCAAGGCCTATATTTAAACCGCCTCCCTTCTCCTTGGTAGTAAAAAATGGGTCGAATATTTTATCTATTATTTCTTCTTTTATACCCGGGCCGGTATCCCTAATCTCAACGGAGGAAAAATCGAAACCGTCCTTTTTTACCGCCCTTGTTGAAATAAATATCTTGCCGCTTCCGTTCATCGCGTCGCGGGCGTTCTTTATGATATTTAAAACCACCTCCATGAGCTGCGCTTTGTTCCCGGATATTTGCGGCAAATTAGGATCGAGGTCCTCTATTATTTCAATAGATCTGGTCTTTATCTCGGATATAAAGAGCCCTATCGTGGCTTTTATGATCATATTTAAATATACAGGCTCAAAACTGCCGCTTGAAGGCCTCGCGTAAGTCATCATGTCGAGGATTATATATTTCGAGCGTACAGCCGCGTCCCTTATCTTTTCGAGGAGAAAATGATTCGGGTCTTTCCGGTCAAGTCTCCCGAGTAAAACCTCGGTGATGCTTAATATCCCCGCAAGCGGGCTATTGAGCTCATGCGCTATCCCTGCGCCCATTTCGCCAAGTGAAATAAGCTTCGCGGACTGAACAACCTTCTGCTCCGAATTTTTAAGCTTTTTATAAGCATCCTCGAGGTCCTCAAGCGACCTGTTGAGTTTAGACGTCCTTTCCCTGACTGTATCCTCGAGTTCCGCCACATGCCTTTTTATCATCTCAATAAAGCCCTTTCTTTCGGAAAGGTCTCTCCATATCTCCTGAACATACTTTTTTCCGTTCAGTTCAACGGCCGAGGCGGCTATCTCGACGGGCACGGTAAAGCCGTCTTTTTTAATCACAACCGCGTCATGCATATACCCTTTCCCGTCATAAACCCATCTGTTAAAAGCTTCCCTGTACTTCGAAAGCCCTTCCCGGGAGTGTATCTCTTCAGCCCTTAAGTCGAAAAGTTCTTCTTTAGGATATCCCGTAAGGGCGGTCGCCGCGGGATTGGCATCGACAAACACCCCTTTCTCAGGGTCTACGAGAAGTATCGCGTCAGCAGCCATGTGCACGAGCTTTGAATGCCTCTCGCTCAGGTTTTTAAGCTCTTTAGTCGCCGCGGAAAGCGTTTCGGCCATATTGTCGAATGCGTTGCCAAGGTCTTCGATCTCGTCGCCGGTATCTATTCCCACCCGGTGATTAAGGTCTCCTCCGGCGATCTTCTCCACCCCCAACTTAAGATTTTCAAGGGGAACCAGAAGCCTCCTGTTAACGGTAAAGATAACGGCCATGGAAGTAAGTAAAAGGATACCTCCTGCCCAGAAAATAAAATTCCTGTTATGAACTCCGATTATCCCCTGGTACTTCCTGAGGGAAATCCTTATCGAAAGGGCGCCGTTCACTTCCCCCACCCCGGCGTTATGACAGGCCCTGCATTCCTCCTTGATCGAAAACGGCATTACGAACCTCGCGAAGATGTGCCCGTCAGTGTCCTTTTCAACCAGACGCGCAGGTCTCCCCTGAAGGGCGTCCCTGTCGTGGTTATTAAGCGGCTGTTCATCTTCCTCTACTCCGAACTGGGCGTTAAGGGATCTCCCGTGTACGATCCTTATCTCATCGACGCCCTCGACCTTTTTAAACCTTTCGACGATAGCCCTGTCCTCGGCCCTTCCGCCGCCGAGCCTCATCGAGGTATAGAGCTGGTCGTATAATGAGGCCGAGAGCCTCTCGGCCTCGCTCAAACCTATCTCGGCAAGCAATTTTTGGCTGGACCGCGTATCATAGAATATAAGCAGGGATATCCCCAGGAGAAGTATGCCGCCTATGTAGAGGTTAAACCTTTGTGAGAGTCTCAGCCTCATAATAACCATGCATGCCGGAAGGAAAAAGCTCAGTTGCGATTTAACCGGCGAAGATAGAAGAAACGAGCTAATTCAGGCAAGGAGAAATTACAAAAAATTTGCGATGATGAATGTCTATTTAATTAAGCGGGTTTACCAAGGATGGATGTCGTGATGAGAAGTTTTTCTACAGATGAGTTTAACCAGAGAATAAATATTTGTCAACAATCAAGTAAGAGAATAAGTTTTAAAGAATTTTACAAAATAATCGATCCCTGACCACATAGTCAGGGCAAAGGCGGCAAGTAAAAGCGCCGTTCCAATCAAATGGAAATCAACCCCGTAGAACTTAAAGTGGATAATAAGCGGTACGAGCGCGACTATCTGGGCTACGGTCTTGTACTTTCCCATGCGGTTGGCCTCAATAACCACGCCGATATTGGAAGCTATCGCCCTTAAACCCGTTACGGCTATTTCTCTTCCTATTATAAGCGCCACCATCCAGGCAGGCACCCGGCCGAGAGGTATTAACATGATGAATGCCGTCGTTATAAGGATCTTATCGGCAAGAGGGTCAAGAAACTTACCGAGTGTGGTTATTATCCCCCTTTTTCTCGCAAAATAACCGTCAAGCCAATCGGTTATACAGACCAGGGCGAAAATTATCGCGCTAATTACGCTTAAGCTTTTCCCAGGGGATAATAAGAGCACTACGAGAACGGGGGCCGTGACTATCCTTATGATAGAAAGGCTATTGGGGAGGTTTAAATGACCTGCCTGTGAACCGGATTGCATAAGTTTTTTTTCGGTTTGTAATTTTTTAAAAGCCTTTAAAGGGCTCAATTCGGAAAGCGGAATGCGCTAAAATACTGCGGAGAACACGCGGAAAAAAATCTAAGAACCCTCAGAGGAGGTTCAAAAACATCCGCGGCACCCTTATTTTTCCACGCCTTTGTAAAGATTATAATAATGGAGAACTTTTTTGACGTAGTTCCTTGTTTCCGTGTAGGGCGGCACATCCCTGTATTTAAGCACGGCCTGTTCTCCCGCATTATAGGCGGCTACGGCAAGGTTGACGTCCCGGTCGAACATGTTAAGAAGGAGGCTTAACTTCCGTATGCCACCCTCGATGTTCTCCTCGGGGTCATGGATATCCCTTACCCCCATAGTCCTTGCGGTCTCGGGCATAAGCTGCATGAGCCCCCGCGCCCCTTTATTAGAGATCGCCATGGAATCAAAGTCCGATTCAGCTTTTACAATCGCCTTGACAAGGGTCGGGTCGATACCATACCTGGCGGAGGCGGAATAAATTATATCTTCAAACCGCTTATTGTTTGCTTTCCCGGCGTTTGGTTTGGGGACCTTCTTTTCCCCCATCATCCACCGGTATTTCGACGATGTAGGAACATTAGTTATATGCACTACCCCGTCTTCATCCGTATAATTATAGAAATCCGCAAATACGTTTGCGCTCATGAAAAGGATGATTACAAGGGAAGCTATGAAAACGTATATTTTCCTTATGCCCACGGCAACCTGCTTTTATGCAACCTCTCTCATCTATTTTTTATCCGTACCAATGAGTTAAAACGGGCTAAAAAGCCTGTCGGTCATGTTAAAACCTATCATAGTCTACAACGCGATTCTAAAAAGGGCAAGTTTTTTATATATTCCATCCTGTTACAAATAAATTTCACTTCCTTAAGCGTAAGAACCTTCACACGAAACCGGATTAAGCATGTCATTCAGCATAAGAAATTTAAAATTTGACAAAAACATAGTATTATCATAATCTTACAATATTCTTAAGATATATAGGACTTTTAGCACATTTCTCTAACTTAGGGCCAGTTTTTCCGGGCTGCGTTTACGAAACAGGGCTCTATTATCGTCTTAAATACGTGAGCCTTTTAAAACCGGAGAGGAGTTAATTTTTGGAGATAAGATCTGATTTTCTTGTTATCGGTAGCGGCATAGCCGGGCTCAGCTTTGCCTTAAAGGCGGCTTCTTCCGGAACCGTCTCCCTCATAACCAAAAGAGAGATAAAGGAATCCGCGACTTTTTATGCTCAGGGCGGCATCGCCTCTGTTTCCAGCAAGGAGGACACGTTTGAGTCTCACATAAAGGATACAATCGACGCCGGTGCGGGGCTTTGCGACAGAAGGATAGTGGAGCTTGTCGTAAAAGACGCTCCGGCGATGATACAGGAGCTGATAGAATACGGTGTTAAGTTTACAAAAAGGCAGACAAACGGAGATTTAGAGCTTGATCTCGGGAAAGAAGGCGGCCACTCAAAAAGAAGGATAGTACACGCGGAGGATCTAACCGGAAAGGCCGTCGAAGAGGCCCTCGTTGGCGCCGTAAAGGCGAATAAAAACATTACGGTCTACGAGAACCATATAGTCATTAATCTCATTTCACACGCTAAATTCGTCGAAGCCGCGGAGGAAGATATTGTCTGGGGGGCGTACGCGCTCGACAAAAAAGCGGGCGTCATTCACACCTTCCTTGCGAAGGCCACCGTGCTCGCCACCGGCGGGACGGGGAAGGTTTATCTATACACAAGTAATCCCGATGTAGCGACAGGCGACGGCGTCGCCATGGCGTACCGCATAGGCGCGCCCATCGTCAACATGGAGTTCATCCAGTTCCATCCGACATGCCTTTATCACCCGAAGGCGAAAAGTTTCCTTATTTCAGAGGCCCTCCGCGGGGAAGGAGGAGTCTTGAGGCTTAAAGACAATACCCCTTTTATGAAGAACCACCATCCCATGGCTGACCTCGCTCCGAGGGATACGGTAGCAAGAGCGATTGACTTTGAGCTCAAAAAAAGCGGCGATGAATGCGTCTACCTTGATATGACCCATAAAACGGCTAAATTCCTGAAAGAACGTTTCCCCAATATTTACAGGAAGTGCCTCGAGTTCGGGATCGACGTTACAATAACCCCGATACCCGTCGTGCCGGCAGCCCACTACACGTGCGGAGGGGTAGGCACGGATGATTACGGGAGGACCTCCATAAAAAGGCTTTATGCCATAGGGGAGACGGCCTGCACCGGGCTTCATGGCGCGAACAGACTCGCGTCCAATTCGCTCCTTGAATCCCTTGTCTTCGCGGATAGGGCATCCGCCAACGCGAGAGAGGTCGTCAAGGACAGAGTTGAGATACCGCCGATACCGCTATGGGAGACAAGAGGGGCGGTAAGGAGCGATGAAGCCGTCGTTATCAGCCAGACGTGGGACGAGATAAGGCGTTTCATGTGGAATTATGTGGGAATAGCCAGGTCGGATAAAAGGCTTGAGAGGGCAAAAAGAAGGATAAACATCGTTAAAGACGAGATAAACGAGTACTATTGGGATTTCACGGTCACGAGCGACCTTGTGGAACTCCGTAATATCGCAACCGTCGCGGACCTCATAATAAGGTCAGCCATCTTGAGGAAAGAGTCGCGAGGGCTCCACTACAATATCGACTACCCTGAAAAAGACGACCTCCACTTTAAAAAGGATACCGTATTGAGAACCGGTCAGCGCGCCGGGTGAAACTTGATGGTTACGGTCGTCCCCTTGCCTTTTTCGCTTTTAACTTCTATCTCGCCACCGTGGTCCTGTACGATCCTGTAAGTTATGGTCAGACCAAGACCGGCCCCTTCAAGCTTCGAGGTCTGGAAGGGGTTAAATATCTTTCTTATTTCTTCCTGGCTCATGCCGCAGCCTGTATCGGAGATATTTACGACCAATGTCTGGTCGATCGCCGGATGGGTTTCGATCGTGATCTCGCCTTTCTTTTCTATAGCCTCTACGGAGTTCTGGAGTATATTGAATAAAGCGATCTTTAAATTGCCGTAGTCCATGTTAATCGGCGGGGGCTCGGGCATCAGGTTTGTCTTTATGAGAATTTCTTTTTCTTTTCCATCGATAAACTCCCTGATGTCTTTCAGGGCAGAGTTGATTACGTTATTAAGATCTCCCTTCGAAAGCGCGGTGGTAAGTATTCTTTTATACTCATCGATCCTCTGCAGCATCCTCTCAAGACGTTCAACTGATTTTATGATATTCTGCGCGTAAAGCTTGTGCTGCGGTTCGGTTTCTCCTTCAGAAAGCCGCCTTGCCATGCCGCCTATAGCGGTAAGGGGATTTCTTATTTCATGCGCTATGCCGTCTACCATCTCGCCCAGGGCGGCCATCTTCTCGGTTTCCCTGAGCCTTGTCTGAAGCGCGCGCATCCTTAAAAGGGACTTTACCCTGGCCGATACCTCCTGAAGACTGTAGGGCTTGTTGATATAGTCTTCCGCGCCGACTTCAAATCCGAGAACCCTGTCTTCCACCTCGGCCCTTCCGGTCAGTATGATAACCGGGATGTACCTGGTGGCTTCCCTCGATTTAAGCCACCGCAGCGCTTCATACCCGTCCATAACAGGCATCATTACGTCCAGAAGTATTAAATCCGGCTGGAATGTATTTACTTTAGCGAGCGCCTCCACGCCGTTTGACGCTATCTCTACCTCATACCCGTCCAATATAAGCTTTTCAGATAGAAGGGCCCGGTTTTGCTCATCATCATCAACAACAAGTACCCTGGGCTTCATACCCTCTGCCTCACAATGCCCGTATTCGCGGCGATGCCTTCTTTCATCCCGCTGAAAAGACGAACTTTTTTATCTTCATCCATACCTTTACGTTTAACTTTTTTCATTTCCGTTTTCAAACCAGAATAAAAAAGATTCATGGTTTTTTATAAAAACACATGAATCTTTTTTCGCGACCCTCTAAAACCCGGCCCTGAGCAGCACAAATGGGCCTGTGAGGTTAAATCCCATTCTATCATCGTGCTTTTCAAGATATACCCTTAAGATCCTGTAACCCCCGGATATTGTGACAAATGGGACGGCTTCGATATTAAACGCAGCCTCTCCGTCAACCATATATTGTTTTTCGTTGAGGACCATGCCGGTGACCTCGCCTCCGATATTCATCTGAAAGGGGAGTCCGAGACGGCCCGCGACGCCTACCGCCGGGAAAAAAACGTTTAAGCCGCGGGATGAGCCTGATCCAAGGTCAGGAGCGCTAAGCCCGGCGCTGGTTCGAAAATATTTGAACTCCACTATCACCCCAAGGGCGTTTCCCAAAAGATCTATAAAGTCATATTTATAACCGAGCCTGTGATAATCCACCCTGAGGGTTGAATTGACAGCGCCTGAGAAAGCCGTTCCGTTGAAGTTTACCGGACTGGAGATGGACCTTGAGCCGTCCCATTCAAGCGGCATAAAACTATATCTTAACTGATGGTCTTCCAGCTCAAGACTCACCATGGTTTCCCAGAAGTTCTTTTTCCCCTTCATGCCGAGGTCCTCTGTAAAATTTATATCCGAACCCGTCAGCCCCTGGTTTGATACGTTTACCTTGTCGCTCATGTTCGTAAACCAGTATCTGCCCTCGATGTGCACAAAAGCCAGGGCATCTGAAGAAGCAAGA
This sequence comes from uncultured delta proteobacterium, assembly GCA_963727865.1. GTDB lineage: Bacteria > Desulfobacterota > GWC2-55-46 > GWC2-55-46 > GWC2-55-46 > CAVSHY01. The sequence goes on along the minus strand of CAVSHY010000024.1, from coordinate 36,403 downwards.
GTAACCGCAAAAAATACCAGAACCATCAGGGTCTTTTTTTTCATTTCTCGGTCAGCTCTCCGCAGTGAGTTGAAAATGCAACGCGAGCGCCCTGCCCGCTGATTGCAGCGGGGTCAAGCGAGCGATCTTTTAAAGTCCTACGCGGGCCGCCGCTCCTTGTCAGGCGCCCCATGAAGGACTCTGAAAAAGTCCTGCGCGAGACGCCACTTATTTTCAGGTTCTCCATAAAGGACTCTGAAAAAACTTACATTTCGAAGCTCCCCGCAGCAAGCTGCGGGGAGCTTCGAAAATCATTTAAGGACAAAGACCACTTTTGCCGCCTGAAGGTAATTATTATCCTGGTTCGAGCCAAAGATGATTTTAGCGTCCTCCGGAGGCACCTCCGCGTCGGTTGAATTCCGAATCCCGCTCACCCTTACAATCAATGGGTTTTTTGAGCCCCTCTCAGCAAGAAGGGCCCGCGCCTTATCGAGGTCGTTAGTATACCCGGCCGCACCCCTTTCCTCAAGCACATTCTTGGGCAGATTCGACGGATCGTATATTACCTCACCGTCCTTTGTCAGAATACGGTTTATAAGAGCCGGTTTAAAGGGCATCTCCCCGCAATCCACTATAAGCCCGTCATATGTTCTGGCGAACAGGGCATCCGCCGGACGGTACGCTGGGTTCTTCCGGGGAAGGACTGAACTTACCTGAGGCACCAGAGCGCCGACAAGGCCGTTGGGACCCGTTAAAGGTATGGAGATATGGACAACTGCGGTCCCGCTTACAGGGTCATAAGCCTCATTAATTACCTCCGCGCCCTTTACGACCCCATGGACTGCGGCGCGTATGACATCGGACTGGGAGGCGGCGTTAACGATCGTCGTTTCTCCGTTCACCCTTACGCCGTTTATGATCTCGATAGCCTCCCTCAATGCTACGACCTTCGCGGACCTCAGGGCAAGTATCCTTTTCTGCGCCTCTCCCAGCGTTGTATCCACCGGGGCGGAGCCTTCCCCCTTTACTATCAGGGACCCTGTGATAAAAGCCTGCCTGATGTCCGTGACCTCAGGGGCCTTTCGTTCCATTTCCGCAGAGAGCATTCCGGCGAAAAGCAGGGTAACAAGAAGCGCAAAAAACAAGTTTCTTTTCATTCATTCCTCCCTGGCAGCGGCTTAATAAATGTTTAGTCTCTGCCTCAATATCCTTACGGCAAGGAGCGCCTCGGCCCCGTCCACCGCGTCATTAGGCCTGAATTCCCCCGAGAGCTCGGTCTCCATAATGTTCCTTGTGGTCACGTTCATTACCGCGTTATACCAGGCAGCGGTAGCCGGGACATCCGGGAAAGGCGATTTTACATGCCCGAGGAACGCCGAATACAGGCTTTCATTACCCATAATTTTTATCAGGATATCCTCAAGGGCCATGGCGAATTCTTTTCTGGTCATATTATCATAGGGCTTAAACCTGTATGACTTTGAGGAGCTGTCATAGACGGGTTCAAACCCCCTTATCTTCCACTTCATCATCGTGAGGGCCTCTTCCCTGAAAGGGTTATTCGCGAGGTCGTCCGGGACAAAATCAACTTTGATCTTTTCCGTCTCGGATTTTACGGGGATCCTGCCCTCGAAAAGTTTTTCAACCTTCATCTCATCTACGAGAAGCGCGGCCATATCTTCCCTCGTTACCGAATCCATGACCGCTATTTCCTTACCCACGTCGCCGACGGTAATCCCGGCGAGCGCCCTTACGATCTTATCAGCCTTTTTCCAGTGCCTGTCGGCCGGGGCGTTCCATTTGCTCTCGCGTTTTCCGCTTAAGACATTAGCGAACATGTCCCTCGCGGATTGGAACTCCCGCGCTTCGAGGTAGGCTATCCCCATGAAGTAGGTGGCGGCTTCCCTCCCGTCGTAATAAACGAGATTCTTCTCATCCACCTTGAGCTTCATGGCGTTTTTATAATCGCCTTCCGCTTTGTTAAGCCACTTCTTGGGCTTAAGCGCCGTATACACCCTCATTGATCCGAGATAGGCGGCGAATTCATCTTCTTTCGTCGCTGAATATTTGGAAGCATGCTTGAGGTTTTCATAGACCTTGTCGATATCGGATTGAGCGGGTTTGCCCTGTACCGTAGAGGCCTTAAGGGCGGAGGCTATGGCGGAACCCGCGTACGCGGGTCCGAACCCGTCGTCACAGTAAAGGGCCCTTTCGAATTTTACCGAGGCGTCATCGAGCTTATTCTCTTCGATAAGTTCCATCCCCTGGAGGTAATGGTGCTTCGGGTTATCTTCCGGGGACACGCATTTTACGGACGGTTTGGCGCATCCTAACGCGGCTAAAAGAAGCGTTAGAAGAACAACCGGAATATTAAGTCTTTTTTTTGTCATCCCCGCTCCTATTTGTTTAATCTGGCTACATCCCCCGCCGCAAAGCCCGTGCCGGATTTTATGCTCGCTTCCGAAATGTTTTCTCCCTGATGCGAAGTTATCTGAATCTCGCCTATCTTTTTTTCGCGTTTTCCAAGGACCCTGCCCGTTTCAGGGTCGATGAGGTCTTCGCCGGGCCTGTAGACCGATAGCACAGCGCCTGGCGCAAGCCTGCTCCTTGTCCCTGCCTTTATGGTCACCGATGAACTGTCCGCGGCAAGGACATAGCTCCGGAAGGGGAGCGCGCTGAGTTTTTCAATCATTACCGTCATGCCCTTTGTAAGGGCGTCTCTCAGGGCCCCTTCCCTCAGGCTCACATCGGCCGTTGACTTTGAGCCGAAGCCGAGCACGCCGCCGGTCTTTTTACTGTACTCGCCCATGCCGGATTCCGCGACAAGGGTTTTCCCCGTCGCCACATCGACAAGGGCGTAGTCGACCTGCACCTTTGCTATCTGGGTCTTACTCTGAGCGAGAAGGATATCGGACGCCTCTTCGAGTTCGGTATATGATGTTATGGCCCCTGAAATCCTGAAATCCACGGATTCATAACCCTCCGCTGCGCTCTTTTTGCCGGTCTTAAGGGCGCCTGACTGCTGAAGAGCGATGAGCTTCTCCTGCTCGCGCATCTCTCCTTCTGAAAGCACTATGGGCTCAAGGCCGGATTTTTTAACTATCGTCCTTAAGATGTCGGTAGCCGCTTCCCCTACCCCGAGGACCCTGCCCGGGGTCTTGTTGGCGAAGGTTATTATCGCGATATTATACTGCGGCCCGCTGTACTTTAGCCCCGCCTCTTCAAGCTTTTTCGTCTGTCCCGTAAGAGTGATATCTTCCTTTACCGCTCCGGTTGTAGCCGGGGAACAGGATGTAAGAAGAAGCGCGGCCTGACCGGCAAGGATCACGAAAAGAAATTTTAAAAATATGTTCTTTAGCCTTCCAAAACCTTTTATCATCGTCTCGAACCTCCTTAATTGAAGCGTCTATCAAGTTTTCCAGGACTTATTTAAATAAAGAAATTTCCTGCAAGCCGTATTCTATCTCTTTTCATTGATGACGTCCATGGAATCGGCGGCTCTTGTATACTCACCTGGCACCTCGAAGGACTCCGCGGCAGGGGCTCCGGCCCTCACTTCCTTAATCTCCAATATCTCTCTGGAGTACCTATCCTCAAATACAGCCTTGATTACGAAACCGTCCAGGTCCTTAGCCTTCCATAAAAACCATTCATGGGCTCCGCCATCCGCGGATGTCACAACGGTCCTGTATTTTTCGCATTTGTGTCCGTCCAGGACCTCCTCGCCGAGCTTTTCTGCGGAAATGAACGCCTTTAGACGAAACGGCGTGCGCTCGACATACTTTTTAAATTCCGGATAAACGACATAAAAGGAATTTTGCCCGGCCTTTCTTATGAGCACGAGCTTTGAGGGGCCCTTGAGTACCCCCTCACCCCGGTCTTTTATGTAGGCATGGGGGAGATCTAAACCGGCCATAAAATTTTCTCCGCCTCTGGCGAGCTTGCCGTTTAAAACAGTCTCCTCGTTATTTGCCTTGCGAAAGGACCTCATGACGACGTCCGAAGTAAAATCCCTTCCGCTCAACCACAGGTATTCAAAGATTACGCTTGAGCGCGGCTCATAACGAACTTCCGTTGCGGCCTTAGGCGGGAGCCTTGCCTCACGAGGCGCCCCCGGACCGGCCGGGAAATGCCTGAAGACCATATCCATCATGGCATCGGTCTCCGGCCTGAGATAAACTCCGAAGGTCTTGGTCACTATCTTTTCGCCGAGCGAAAGAAGCCCGGCATTCTCAGCCGATTTCGTGTGGACGATGCTTATTATACGCCAGTCCGATATGCCCGGTATCTCGCTTAAGCCCTGGATAGACTTATACTGCTCTCCCACCTTTATATCTTTAATATCTTCCAGGATTGAAACCCCGACCCCGGCCCTGCCCGATATGATCTCGCTTTTAACCCCCTGCCCCCTTGACCATATGACGCCGCCGGTTTTTGTGTCAACGAGCCTGAAACCCGCCCTCACCCTGTTCACATTATAAACACCAGCGGTCTGGACCTCATAATCGAGAAGATACCCGTATAAAACCGCGTCCACCCCAAGGGTATTTCCAATGTCCTGCGGGCTCGTCAGGCTCAGCTGGCTTCCAAGTGTAATCCCCATCCGGTCCCTGAGTATATTATCCACCTCGTTTAACGGGATGCTTTTATAGTGGATGCCCCGTATGCGCTTCTCGGCGATAGCTCTCACGGCCTGCGGGCCTTCAACGTCGTTGGTAACGTTATATACCGGTAAAACAGCCATTGTGTATATAGGGTTATTAGGGTTCGGCGGCAACGTCGGCGTGGTGGCGCAATTGGTCAAAAACAGGGCTATAACGCAAAAAAAGAATAAAAGTCTTTTCTTAATAATATCCCTTTCCCTTTCCCGATGCTTTAACAGGTTGATGAAAAACCCTTTGAGAGAACCTTTTTGTAAAAAGTTTCTCTCAAACTCTCTCCAAAAACTTTCAGTTCCTGAGAAAACCCCCTCTAGTACCTGGGGGTTTTCTCAGGAAGAACTAAAAGTCTTTGAAGGGGGACTGGGGGGGAAACCTTTCTACAGAAAGTTTCCCCCAAAAAAGAGTTTTTCCGCACCCTGTTAGGCCGCTACTTCGGCTCGTTCACTGTAATTTCTATGGTATTGGGGGTCGTATTTATGACCCTGTAAGGCGTACCCGGAAGCCTCGAAATCTCATCCGCTATATCATGGGCCGGCACTCTGGAATCGACCTCAAATATAGCCTCGCCCCCGTCATACTTCCTCTGGTAGACCGCCTTTATGCCGTTCATCTGCTCTCTCAGAACGTCCTTGAAGTCAGCGACATTCTTATAATCGGTGACATTGCTTATCTTAATGATAATATTATTCCCCTGAGACCATTTGGCGAGTATCTGTTCTATCATCTTGTCGGCGACAGCCTCGGAAGCCCTGCTCAAAGCCTCTCTTCCGCCCTCCTGGCCCGAAATATTGCGCGCGGTGGCGTGCCCGCCCGCGGATGCCAGAACTTCCCCCGTATCCACCCTTATCGCCTGCGCCGCTACGTCAGCCAGATAAACCCCGACGGACCCGCCTGGTGTCCTCGGCCCCGCCTCGGCGAGGGCTTTACCCTTTATAACGATCTCCGCGTTAAGTGACCCGCCTATGGAAACAGCGCCTTCGTTAGAAAGGTCCTCCACCCTTAAGGCGTTATCGATCTTGATCCTGCCGGTGCTGCCGGAGATATCAACCACGGTGAACCCTTTTTTCAAAAAAATCTCCTTGAGGGTTGTTTCCGAAGCGGGGATTGTCGTGGTCTCGCCCTTGAATTCGCTTTTTCCCAGCCACCAGAAGTTATAATACTTCTGCCCTATGTTCTGCTCGGCTATCATAAAAAGGACTCTCGGCCTTTCCGCCCTGACATTAAGAAGCCCCGCGGCATCAAGATCATTCTTAATGTCCTTGACCGCGACCTCGGCGCTGAGCGTCACCCGGTAAACGCCCTGCCCCTGTGATTCATTCTGAATCGAATAGTTCTTAACGTAGCCCTGGGCCTTTGTGTAAACGGTATCTTTTAAGACCTGATAGTTCCCCACCATCGTGTCGGAAGAGACCATCGTGCCGACGGTCTGCTCAACGGCCTTTCTGAGCGCGTCATTGATGGCCGCTTCCCTGGCGGCAGCCGTATTACTGCCGGATATGGCCGCTACCCCGGTAGCCGTGACAATAACAGCCTCGTTGGTTTCGGCGGAGGATAAACAAGGCGGGAACAGGATGAGAAGGGCTGAAAAAAAAGAAAAGATCACGATAGATAAAGAGATTTTTTGTCCGGCCCGGCATGTTTTTACCCATAAAAACCCTTTCCTTGCGTTTAAGAGAGGTTAATCGTGGCGATTTAAATGAAATATAGCACAGACCCGGTCACAAGTCTATCGAGGGATAAAAATATTGAAGAACCCCGCAATAAATGACGGGGATTCTTCACGGTAAAGTGATTGTCATTTTTATAGCTCGCCTTGACCCGCCTCTAAAGCGGCGGGATTGCGGCGAGCACCCGTTCAGCGGGTTCAGGCGGTTAGGAACTCTTTCTTAATATTTTCAAGAGCTCCCGGATTAAGGAGAAGTTCAATGGCGGTGAGTCCCAGGCATTTTACCCCCTCCATAAGGGCCCTGTGCCCATCGGGGGTAATGGTAGCGTCGGCGAATTCAAGGGTATGTATGTTTACACCCTCCTTTATGGGGATATGAGGGTGTATTGCGGGTATTACCTGTGAGACGTTTCCTATGTCAGAGGAGCCGACATTTTTTTCAGGCGGCTGCATGTCTTCGGAAAGGCCGAGAAGGCTTAAAGCCTTTCTATAGGTATCGATAAAAGCGTTATTGATTTTCATGGGGGCGTTGTACTCCCCTACTTCCTTCACTTCAAGAGCGCACCCCGTAGCGGTAGCGGCCCCTTGAGCGCAGTTTATAACTCTTTCTTTGACTGAGTCGAGCTCCTTAATGTCTTTCGCCCTCACATAGAAACCCGCCTCGGCTCTCCCCGGTATGATATTTGGGGCCTTTCCGCCGTCGGTTATTATGCCGTGTACTCTTACATCGCCCCTTAATTGCTGCCTTAGCGCGTTTATTGAGTTAAATGTCTGGATAACGGCGTCAAGCGCGTTTACACCCTCCTCAGGATACGCCGAGGCGTGGCTTTCATGGCCGAAAAAGGTAAAGTTCAGTCTTACGAGGCCGAGGAAATGCTTTACTACCGTCCTTTTTGATGACCCGTGAGCCATCATCGCCGCGTCCAGGTCCTTAAAGACCCCGGCGTTAATCATCTCGATTTTGCCCTTGCCGAGTTCCTCGGCCGGGGTGCCGAGGACAATGAGCGTGCCTTTACCCTTTGGAACCGCCTCGGGTAGAATCTTTGAGAGGGCGGCTCCGGCGCCGAGAGAAGCCGTACCCGCGACATTGTGTCCGCACCCGTGCCCGATCCCCGGGAGGGCGTCCATCTCGGCAAGGAGCGCTATGGCGGGCTTTCCAGAGCCGAGACGCGCCGCGAAAGCGGTGGGCATGCCAGCGACATTTTTCTCTATGGAAAAGCCGAATCCCCTCAGGAACTCCTGCATGGCGGAAGAGGTGCGGTACTCTTCCATGCCGGTCTCCGGGTTATGGTAAAAATAATCGCTCAATCCGGTAAGCCTCTCTTCAAGGCTGTCCGCCGCGCCAAGGAATTCCTTTTTTATTTCGGTCAGATCTTTCATACTTTTCGCCATTGGATATCGAAAGAATTCTTTGATTATCCTACTGCGCCTGGCCCTTCATGGCTTCGATAAGAATCGAAGCGACCTCCGGCCTGCTGAATTCAGGAGGCGGGCATATCCCACTTCTCAGCATCTCCCTTACCTTCGTGCCGGAAAGGGTAATGTGGTTCGCCGAGTCGTGAGGGCAGCTCTTGAAAGACGCCATGCTGCCGCATTTTTTGCAATAAAACGTATAATCGAAGAACATCGGAGTAATGCCGATGGCGTCCCTGTCGAACTCCTCGAATATGTAATGCGCGTCGAAAGTCCCGTAATAATTTCCTACCCCGGCATGGTCCCTTCCCACGATGAAATGGGTGCAGCCGTAGTTTTTCCTGATGAGGGCGTGAAACACGGCTTCCTTCGGCCCGGCGTACCGCATAGCCGCGGGATTGACGGCAAGGATGACCCTGTCCCTGGGATAATAGTTATCAATCAGCGCCCTGTAGCACCTCATGCGTATCGCCGCCGGGATGTCATCCCCTTTCGTCTCGCCCACAAGGGGATGTATCATAAGCCCGTCAACCGTCTCAAGCGCGCACTTCTGTATGTATTCATGCGCCCTGTGGATAGGGTTTCTCGTCTGGAAGCCCACTACCCGCTTCCAGCCCTTTTCCTTAAAAAGGGCCCTTGTCTCTTTCGGCTCAAGCCGGTACTCGTTAAAGTCATTATACTCGACCCTTTTTATCAATGACACCTTGCCCCCTATAAGCGCTTCTCCCATTTCATAGACCTTTTTAACGCCCGGGTGCTTATCTTCCTTTGTGCCGTAGACCTGAAGCGCCTCTTTCTCCTTATCATGGCTGAAGATCTCTTCAACGAAGAGGACTCCGAGGACATTGTCATTTTTATCCGTAAGGGCCACTTCCATTCCCTTTTTAAGCGTCTTTACGGTCTCCTGGGCCGCGGAAAGGGTTATCGGGATAGTCCATGGGAGGCCGTTTTTAAGCGTCATCGTGTCCATTACCGAATGGTAATCGTCCTTGCACATAAAGCCTTCAAGCGGACTCAGGGCGCCGCTGCCGATCATCTCCAGGTCGGATATTTCCCTGTCGTTAAGCCTTATCTTCTTTAAATCCCTCGACCTTTTCTCGGCCTCTTCCCTTTCCTTTCCCTCGAGGTTCCTGTTTATGAGTTTTCCACCATGCGGCGCTATAAGCCCTTCCACCTCATTACCTCCTGAAATATTTTTTAATCGTAAAAATATATAATATTAACTGTAGATTACCGATAAAACCTTATAACCAGCGTTAAGCCTTTAACGCCGGCGTCGTCTTACTTATGGAGCCCGCATTCAGTCTTCTGGAAACCCGCCCACCTGCCGGCTCTCGGGTCTTCACCGGGCTTTACCTGCTTTGTGCACGGCTCGCACCCTATGGAGGGGTAATTGTTGTCATGGAGCACGTTATAGGGGACGTCGTTCTTACGGATGTAATTCCAGACGTCGTCAGAAGTCCATCTTACAAGGGGGTTGATCTTTACGAGCTTGAATTTCGCGTCCCAGCCAACGACCGGGGCGTTCGCCCTTGTGGGGGCCTGGTCCCTTCTTATCCCGGTAATCCACGCCTTAAGGCCGGATAGCGCCTCGGCCAGGGGAACCATCTTCCGGATATCGCAGCACTTATCCGGCTCCCTCTTCCAGAGCTCAGGGCCGTGCTCCTTTGCCATCTCCTCAAGCGTCGTCCTCGGGCCGAACCTTTCGGGCTTGATCCTGTATTTTTTGGCAAGCCTGTCCTTTACTTCGAGGGACTCCTTAAAGAGGAGGCCGGTGTCGAGGTAAAAAATCCTCGCGTCCGGTCTTATCCTTACGAGCATATCGACGAGGGCTACGTCCTCGGCACCGAAACTGCAGGCTAAGGAAAACTCGCGGGTATCGAAGTTTTCCACGACCCATCTTATGGCGGCCTCGGGCTCTTTACCCTCGAGGCTATCGCTTACCTTCTTAAGCTCTTCTTCAGTCCATGTTTTTGTTGACATGATCCAGACCTCCGTCCTTTCTTATTGCGTGTTAGTTTAATAAAGCCGGTTAACGCCTCCGGCTATTCCTCGGCGAATATGATGACCTCGCATGGAGCCTTTTCCTTGACCTCGTCGGGAAGGCTCCTCGTGAAGTATTTAAAAAATGACTTCTTTTCCCTTTTAACCAGTATCGCGACTTTAACGTCCAGGCGCCTTATAATCTCCAGGACCTTCGCCACGAAATCCCCCTGTTCCATAAAAGAATCGAAGTCAACCCCTTCTTCCATCGCCTTTATCTGGACTCTCCCTAATTCCTCATACCCTCTCTGCCTGTACTCCTTCATTATGGATTCCGAGAGCTGGGTCGAGGGCCTGTCTCCCATGAATCCGATATCAGAGAAACTCTCAAAGACCTCTTCAGCAAGGCCCGTCTCAAGAAGATATAAGGCGACCAGCCGCGCCCTGTCTTTCCTGGCTATTCCTACCGCGTATTCAATGATCTTGTCAGAGGCCCCGGTGGCGGAAAGCACAAGCAGGATATCTTTCATCTTAAACGCCCAAACCCTATTACCGGCCAGTAAAAAGCCGCCAAAAGGTTAAAAACGACCCAGGATATTATGACCATGATAATGCCGCCCTTGACCATATCCTTAACCGTTATGTAATTGGAAGATACCGCTATGGCGTTGGCCGGCGTTGACATGGGCAGCATAAAGGCAAGACCCGCCGGGATCGCGACCGAATAAGTCATAAGAGCGGGGTCAACCGATATTTTTCCGGCGATACCTATCACGACGGGTAAGAGTATCGCTATTACCGCCGCGTGGCTCATGGCTTCCGTCAGGAGGATAGTAAGAAGCGACAATATCGCGAATACGGCCCACGGCCCCCCGGTCCATCTCCCGAGGACGCTATTTATCAGCCACGCCGCGGCCCCGCTCTTATCGAGCGCTGAGCCCAGGGTTATCGCCCCTCCATACATGAGTATTATCCCCCAGTTTACGTACTCTTCGATATCCTTCCATCTGACTATCTTTAATACGAATAGAACGACAACTGAACTCAGCGCCACGGCCGCCAGCCCCAGGTTTCTTCCGAGTGTTATCCATCCTATGATGGTGGCAATAAGGATTATGCCGACCGCGTATTCGCTGAAGCTCATCTTTCCCAGCCCCTTGAGGCGCTTTGCCACTATCTCCCCCGCGTTCCCAACATCCGTAACGTCTATCGGGTATAAAATGGACAGCGTCAGGAAACCGACTACAAGCATTATGAGAACAAGCGGCATGACCGCTATCGTATAATCAAGAAAACCTATCGTCACCCCTGTAGTCTCTTTCAGTATCCCTATGGCAAGGGGCACCCGCGCGCCGCCGAGGAAGGTCGCCACCCCTCCGATAACGCAACCCCACGCGAGGGCGAAGAAAAGGAACTTCCCATAATTGGATTTACCCGGCTTCAGTTTAAGGCTCTTGGAAAGCTCCAGTAGCATGGGAAAGAGCATCGCGGCCACGGCGTGTTCGGACATAAAAAACGACAGCACGGCCGCGAGGAGAAATACGCTCAGAAGAAGCCTCTTCGGCGAGCCGCCGAATTTGTTAATTATATTCAAGGCTATCCGGTTCGAGAGCCCGGAGTGCATGACGGCCCCCGCGAGTATGAACGCCCCGAGTATGAAAAAAACCGCTTCGTTGCCGAAGAGCGAATACGTCTCTTTCTTGGTCAGTATCCCGAGGAGCGGGACTATTACCATGGCGAAAAGGCTTGTAATCGCCAGCGGCACCGCGTTCGAGACCCAGAGCACGAGGCAGACCAGAAATACCGCTATCGCCTTCTGACCCGCCGGCGTAAGCCCATGCGGGGCGGGCATACTGATGAAGTACCAGAAAAACGCCGCGAGGATGATAAAAAAAAGCGGCCTTAAAGCCTTTAGCGAAAGGATTATCCATATCGGTCTGGTATCTATCTCAACGCTCACAGAACTGCTCCGCTACCGTTGACCGGAATCCGACGGATCCTTGGAATCTTTCACCCTGAGTTTCCTTCTAAGCGTTGAGAGTCCCCAGGCCGTCTTGAGACCGATCTTTGATTTATAAAAATTTTCCACGATGGACTTTTTAGCCCCTTCATCCTCATCGACAAGCGCCCTGACCTCAAGAGGGGTGGTTACCATGCTTATGTCCCTGACCCAATTTAAATTGATCCTGTTCTTTTTTACCGCCCTGTAAAGGTGCTTGTATACCGGGATAATTATCTCCGTGGTCAATGGCCCGATCCTTAAGGCCCTGTCCGCGGAAGGCCTGTAGATCGGAAGTATCGGCACAACCCCTATGCCCGTAAGGAAATCTATCCCCATGCAGGTGGAGCCCGGCGGCTCAAGGCCCACTATAAGGTGGGAGGCGACCGTGCCGTTAGGGAATATCTTCGCGGCGCGTTCAAGGGCGTCCATGTATCTTTTCCGGCCTATAAGATTCGCCCTTCCGGGGCATAAAAACTCAAAAAGTTCCTTGTCGAATATCTCAAGGTTATAGAGTATCGAATCCGCGCCGAGCGCGTATGTTTCATCGATCCAGCGGTCTTCCTTCGGCGGCAGCGTCTCTACCGCGACAAGGCAGTTAAAATGTTTTTTTATCGCCTTTATATACGGCTTCAGGAACTCCATGCCGCCGTCAGGGCCGGGGTTGAAGCCCGTTGAAAGATATATTATCTCGGAGGCCCCTTCCTTAAGCACAGCCTCTACGGTCTCTGTAACCTCTTCGACGGAGTAGACGGTATTGTCCGCGCCTTCGATATTGAAATTCCCGGCGCAGTACCTGCACTCTATACCGCGGTTAAAAAAATCGCACCTTGGCGAAGGGGTTATAACCGTGTAACTGCCGTGGAATACGCCTATCTTTGAGAACGGGACCCCCGTGGATGTCTTGAGGCTATAGAACTTCGGCCTTGGCACAAGGCTTACGCGTACCTCCCCCGTTCCGTCGGTTATTATATGATCCGTGCCTCTTTTCTTTATTATATAAGGCGACTCCTCGGTAAACATCTCGCTGCAGGGGATGTTCGCGAGGGTCTTCTCCGGGAGCATTATATCTATTCCCGTGGAGCCGCACGCCCACGCCTTAACGACCGGGTCGTCTATCCTTATACCCCGGAGCATGAGATCTATCTTTAATGCCCCGGGGCTGTTGAGGTAATTTTTCTTCATAGGTCATTTGCCCTAACCGGCGGCATAGCGCTCTTTAGGCTTTAAAGAAGAGGAGAGCACGCGGGTCAGGGGAAGGTTTTTTCAAACATATAAATGTAAAACGCGGGAAAAGCGTCCGGACCTGAAATCAGCTTTCGCATTTCGCCGCCCTTATCTCGCAGGCCTCTTCTTCGTAGGTTTTAAGCTCTTTAATAGTGGCGTTCTCGCCGCAGAGCGCGCACTCCGGGTCTTTCCTGACCTTTACTTTCCTGAATGTCATCTTAAGGGCGTCAAAGATCATCAGATACCCCGCGAGGGTCTCTCCTATGCCTAAAATCTCCTTTACGGCCTCGACAGCCTGAAGCACCCCGATGACGCCGGCAAGCGCCCCAAGCACCCCTGCCTCCTGGCAGCTCGGCACCAGGCCTTTCGGCGGAGGCTCAGGGTACAGACACCTGTAGCACGGGAAGCCTTTACTTGGTTTAAAGACCGATACCTGCCCGTCAAACCTGAACATGCTCCCCGAGACCAAAGTCTTATTTTCAAAAAAAGCGGCGTCGTTCATGAGAAACCTCGTGGGGAAATTGTCGCTTCCATCGAGCACGACGTCATAGTCCCTGATAATCTCCCGGATATTATCGGCCGTAAGACGCCCGTGGTAAGGGAGAACCTTTACATCGGGGTTGAGCGCTTCTATCGACTCCTTCGCGGAAAGGACCTTCGGCTTTCCAACCTTCCCGGTATTGTGGATGATCTGCCTCTGAAGGTTGCTCAGGTCAACGCAATCCCCGTCAGCCATGCCGATAGTGCCTACGCCCGCGGCCGCGAGATACAGTAAGGCAGGGGAGCCAAGGCCGCCCGCGCCGAGGACGAATACCTTGCTTTTTAACAGCTTTGCCTGCCCCCTGCCGCCTACCTCCGGAAGTATTATATGCCTCGAATAACGCTCTATCTGTTCCTCGGTAAAGTCCATTGTCCTCTTCCAGGCCTCCTGATCTCTTTATAAAAACAAAGAAAATCTACATTATAAAAATGCCCCTTTAAAGGGGCTCATGACCACTTTTAGCGTTTTTTATCCTGTTGTCTCTTGCTTAAGAAAGAGGATTAATAAATTAATCTATTTTGTTGATATCTAAAAACTTTTTCTGCCAGCATGTTTCTCAACAGCCATGCCGCGCCTGTCAGACGCTCAAGAAATAATCTTAATCTTCTCTTCCCTGAACGGCTCGTTATCTTCGTCAAAAGTCCAGCCCTTTACCGATACGTCCTTCCCGCCCATAACGGAAATTATCACATACGAGTACCCCGCCTGCCCCCACTCCCTGTCATATTGCGAGGGTTTATCGGGATGGTCGGGGTGGGAATGATAGAACCCGAGGATCGACGTGTCCTCAACCCTGCACTGCCTGTCGATCATATTGATATCCTTTGGGTCTATGATATACCTGTCGGAAGCCCTGTCCTTGTTCTGGTTCTGGACCCTGTGGGACGAGAATGCTCTTTTATCCTTATGCTGGCTTCCGACCAGCACCCCGCAGCACTCATCGGGATAAGAATCCTTCGCGTGTGTTATTATCTCATCATATACGGCTTTGGGTATATTAAGCGCCGGTTTAAGAAGATTAAAAAACATTCTTATCTGCCTTTTTAAATTATTAGGATTCCCAGAGGCGCGTTGAGAGATATTTGTCTCCGCCGTCAGGGAATATCACCACGATAACGCCTTTTTTAAGCTTCTTCGCGACTTCCATCGCCCCCCACATCGCCGCGCCGGATGACTGGCCCACAAGAAGCCCTTCTTCCATAGCGAGCCTCTTCGCCATGGCGTACGACTCTTCGGTCGGCGCAGGCACCTTTTCATCAAGCTCTTCCTCGTGGTATATGCCTGGCACTATGGAGGACGCCATGTGTTTAAGCCCTTCGAGCCCGTGGAACGCGCTCTCCGGCTCCACGGCTATCACGCGTATGTCCTTGTTGAACTCCTTAAGCCTTCTGCCGGTGCCCATGATGGTGCCGCCGGTCCCGATGCTCGCCACGAAATGAGTTATCCTGCCCTCTGTCTGTTCGATTATTTCAGGCCCTGTCGTGTCAAAATGGGCCTGCGGGTTTGATGGGTTATTATACTGGTCGAGCTTGCAATACTTGTTGGGGTTATCCACGTAGAGTTTCCAGGCGAGCCTTATGGCGCCGTCGGAACCCTCAAGAGGGTTTGAATATATAACATGCGCGCCGAAGGCGTGAAGGATCTTTTTCCTTTCCTCGCTTACGTTAGCAGGCACCACAAGCTCCACTTTATAGCCTTTTACGGCGCCTATCCATGCATACGCTATCCCGGTATTACCGGACGTTGAGTCGAGTATCACCTTGTCTTTGGTGAGCCTCCCGCCTTTTTCCGCGTCTTCTATCATCCTTAGCGCGGCGCGGTCCTTCACGGACCCGCCCGGGTTATATCCCTCAAGCTTAACGTATATTTCCACCTCTTCGGGCAGAGACCCGGTAATCCTGTTGATCCTGACAAGAGGAGTATTGCCGACAAGTTCTATTACAGAGCGCTTAGGCCCTAAAACTATTTCGGCCTTTGACGGCTCCGCTTCCAGAAACTTTTGTACTCTCATGCGTAATTACCTCCCCGATAGGGATACCTTAATAGCATCGGCGAATATCTATAATAAAGGCCAGCCCTGCATAATAATTGGCCGGCCGCATAACTATCGATAATACCTTAGTAAGCTTCTCAAGTTTATAATACCTTAGTAGCTTTGTCAAGAATATTTTGGGATACTTTTCTCAAAAACCAAACAGATCATAAATCTGAAAAAAGTCAGGAAATACCCGGTTTTTTAATACGGTACTTATTAAAAAACCCCGTTACATTCGCGGGGTTTTTTAAATTAATCAAACGGCGTACGCCGTTTGATTATTCGATAATGTCAAGCTCGATAGGCTCTACTTTCACGCCTTTATCGACAAGGAATTTCAGAGCCTTATCTATCTCCTCCGGCTCCCCCTCGAGTTCAAGGGCCACGAGGCCGATCTTGTCTGAAACGCTCGCCTGCCGTATGTTGGTTACAACTTTATAAAGCTGGCCTACATGGTACAGGAGCGGCTCTTTGACCTGCTCCTTGGGATAGGTGAGATAAACCCTTTTCTTCAAGATGCCCCTCCGGCGATAGCCGGGATAATGGACAGTTCGTCATTATCCTTAAGCTCTGTGTCCAGGTTATTTTTAAACCTTATATCCTCGTCGTTTAAGTATAAATTGACAAAACGCCTGAGCTTCCCGTCAGGCTCACAGATGCGCTCCCTGAGCCCGGGGTAGTTTCTTTCAAGGTCATTAATAAGCTCTTTTACGTTCTTTCCATCCGCCGTAACTTCATCTGCACCGTTTGTTATTTTCCGTAACGGGGTCGGTATTCTGACCTTTATAGCCATTGCAAAAACCTCCTGTTATAGTAATAAACCTAATATTCTCCGAAAGCCGCTCAATCTTCTTACAGGGTCATCGGCCCTTCTGTATCTTAAGCTTGAAAAAACCTTCTTCTTTCTTGACTTCAAGTATCTTATGCCCCTCTTCTTTTATGCTCTTGGGCACGTTCTGGATCGGTTCCCCGCTGTCGAGTACAAGCTCAAGGACTTCCCCGGCCTCCATTGTATCGAGCTTAAGTTTGGTTTTTACAAAATTTATCGGGCATAAAACCCCTCTTAAATCAAGAAAAGCGTCTGCCTTTACTTCGCTCATCATATCCTCTTTCTTTAGAAATGAGTTAAATTCCGGTTATACCGGACGCCCTGGACGCGTTTTGATATACGGGCTCCATAAAATCAAGGTAGCTCTTCATGCCCACGCGCTTAATGGTATTACCTAACCTCTCTCCCCTTTTGCCGTTGGCGTTATACCATTCGATAGTCTTCTGGATCGCGTCCGCGACCTTCTCGTCAGGCAGGAACTTGCATACCTCTATCGCTTCCATCGGGTGCCTTCCGTGTTTTCCTCCGATCCTTACGATATGGCCGTAACGTTTCGGCTTCCAGGATTCAGTCGGGCACGCCCTGATGCAGTCCCCGCAGAATATGCATTTCATCGGGTCGAATATGGGTTCCCCGCTGTCGGGGTCGGATACTATGGCGTCCTCCTTGCATGCCTGAGCGCAGATCGTGCAACCGGTGCAGAGGTCTTCTTCCCACAGAGGATCAACCACGCCCTGGAATCCCAGGTCCATCTCCTTTGTGCGGGCGCAGTCTATCGGGCACCCTGAAAAGGATGTTTTGAACTTATGCGGGGTCGGCGTGCCGAAAAACTTCTGGTCAACCATCTCCGCCATCTTTTGCGTGTCCGTAAGGCCGTTCGGGTTGTATTCGCACCCGCCGCAGGCCGTGGGGACCCTGACCCTTGGGCCGCAGGACGCCACCTTCTGGCCGATCTTTTCAAGATCAGCCACCAGGGCGTTAAAATCCTTATAATCGACATAGAGTATCTCGAGAGACTGCCTGAAGCTGAAGTGAACAACGCCCTTTTTGCTGTATTTATCGGCGAGCTTCGCTATCTCGACAAGTTTTTTTGTGGTGAGCCTGCCTCCCGGGCACCTGAGCCTTACCGCGAAAAGATCCCTTTGTCTCTGTTTTATGAACCCGCCTGATTTAAGGTCGTTGAAATCGACCTTCTTTTCCTCGCCTTTGAGTTTTACCGATACCTTTGTAGTATTATCCTCAATCGAATGGTCTGTCATCTACCTTCATGCTCCTTATTATTTACTGAAAAGACCGCTCCCCGCCCACGGAAACCGCTTTTATCCCTCTATGATATCAAAAAATCATCTGAAATTTACAGTAAAAAATACGCACTGGATTTTTTAGGATGCCGAAGGGCATTCCGGGGGAAACTTTCTGTTTTTTTAGCGGATATTTCCTGACTCACAGCTTTTAAAAACTTCTGTATCATTTAAAAGCATAGAGATAGTTTATGCGCTGAAAAATTTCCCCCAGGCCCCCTTCAAAGACTTTTAGCCGGAACTGAAAGTTTTTGGAGAGAGTTTGAGGGCCGTGCGGACGGCAATTTAACTCTCGGACGGCTTACCCATCACGCGCGTTTTTGCTGGAAACTATGCTAAACAATTAGCCGTGCGCAGCACCTTTTACAAAAAGGTTTTTTCAAAACACTTTTTCCAGCGCCCTATCCAACCTTCCCCATGCGCGTATCCGTATCTCAAGAAAGCCGGGATGAACCGCTAAACCTTTACCGCGTACTCTTTGCCGTTCGCCTTTATAAGATCATCAAATTCGGAAAGTTTCGCGTTTATAACAACCGCCTCGTTAAGCTTTCCATAGAGCGCCTCCTGGGTCTTGAGGCCGTTGCCGGTGATCGAGATTACTATCGATTCATCCCTGGGGATCCTTTTCTGCTCAATGAGCTTCTTCGTTACCCCGAGGGTCACCCCGCCCGCGGTCTCAGCGAAAATCCCCTCTGTCTCGGCGAGCAGCTTCATGGCGTCTACGATCTCCTCGTCCGTTACATTCTCAGCGGTGCCGCCGCTTTCCTTTATCGTCTTTACAGAGTAGTATCCGTCGGCCGGGTTCCCGATGGCAAGGGATTTGGCGATGGTATTCGGCTTTACGGGCCGTATAAGCTCGGTATTCTCCTTCACCGCGTTTACGATGGGAGAACAGCCGGCGGCCTGCGCGCCGTAAACTTTTGTATCGAGGTTTTTTACCAGACCGAGGTTATGGAATTCCTTGAAGGCCTTCCATATCTTGGTTATAAGAGAGCCGCCGGCCATCGGAACTATAACGTGTTTCGGCAGTTTCCAGCCAAGCTGCTCGGCTATTTCGTATCCGAAGGTCTTCGAGCCTTCGGCGTAATAGGGCCTTATATTGATATTTACGAAGGCCCATCCGTATTTACCGGCGATCTCGCTGCAGAGCCTGTTGACCTCGTCATAGGTACCCTTGATGCTTACCACGTGAGCCCCGTAAACCAGGGTGCCCAGGACCTTTGTCTTCTCAAGGTCATATGGGATGAAAACATAGCTTTCCATGCCGCAGGCGGCGGCATTAGCGGCGACGGAATTCGCGAGGTTCCCAGTGGACGCGCACGCGATTATATCAAACCCCATCTCCCGCGCCCTCGAGATGGCGACCGACACGACCCTGTCCTTAAAAGAAAGCGTCGGGAAGTTGACCGCGTCGTTTTTAATGTACAGTTCCCTTACCCCGAGCGCCTTCTCGAGGTTCCTGGCCCTTACGAGCGGGGTAAAACCGACTTCGGAACCTACCGAAGGCGCGCCTTCAAGCGGGAGGAGTTCCCTGTATCGCCACATCGTGGGCGGCCTCTTTTCGATCGTCCCGCGATTTAAGACCTCTCTGATTCTATCGTATTCATAAATGACTTCAAGAGGGCCGAAACATAACTCGCATACATGGAGGGCCTCTTTTGGGTACTCCTTGCCGCACTCCCTGCACTTCAAACCCTTCAAATAGCTCATATCTTCCTCCGTTTAAAATATTCTTAATCGGCCCGATAAAACAAAAAAACAACATTGAGAATTAAGCAAAAAAAAACCTCTTCTTTAATTATGGAGATAAGAAGAGGTGAGTACCTTTCTTATCTTCCAAGGCTTGTAACGCCTTGCTGAAATTAGCACCTGTCACGCCGCTTTCGCGGCACCGGTTGCTGTGGCTTCACAGGGCCAGTCCCTCTGCCACTCTGGATAAGACAATCCAAAATATTAAATTGTACTCAGTTTATACTATATTTTTTCAGGGGTGTCAAGATTTTTATCTTTTCCCGCTTTTTTGACCCGCGTTAAAAAGAAGAAAAAACATACTTAATGCCGAGCATTATACTGTAAGAATCCCAGACCACTTCATTCAGGCGGGTTACGGCGGAAGTGCCGTCGGCGAAAAAGGTCATGTCCGTGCCCGATCCTGTCTTCCACCGCTCCATGTCGAAATAGCCTTTCAGCGACAGCTGATTATTAATACTGTAATCGGCCCCAACCGAACCCTTGAGTCCCGTTCCAATGGCGCTGTGCTCAAAGCTTATCGGATGATTGAAGTCCGGCCTTAAGTTCCAGTTGGCGTCGGCCTTGTAGGAGGCGGCAAAATGATATTCGATTGAACCGAGGAGCGTTAAAACACCTATCTTATACGCGAGGTCCGCTCCCGCCCAGGGGCCCTGCCAGAGGGACTCGTAAGAGCTGTCTAACCCGGGGAAAGGCCCCAGCGGCGGGGTACGTCCAGGTGTGGCTATTGTCTGAAACCCGTCCGTAATCTTAAGGTTTTGCTTATGAAACGAATATCCGAGAAGAGGGGTAACCCCGGACCCGTCGGGTGAAATAAGGTAACTGCTCCTGTATCCGAGGCCCAGAGAAGCGTCCCAGACCGAGCCGCTGTCCGACCTGTTATTGGACCTGCTGAACTCAAGGGTCCTGTTGTCGCCGTTAAAATCCGAATCCTGGTTGGCGCCGTTATATACCGCTCCGTACCCGAAAGAACCCTTCAGGTAAACCGGCCTGATATTCTTCTCCGCCTTCAATCTGAACTCTGTAATTTGAAGGTCCTGCCACTTTAGCTCGGAGAGTATATTGGGGTTTGTCCCGCCGGTATTCCCGGCTATATCCCAGCGGAGGTTATCCACCCTATGCCCGACTCCGAACTCCATGCCGGCGTCTTCGGCGTAAGCGCCTTTTACGGTTAAGAACGAGCAAATGATAAAAATAAGGGATAAAAAAAGCGCTGCGGGCCGGCGGGCCGGTGAAATCGCCATTCGTTTTCAATCCTCCTTTATCCCGTACCGCGCCTCGGTTATCCCTTCTGATTTGCATACAGGGCACCTGGACGGGGTCTTAAGCCTTTCCCTCTTTTTAAAGGTAAACCCGCAGCTCAAGCATACTGAAGGTTCCACTATAAACCTGATCCTCCTGTCTTTCCTTGAATTGGAAACCGTTCTCGCGATGTGCGGCAGGTGATCGAGCACTTCCTTCTCCTTGATACTCACGGCCTTTGAGATATCTTTCGCGGATAACACCCGCCCTTTAAGAACCTCCGTTATCTTTTGCCGGTCTGTCAGTTCCGTCGTCACGGTCATAACCCATTTCCAAAACCTTACCGCGGAAACGGCGGGAAGCCTGTGATGTTTATTAAGCGTATCGGAAAAACTACTCTCCGATAATTTTAACGAGGACCCTTTTTCTTCTCCTGCCGTCGAACTCCCCGTAGAATATCTGTTCCCATGGGCCGAAATCGAGCCTGCCCTCTCGTGATGGCAACAACCACCTCTCTGCCCATGACCTGCCTCTTTAAATGGGCGTCGGCGTTGTCTTCTCCCGTATCATTATGCCGGTACGCTGAAGTGGGGCCGTGGGGAGCGAGCTTCTCAAGCCACAATTGAAAATCATGGCGAAGCCCCGGTTCGTCGTCATTTATAAATACCGAAGAAGTGATGTGCATCGAATTGACGAGCACAAGCCCTTCTCTTACGCCGCTCTCCTCCACGCACGCGAGGACCTCGGGCGTGATATTCACAAAACCCTTTCTTTCGGGGATGTACATAAGAAGTTCCTTGCGAAAAGTTTTCATCGGCATGTATGCGTTAAAGGATATTATTTTCCCTGTGTTTATCCGCTATAGCCTTCGCCAGCCTCTCAAGGGCTTTCATGTCCTCCGCCCCGGGCCTCCCCTTCGCCACGACCTGAGGAAGCATCTCCACCTTCAGATTAGCTATCGTGCCCGTTATCTGCTCAACCATCTTCCCGCCCCAGGCAAAAGTGCCTATGATGGAAGCGAACCTTACTTTCGGCCTGAGGGCGTTCGTTATAAATGCCGCCTCCATGACTATCGGGTGAGCGCCCGTAAGGATCGTAGGGGAGCCGATGACTAAAGTCGCCGCGTCTACGAGCGACATGGCCATCTTGCCCATGTCCGTAACGGCGAGGTTGAACCTCTCTACGTTCACCCCTAAACCATCGAGCGCCCCGGTCAGATGATCCACCATCGCCTCCGTGCTCCCGTGCATGGTCGCGTAGGGGATCACCACGGTATTATCGAGCTTGTCCGAGGCCCATTCCCGGTGCGACTTCATTATAAACTCAGGATGTTTATATATCGGGCCGTGGCTCGGAGCTATGATATCCACACTGAGTTTCCCGAATCTGTCGAGGTGTTTAAGGATGGTCGGCCTGAAAGGCATCATCACCTCGGCATAATATCTCTTCGACGCCTCGAAGACCCTGCTTTCATCCTCCATGCCTATATCAGAAAAGGCAAGGTGAGAGCCGAAGAGATCGCAGGTGAAAAGAACCTTCGCCTCGCGTAGATAAGTCGTCATCGTCTCGGGCCAGTGAACCCACGGGGTATGAATGAATTCGAGGGTTTTATCGCCCAGGGAGAGCGTCTCGCCGTCGGCTACGGTGATAATAGACTCCTCGGGGATATCTATATGCAGTTTGAGAAGCTCCTTCCCCTTGGGGGAGGCGATCACCTTCGCGTTCCTGTATTTTTCAAGCACACGCGGCAGGGCGCCGGAGTGGTCCTGTTCAGCGTGGTGCGAGATGATATAATCTATCTTCTTGACGCCCTCAAGGCGAGACATCAGGATATCGGCCTTGGTCGGGTCAACGGTATCAAGAAGAGCGGTCTTCTCACTCCCCTTTACAAGGTAGGAGTTATAGCTCGTACCGTCCGGGAGCGGTATCAGGGAATCGAAAAGGCGCCTGTCCCAGTCGACAGCGCCCACCCAGTAAATATCTTCCATTATCTTTTTGGGTTCCATGCTCTTAACCTCTCTTTTTTTAAAGACTCTGCTTCGGGTTGTTGAAAATGCAACGCGAGCGCCCTGCCCGCTGCATGCAGCGTGGTCAAGCGAGCGATCTTTTAAAGTCCTACGCGAACCGCCGCTCTTTGTCAGGCGTCCCATGAAGGACTCTGAAAACATCCTTACATTTGGAAGATTCCCCGCAGCAAGCTGCGGGGAGCTTAAAAAAACGTTTTTGGGAAAAATTTTTCAGCGCATAAACTATCTTTCTGCTTTTATATGACCCGGAAGCTTTTAAAAGCTATTGAGTCATAAATATTCGTTAAAAAAACAGAAAGTTTCTCCAAAAAGGGTTTTTCCGCATCCTGATAGAATACTTCCCCGGAAACCCGCTAAAGCTCCCGCTTAAAGGCGATTGTGCCGAGGAATATCGAAACGGCCGCGAAAACCGCTAAAAATATTATATCACCTTTTACCGCTCCGAGGCTTGCGCCCTTAAAGAGGAGCGCTCTTAAGGCGTGAACTGAATAACTCTCCGGGTTTACCGTGGCAAAGGCCTTGAGCCACCACGGGAAGCTCTCGACCGGGTAGATCGCGCCGCTCGGAAAAAAGAATATGACGTTCAAAAAGCCTCCGAGTACGCCCACGATCCTCGGGTGATTGATCCTGCCCATTATGATGAACATCAGCCCCTGAATCCCGAGTGTGGTTAGAATAATCGCGACGACGATGAGAAGAAAGCCGTCAAGGGTCAGCGACTCCCAGAGGTACACCCCTGAAATTACGGAAGTGGACAACAGCACAAGGAGCGCAAGGACGGTAGTTATAAGAAGCCCGCTCGCCACAAGCCCGGTTACTATGTCTTTTTTCGTGAGTGGGGTAAGGAAATAACTCTCCTCTATCCCGAGGAACCTGTCCATCACTATGTTAAACGCCCCGGTTGTCATCGCGCCCAGGAATATCGCCATTATTACGACACCGGGGACGAGGGTCTGGTCATAGTCTATCCTTTTATAGAGATCCGCCTCCCTTAGCGCCGGCATCGTGCGCGCCTCTCTTACCGGTATGAAATCCTTTCCCATCTCCGGCATCGCGCTTATCAAAGCCGCTTCAATTGACTTCGAGGAAATTACCTCGGCGTTATCGAGGAAAAGGCCGAGCTCGGCGCCCGCCCCCCGGATTACGTTCCTGCTGAAGTCCGGCGGTATGACCAAAACAGCCTTAAAGACCCCTTCCCTTAACCCCTGCATCGCGAACCCCTGGTCAGAGACCCTGCGCGGCACCACCGTCTTCGGGCCTACTTCAAGCGAATGCAATATCTCAAAAACCCTTGTAGCGTATGGACCTCTGTCGAGGTCCACTACCGCCAGGGGGAGGTTCTTAAGCACGCCCTGAAAAGAATTGCCGAGAATGACCAGGTAGATGATAGGCATAAGGAGGCTTACCATCACAACAAGAGGGTTCCTTATGAACTTCCTCAGGTCCCTTTCAAATATGGCTAAGAAACGGTTCATTTTTTAGTCGAAGTTAAGATAGACCTGGCTTAAAAACATTTAATAAAAAATTACCTTCCCCATTTCGACGGCACGCCCGCCCCGAGAAGGAAGCTCACTTTTCTCGCCTCTTCCTCCCTTATGGGCCTTCCGGTAAAATGTATGAATACGTCTTCGAGGGTCTGCTGTTTTAAAATAACATTTACCACGGTTGCCCCGAGGTTCTTTAACCCATCCACAAGGAGCGGTATCTGTTGCGCGCCGTTATCCGTTGAAATAATAAGAACGTCTTCCCTTACGGCGCAGGAGGTTACCTTCGGCAGGGTCTTAACCCACTCAGCCGCCTTCCCGGGGTCAAAGCCGCTCAGCGTCAGCTCGATGGTATCTTTCTGAGGTATCTGTTTTTTGAGGCCTTCCACGGTATCGAGGGCCACGATTTTCCCGTAGTCTATTATCGCGACGTGATCGCAGAGCGACTCGGCCTCTTCCATGTAGTGGGTTGTTAAAAGGATGGTCAATCTATCGGTGGAACGGAACTTCTCGAGGAGTTCCCAGACCACGTGCCTGCTCTGAGGGTCAAGCCCGATCGTAGGCTCATCGAGTATCAGAATGGAAGGCTTGTGGACAAGCCCCCTCGCTATCTCAAGCCTCCTCCTCATCCCTCCGGAATAGGTGGCCACAAGGTCCCCCGCCCTCTCCCTTAGCCCGATCATCGCGAGGAGCTCATCTATCCTCTCGCGCCTTTCCTTTTTGGGCATCCCGTAAAACCTGGCGTATATATCCATGATTTCGAAGCCGGTGAGGTCGAGATCGCTCGTCATCGCCTGGGGCACAACCCCTATGACGCCGCGCACGGCGGCCGGATTCTGGACGACGTCATATCCCATTATACCGGCGGACCCTTCGGTGGGCTTTATAAGGGTCGTTAATATCCTTATGAGAGTAGTCTTACCGGCGCCGTTCGGGCCGAGGAGCCCGAAAAAATCCCCTTCAGGGATCGATAGCGTTACCCCGGCCAGCGCCGTCACATCCCCGAAGCGTTTTATCAGATTAACGGTCTCTATCGAAGCGCCCATCATATTCCTTATCAAAAAATATCCTGACCCTGACCGTCATCCCCGGTTTTAATGATCCGTCGGGTTTGGCGATCCCGGCCTTTACCCTGAACGTTTTTATATCCGGCCTTCCCCTTGTAACGTCCCTCTGAGTAGCGAACCCCCCGACTTCCCCGACCTCAATCACCCTGCCCTCAAAAGGTTTTTCGAGGTTCCCCGCCGGATATACAACCGCCTTATCGCCGAGCTTTACCTTCTGTATGACAGTCTCCTCGATATCCACGCGCGCCCAGATATTTTTAAGGTCATCCACCGTATAGATCGAGGCCCCCGGATTCACGTACTCGCCAAGCTCAAACGACCTGTATACGGTAACCCCGTCCATGGGGCAGAATATCTCCGTATCCTTTAACTGGGCAAGCGTGACATTTAATTGCGCCTCTGCCTGGGACTTTCTCGCCTCCGAGGAAGAAATGCGCGCCTCCGAGGCCTTGATATTTACAGTTGAGTTCTTAAGGTTAGCGTATGCACCGCTTTGACGGGCCACGGCTGACCTCAAAAGAGCGTCATTCGCGTCAAATGAAGTCCGGGCCGCGTCAAAGTCCTTTTTTGAGATAAACCCGTCCTTAAAAAGGCCTTTCGCCCTCTCTATGTTATCCCTCGCGTCATCGGCGAGGGCCTTTGCCCTCGCCACTTCGGCTTTTGATGCCTGCGCATCATATTTCGCGGCCTCTTCAAGGGCCTTCGCGTTATCGAGGTTTACCCTGGCCTCATCAAGGGAGCGCGCGGATTGCGTCAGGGCAGCCTTCGCCTCTTCGACCCTGGCCTTGAGTTCACCGCTCTCAAGCCTTACGGCAAGAGAGCCGGCCTTTACCGGGTCCCCTTCAACGCAGCAGAGCCAGTCTATTTTTCCGGCTATCTTTGAAGTCAGCTCGACCTCGGTAGCCTCCATAACCCCGGTGGTTTCGATGTAATCAGGGGCTTTCTCCCGGCGTATAAGTTCAAAATAAACCGTGGCCGCGATAAAGACAACTACGATAAAGAGCGCGGCTACTTTGAGTCTTATCCGTCTATTGGATGCCATAATGATCCGTTCCTGTTTTTTTAAAGAACGCCATGAGCATAGCAGATTGGGCGTTTTTTTTCCATGCTTCAGTCGTTAGTAAGGCTCTTTTCGGGACGGGCCGGGATGGGCCGTATGAGCCGGGATGGCGGAAATGGTAAGATTTAATCTAAAAAAACGCGGAATATACAGGCTAATCGATCTTTTATTGTTCTTCCTTGACAGCCTTGACGCTTACGACTATCGATCCATCTACTTTCAGGGTCCCTTCCTGAGCCGCGTCCATAGAAGCCTGGTCCCAGGCTTCCCCGTCCTGTCTCCAAACGCCGTTACAGACTACTTCCTGCCCTTCCTGTAAAAGTTCGAGGGGAGGCTTTTGAAGCCTGTACCTGGGTACAAGGAGAAGGCTTTTAAATTTCATGTCTTCAAAAGATACCGCCTTACAATTGCCGACAAACCAGTAATCGGTGTTCTTGCCCACTGTCCGTGACCCTTCAAGACCGTCGACGACGGTCGCTAAAATCCTATTGGTATTATCGCCGGCATCGAAGTTACGCGGCTCGCCCACTTCAATAATTAACTTCATTCCAATCTCCCTTTTCGATTTTTATCATGTATTATCATGAAAATATCATACTACACATCCATCCGCAACCATGAAAATATTCCTCTAATCGCGCTGAAAACCGGCTGAAAATTTACCTTTTTAAGCCTTTAATTAAATCAACCCTACCAAATCAAACTAAAAACCTGTAAACTGCGCTTGGGATTGGCCGTGATATTTCTTTATCAATTTATCCGGGTTAAGGCCTCTTGAGTCCAATGCTTAAGGTTAAAATACGCTATAATAATCATATACCGGGATACCAATGGAGAATAAGGACTTACACAAATTGAAGATCGAAAAACCCGCCAAAGCGGCTGGGTTTAGAAGACGCAGAAGATATATTTACTGGTTAGCCGCCGGGGCCTCGGCGCTTTTCGCGGCGTTTTTTCTTTTAACGGATATATTCGGCGCTTCTTCAGTAAAGGCAACCACGGTTTCAATGACATACCCCTCCCAGGAACTCACGGTTTTGAACGCCAGCGGGTATGTCGTAGCCCAGAGGAAGGCCTCGGTCGCGGCGAAAACAACAGGACGGCTCGTATGGATAGGCGTCGAGGAAGGGAGCAGGGTAAAAAAAGGAGAGGCCATCGCGAGGCTTGAAAATAACGACGTCCTTGCTTCCATGGATCAGGCTAAGGCAAACCTTAAAGCTTCGCATGATAATCTCCGGCAGGCAAAGGCCGAGCTCGACGACGCGGCCCTGGATCTAAAAAGGAAGAAGGAATTATTGTCCAGGGAGTTCATCGCCAGGAGCGATTATGATACCGCTTTTGCCCGTTACCAAAAGGCCTCAGGGGCTTTTGAAGCCGCCGATTCCGCGATAGCCGCCAATAAGGCCGCGCTTGCCGGAGTCGAGGTCGCGCTCGAATATACCCTTATCCGCGCGCCTTTTGACGCCGTGGTGCTTACAAAGAACGCCGACCTCGGCGATATCATCACGCCGTTGGGCGCTACGGCTAACGTGCAGTCGGCGGTTGTTACCATAGCCGACATGAGATCTCTTGAGGTCGAGGTGGACGTATCGGAATCGAATATCGGAAAGGTCAAGCCGGGCATGCCCTGCGAGATACAGCTGGACGCCGTGGCGGAGACGCGTTTCATGGGAAAGGTGCACACCGTCGTCCCCACGGCCGACAGGAGCAAGGCGTCGGTAATGGTAAAGGTGTTTTTTAATGAAACGGACCCGAGGATACTCCCTGAGATGAGCTCGAAGGTGGCTTTTCTGTCGAGGGAATTGAAGCCCGAAGAGAAAACCCCCCGTACCACGGTCGAGAGGTCCTCGGTTATCTCCAGAGGTAAAGAGAATTTTCTTTTCCTTATAAAAGACGGCCGGGCCGTGGAAACCCCCGTGGAACTCGGCGAGAGGATCGGGGAAGGCGTCGAAGTGCTGAAAGGCGTAAAACCCGGCGACCGGGCGGTCCTGAATCCTCCCGGAAGGCTCAAAAACAACTCGAAGATAAAGATCATCGAAGGATAAATATTGAAGGAGCCTTACATCCGCATAAGAGGCCTCTATAAATCCTATAGAAGAGGCCCTCAGGTCATACCTGTCCTCAACAACATAAGCCTGGAGATCCGCGAAAAGGATTTTTTAGCCCTTATGGGGCCCTCTGGTTCGGGGAAAAGCACCTTGCTGAACCTGATCGCCGGTATCGACAAGGCGGATAGCGGAGAGATAGAGATCGGAGGGGTCGATATCACGGCTCTTTCCGAAACCGAACTCGCCGGATGGAGATCCGTAAATGTTGGTTTCATCTTTCAGTTCTACAATTTAATACCGGTGCTCACGGCCTTTGAGAACGTCGAACTGCCGCTTCTTTTAAGAGGCCTTTCCGGAAAAGAACGCCGCGAGCATGTTGAGACGACCCTTTCGCTTGTGAACCTCTCCGACAGGATGGACCATTATCCGGGACAACTCTCCGGCGGCGAACAGCAGAGGGTCGCTATCGCCAGGGCTATGGTTACGGACCCGGAGATATTGGTGGCGGACGAGCCCACGGGGGACCTTGACAGGGCTTCTGCCGAGGATGTGCTGAACCTTATGGCGCGCTTAAATGACGAATTCGGGAAGACTGTAATCATGGTTACCCACGACCCCAGGGCCGCCGAGAAGGCGCATATCATACGGCACCTTGAAAAGGGTTACCTCAATGCTCCTTCTTAAGCTCCTGTTCAGAAACGCCTTCAGACACAAGCTCCGGACCTTTCTTACCATTCTGGGGATGACCGTCGCGATCCTCGCCTTCGGCCTCTTAAGGACGGTAGTGGACGCCTGGTACGCCGGCGTCGAGGCGTCTTCCGTAAACCGGCTCGTGGTAAGAAACGCCATCTCGCTTTTCTTCCCGCTGCCCATCTCATACAGGGATAAAATCAGGCGGGTTGACGGCGTTGAGGAGGTTTCTTACGGGAACTGGTACGGAGGATATTATAAAGACGAAAAAAACTTCTTCGCCAATTTCGCCGTAGAGCCGAGAAGCTACCTCGACATGTATCCCGAATTCGTAATCACCTCCGGGGAAAAGGCCGATTTTTTTAAAGAGAGGAAGGCCGCGGTCGCGGGCATTAAACTCTCTGAAAGGTTCGGCTGGAAGGTAGGGGACCTCATAACGCTAAAAGGCATCATATACCCCGGACAGCTCGATTTCGTGCTTAAGGGGATTTACAGGGGAAGGGATAAGAATACCGATGAGACCGAGTTCTTCTTTAATTGGGATTACCTCAACGAATTCCTGAGAAAGACCGACCCCCTGAAGGCTGACCACGCTGGCTTTTATCTGGTAAAGATATCCAACCCCGATGTCGCCGCCAGGGTCTCAACGTCCATCGACGGCTTATTCAAGAACTCCCTTGCCGAGACCCATACCGAGACGGAGAGGGCGTTCCAGATGGGCTTTGTTACCATGACCGGCGCCATAGTAACGGCCATACAGCTTGTCTCCATAGTCGTTATCTTCATAATAATGGCCGTTATGGCCAATACAATGGCCATGTCGGTAAGAGAACGGATGGGGGAATACGCGATATTTAAAACACTGGGGTTTGGCGGTTTTCATATCGCCATTTTGATCTTCGGAGAATCCATGGTGATAACGGGCGCGGGCTGCCTTCTGGGGATTATCTCCACCTTTCCCGCGGCAAAGGAATTCACGTACGAGCTCGGCCAGTACTTCCCTATTTTTGTGGTAAAAGTCAGCACCATTTACCTTGATATCCTTGCGTCGTTGGTCGTAGCCGTCATCGCCGCGATGATACCCGCGTACCGGGCGATAACGGTTTCTATCATAAGCGCCCTCAGGAGAATCGGATAATTGGCGATACCTTTTCTGTACAGCTATAGATCCATATGGACCCGTAAGCTTACCACGGTCCTCACGGCCGCCGGCATGGCGCTCGTTGTATTTGTCTTCGCCTCAATTTCCATGCTCGCGGCAGGCCTGGAAAAAACCCTGGTGGATACGGGCTCGTACGATAACGTAGTCGTTATCCGAAAGGGTTCCCGTTCCGAGGTCGGGAGCAGCGTCGGCAGAAACCAGGCCTCCATTGTGGAGACCCTGCCCGAGGTAAATGTCGGAGCGGACGGCCGGGCTCTTCTGTCAAAGGAGGTTGTTGTCCTGGTCTCTCTCCCTAAAAGAGGGGACGGGACGAGGTCGATGGTGACCATAAGGGGCGTTTCAGGAAGCTCGCTTGAGCTGAGGCCGCAGGCGCGGCTTGTCGAGGGGAGGCTGCCGAGGCCCGGCACATACGAAATAATGACGGGAGAGAGCATAGCAAGGAGGTTCAAAGGCGCGGGGCTCAATGAAGCGCTCCACTTCGCCACAAGGGACTGGCCAGTCGTAGGGGTCTTCGACGCCGGGACAACGGGCTTCAATTCAGAGGTATGGTGCGACGTCGATACCCTTATGCAGGCTTTTCGAAGGACGATCTACTCAACCGTGGTCTTCAAGCTGAAAAATTCAAGGGATTTTGAAGGCGTTGAGAAAAAAATAGGCGGCGACCCGAGGCTGAGCCTTGACGCCAAAAGGGAGACGAAATTTTACGCCGAGCAATCAGAGATGATGGCAAAGTTCCTGCGCATCATGGGGACGTCTCTCACTATAATTTTTTCCGTGGGCGCGATAATCGGGGCGATGATAACCATGTATTCGACGGTAGCAAACAGGATTAATGAGATCGGGACCCTGAGGGCCCTGGGGTTCGGCAGAGCCGATATACTCGCGGCCTTTCTGACCGAATCCCTCTTTATCGGACTGATCGGCGGCGGGGTCGGGCTCTTTTTAGCCTCTTTTTTACAGTTTTTTACCGTATCCACCCTTAACTTCCAGACCTTCTCGGAGCTTGCCTTTACCTTTACGCTTACCCTTGGGATCGCGTTTAAATCCCTGATCGCCTCTCTGGTGATGGGCCTTGCGGGCGGGCTTACGCCAGCCATAAGGGCGTCCCGCATGAACATAGTGGACGCCCTGAGGGCTGGTTAACTAACAGGCTGCGTTAAAATGGAGCGGGCGAAGGGAATCGAACCCTCGTCTAAAGCTTGGGAAGCTTTCATTCTACCATTGAACTACGCCCGCACGGTTAAATTATATCTTAAGAAATAGTATAAGTACAAATACATCATAATAATTAAAGAGTCAAGTCAATCATGATATTGTAATACAGGGGTGGATGGACCAGGCTTGCGCCAACAATACCTGTCTGGTATAATTTTAAAAATTTTTAAAATTCTGCTATTTAGGAGTGCTCCCATGGCCTGTACGATAAAGAACCTGATCGGCGGTAAATGGATGGATGCGGCGTCAGGCAAGACCCTCAAAAGCATAAATCCGGCGAATACCGACGATGTGGTGGGCATCGTTCCTTCCTCAGGCAAGAGCGATATCGACAGGGCCGTCGGAGAGGCTAAAAGAGCCTACCCGCTCTGGAGGCTGACCCCGCCCCCGAAAAGAGGGGAAATACTCTTCAGGGCCGCCGAATTACTCCTAAAAAACAAGACAGAACTTGGTAAGCTCGTAACGCGCGAGATGGGGAAAATCCTCCCCGAGGGCCTCGGGGATGTTCAGGAAGCGATAGACATGGCCTATTACATGGCGGGCGAAGGGAGGAGGCTTTCGGGAGAGACCATCCCTTCGGAACTTCCTTCCAAGGACTGTAAATCCGTAAGAGTTCCCATCGGGGTTTTCGCGCTCATCACCCCGTGGAACTTCCCCACGGCCATACCTGCGTGGAAGTTATTCCCTTCGATAATAAGCGGAAATACCGTTGTCTTCAAGCCCTCAAGCTACACGCCCGCAGCCGCCACTCGCCTTGTGGAACTCATAGTCGAGGCGGGTGTCCCGCCGGGGGTATTAAACCTTGTCCACGGGACAGGCGAAGAGATCGGCGAATATCTCGCCACGCATCCCTCGGTCGATGGAGTTTCCTTCACCGGGTCGACCGCTGTCGGTGAAAAACTCGCCAGGGTATGCGGCGGGCTCGATAAAGAGATCTCCTGCGAAATGGGCGGGAAGAACCCTGTTATCATCATGGACGACGCAAGGCTCGATCTCGCCGTCGAGGGGTCTCTCTGGGGCGGTTTCGGCACCACAGGCCAGAGATGCACCGCCACAAGCAGGCTCATAGTCCACGAAAAGGTCTATGACAAATTTATCGGGATGTTCATTGATGCGGCCAAAAAGCTCAGGCTCGGCGACGGGTTAGATCCCGATACCGACGTAGGGCCTCTCATAAACGAGGCCCAGATGAAAAAAGTTCTCGATTATATCGAGATCGGTAAAAACGAAGGGGCAAGGCTCGTGCTCGGCGGCAAGGCGGCCACGGATAAAGGGCTGGAGAAAGGATACTTTGTGGAGCCGACCGTATTCATCGACGTGAAGCCGGGTATGCGGATAGCTCAGGAGGAGATATTCGGCCCGGTTATCTCGATCATAAAGACAAAAGACCTTGCTGAAGCTATCGGGATAGCCAATAACGTAAAGTACGGGTTGTCCTCTTCGATATATACTCAGGACGTGAATAATAGCGCAATAGCCGAACGGGAGATTGATTCAGGCATCGTGTACATAAACGCCCCCACAATAGGCGCTGAGATACAGCTTCCTTTCGGAGGTACCAGGAAAAGCGGCCTCGGCCATAAGGAGGCCGGCGGCAGGGGCGGAGCCCTCGACATGTTTACCAAATGGAAGGTAATCTACCGGGACTTTAGCGGCAAGCTCCAGAGGGCCCAGATAGACAAGGACTGAAAGAGAACCCGCCTGAAACTTAGACTATTCCTTTTTTTATCTTTTTGATATAATCCGCTGATTACGAGGTCAAACAATGCGGCAAACGTCTATTTAACGGAGGCTTATGGACCCGGTGCATTTTACAGGCAGCGAAGTCCTCGATATGGCGATACGGATCGAGGAGAACGGGATGAAGTTCTACAATGACGCCGGAAAGGCCTCGAAATCAAAGGAGCTTAAAGGACTCTTCAGGAAACTTTATGAAGAGGAAAGCAATCACAAAAAGGTATTCGAGAATTTAAAAAAACTTATCCCGGACGAGGAATTATCATGGAAGCTCGACCCTGATTCCGAAGAGGACTCCCTGTACCTTAACGCGCTGGCGGACTCGGAGGTGTTTACGGATAAAAGCGGAGGCGCAAAGCTCGCGAGTAAGGCGGGAGACGCGAGGACGGCCTTAAACGCCGCTATCGGCATGGAAAAGGATTCGATCCTTTTTTACACCCAGCCCTCGCATGCAGGCGCGCAGGATTGAGTCAGCCCGCTCCCACCTCGACGAGGCCTTGACCGCGCACGCTGATGGGCAGCAGAACTGTTGAACGTCGCTTGAGAAGCACATGGCTTCGGCTTCGGACGCCATCGCCAGGAGAGTGAATTGGTCCTGGTTGCAGGTGGGCTCCTCGATTTGGCACATCACCGGACCTCGCTTCACCGTAATAGTCACCGTGTCCATTACGCCAAATTGCGTCAATTCGTCCACATTTCTATCCGCGAGCCGGGAAAGGTCTCGCTTGTCCTCATACCCCAGCCACTCGGCCGCATCCGTCAACGAGACCCGCGCAGTCTCGGCATCGAGGCTGAACAACGTGGCAATCAGTAGGCTGGCGAACATGGCGTGCTCCCCTGGTAGTTGGACCAAACATCATGGCGAGCAGCAGCATCGTCCAGTCGCGCACTGCTGCAATAGGTACGTTGCCGCGGAGGTGGGGCGCAGTAGCCACGAGGGCTGAAGTCGTATGGGTTGGAGTACAAGCCGGCACGGAAACAGCAGCCCGACAGCAGCACTGCAAGAATCACCGTTACATACCGTTTCAATGCGTTACATGTCGTTACAGGCATCATGATTCTGCCTTCCTTCGCGGAACGTTCAGCAGAGCAAACTCGCCAAACAGATACTCAGCTGCGCCATCGCATGCAGCAGCTGCAGCGCCGCGGGAGGTGTAGTAACCAAGGTACCCCTTCTTGCCGTGGTGCGTGATCTCAGCCCGCCACTTTTGGTGCTGTTTGTTCCACGACACGCCCTTGTAGCCACTCGTATTGTGAGTGGGCTTTTGGCGATTCACATTGTTCTGTGAGCGCGTACACACCCTCAGAATTCTCTCGGCGGTTATCGAGGGTGTCGTGGTCTTATGATCGGCTTGCATGCCAGGCGGATTGCCCATGACCTCGCGACGCATAAAATCGTGTGCCGCTTCCCATTTGCATCTCGAGGCGAACTGCGAATCGCGTAGAACGACTGCGTGCCGGAGTTCCATCTCGCGCACCACTTGTGCTTCAATAGCCGCCCGAAGTCCTCGTCGTCGACGAGCGCGACCTGGCCCTGGCTGAGAGGAATTCGCTTCACTTGCCCCTCGACTTTCTCGCCAACTTGCGCAACACGGGCTCTGACCTCTTGGAGGGCCATGCCGCAAGTTTGCAAGCTTTCTTGGTGATCTGCCTGTGCATCCACCCTATCTCCATCGCTACCAAGCGCATATCATCGACCGCCAACAGGTCGAGCAAGCGTTGCGTTTGGAGCGTCGCGTTGACGATCAGGAAACGGAGGCCTTGAATGGTGTCGCGGTCGGTCATGGCGCGCACCTGGCCGCAAACTCGCGCACGTTGCCCCAGCCCTCGTCAGCCTTCTCGGAAGAATCCTTCAACTCTCGATCGCGCTCGTCGCGTTCAGCAGGAACTTCTGGAACTTCGCCGGAAAGTTCCGACGCATGCACCCGTCAAAGGCACTGAACTCTCCGGCGAACTTGTCCAGCGCAAGCAGTGCTACGAGCCTACCGTGGACGCAATTCGCATCAGCTTGGCAAACGCCGAATCAGAGCTGGCGGCTCGGCTTGGTCCGATGCTCCAGCGACCTACAAGGCCAACTTCGTAGGTCATCGCGCCACTTCCTGGTTTGCTCCCGCCCGACTGGCGGCAGAAACCTAGCCACCAATTCGCCACGGTCATGCACTGCGGCTCTGCCTCCGGGCCGGCAGGCTGCTTGTGGTGGACCCGTCCGAGGTTGATGACGACCTGTGCGGGACGTGACCGAGATCCTGACGTCCCTGTGCGCCCGCCTGTACGGCGCCGCGCCGCAGCGGACCGCGCCCACCGGGCGCTCGCCGCCCTGGAGAAGGCGCGGCGATGGCTAAGCACCAGATCCCAGACGGGAAGATCGTCCGGGGCTGCGTGGTGCGGCTGCAGCCGGCGCGGAGCAGTCGGCGAAGTTCCGCCGCGACTGCGGGGGCGCGCCGTTCGCCGCTAACTGGGCTGTCGCGACAAGATCAAGGCATCGTCCAATAACAGGCGTGCGAAGCCGGCGGATACCACATGCCGTGTCGTCGGCATACAGCCTGCGGAAACGGTGGAACCAGGCCAAGGGAGAAATCGCGCCGTGGTGGGCGGAATGTTCGAAGGAAGCCTATCCAGACGGCCTCGCCGCCGCTGTGACCGCGTTGCAGAACTGGCAGGCGCCGAAAACCGGAAACGGGAAGGCCCGAAGATGCGGTTCCCCCGGTTCCGGAAGAAGGCCAAAACCCGCTCCGCTGCACCTACACCACGGGTGCGCTGCGGGTCGGAAGGCTCCCGTTTCGGTGGTGTTCCCCGGCGCCGGCCGCGTGTGCACGTCGGAGATCTCCGGCCGCTGTGGCGGCACATCCGCCGCGGGACGGGCCGGGTCCTGTCGCGGCTACGATCCGCGAGAAAGGCCGGGCATTGGTATGTGTCCCTTGAGCTGGAGATCGACCGCAAACGCCAGCCCGGCCACGCGCCGGCGTCGCAGGCGTTGATCTCGGCATTGGCCGCGATCTGCTGATCGTGATGCGCCCGGGCGGCGCCGTCGCCGGGAAGGTGCCCAATCCGCGGGCGCTCCGCGCGTCGCTGGCCGAGGTCGCGCGGGCGAACCGGGCGTCGCCCGCAAGCAGGAAGGCTCGCCGCGCTGGCGCGACGCCAGGCGCAGGCTGGCCCGCATCCACGCGCGGGCAGCGAACCTCCGCAACGATGCGGTCCACCAGGCCGACGACCCGCCTCGCCGAAACCCACGGCCAGGTGGTCATCGAAGACCCGGCCCCCCGCCAGCACCTGCGCGGCCTGCGATCG
>CAVSHY010000023.1:0-22059 GCA_963727865.1 uncultured delta proteobacterium | reverse complement strand
ATTGGATCCGGCTGTTAAAACCCCGTGGAAAAATCAACGCAACAGGAGAGGTAAACCATGAAAGCGATAAAAACTCTGCAGATTGACGAGCACCTTCCATTTTCACTCCCCCTCATTGAAGATGAGGAAATAAAAGAGGTACTGGATACCCTGAAGTCCGGATGGATAACAACAGGGCCCAAGGTAAAAAAGTTTGAAAGCGAGTTCGAGAAATACATCGGCTCGAAGCACGCCATAGCGGTAAATTCCTGCACCGCGGCCCTGCATCTCGCCCTCGACGCCATAGGCATTGTTGAAGTCGATGAGGTCATCACCACTCCCATGACCTTCGCGGCCACGGCCGAGGTCATCAGCTACTTCAAGGCAAAACCCGTATTCGTTGACATAGACCCTGTGACGATGAATATAGACGTAAATAAGCTTGAAGAAACAGTTGAAAGGATGATGAAGCGGAAGAACAGGTTAAAAGCCATAGTGCCGGTCCACTTCGCGGGATACCCATGTGACATGGACGCGATAATGACAATCGCGAGGAGACATAACCTCAGGGTGATCGAAGATGCCGCCCATGCGTTCCCAACCCATTATAAGGGTAGGATGGTCGGCACAATAGGGGACATAACCTGTTTCAGTTTTTATGCCACAAAGAACATCACCACGGGCGAAGGCGGCATGATAACGACAAATAACGATGAATGGGCCGACAGGATGAGGATCATGAGCCTCCACGGCATAAGCAAGGACGCGTGGAAGAGATATTCCGCGGAAGGGAACTGGTTTTATGAGATATTGTCGCCCGGGTATAAATACAACCTCACTGATATAGCCGCCGCCATAGGCCTTGCGCAGCTTAAAAAGGCCGATGCCTTCCGGAAATACAGGGCTGAGATAGCGGGAAGGTACAACGAGGCCTTCAAAGGTCAGGCACAGATCGAGGCGCCTTTACTGAAAGATGAGAACGGGACGAAGCACGGGTGGCATCTGTACGTCATAAAGTTGAATCTTGAGAGTCTTTCGATCGACAGGAACCTTTTTATCGAAGAGCTGAAGAAAAGAGGGATAGGCACATCCGTTCATTTCATACCGCTCCATATACACCCGTATTACCGTGACACATACGGATATAAACCCGAGGACTTCCCGGTCGCTTACGAGGTCTTCAAGAGGATAATATCTCTGCCCCTCTATCCAAAAATGACCGGTAGTGATGTAGATTGGGTAATAAACGCCACCCTGGACGTGGCATCAACGTTCAAGGCCTAATAATGAGAATTAACCGGATACCGGGTCTTAAGCGGACATGAAACGGATCTTCGACATAGTCTTATCATCCATCGGCCTTCTTTTAGTACTGCCAGTTTTAGCGGCCGTTGCCATACTTGTAAAGGCTGGCAGCCCCGGCCCTGTTTTTTTCAGGCAGCAAAGGATGGGAAAGGGATTCAGGCCGTTTTTCCTATACAAGTTCAGGACGATGGTCAATGACGCGGACAAACACGGGCCGCTTGTCACAACAGGCGGGGATAAGAGGGTCACAGGGATAGGCCGTATTTTAAGAAAGACAAAAACAGACGAACTGCCGCAGCTCATAAACGTTTTAAAGGGCGAGATGAGCCTTGTGGGCCCAAGGCCAGAGGTCGAAAAATATGTAAAACTTTATGAGAAAGATTATGACGAGATACTCTCCGTAAGGCCGGGGATAACCGACATATCCTCGATTGAATTCAGAGACGAGGAAAGCGTATTGAAGGCACAGGATAACCCGGAGGAGTACTACAGAAAGGTGCTACTTCCCATAAAGATAGGCTACGCCAGGAAGTATATAAAACATATGTCCTTTTTCTTTGATATCAAGCTTATATTTATAACCATCCTCAAGGTCTTAAGCCTCCGCGCCCCGGGCGCGTGCCCGGCAAAACCAGTAAAAGACGGTTTAGGCAAATAGGGCCCCTGTGCGGATACTCCACCTCATAAGCAGTTCAGGGCTTTTCGGCGCGGAGAGGGTCGCCATAGAGCTTTCAAAGGTCTTGATCAGGCACGGGTATCATCCGAT
The DNA here is from genome assembly GCA_963727865.1 of uncultured delta proteobacterium. Classification (GTDB taxonomy): domain Bacteria; phylum Desulfobacterota; class GWC2-55-46; order GWC2-55-46; family GWC2-55-46; genus CAVSHY01. The sequence continues at coordinate 20,009 of CAVSHY010000023.1, read as the reverse complement.
AATCGGGGTTCTCAAGAACACCCATAACCCGCATACTGAAGTAACGGATGAAGCAAAGGAAAATTCGATAGATCACGCGGTCTTTCCCTGCCGCAGCCAGTTCGACCGTAAGCTTATTTCTTCACTCAGGGAATTCATAAAGACGAATCACGTCGATCTCGTCCATTGTCACGGGTATAAGTCAAATTTTTACGGGATTTTGGCTTCCAGAAATATGGTGCCCGCCGTTACCACGAACCACAACTGGCTCAGGCCGAACTGGAGGCTCAAGGTATATTGTTTTATCGACAGCCGGTTGATAAGGTACTTCAACCGTATTATCGCCGTATCCGACGAGGTAAAAGAAGAGATGCTCGCAGTGGGGGTTCCTGAGGAAAAAATCAGGGTCATATACAACGGAATAGACCTGGATAGATTCAAAGACCAATGCTCTTCCGAAAAGATCAGAAAGGAACTCGGCCTTGACGGGAATGATAGGATAGTCGGAACGATCGGAAGTTTTACTGAAGCAAAAGGTTACGATTACCTTTTAAAAGCGGCAAAGGAGATTATCGACGCCGGGAAAGCGGTAAAATTTCTTATTGTGGGCGACGGCCCCTTGAACGGTCATCTAAGAAATACGGCACGCGGCCTGGGAATTCAGGATAACGTGATCTTCACCGGCTACAGAAAGGATATCCCCGAGCTCCTTTCGGTCATGGATATGTATGTACTGTCTTCCGTCAGAGAAGGACTGCCCATGGTCCTGCTTGAAGCGATGGCGGCGGGGAAACCGGTCATCGCTTCGAAGGTCGGGGCCGTGCCGAAAGTCATCATAGACAATGAATCGGGCGTATTGATAACGCCGGGCGATGCCGGGGAGATCAAAAAAGCGGTATTGGACCTGCTCAGTGACGATTCCAGGTCAAAAAGGCTCGGTCTCGCGGGCCAAAAGAGGCTTAAGGAGAATTTTTCTTCCGACGTAATGGCCGGCAAGTATATGTCTGTTTACGGCGAACTCGTGCCCGGCAAACGGGCCACAGCTTCAGTGACTGAATTAAAAGACGGCATAACCATCAATTAGACAGATAAGAAATGAAGATACCGATATTAATGTATCACGAAATAATCGATGAGAACCCTTCAGAGGTCCTGCTGGAAAAAGTTCAAAGATCATACCTGGTGAATCGTGAGAATTTCAGTGAGCAGATGGCTTACTTAAGTGAATCCGGCTATACATCCATAAGCCTAAGTGAGGCCATGGACGCTCTTAAAGGGAAGGGGAAGACAGCGGAAAAACCTGTCGTCATCACCTTTGATGACGGGTTCTTAAACAATTATAACTACGCCCTTCCGATCTTGAGGAAATACGGCCTTACAGCTACGTTCTTCATATCAACCGGCCTTGTCGGCAAGCCCTGGATGCTTAACTGGGATCAGATACGCGAGATGAATAGAGCTGGCATGTCCATCGAGAGCCATACTGTAACTCACTCTCTTTTATCCACAAGGGCACTCAAGGAGTTGGAGTTTGAGTTCACGGTGTCAAGAAAGATAATTGAAAAAGAAGTCGGTTCACCAGTAAATTTTCTTACATACCCGCATGGGGATTATAACGCAAGAGTTATGGGATACTTAAAAAAGACTGGTTACCTGGGAGCTTGCTCATCAAGGTTTGGCATAAACAATCCAGGAACAAAGGAATTCGCCATGAAAAGAATAAAAATAGCAAATTCTTACGGAATAGAAGATTTCAGAGGCGTACTCGGCAGGAACAAAAAAATGTACTTTTTCCTTAAAACCAAGGATCTCTTACTTTATTCACTAAGGGGTATGCTCGGCACCGTTCGTTATGAGACTATGTATACCAGGTTTTTTTCACTAAAAAGTGACAATAAAAAATGTGTGCTATAATAGTTCACTGGTCAGGAGCCTTTTCTAAAAAAAGAGTCAGGTGTTTCCATTAAGTTTTAACTCCACCCGCTTGATAGTAAAGATATGAATCATCCTTATGGATATTAATCAGAAATTTTTTAAATATGCCGTCTTTTATCCGGTTGTGGCGCTCAGGCATCAAAATGTCCCTAGTCGCCTGAAAGAGATGCTTGTCAGCCAATATTGGCCCGAAAAGGAACTGGAAAAGCTTCAGCTGAACAAGTTGAAGGAACTTGTAAGGTATGTTAAATCCTACGTGCCGTATTACAAAGAAAAATTTTCAGGCGTTTCAGAGCAGGATATAAACAACCTTACGGACATACAAAAGCTCGGGTTCACCACCAAGCCGCTTATCAAGACAATTACAAAAGAATTTATTTCAACTCAACGTCTGTGGTTAGTTGCTCCTAAGACTACCGGAGGATCCACCGGAGAGCCGGTTACTTTATGGAAGACACCGGATGCGATGGCTAGGGCGCTTGCCGCGACTTGGCGTGGGTATAGTTGGGCAGGAATTGATATTGGCGATAGGCAGGGCCGTTTCTGGGGCGTGCCTTTTAAATTCAAGGCCAGAGCTCGAGCTAAATTGATCGATTTGGTAAATAATCGAAGACGTTGCTCCGCTTTTTCATTCGACGAGGATAATTTAAATGAATATACGAAAATCCTTAAGTCATTTAAACCCACTTATTTCTACGGCTACGTTTCAATGCTGACGGAATACGCCGAGTATTTTAGAAAAAACAATGTAAAACCTCCATTTAACTTAAAGTGCATAATAGCGACATCAGAAGTGCTAACAAAATATCATCGTCAGCTGCTTGAGAGCACATTTTCTGTTCGAGTTTTTAATGAGTATGGGTGCGGCGAGATGGGATCTGTTGCCCATGAATGCGAAAAAGGCTCAATGCATATAATGTCTGAGAATCTGATTGTGGAGGTCCTGGACGGTGACCGAGTATGTAAACCGGGAGAAATCGGCGAGCTGGTTATAACGGAGCTTAATAACCGTGCAATGCCGCTTATCCGGTACAGAATAGGTGATTTTGCGTCGCTTTCGCCAGATAAATGCGCTTGCGGAAGAACTTTACCTGGAATGGTGAATCTGGCAGGCAGGGCTTATGATATGATCAGAAACCGAGCGGGCAGACTGTTTCACGGCGAATTTTTTATGTATATAATTGAGGATGCAAAAAAAAATAATCTCGGCATAGGCGCTTTTCAGATAATTCAACTGGATTATGATAAATTTAAGATCAGAATCAAGCCGGAAACAGGCTACAGTGAAAAAACAGAAGATTTCATAGTAGGCAGGATCAAAAAAGATTTTGATCAAGACGCGATCATAGAGTTTGAGAAAGTCAGCCGTATTGAAAGAGCGGCTTCTGGGAAGATGCGGCTTATAATAGGCATGAACAGATAACCTACCGTTAACCGGATTAGCAATTCAGCTCAACGAATTTTTAAAGCATATACACCACTCTTGGGAGTCTCCTGTTCTTTAATTGCTCTGAAAGTGAAACCTCAAAGTTATGAATATCCTTTTTTTATCCACTGAAAACCCCTATCCGCCGAATTCAGGCCACCTGCTTAGGACATACAACATCCTCAGGCACGCCGCCGTGGAACACGATGTTTTTTTTCTTGGTTTTATTAAAAAGAAAGAAGATGCCATATACGTCGAGCCCATCAGGAAAATGTGCAAATCAGCGGACGTGTTTGTCATCCCGGACGACATATCAAGGTTCAGGCTTTGTTTATCGCTTTTGCTGAACCTGTTTTCGCCTTTACCCTACATAGCCCGGAAATATTACCGGAAAGATTTTAATAAAAGGATGAAAGAGATCCTTGAAAACAACAGGATCGACGTCGTCCATTTCGATATGCTGCACATGGCAAGATACCGTGAGAACGTAAAAAATCTGCCGAGCGTCCTGGTCGAGCACAACGTGGAATCGCTGCGGGTCAGGAGGTTGTCACGGAACAGCAGGAACCCGGTACTGAAGCTGTTCCTTTTCTACCAGTACATAAAGCTTTACCGTTTTGAAAAGAGAGAACCGCGGTTATTCGATATATGCACTCCCGTGTCCCAGAACGACGTGGATACGCTTGAGAAGATGGGTGCGGGCGGCAATTTGACCGTAATACCGAACGGCGTGGATACGGAGTATTTCAGCCCCGGAAATAAAAAGGCCGCGCCGGGCAGCATTGTATGGGTTGGTGGAATGAATGACATGTATAATAGCGAAGCCGTAAACTATTTCTGCAAAGAGATATTCCCATTAATCCATAAGGAGATACCGGACGTAAAATTTACCGTCGTCGGTAAATCCCCTACAAAAAAGCTTTTACGCCTCGCTTCCGCCAACAAGAATATCAAAGTCCTGGGCTATGTCGATGACGTAAGGACCGCGATCGGCGAGGCCGCGGTCTATATAGCCCCGATAAAGAGCGGCGGAGGGACAAAATTAAAGATACTTAACGCGCTTTCGATGGCAAAGCCGGTGGTGACGACGACGATCGGGGCCGAGGGCATCGAGGTCAAGGATAACGAACATCTTCTCATTGCCGACGACCCGGAGCTTTTCGCGAAAAAGACCGTAGAGCTCTTAAGAGACCCGGTACGCGCCAAAAACTCGGGGAAAACGGACGCAGGCTTCATGCTTGAAAAATATGATTGGGATATAATAGGGGAAAAAATGAACGAGATCTATAACCGGGTGGTGAACAGGTGACCGCTGAGAACTTAAAAAAACAGATGAACGGGTGCGTATGTCAATAGACAATCTGATAGATAAATACCTTCTGCGTTACAAAACCGCCATCAAGATAGGTTTTCATTTATTTTCCACGTTCCTGGCGTTAGCCTGCGCTTTTTTCATCCGCTTTGATTTCTCCTTGCCCGCAAGGTATATCGCGGTATTTTACAGGGCCCTTCCAATACTTGTCGCCGCCAGGATGATCAGCTACTTTTATTACAGGTCCTTCGCCGCTTCATGGAGGTTCGCCTACCTGAAAGACCTGATGGACAGCGTAAAGGCCATCGTCCTCGGTTCAACGCTCTTTCTGGTCCTGATGGTATTCATGAACAGGCTGAATGATTTCCCGCGCTCGGTCTTCCTTCTGGAGGCCCTCCTGAGCCTGGGCCTTATCGCGGGGACAAAGCTCATGGTAAGGTATGCCCGTGAATACAGGACGGCGGTGTCGGCAAAGGTCAAAAAACATGTGCTCATAGCCGGCGCCGGGAAGGCCGGGGTACTTATGCTTAACGAGATACGTTATAACAAGCACCTGGGCATACATGTCGTCGGGTTCGTCGATGACGACCCCTATAAGCAGGGCACCACCATACAGGGCGTGCCCGTGCTCGGAATGTCAGAGGATATCCCCGAAGTAGCCAAAAAGTACGCCGTGGATGAGATCATTGTGGCGCTCCCTTCGTCTGGACATAAGAATATCGTACGTATTACTGAGATAGCCGATAAGGCTCAGTTAAAGACACAGGTGATGCCGAACATCGGGAAACTCATACAGAACGGCGGTTTCACGAGCCAGTTGAGGGACGTCTCACATGAGGCGCTCCTGGGGCGCAGGGTAATAAAGTTCTCAAGGGAACTGGACCGTAAACTCCTGGAAGAAGAGATCAGGGGCAAGGCCGTGCTTGTTACCGGCGCCGGAGGTTCCATCGGCTCGGAACTCTGCAGGCAGGTCTGCCAGTTCGCCCCCCGGGTCCTTGTCCTCTACGAACGCTATGAGAACAGCATGTATGAGCTTGAACTGGAGCTCAAAAAGGAATTCCCGAACCAATTCGTCCTGCCCGTGGTGGGCGATATCCTGGACGCGGAAAAACTTTCAAGTGTCATGAAGGCTAACGGATAGATCTCGTATATCACGCCGCCGCTTACAAGCACGTGCCGTTCATGGAACGGGAACCGGTGGAGGCGGTGCGCAATAACGTCCTTGGCACGCTGAACGTCGCGAGGGTCGCCATCGAAAACGGCGTAAGAAATTTGTCCTCATCTCGACGGACAAGGCCGTCAACCCGGCGAACATAATGGGCACAACAAAGCGCATTGCGGAGCTTGACCGTTCAGGCCCTTAACGGCAACGGGACAGCGTTTATCGCGCGTCCGTTTCGGCAACGTCATCGGCAGTAACGGGAGCGTCATCCCCATCTTCAAAAGGCAGATAGCCGAAGGCGGGCCCATAACCGTGACCCACCCCGAGATAACAAGGTACTTCATGTCCATACCCGAAGCGGTACAGCTGGTCATGACAGCCGGGGCGATGGGCGAGGGGGGCGAGATATTCCTTCTGGATATGGGCGAGCCGATCAAGATCGTCGACCTCGCCAGGGAACTTATCAGGCTCTCGGGGCTTGAGCCGAATAAGGACGTCGATATTGTTTTTACGGGGCTCCGCCCGGGAGAGAAGCTTCACGAGGAGCTTTACTGGCAGGGTGAGGGGATCGTCCCGACCGGCAACAAAAAGATAACGATGCTAAAACAGAACTGCGCCGATAAAGGCATCCTTTTACAAAGGGTCGATGAGTTGATGAAATGCGCCATGAAAAATGATATTTACGGCGTTGTGAAGATACTGAAAGAAATTGTCCCGGAATCGACGGTCGATGCCGAGCGGTTCAATCAGGGCTTACTGACTTAAAGGAAGACGCCGTACTGGCGCTGAAGAAGAAGGATGATAAGTAATTATTTCGTAATTCTACCCTTGCCGGGCGCGGCTGTCTGCACCGGGCTCGGCATTTTCACCTTAACACGAAACCCCCGCCACCCTCGCCAATATAAGTTTTACGGCTGGCATGATAAGCCTTGCCGCCGTGGAGGCCCTGTACTCCTATGGCTGGCCGGACAACATCCTGGAGCTTGAGAATAAGATCCGCCGCGCCATAACTTTCACCGAAGGGAAGCTGATAACGCCGGATCCCCCCGGGCTCGAGACCGAAGATAGGACCGGGAGTCCGCTCGCCCTTAAAGAGGCGTGGGAAGATATCGAGATGCGGCTCATCAAAAAAGCCGTTTCAAAAAACAATGGCAACATCACCAGGGCCACCGAGGCCCTGGGGCTTACCAGGCCCACTCTCCATCATCTGCTTAAGAAGTATAATATAACAATTAATCATGCTTGAAGGGGGTAAAGTGTCCATGTCTCCGCAATACAGCTAAACTCTTAAGGCTCATAGAGACCAGAAACGCTCGAATTGGGGTAATAGGACTCGGATATGTCGGACTTCCGATCGTATTAAGGTTCTGCGAAGAAGGGTTTAAAGTCCTTGGGTTTGATGTCGACCCCCGGAAGGTCAAGTCCCTCAATAAAGGGGTCTCGTACATCAAGCACATACCCTCGGAGAAGGTCGCCGGGTTTACCAGATCGAAACCCAGGGCGTTCACCGCGACAACCGATATGGCGGAGCTTTCAAAGGCGGACGCGATCATAATATGCGTGCCCACCCCGCTTACGGACAAAAGGGAGCCGGACCTCAGTTACGTCGAGAATAGCGCTAAAGAGGTCGCGAAGCGCCTGAGGCCGGGACAACTCGTTTCTCTCGAATCCACCACATACCCCGGTACAACGGATGAGGTGCTTCTCCCGCTATTCAACAAGAACGGGCTAAAGGCGGGGAGGGATTTCTTCCTTGTATTCTCCCCTGAAAGGGAGGACCCGGGGAGGAAAAACTTTAATACAAAGACGACCCCGAAGATAGTCGGGGGGACCACAAAAAGATGCGTGGACATCGGCGCGGCCCTGTACTCGAGCATCATCGAAACGGTCGTGCCGGTGTCATCCACGCGGGCGGCGGAGATGACGAAGCTCCTTGAGAATATCTACAGGAGCGTGAACATAGCCCTTGTGAACGAGCTCAAGATGCTATGCGACAGGATGAAAATTGACATATGGGAAGTGATAGAGGCGGCGAAGACAAAACCCTTCGGCTTTGAGGCGTTCTATCCGGGCCCCGGCCTCGGCGGCCACTGCATCCCCATAGACCCTTTTTACCTCACCTGGAAGGCGCGGGAGTATGATTTTTCCACGCGGTTTATAGAACTCGCCGGAGAGATAAACTCAAATATGCCCTATTACGTCGTGGGTAAGACGGTCGAGGCGTTAAATGACAGGGGTAAAAGCATCAAGGGCTCGAACGTCATGGTATTGGGGGTGGCGTACAAAAAAAACGTGGATGACATGAGAGAGTCCCCTTCGATGGAACTTATAAGGATACTCAAGGAGAAGGGAGCGGTCGTGAGGTACAACGACCCCCTTGTGCCGGAGGCCGTAAGCCACCGGAAGGGGTTCAGGATGCGCTCAACTCCCATTACGGAAAAGAGCATCGGGAAGTACGATTGCGTCCTCATAGCGACGGACCATTCCGCCTATGATTACAGATGGATAGTCAAAAACAGCCAGCTTGTGGTTGATACCCGGAACGCCACCGGCGGAATAAAAAGCTCCAAGATCGTAAAGGCTTAGGCTCGGGTGGATGCTCGATGGATGAGCGGCTTGTTAAAAAGCCGGTAAAATTGATTATAGATGACGACGAGTCCATAACGACGCATATGAAGTGGGCTTTGCATCAGGACTACGATGTTTATCTTGCGGTGGAGCGAACTCTTCGGGCATGAGAAGGGCGCGTTCACTGGAGCGCATGCGCAAAGGGCCGGCAGGATCGAGCTTGCCAGCGGCGGCACGCCCTTCCTTGATGAGATAGCCGAACCGCCGCTCTCCTTACAGGTAAAACTCCCTGAATTTCGCCTCTGTGATTTTCGAACGTTTGAAATACCGATTTTTGCAGGCTTTGTAGGCCATGAGCGGACTTAGAGTGTTTTAAACTCTCCATCATAGTCAAGACGCTTTGTCAAAAGGGTTACGGTTCTCCCGTAACCCTTTTTATTTTATGCGCCAAAAACTTACAAAAAATGTCATTTGTATGAAAAAAGGTTCAGTCTTTCAAACGGACTTAAAAACAAAATATTGGTAAATCAGATAGTTGGAGGTTTGGCACGGCTATTGCTTTTTATATTTACGGAACAAGGGCCTCAACGATTTTTTAATATCTTGGGATAAAAACATGAAAGAACCTGAAAAATGCCAGGAAAAAATCCTTATAGTAGACGATGAGAAATCCATTGTCGATCTCCTGAGGATAATGCTCAGGAAAGAGGGCGTTATTGAATGCGCCGCAAACGGCAAGGAAGCGCTCGATAAGCTCGGCGAGAAGTACTATTCGGCTATCATAAGCGACGTCAACATGCCCGTCATGGACGGCATAGAGTTCTACAGCAGGGCCATCGAGGCGTACCCTTATACCAGGGGGCGGTTCCTTTTTTACACGGGATATTCAAATTCAGAGCAGGTCTATTTCTTTGAGATAAACAACCTCAAATGCCTTTCAAAGTCCTCCGAGATGAAAGATATAAAGAAAGCGCTTACAGATATCCTCGGCAGGCTGGAAAAGGATCGAGGGTGCATAAATTACTAATCCCGATGTTTAAATGATCGCGACTTAGGAGTGACGTATGTCTTTTACCATAGGCAGCGCCGGAGAATCAACAAGGCATTTGGCCGATAGAAGATATATAGGAAGATTAAAGTGGGGCCTTGCCTGTCTGGCCGTGATAATAGCCGTTGTCCTGGTCCTGCCCGGATATAAGTCAATAGGAGCCTTTATCACCCTCGCCGTCTTTATGGCGATGAGGATTATTATTGAGGCGGCCGATAATAAGGCAGATGAAATCATAATGCCTGAGAGGCTGGAGGCCAAGGGCGCCCCGGAAGAGGAAGTCGGAGATATCCTGCGTAAGCTTCCAGGGGACTACGCGGTTTTCCATGATATCGAAACCCCTTACGGCGTTATCGACCATGTGGTATTAAATAAAAAGAATATCGTATTCCTCATTGAAACGAACCCCCATCACGGGACCTTGACATGGGACGGGCAAAGCCTTTTGCTGGACGCCCGCGAGCCTGAGAAGGACTTTACAGGCCAGACGGTAAGGAACCTTCACTGGCTTAAAGACAGGGTCAGGAAAGAGACAGGCCTTGAATTGTATATTCACGCGGTCGCGGTCTTCACCGACGCTTCCGTCAAGGTCTGGGGCCCTGTAAAAGGGGTAAATTTCAGGGATAAGAAATACCTTACGGATTTCATGGAGCAAAGGGTAAAGAGCTTAGGGGAAGTCAGGGCTGAGGGGGATATGACTAAATTATTCTTGATCCTCAGAGGACTTGAGAAGCGCGGCAGGTAGCCCAGTTCCTTACAAGCCCTGAAATCGCTTAAAGAAAATTGGCCGCTTTTTAATCGCGCTGACAGGGTAGACGGGATCAAGAGGAGCATCCCGGAGATGAAAAACGCCGGGCGGGCGTCGTGCCCGCGGCCTTCCAGGGGGTAAGAGAGAAGTATTGGATTTAATGAAAGGATTGAAGCTCCCCGCGGCAAGCCGCGCTTAATCTTCCAAATGTAAGCTTTTTCAGAGTCCTTTATGGAGAACCTGAAAATAAGCGGTGTCTCGCGGAGGACGTTAAAAATATCCTTCACGGGTCGCCTGAAAAAGAGCCGCGTCCGCGCAGACTTTTTCATAGTCCTTCACGGGGCGACTGACAAGGAGAGGCGTCTCGCGCAGGACTTTTTCAGAGTCCTTCATGGGTTACCTGACAAAGAACGGCGTCTCGCGCAGGACTTCAAAAAATCGCTCTTACCGCGTAGCAAGCCGGCGGGCAGGGTGAACGCTATGCATTTTCATCGGGATTGACGCCCGCCAGTGGAATTCCTTTGTATCAGAGGCAAAATCATGGTAAAGACTTTATTAATGACACGCGTTGCCTTGCGTAAAGATGCGAGAGGTCATGTTTAAGAGATTACGGATATTCTTTCTGGGCTTAGTCCTTTCCCTATTCATATTTACATACGCCCGCGCCGTAACCCCCGGGAACTATTCCGCCGATATCGAGAGCGTCTCCCCGATGGGGACCTTTACTTCGAGGTTCTACGCAAAGGACGGTAAACAGAGGATGGAGATGGCCTCCGGCGGGATGGAGGCCGTTACCATTTTAAGGAGCGATAAGAAAGTTATATGGATGCTCATGCCCCGGGATAAGTCATATATGGAGATGCCGATGTCCATGCAGAAAAACGATATCCCGCCTCTCAATGACCCTGATGTTAAGGTCGAGAAGGATTTTTTAGGCGACGATAAGGTCGACGGCCACGGTACGAAAAAATACCATGTGAACATCATAAGGGGAGGTAAAAAGGAAGCCTCGGGGTTTCTATGGGAGGCCCCGGACCTTGAAAACTTCCCCGTAAAATTCCAGAACGACGATAAAACAATAACGATAACATGGAAGAATATCAGGCTTAACGGAGCCACGGATCAGATTTTCGAGATACCCGCGGGCTACAGGAAAATGGACCTTCCCACGGGTGCGCCAGGTGGCGCTAACGGGGTTAAAACGCCCGGAAGGTAAAATTTAGTTTTAAAAAAGACAAATCAGGCGGGCGGCTCCTGCCGTTGCCGCCGCCTATTTTCAACCCCTCAATTTTTCCTTTATTTTCCCGGCATCAGACCAATCACTTCTATGATCGTGCAAGGGATCCCTTCCTCGAAGAACATCTCCTCAAAGGGCCTCGACCGCGTGTTTGTCCTGTAAATGACGGTGAAGCCCCTGTATCTGGCCCCGGGGTCGCAGGCAATGATATTCCGGATATTATCCGCGACGAAGCGGGCCGCGTCTTTCATAATTTTCCTGCCCATCTTTGTCCAAAACCCCCGCTTTTGTCCTGCCGTTAAAAAAACTCTTTTCTTTATGCCCCGAGATATCGGTTGAATATGAAAAGGCCTTCGATGAAAAGAGAAAGACAATAGAGGTCGAACCGGATGTGCGCTTTGACCGGGCAAAAAATGAGATATGGATAAATATTTCCGTAAAGAAGGATGAACTTAAAGACCTGCGTATTTCGTCTAAAAAATTTTTTGATTTAATAGGCCATGAGAACGGCATCTACCGGCGGGTCAGGGGCGATAACGATTCATTGATGTTTGAGTCTATGCCCATAGAGATCGGCCAGAAAAATAAGGATCTGTGGTTTGATTTGATAAAAAGCGAAATAAGGAACTTAAATCTTTTTTCATACCTTGATTACAATAAATGCGACAGGCTTGGATACGCCGTCACGGTACAGACGAACCTTCCCGCGGTCATTCCACAGCTTATGGTGCCTTATACGATAATGTTCTGGCTCGGGTCTCTTGTACGTTATGACCCCCACAGCATAGCTTACTTGCAGGAATCAAAATACTGGATGATGATAGACAGTTTTATGAATGAAAGCAGGATCTGGCTTCTGGAACTGTTTGAAAGGGAGTTTTATCAGAGGGAGACCATTCTAAAGACCGCACGATAGCGCCTTTACCGGCCTGCGAGTTGATCATGGGTTGCCGGTGGGATTTTTAAATGCACGTAGTAAACCGGGTTATTTGCATTTAAAAAATCATAGACCTGTAAGAGTGTTTTATAAATATTACTCTAAAAAAAATAGAAAGTTCCCTCTAAAAGGCTATTTTGCAACAACCTGCTTCTTTAACCCCTCAATCTTCCTTCATTTTCCCGGCATCAAACCAATCACTTCTTCCGGCGTCACCGTTGACAATATCCTATAGTCCGGCAATACTTAAATATGAACAGATCCGTCCTCAACATTAAAAAAGGAGGTGCCTTATGTGTCAGACATGCGGATGCGCGCCCTGCATGAAATGCGGCGCGCCGATTGAAAACGGCGTATGCAGCGGCTGTAAGAAAAAATCATCGGAATGCACGTGCAAGAAGAAAAAAACACAGATAAGATAATGAAAGAACTCCCTCTTAAAAATTAGAGGGAGTTCTTTTGAAAATGCGTTTTGCCTGAAAGCACCTTTGGGGAGCCGGAAAGATGATCAGGATTAAGTCCATATACGACCCTGTCTCAAAAGACGATGGTGTCCGTGTCCTTGTGACGCGGTACTGGCCGAGGGGGGTCAGGAAGGAAAAGGCCGGCTGCTGGCTTAAGGAGCTTGGCACGGAGCCTCAACTCATAAAGGTCTGGAAGGCAGGCAAGATCGGATGGGAAGAGTTCGAAAAGCGGTACAGGGCCGAATATAAGTCCGAAGAAAAAAAGAAAGGGTTTGAAGAGCTTAAAGGGATCATAAAAGGCGCGGACGGCAGGAACGTGACCCTGCTCTGCGCGTGCAGGGATGATGAGCACTGCCACAGGGAGATTCTGAAGGATATGCTTGAAAATGCGTAGCGTTCACCCTGCCAGCGCCGCGGTGAGCTTCAAAAGGAGCCGATCGAGAGATAGTCGCGCCAGTCCACCCTTGTCTCAAATGGGCGCGGGCGCGTTACACATGCCCTGAACGATAATTGCGTTTAACGGGGCGCTGAACCCTGCCGCGGAGAGGCTGATAAAGACGAAGACGGCGGGTGTGGCTACGCGTCATGAATTAAAAAGCTTTCTGATCTTCGCTATATGGTCTTCCGCTCTACCCTCCTGAGCGGGTTCCTTATGTTTCAAAAACGCCAGGTCTATTTCCTTTATAAACCTCGAAGGGGCCTGCGTATTTGTCTCTTTCCCCGAGCTTCTATTCTTGGCCGATAAGAGGAAAAGCTCTTTTTTGGCCCTTGTCATCCCGACATAACAGAGCCTCCGTTCTTCTTCGAGGCTCTCCTCATCCATGCTCCTTTTGTGAGGGAAAAGCCCTTCCTCCATCCCGGCCATGAATACCACGGGGAACTCGAGCCCCTTCGCCGAGTGGATTGTCATGAGGGTAACTCTGTTATGCTTGTCCTCATAGCCGTCAACGTCGCTCATGAGCGAAACAAGGTTAAGGTAATCGGAAAGAGCCGCTTTCGGGTGGCTTTCCTCGTAGTTTTTTATCGCCGCCACGAGGCTCTCCAGGTTTTTTACCCGCTCCTCGGCGTCTTCCGTCCTTTTACCCGCCCACATCTCCGTGTAGCCGGTCAGATCGAGTACCCGCGCGGTAAACTCGTGCAGGCTCCTTTCATTCATCTCAGAGCGGAGGATATCGAAGGTCCCGATGAATTCCGAGATCGTGTTCCTGAAGATATTCTCCCTGACCGCCTTCTTGAACGCGCCGTAAAGGGAGAGGTTATGGCTCTTACTTATCGAGTGGGCCTTGTCGAGCGCGGCCCTCCCGATCCCCCTCGGAGGGACGTTTATTATCCTTAAAAAGTTGATGGAATCGTCCGGGTTCAGCAAGGCCTTAAGATAGGCGAGCGTGTCCTTTATCTCACGCCTATCGAAGAATTTGAAACCGCCTATGATCGTATAAGGGATCCCTTCCTCGAAGAACATCTCCTCAAAGGGCCTCGACTGCGTGTTCGTCCTGTAAAGGACGGTGAAGTCCCTGTACCTGGCCCCGGGGTCGCCGGATATGATATCCCGGACCTTATCCACGACGAAGCGGGCCTCACCGTACTCGTTAAGGCATTCTTCATAGACCACTGGCCCGCCGTTCATGTTGTCGGTCCAGAGGGTCTTATCCAGCCTCTCCGGCGTTATTCCTTATGACAGAATTGGCGGCCGAAAGTATGTTAACGGTCGAGCGGTAGTTCTGCTCTAATTTTATTATCGTGGCGTCCGGGTAATCTTCCTTGAACTTAAGGATATTCTCGATGGACGCGCCGCGCCAGCCGTAGATGGACTGGTCCGGGTCCCCCACGGCGCAGAGGTTCCTCTTTTTGGCCGCGAGGAGGTTTGTAAGCGTATACTGGGATTTATTCGTATCCTGGTATTCGTCAACAAGGATGCAGTCGAACTTGTTCCGGTACTTTTCCAGCACATCGGGCCTGGTTCTAAAGAGCTCGATCGGCTTACAGATGAGGTCGCCGAAGTCTACGGCGTTCATTGAGCTAAGCTTTTTCTGGTAATCACGGTAGATAGCGGCAATGACGTCGGCGAAGAGGTGTTTGCTTTTATGGGCCAACTCCGCCGGCGGGACATTATTATTCTTGGCCAGGTTTATCTCATAGAGGGCCTGCTTATGGGGTATATCCTTTTCATTTATAGAAAGCTCGGAGATGACGAGCCTTACGAGAAGCGCCTGCTCCTCCTCGTCATAGATGGTGAGATTTGTCCTATCGCCCGATTCCTTCATTTCCTCCCTAAGGACCCTTAAGCCTATCGTATGGAAAGTCCCTGCCCATATCTCCCCGGCCTTCTCGCCGATGAGATCCGTAAGCCTCTCCTTTATCTCCCGGGCCGCCTTATTCGTGAATGTGACGGCGAGGACGCTGCCGGGCGCCACCTTTTTATTAAGGATAAGGTGCGCTATCCGTGAGGTAAGGACCTTTGTCTTTCCGCTCCCGGCGCCGGCCAGAATAAGGAGCGGCCCCGCGCCAAAGGTGGCCGCCTTATACTGCAGAGGGTTTAAAGATTTAAGAAAGCTCATAATAGCGCCTTACATTTTATTCAGGGGCGGGTATTATAGCATATAAGTTTTCAGTCAAGAGGGGAAAAATTAGACAAAAAATCCCATCACCTGGGATCTCCTGATTTAACGAAAACCGCCTGAAAATTGGCTCTAACCCAAGTTGAATTTATGAATTGAAGCGACGTATAATACTCCGACGCTCTATCAAAAATGAACAGATAGGCCCAAATAATAGAATAAATTAAAATTCTCCGCCATGAATGACAGAGAATTTTGATGGTAGGGGAAAATCATCTATATTTGCCAGCCTTGACCCGCCGCTAAAGCGACGGGATAGAAAAACCGCTCGCCTTTCGGCGGTGAGCGGCTGGCACACCCATTCAACCTGTGTCGCATGCTCACGGGGATTTCCATGTCGGAAAGGTTATTTATGCCTCAGAGTTTGTTGTGAGGGCGGCGTGATGATCGTTAAAATCCCCGGGGCGCGGATTTTTCTTCCGGGGGTCTTATCGACCGGAAACTGCGGTAGAGCAGAAGATCGTAGACGATCTTTAAACCGCCTGCCAGAAAGAACGGCGCGCTTAATAATGCGGGACTGCCGAGTAAAAGGCCCGCCAGGATCGGTGACAACGAAGCCCCGGTAGTCCTTGCGATCCCGGTTACGCCCGCGGCGGCGGAAGCCTCGTCCGGGTTTACTACCGCAAGCGTATATGACTGGCGTGTCGGCACGTCCATCTGCGAGATGCTGAAGCGCAGCATAAGCACGGCTATCGCGAGTTTCAGGTTCGGCATGAGCGGGACCAGGATAAGCAGGATATTTGAAGGGATGTGCGTTACGACCATTGTCCTCACGAGTCCGATGCGAGAGGCGACTTTTACGGCGGCCAGCGCGGAAAAGCCGGCAAGTATATTAGCTCCGAAAAAAATTCCTCCGATAATCCCCGGGCCGACGCCGAACCGGATATGAAACCAATAAGCAACGATGCTTTGAATAACAAAGCCGCCGGCAAAGGCGTCCAGGGCAAATAAAGATGAGAGCTTAAGCACTATGCGTAAAGAACTGTGCAGGCCAAGACGGGAAGACAGGGCGGATACACCCGAAGGTCTGACGTTCGCCGGCGGCTCCGCGGCAGGCGACAAACGCGTGAAAAAAACCCCAAGGACAAGTCCTATAACGGCATACAAAAGGATAATGATCCGGTAGCTTCCGGCCGGCGCCATACCGGCCTTCATAAAAGCCTGCGCCAATACGCCGCCGAAAAGCGCTCCGAGCGCCGTAGTGAATGACCCCGCGAGATTGTACCAGGCAAAGACCCGTGTGCGGTGCGTGATCGGTACGGTCTGGGTAAGCGCCGCCTGCTCAATGGGCAGAAAAGGACCGACCTCATATCCGCTCGGGCTTATCACTCCGATAGTCGCCGCTATCAGAAGGAGAGTAAAATCCTTTGTAAGGACGAACAGCAGACCGGCAAAAAGCATAAGGCCCGCGCCGGCCACAAGCATCCGCCGCCTGCCGACGCGGTCGGCCGCTGTTGTGATCCAGAGTGAGACCACCGTATCGCCGACCAGCGTCAGTGTCAGCAGCAGCCCGATCTTTTTTGCGTTCAGCCCGATTTGCGCGAGGTAAAGGGCGAGAATGACAGCCAAAAGACCATAAGCGAACATGCGCAGCATGCGTGTCGCAAAAAGGAGGCGGCCGTCGGATGTCAACAATTTAAGGGAATGAGTTTGGGCTAATCGGAAACGCATTTAATACCTGTAATATGTTTTAGGGCCTGAAGGCCACATCGGGTTTGCCCTGTTTCACCATGTCCTTACTGTAGGCGTAGAGCGCCTCGTAGACGATCCATTCGGCCGCGTTGATCTCGTGATCGTCCCTGTAACCAAGTTTGCCAAACCCCTCGGCAATAGCCTTTAACCCGGGCCCCTCCGGCTGGTTCCAAAGGGTATTATCCGTATCCGCCCCGTTTACTATTTTTCCGAGCAGTACGAGAGCCGGGTCGCCGGTCAGGTGATATTTCTTTAGGATAGCCTCGAAGGAGCACTCTTTGCCGTGATGATTGAGTTCAATACCTTTCACATCAAAAGGCGTGGCGCCAAGCCGTTCCGCTTCGCCCATGACCCTGTCGGCGGGGACGAAGTAAAACTCCGCGTCCTTATCTATGAATTTTTTTATCAGCCAGGGGCAAGCTACCCTGTCGACTTTCACGTGCTCGCGTGTGATCCATTTCATGATCGCCTCCCTTTGAGGTTATCTCACGGCTTTTTAAAAACAATGCCTTCCGGCGCGGCGGCAACTTTAATGCTCTGAATAATCTCGTCGCGCCCGGTATCTATCACAGATACGGTACCCGCCCCTGTATTTGTCACAAAAAGCAACGCTCCACCGGACCCGAAAGCGATGCCATGAGTACCCGCGCCCTCGGCGATCGTAATTGTTTTAACGACATGATTTGTTTTTAGATCGATTTTTTGTACGGTCCCCGCGCCGTCGTTGGCGACATAAGCATACTTCTGGTCAGGAGCGACGCTTACCTGAACGGGGCCGGGATCGGTGGGGATACGAGCGATCACTTTCATGGTTCCGGCGTCAATCACGGTCACGTGGTTGGAATTATGACAGGCTACATACACAAAATTACCGTCTTTGGTTACACCCGCGCCGAGCGGACCCAGACCGGCCGCTACTGTGCCGATCACCTTACGGGTCAGCCTGTTTATAACAGTTACGCTTCCCCCGCCGTAGTTTGTTACAAAAAGCCGATTCCCCACAACTATGGAGAAATGAGGCATAGCACCGGCTTTTACATTATCTATCACTTTGAAAGCTACCGGATCAATAATCGCAACCGTATCGTCGAATTCATTGGTTACATAAGCCTCTTTGCCATCCGGACTAAAAAAAGTATGCCTCGGGCCGTCGCCGGTATGGATAGTATTGACCACCCGGTCAGTAGAAGTGTCGATAATCGAGACCGTTCCGTCATTGTTGTTGGTCACCCACGCCATTTTCTGATCCGGGCTCAGCGCTACATTATGATCGTGCACGCCGACTTTTATAGCAGACGCGACCTTCCCGGTTTCTACGTCAATAACCGAAATTACGCCGCCAAACCAGGATGTGGCGTAGACCTTCCCACCCGGCATGGCGTTCTGCGCCCCGGCCGGAGGTATTGAACATGATAAAATACCCAAAATAATCGCTACAGTGAGGTAAAAGCGAAAGTGAATCATACTGGACTCCTTTAACTATTTAACCCCGAAATACGCAAGAGTATCGGCTATTGTTTTATCGAGGTCTTGTTTAATATGCTCAAATTTGGCCTTCAGGTCGTCATGGATATGCCGGATATATTTCTGAAGTGCTTCTTCTCCATGCCGTTCCTTTATCAGCTTTCCATATGCATACATCTTTGTAATATCGTGCCTCTCCGCCTTTTTTTCAGGATCCCCATCCAACCATTCATGCACCTCCATGAAGTCCTTTCCTGTCCTTTCAACGCTTACTGTTCTGTGTTTCTCAATGGATGGCATGAAGCACCTCTTCTTATGGCTTGGTTTTAGAAGCATAGAGCATCTCAAATACTTCCATGCCTCTTTTAAGGACCTCGGCGTCTTCATTAGCCGTTTTTCTGATTCCCCTCAGTATCTCTTCTATACCCTTCGATTCAGGGTTCTGATGCAGACCGTCCCCTATGTCGAGTTCATGCACAATTTCAGCTATCTTTTTTAAGGCCTTATCTTTAAGGCTAAAGGAACCAAGGAGCGTCTCAAAGGTGCACAGAGTCCCCGTATGAGTAAATTCACCACCGCCTATATCAAACAAGACACTACCCTTGCCGATGCTTTCAATCTTTTTTTCCTCGACAAACTTGAATACGGCTTTCCTGTCAATGAACCTTTTCACGAGCCATGCCGAAGCGATCCTGTCAACAAATGGTTTTCTTCGGGTAACCCAGGTCCTCCCTTGATAGTCTTCAGCATGTCTGGGGACTACGGTCATTACTTTTACCTCCATCCCTGAAATCTTTTTGAGGTCATTCCCTGCCTTTTCAAATCTCTTCTTAAGGGCATTCTGGACCATGCGGGACTGCTGGGCGGGCATCGAGATCCCGCACGCCCCTTTCTTCGTGCCGGTGAGATCGCATTTCCCGTAAGTGCAGAGGCAGCAGAGATCGAGAACGGCAGGTAAAAGGGTTTGTACCGTTCCAGGAGCCGCTTATCCCAGGACCGGAGGGTGGTGAGCGAGGGAAACGGGGTGGGCCCCATCGGTTCGTCCCAGCGTTCCCTCGTGATGGAACCGATCGTGATGTTGAGGTCGCGGAACTGTGCAGAGCTGGAATTGATCTCTTTTATACTGAAATTCACACTCTTCCTGCTCACCGCGGCTCCACCCCAGAGATTCAACTATACATTGAGGGGTGGCTGAAATAAGGTTTTCGAAGAAGCCGCTGGCGAGCCAGCGGCTTCTTCTCTTCGCTCGGGCCTGATGACCTCATGATTTCGAAGAAGCAGCCCGCGAATTTGGATATAGACTCAGGGAAATTTTTAGTGATGGGGCGGGGGCTCGCAAAAATACTTTTTTTTTACTGAGGGGGTGGGGTGGTCATGAAAAGTTTTTGCTGAGGGGTACCCCCCCTCACCAATATTTTT
>CAVSHY010000022.1:0-14905 GCA_963727865.1 uncultured delta proteobacterium | reverse complement strand
ATCGGCGTAATCAACATGTCGGATAAACTTTCGGGAGCGCCCTTCTCGGACGAGGATCTGCATCTTCTGCTTTCATTCGCGAGTTACGCCTCGATAGCCCTTGAACGCGGCGCGTACTACAGCATGACCGAAGAGCTCAAGATGGTCTCCATGACAGACCCGCTTACAGGGCTCTTTAACAGGAGATATTTCCGGGAGAGATTATTCGAGGAAGTGGAGCGCGTTAAAAGGCATAATGAGTGCTTTACGACGTTCATGATAGACATCGATAATTTCAAGGGCTTTAACGACAGGTACGGGCATCCCGGCGGGGATGAAATACTCAAGGGTGTGGCGCATTCGATAAGGGACGCGGTGAGGTCGATGGACGTGGTGGCGAGATACGGCGGAGAGGAGTTCACTGTGCTCCTCCCCCATACCGATAAAAAAGACGCCTTGATTATCGCGGAGAGGATCAGAAAGGGCGTAGAGGAGTTCAGGCCCCGGACCGATATATTCAAGGAATGGCCGACGATAAGCCTTGGGATCGCCGAGTTCCCCGCAGATTCCGGCGACATAGACGATCTCATCAATAACGCCGACAGGGCCATGTACACCGCCAAGCGTACGGGGAAAAACAGGGTCGTTGTGTATGAGGGATAAATCGTTATTTAACGTATGTCCCGACAGCGAATTTTTTGGCAGATTAAAGGATATAGACTATATATGCAGGAGAGCCAGGGAATATAAAACTTATCCTTCCATCTTCCTCGCCGGCAGAAGGTGGGCGGGCAAGACCGAGATCCTGCGGAGAGTCCACAGGAGCCTTTTCTTCGAACAGTCAAACGTTATCCCGGTCTATTACAGGTTTAAGGGTTACGGAAGCACCGTTAATTTCGCGGAGGATTTTCTAAAGGAGATTATTAAACAATATACCGCCTTCAGAAATCGCGAGCCCCAGATAATGAAAGCCGAGATCTCTCTCGATAAGCTTGAAAGGCGTCTTATCGATGATGACGCCTATGACCTCGCTGATTTTATCGACAGGCACAGGGAAGCAAAAAAAGGCGGCGACTATACGGCCGCTTTGAGAAACGCGCTCTACGCCCCGCAACTTATCACCCACCGCTCCGGTACCCCCGTGTACCTGATACTCGATGACCTTGACCAGATATCAGGGATAACGCTTTACAGCGAAGGGCCGAGTATAATGAAGGAGGTCCTTGACGCCCTGAATTCAGGCTCTTTTTCCTTTCTCGCCTCAAGCTCAACAAGGAATGTCCTGGAAGGAGGGGCCTTAAACGGTTCTATCGAGGTCATAACTCTCTCGGGGCTTGATGAAGAAGGCGCCCTTTCAATGATGAGCGAACTCTGCAGACGTTATAATGTCGATTTTGATTCAGAGATCCTCACCGTGGCGGCCGGTAAGCTCGAGAAGATCCCCATGTATATTAAAAATATCATATGGGCCGCCCACAGGTCAGGGATAAGCCTCATGACTCTCAAGGACTTTGCGGACCTTTACGCCAATGAAATCGCCGAGGGCAATACCGGGGCGGTTCTAAGGTCATCGCTCCGCCTTGGCGGCTTAAAAGACTTTAGAGTTTTAAATGAATGCGTAAGGGCGGGACTTCCGACTTCGGAAGAAGAGCTTTCGGAGCGGCTCGGTTACACCAGCGATGAATTGAGAAAAACGATCGCTGATTTAAGCTCGGCCGGGCTTATCGACGCGAATCTCGGGATTATAAAATGGTCCGGCGACAGCGTATTAAGAGACTTTATAAGCTATACATACGAGACAAGGGTGAAGGGGAGAAGCCTTGAAGAGGTAAAGACGTCTATAATACGGGGTCTGCTGAAAGAGGGCTATGCGCTCAAGGGGTCGAAAATACAGGGTAAGCTGAAAGAGGAAGCGGCTTCTCTTTTAAAGTCTTTTAACGGACAGAAGATATTAAGGGCGTTGCTCAAAAACCAGATTTTTTCGGAGCGTTTCAAGAACGGAGTTTATACTTCCGAGGGCAAGGGGGAAGATGAGGTGATTTTACCCCAGATATTTGGGTGCTTCGACACATCAAGATGGGAGAAGAGCGAGACAGGGCCCCGGATAGTCGCGGCGCACGGGTTCCAGAACAGCAGATACGGCGATAACGACGAGGTAGCCTGGGTGGTGTTCATAAAGGAGGCGCCCACGCAGATAAACCTTGGAGATGTCGATAACTTCATAAGGCGGAGCTCGCTTCTGAGGGAAAACTTCAGGACTACGAAGGTGGTAAGGTGGATGATCGGCAAGGAAGGCTTTACTGCGGAAGCGCAGAAAAAGGCCGAAAGCGACGGCATCTATACCTCCGATATTGTGCAGCTTCGCCTCTTAAGGGACACTATCAAGGAAAAAGGCCCCGCCGTATCGAAGGACAGGGTCAACATTGTCCCCAACAAGGAGTACGAGGTGGTCCTGCCCTCGGCCGTAAAGGCCGAGCTCGTAGCCGTAAAGGCGGTTGAGGAGATCGGCGCCGGGATGGGCTTTGACGAGAACTCTATCGGGCAGATAAAGGCCGCTCTGGTCGAGGCCTGTATTAACGCTTTTGAGCACAGCCGCGTCAGGGACAGTAAGGTTTTTTTAAGGTTTATAGCCGGCGGCGACAGGCTTACAATCCACATAGAAAATCCAGGCGTTGATTTCGACGTATCCAAAGAGGCGGTATCCGGTGATGGCTCAACTCTGCCCCGCAAAAGGGGATGGGGCATTGACCTCATGAAGGGGCTAATGGATGAGGTAAGGTTTGAAAAGATTATGGGAGGCAGCAAGATAGTCATGATAAAGCACCTTATAAAAAAGGAGAAAAACAAGGATGATAAAGAAGCATAAGAGTCATACAGACATAGGTGACAGCGTCATCCTTTATCCTGAAAATTATATAAATGATATCGAGGGCGAAAAGCTTGAGGATATGTGCGACAGCTTTCTCAAAAAGGGTTTCAAGAAGATAATAATCGATTTTTCCGAGACCGACCTTATAAATTCCATCGGTATTTCCATCCTGGTGGGCGTCATTGAAAAGATAAGGGAAAACAACGGGGTTGTCCTGTTCTCAGGGCTGAAGAAAGTAAACCGTGACATATTCAATATCGTCGGCCTTACAAAGCATGTGCAGATATTCGATACCGTAGAAGAGGCGATAAACGAGGTTAAGGGCGTCGGAAGCGGCAATACAGGCGCCGCGGCGCAGCAGAGATTGAGTTGATAAAAACCGCGCAAAGGAGACGGGATTAATGGAACTGGACCTGAGCCTGGAGAGATTGCTTTTTAATCTTAACACCCTTTCGGAACTCGGCGAAGAGGTAACATCTCCAAAGGACTTCAACAAGGTAGTTAAATCGTCCCTTTTTATGGTAATGGGGTCTTTCTCCGCTTCCAAGGGGATAATATTCATGTACGACCAGGATAAAAAAGAATTCTCCCCCATTACGTCAAAGGGGCTCGGCGACGTTAAAGCCGCAGGCATAACCCTTGGTAAGGAAGCGATAAAAGAAATTGTAAGGTTTAATAAGCCCGTTGACCTTAAATCCGATGAAAAAGCCGCCGCGCTCCTCGGGCCTGCGAGATCGGAACTGGAGAAGTTCGGCGCACGTCTCATCGCCTTCCTCGTCGTTAAGGACGAACTCCTCGGCATGATCTCCGTCAACGGGAAATTTTCGGGGGAGGATTACACGGTCTACGATTTTCAGCTCCTCTCGGTCATGGCCCAGCACATCGCCTTCAGCATCCACGGCCACATGCTGCTTACGAAGCTCATGCATAAGTATAATGAGAATAAAGACCTCTATGATAATTTGAGGCGCATCTATTACGACACCATCCATGCCTTCGCCGCGGCCATAGACGCCAAGGACGCCTATACAAAGGGACATTCCCACAGGGTTTCCGCCTACTGCACGGTGCTCGCCAGAGAGATGGGTTGGACCGCCGAGGATACCGAAGGGATAAGGATAGCCGGGCTTATGCACGATATCGGCAAGATCGCCGTTGATAAATCGATAATAAACAAGGCCAGCCCTTTAACGTCCAACGAATGCAGGGAATTGAACTCCCACCCGGTCGTTGGTTATGAGATACTCTCGAAGATAAAGTTTCCATGGAAGGGTATCCCGCTTATGTCCCGGAACCATCATGAAAAGGTTGACGGCTCCGGGTATCCGGACAGGCTTAAGAAAACAGATATCCCGATAGGCGCAAGGATCATGGCGCTTGTGGACGCATTTGACGCCATGACGACGGACAGGCCCTACAGGCCGCGGCTTTCTTTCAGAGAAGCGATGGCCGAGATAAAGAATAACCTTGATAAGCAGTTCGACGGCGAAGTAATTAAGCCTTTTATTTCGGTGCTGCGTAAAGAAGTCCTGGGAGAGGTGGAAGCGCCCTCCATACTGCCTCTTCTTCAGGAACACCTTGACTCCGCGTCCGTCGGCAGGCTCCTTGAAGGGTTCCCTGGCCCGGAACTTTAACCGGGATGGGCAACTCTAAATAACCTTTCTAAAAGTAACAAAGGGCATGGCTTTTGAAGCATGCCCTTTGTTTTATGAAAATGGCGCCTGTTCCGGGGAGCTTCGGTCAGTCGGGGCAATTCATCGCTTGACCTCTTTCTTGTTTATCTGTAAAATGGGTTCGTTGTTTTTTAAGGCCCTTCCGGCCCTCTCTGTGTGACACCGGGGTTTTCGTTGATAACGGAGCAATAACATGGGCTTGGAAAAGTTGTTTTCCGATTACTTCGTATTATCTATCTTTAGTTTTTCTTTCCCGCCGGTAAGACCTGTTCAGTTAAATTAAAAAACTCGGCGGCCCGGTTAAAACGCAGCGGGGGAAGGGAAGGCGGGGGAGATATGACCGCGATTGTAAAAAAATGAAAAAACGTTGGAAGGTATTACCGGCAGACGATAAGCTTCAGCAGGCCCTTGGAAAGGAGCTTAATGTCATGCCCCTTACCGCCCAGCTATTGATCAATAGAGGCCTTGCCGATTCCGGCAAGGCCTCTTCTTTTTTAAGGCCAGACCTGAAAGACCTCCATGACCCGTTCCTTTTAAAGGATATGGACAGGGCCGTAGACCGCATAGTCCGCGCCATGAATAAAAGGGAGAAGATAGCCATTTACGGCGACTATGATGTGGACGGGACGACTTCTACGGCGATGCTCCATCTTTTTTTCAAGGAGATAGGGGTTGAGACCCTCTGCTATATACCCGACAGGATGAAAGAAGGCTACGGGCTCAATGCGGAGGCTCTAAAAAAACTCCATGGGGATGGGATAAAAGTCGTTATAACCGTCGACTGCGGGTCGTCAAACCGCGAAGAGGTAAGATTCGCCGGTTCCCTTGGCCTCGATATAATTATCTCAGACCACCATGAACTGCCGAAAGACCCGCCCGAGGCCGTGGCGCTGTTAAATCCCAAACAGAAGGGATGCGCCTTTCCCTTCAAGGGCCTTGCGGGCGTCGGCGTGGCGTTTAACCTGATCATGGCCTTGAGGCGGCGACTTCGTGAAACCGGCTGGCTTAAAGGCATGGAACCGAATCTCAAGAAATATCTTGATCTGGTAAGCATAGGGACCGTCGCTGACATGGTCCCTCTGATCGATGAAAACAGGGTCCTCGTTGCATACGGCGTAAGAGAGCTTGAGCGGTCGTCCCGTCCGGGGCTTAAGGCGCTGAAAGAAGCGGCGGGGATAAAGGCCGGAAAACTCGATGCCGATAATATCGCATTTCAACTCGCCCCCAGGATTAACGCGGCCGGCAGGCTTACCAGGGCGGTAACCGCCTTAAAGCTCCTTGTAACCGAGGACCATAAAGAGGCCGCTTCACTTGCGGACGTCCTTAACAGGGAAAACGCCACAAGGCAGAGGCTTGAGGCGGAAACCCTCGAGGAGGCGCTCATGATGCTCGGGGACGCTCCAGGGGATAAGGGGATAGTTTTATTCTCCGAAGGGTGGCACCCCGGGGTTATAGGGATAGTCGCCTCAAGGCTTGTGGACCGGTTTGCCAGGCCCGCGGTCATGATAGCTCTTGAGGGAGGGATCGGCAAGGGCTCGGCAAGGGGGATAAAATCCTTTGACATACTTGAGGGGCTCAAGGCGTGTTCAGACCTGCTCGACAGGTACGGCGGTCATAAAGGCGCGGCCGGGCTTACTGTCTCAAGGGAGAATATCGAGAGGTTTAGAATGGAATTTATCCGGCACCTGAACGGCGCCCTTACTGAAGAGGACCTCATCCCGGAGATTACATGCGACGCGGTTGTTTCCCTCGCAGACATAGACATGAGGTTCCTTACGGAAGTTCATCGGCTTTCTCCGTTCGGCGCGTCGAACCATGAACCGCTTCTGTGCGCGATGGACGCCCATATAATACAGACCGAAGTGGTCGGCGCGAGGCACCTTCGGTTTAAGGTTGCGCAGAACGGCTGCTCAAGGAGCGGCATAGGCTTTGGGCTCGCCGGCCTTCACCCGATAAAGGGAGGGCGCTTCGGCATAGCCTTTTCGCCTTATCTTGACGAGTGGCAGGGAGGCAAAAGCCTGAAACTGAGGATAAAGGACGTCCAGGCGGGCGAGTAAATTTCTTGACATAATGGGGAAAACAAAATATAATTTAATGTTGCAAAAAAGAGCGGAGTATGCGTTTGAGTTCTCTTAAAAATAGAAGGATAAAAAGGGCTCTATTTATAGCCGGCATGGCCGTTTTTCTTGAGGCGTGTTTAATCGTGCCTTACGGCGGAGATATCCAGCAGAACTACGGCGAAAGCGATCCAGGGGTAAGGCGCTACGTGCTTGATGTTCTTAAGGACAGTAAAACCGGCCTTGGACCTCTTGATGAGCTGAAGCTTGCGCAGGTCATTCTTGTTGAGAGCGCCGCCAACAAGGTAGACCCTGTTTTTGTGCTCGCTCTCATAAAGACGGAGAGCGGATTCTTTAACTTCTCAAAGTCCTTTAGGGGCGCCATGGGGCTCATGCAGATCCTTCCGTCGACCGGCAGGGAGCTGGCCGCTAAACTTAAACTAAAGTGGGACGGAGACCACACGCTTCTTAACCCATTTCTTAATGTCAAGATCGGGGTCCATTATCTCTCAAGCTTGAAAGACCGTTATAACGACACCGATCTTACGCTTACGGCGTATAACGCGGGTCCCGGCAACACGGACTCCAGGATAAAGCTCGGTGAAGATGTCCAGGGAGAGGAATTCGTAAACAGGGTGCTTGGTAATTATAAAGACTTAAAGGGCAGGGCTGATTATTATTGAGCGGCGAAAGGCGCGGGAACCCCGAGATAGCAGCGGGGCCGGTTAAGAATGCGCAGATCCCCGGGCATCCCGCCATAATAAGAATGACGGACGCGGCCTTCCATGGTAAATCTCCCAATCCAGTCAAAAGGTATCAAAAAGAATATGATAACGATTCCATCCTCTCGAAGGGGTAATCTTTAGTGGACGGGATACTCAACTTCGGAGGGCTTCCTAAAGAAGCGCTTGAGAAGAAACCCGCGAGGTACTCGGTGCTTCCGGTGCCGTACGACCTGACCGCGTCGTATATAAGCGGCATGAGGAACGGCCCGAGGGCGCTTATCGAGGCCTCAACGCACATGGAGCTCTTTGATGAAGAGCTGGACTCTGAACCTTATGAGGCCGGCATAGAGACCCTGCCGCCGATGGAGCCGACGGCGCTCGGCCCGGAGGAGATGGTAAAAAGGGTCAGGCGCGAGGCAGCCGCGATACTCGCTTCCAACAGTATCCCGGTGCTTCTCGGCGGGGAGCACAGCATAACCCTCGGGCTCGTACAGGCCCTGCTTGAAAAATACCCCGATCTCTCGGTCCTTCAGCTCGATGCCCACGCGGATATGAGGGACACGTACCAGGACACCCCCTTTAACCACGCCTGCGTGGCGCGAAGGATCTCGGAGCTCTGCCCCATAGTGCAGGTGGGGATAAGAAGTTTGAGCGTCGAGGAATCCCAGTTCCTCAGGGCGGAGGCGCGGGCCGGGAAGATGGCCAGGACAAAGATAAAGACATATTACGCGGCTGAGATTATTAAAGGCATTTCGTGGGATAAGGTCGTAGGGGAGCTTACCGGCAACGTCTGCATTACCGTTGATCTCGACGTCTTTGACCCATCGATAATGCCCGCCACCGGAACCCCTGAACCCGGGGGGCTCGGCTGGTATGACATCCTCGGTGTTTTGAGAAAAGCGACATCAAAGAAAAGGGTCGTCGGTTTCGATGTGGTTGAACTGTGTCCCCTTCCCGGGAATATCGCCCCTGATTTTCTCGCGGCAAAACTGGTCTATAAAATAATGGGTTATATAAACGCTTCAAATAAGGCATGAGATATTATAATATTTATTGTAATATTTTAGATGTTGAGGTATAGATAAATGCAGCCTGTTTTATTTATCTGTTTTTTATTACAAAGTTATCCGGGGGGTAAAAATGTTTGTTCCTAAAAGAGTTTTTTTTACTAAAGGCGTCGGTACGCATAAAGAGGGGCTTACCTCTTTTGAGCTGGCTTTGAGGGACGCCGGGATAGAAAAGTTCAACCTGGTGCAGGTCTCAAGCATTTTCCCGCCCGGATGCAAGATCCTATCGAGGTCGATGGGGATAAAAAGGCTTTCGCCCGGACAGATCGTCTTCTGCGTAATGAGTAAACTTACCAGTAACGAGCCGAGGAGGCTAATGGCGGCTTCAGTGGGCTGCGCGATACCGACGGACAGAAAACTTTACGGCTACATGAGCGAGCACCACGCTTACGGACAGACCGACACGATGGCCGGCGATTACGCCGAAGACCTCGCCGCGGCGATGCTCGCCTCCACTCTCGGCATAACGCTCGACGAGAACCTGGGCTGGGACGAGAAGAAAGAGATATACAGGATCAGCGACAAGATAGTCAAGACAACTAACGTCACACAGTCCGCGATAGTCAAGAGCGACGGCAGGTATACCACGGTTGTCGCTTCGGCGGTCCTTGTACTGTAGCCGGGGAGTCTACAGAAGGACGGCTTTACGGCAATACACTCACGCGCGCGCATCCGTTGAACCGCGCGCATACGCAGCCACGGGCGGTCAATAAAAATGAGAGTAGGGCTTACCTACAATTTAAAAGAGGAAGTTAATGAGGAAGGCCTTCCTACGGATTTTTACGCGGAGTGTGACGAGATAGAAACCGTAGAGTCCGTTAAGGAAGCCCTTCTTGAGCGGCATAAAGAAGTCATCATGATAGAGGCTGACGAAGACGCCTATGATAAGCTCAGGAAGGCGAGGCCGGAGATAGTGTTCAATATGGCCGAAGGGATATGGGGCGAGAGCAGGGAATCCCAGATGCCCGCCATGATGGAGATGCTCAGGATCCCATATACCGGGTCCTCCCCGCTTACGCTCGCCCTTTGCCTCAACAAGGCGCGGGCAAAGGAAATACTTTCGCATTACGGTATCCCAACCCCGAGGTTCCTCGTCGCCGGGGATTTTGATCTCGATATCGAGCGCTATCTGTCCTTTCCCATGATAGTGAAACCGCTTTTCGAAGGCTCGAGTAAAGGGATTAAGAACGACTCGATCGTATCAGATCCGTCTGAACTCAAGGCCAAGGTCTATAACATTATCAAGGAATACAGGCAGCCCGCCCTTGTGGAAGAGTATCTCGGCGGGAGGGAGTTTACCGTGGCGCTTCTTGGTAACGGGGGCAAGCTCAGGACGCTTCCGATTGTGGAGATAAATTATTCGTGCCTCCCGGAGGGCGTTAACCATATATACTCCTATGAGGCGAAGTGGGTCCTTGACAGGCCCGAAGCCCCCCTGAATATATTCGACTGCCCCGCGAACGTCAGTGACAGGCTTAAACGCTCAATCGAGAACGTGGCTGCCGACGCCTTCAGGGCCCTTGACGTCAAAGACTGGTGCAGGGTCGATATAAGGCTCGATGCGGCCGGCACGCCTCATATATTGGAATTAAATCCGCTTCCCGGCATACTTATGGACCCAAAGTGCAATTCCTGTTTTCCAAAAGCCGCCAGGGCCGCGGGCATGACCTTCGGCGGCCTGGTTAACGCCGTAATCGACGCCGCCCGCGAGAGATACGGCATATGACGCAGAAGAAGGTTAACATAATCGTCAGCGACGACGAACAGTTTGAGCCCGGCTGCAAGGAGACAAAGCCCGACGAGAACAATGTAGTCGAAACCGTAAGAGACGTGGAAGAGGCCCTCAGGGAAGAAGGGTTCAGTACCCGCGTAACCACGCTTCGCGGCGTCCATAACGACGCGGATGATTTCATACGTGGAATCAAGGGGGCGGGGGATATTATATTCAACCTCTGCGAGAGCGCCTTCGGAAAGAGCGGCTTTGAGATGCACGTGGCCGCGCTCCTTGAGCTTTACGGACTCAAGTACACGGGGAGCGGGCCCCTTACCCTTGGGCTGGCGCTCGATAAGGGCCTGACAAAAGACATACTTAACAGCCGGGATATAATGACCCCTGAGTACGCGGTCCTTAAAGATCCCCCTCAAAAGCTTAAAAGGAGCCTCAAATTCCCTCTTATCGTAAAACCCCTGAGGGAAGACGCGAGCATAGGCATAGATTCCGGCGCCGTGGTAAAGACCATGAAGGGGCTCAAGAAGAGGGTAGAGTTTATTATAAATACGTTTAACCAGCCCGCGATAGTCGAAGAGTATGTTGACGGCAGGGAGTTCAATGTCGCTCTCCTCGGCAACGGCAAGGATATCAGGGCGTTGCCGCCTTCCGAGATCGACTTTACGGAATTCCCAGAGGACCTGCCTAAGATATGCTGCTACGAGGCGAAGTGGAGCGTTGAAAGCCCTCTTTATAAGAAGTCAAAGCCGGTATGCCCGGCAAATATACCCGAGTCTTTGAGGGACGAGCTCGCGGGGATAGCGCTTAAGGCGTACGAGACGATGAGATGCCGTGATTACGCGAGGGTTGACATGAGGGTCGGCGAGGACGGCAACATAAAGGTGTTAGAGGTAAACCCCAACCCTGATATCTCCAGGGACGCGGGCCTCGCCAGGGCCGCGAAGGCCGCGGGCCTTGATTACTCAAAGCTCATCTCCGGGATCGTGGCGGCGGCGTGGGCAAGATACTCCGGAGAATTCCCGGAGCCGGCCGTCCATTGCCTTTAAAGATATCGCGGCCCGCCTGTGCGCCGCCCTAATAATATATTATGACTCAGGTGCGCATAAGGAAAGTCTCGGCGGGCGACAGGGTCAGGCTTGTCTCCATTATAGACAGAACCTCCAACCTCACGGAAGAAGAGAGGAATTGCGCGGTTGAGCTGCTTGATATATACTTAACTAATAAAGATCAGAGTGATTATTCCTTTATCACGGCGGCTGACGGCTCGGATTCCCCGTTAGGATACATATGCTACGGTAAGACGCCTCTTACCGACGCTGTTTATGACCTGTACTGGATACTGGTTGACCCCGGGCACCGGCAGAGAGGCGTCGGCAGAAGCCTCCTTGAACACACGGAGGGGGTGCTTAAAAAACAGGGCGCGAGGCTCCTGGTCGCGGAGACTTCCGGACTGAAAACTTATGAGCCCGCGAGGGGATTTTATCTCCGGAACGGCTTCAATGAAGAGGCGCGGATTAGGGAGTTTTACAAACCTGGAGACGATCTCGTTGTCTATGTCAAACGGATACAGAAGGCTCTTTAAGTCAAAACCTTAATAGAGAGGTGGGTTAAAATTGGAGCTGGAAAGCATAAAAAAGATTTACGCCGGATATTCGAGTGTTTACGACGCGCTGTTTAAAAGGTTTTTTTACCCCAGGATAAAACACGCGATCTCGTACATGGACATAAGGCCGGGCGACAGGATCCTCGACGTGGGGGTAGGCACCGGCTTATCCCTCTCCTTATTCCCGGGATACTGCAAGGTGGTGGGGATCGACCTCTCCACGGAGATGCTCATGAAGGCCAAGGAGAAGATAACGGCGAACCGCCTTGACAACATCAAGGTCATGTCCATGGACGCGATGAGCGTGGGTTTCAAGGACGACAGCTTTGACAAGGTATTTATCTCTCACGTGGTCAGCGTCGTGCCGGACCCGTACAAGGTCATGTCCGAGGTCAAAAGAGTATGCAGGAAGGGCGGACAGGTCGTAATCGTGAACCACTTCAAGAGCAAGAACAAGGTCATAGAAACCGTGGAGAAGATAATTAACCCAGTCTGCAAGAAGATAGGCTGGAGGTCGGACCTTTGCCTGAATGAGTTCATAGATAAGTCCGGGCTGAACGTCAAGCAGAAGTACATGCTTAAAAAGCTGGATTTCTGGCACATCGTTTTCGCCACCAATGAGAAGTAAGTTTTTTTAATGCCGGGGTTCAAGCCGGCTTGCTGGCGCCTTTAAGAAAACAAAAAACTTCAAAAAGAAATATTTTGCGCGCCGAAAATAAAATCCTCTCCGGTCATAAAATCCAGCCGATGACCGCTGAAGACCTTGATGAAATCCTGAAGATCGAAGGGGTTTCTTTTCCTAAACCCTGGACGAGGGATCACTTTGAGGTCGAGCTCAAAAACCCAATTTCATACGCCTATACCCTTAAAATTGAAAATGAGGGGAATGAGACGATCGGGGCCTATATCATATTCTGGGTCGTCCATGGAGAGGCTCACATACTCAATATCGCCGTTCATCCCGCGCTTCGGGGCAGGGGGTTTGCCGCGGGGCTCCTCAAAACCGCTCTGGAACAGATGCGTAGAAACATGGTATGCGAGGTATTCCTTGAAGTGAGGATGTCCAACATGGCCGCCATAAATCTGTACAGGAAGTTCGGCTTTAAAGAAGGTTTTATCCGGAAGAATTATTATGAGGATGAGGACGCGATAGTAATGACACTGGTCTTTTAAACAAGCCATGCGGGAAGAGCGTAAAAAAATTATTTATAATAAGCAGGTTACGGCCCACTATCACAGGCTGGGTGTCTCCTGGTCAACACCTCTCGTCTCTCCGGGACAGTTCGTGATGGTCAGGGTTTCCGATGGCTTCGACCCGCTTCTGCGGAGGCCTTTCGGCGTCTATAACGTCCTCGGCTCAAAAGGGAAGTTCACCGGAACCGGCATAGAGCTTCTTTACAGGGTGGTCGGCAAGGGTACGCGGATACTCTCCACCCGTAAGCCCGGGGACGATATAGATATCCTCGGCCCCCTCGGCGACGGGTTCCCTTATCCGGAGGGTTATAAAAAAGTCATAATGGCGGCCGGCGGGATGGGCATAGCGCCTCTATACCTTCTCGCGAAGGGGCTTCCGGATGCGACCCTCCTTTTTGGCGCGCGGAATAAAGAGGAGACCGTGTTCGTAAAGGATTTTAAAAAAATCTTGCGCCGCGTGAAAGTGGCGACAGAGGACGGGAGCTCTGGAAGAAAGGGCCTCGTAACCGAACTCGTCAGGGAGGAGCTTTCCCCGGGGGCGGTGCTTTACGCCTGCGGCCCCATAGGCATGCTCAAGGCGGTCTCCGCGATAGCCCACAGTTCCGGCGTTAAATGTTTTGTCTCGCTTGAGCGCGCCATGGCCTGCGGCATAGGCGTATGTCTCGGGTGCGCCGTAAGGTCGAGACCTCACGGGGGCGAGGAGAATAAGGACTATAAAATGGTATGCTCTGACGGCCCGGTATTCGACAGCGCGGATATAGACTGGGATTCCTTCAAGATATGAAGACCTCCGATAAAAAATCTCCGCGGCATACGAGCGGACTTTCCGTTGAGATCGCCGGGATAAAGTTTAAAAACCCGGTTTTGACCGCCTCCGGCACATTCGGCTACGGCTCTGAATTCGCTCCGTATACGGACGTGAGCCGGCTCGGCGGCATCGTAGTCAAGGGGCTTTCTCTTAAGCCAAGGGCGGGTAACCCGGGCCCCAGGATAGTGGAGACCCCGTGCGGGATGCTTAACGCAATAGGGCTTCAGAACGTGGGGGTCGATAGCTTTATAAAGGAAAAGCTCCCTTTCCTCAAAAAACTCAGGACAAACGTGATCGCCAATATCTTCGGCGAAACCGTGGATGATTATAAAGAGGTCGCCCGCAGGCTCGACGGGGTTTCCGGGGTGTCGGCGATCGAGATAAATATCTCATGCCCCAACGTCAAAAAGGGCGGGATCGTGCAGACCAAGGAATACCCTTTCGGCTTCAAACTGGAGTTCGACAAGGGCAGCTGGCATTCGATGATAGCCGCCTTCCGATGGGGCTATACCAAGCCAGGCAAGTGGATTGCTACTCTTGAGCAGTGGGCCAAGACCATACCTGAGCTGGCAGCCCATGGCGGGTTTCACAGACGAGCAGCTCAGGCAGGCTGAGACTACATTGAGGTTCAGGCATCCGAGGATATCCTCGAACATCTGCCTGCACAGGACGAGATTTACGCAGGCCGTGGCCCGCATGTGCGGAGCCAGGCTGCCAGTACCATCGCATGACACCGTGTGCTGGTATGTCGCCAAGCGGAAGAATGTTGCTTGCACGGTTCGGATAACCAGTCTTGGAATCCCAACCCTCGAGTTTGTAGAAAGCCGTCTTCCACTGCTCGACGCCCTGTTCATCCAGATACATGTCCCTGACCGGTTTCCAATCCCAACTCGTGCCGTCGTATACAGGCATGTTGGCTGGAGGAAAAGAGGCTGCTGAGGCTCCAGGCCTGTACATGAACCCTGCGAACTTTTCCACGTCACGGTGCCTGCCCTGCATTACAAATATTGCTCGCATCAGGTTCCAGGCCTTTCTGCCGATTTCTATGCCGTCGGTGAATTTAAGATTCTTCCCTGTGACGGCATTATAAAAAACCGGTTCCGCCTGAGGGGTCGCCCCCTGTCCGTCCTCTGTCGCCGAGTTGTAATAATTGCCGAAAGCCCAATCGCAGTACAGGACCGATTCTTTATAAAAAAAGGCG
>CAVSHY010000021.1:0-114807 GCA_963727865.1 uncultured delta proteobacterium | reverse complement strand
CTCGGTACTTGAAGTAGGCGAAGGGGTATTTGAGGTAAAATCGACCAACGGCGATACGCACCTGGGCGGAGACAACTTCGACCAGCGTATTATAGAATGGCTCATCTCCGAGTTCAAAAAAGAGAACGGCATTGACCTCTCAAAGGACAGGATGGCGCTCCAGAGGCTCAAGGAAGCGGCTGAGAAGGCCAAGATCGAACTCTCTTCGACCATGGAAACCGAAATAAACCTGCCCTTTGTAACCGCTGACGCAACAGGGCCCAAGCACCTCGTCATGAGGATTTCGAGAGCGAAACTCGATCAGCTCGTGGGCGATCTGGTGGAAAGAAGCCACAAGCCCTGCGAACAGGCGCTTAAAGACGCCGGGCTTAAGCCCGCGGATATAAACGAGGTAGTCCTTGTGGGCGGCATGACCAGGATGCCTTCGATACAGAAGTTCGTAACGGAATTCTTCGATAAACCCCCTCATAAGGGGGTAAACCCCGATGAGGTCGTAGCCGTGGGGGCGGCTATACAGGGTGGAGTTCTTGCCGGAGAGGTTAAAGAGATCGTGCTCCTCGATGTAACGCCTCTTTCCCTGGGGATTGAGACCCTTGGAGGGATAATGACAACTCTTATAACCCGTAATACCACCATTCCCACGAGGAAAAAAGAGGTATTTACCACGGCGGCCGATAGCCAGACGCAGGTTGAGATACACGTTCTTCAGGGGGAAAGGCCGATGGCCCATGACAACAGGACTCTCGGAAGGTTCAACCTTGTGGGCATTCCAGCCGCCCCGAGAGGCATACCGCAGGTCGAGGTCGCCTTCGATATCGACGCCAACGGGATACTTAATGTTTCCGCTAAAGACATGGCAACGAGCAAGGAACAGAAGATAACCATCACGGCGTCGAGCGGCCTTATCAAGGATGAAGTTGAGAAAATGGTAAAGGAAGCCGAAGGACATGCCGAAGAGGATAGAAAGAGGAAAGAGCTGATCGAAACAAGAAACCAGCTCGACTCCCTGACATACTCGACCGGGAAGATCTTAAACGAGAATCGCGCTAAACTTCCCGAGGCGGACGTAAAGGCCGCGGAAGACGCCCTATCCGAGGCCAAAAAGTCGCTCGAATCAGACGATATCGAGGCCTTAAAAGGCGCGATCGGAAAGGTAACCGCGGCCTCGCATAAAGTGGCGGAACTTTTGTACCAGACCGCTTCAGCCGCGGCCGGCGCCGGCAAGGCGGGAACAGAGGCTGGCGGAAAAGAAGGTGAGGTTGTAGAAGCAGAGGTAGTGGATGATAAAAAATAATACTGATATACAGGAGATCCGGCTAAAGATGTTGAGGTTCCTTAAGACAGAGGTATTTTCAGGGGATATTTAACGGGGATCTCGAAGGCGCGCTTTAAAGAAAATACCCTTAAAGCGCGCCTTTATAAAAGAGCCGCTCCCCAGCAGGAAAAGTTCCTTCAGTAAACCTTCCCTGAAAACCACTCACTTAAAAAGCAACCCTCGCATATGAAAATTTACGCAAAATGGCACAGAAAGATTACTACGAGATACTCGGCGTGCCGAGAGGCGCCACTGAAGAGGAGATAAAAAAGGCGTACCGCTCCCTGGCGAGAAAATATCATCCTGACCTTCACCCTGAAAACAGAAAGGGAATGGAGGCGAAGTTCAAGGAGATAAACGAGGCCTATGGCGTCCTCAGCGACCCTAAAAAACGCGAAACATACGACCTCACCGGTCAGGCGACCTTTGAGCCAGGCATGGGCGGATACCCGGGCGGGTTTCCGGGAGGATCCCCCGATTTTGAAGAATTCGGTTTCGGCGCCCCGGGCGGTTTCGAGGATATCTTCAGCGAGGTATTCGGCGTAAAAGGGAGAAGGAGAGGCGTACAGAGGGGCTCTGACATAGAGACCCGCCTTGAACTCGATTTCATGCACGCGGCGAAAGGGACTGAGGTGAAAACAACCGTCCGCCGCGAGACCGGAGGAGAGACGCTTAACGTAAAAATCCCGCCCGGCGTGAAGACAGGCTCAAAGGTACGGGTCGCCGGAAAAGGGAACCCCGGGATCGGAGGCGGCCCTCCAGGGGACCTTTACATCGTAACCGCGGTAAAACCGCACGCCTACTTTAGAAGGGTCGAAAATGACATATACGTGGATGTGCCGGTTTCGATAAGGGAGGCTTACCTGGGCGCCGAAATACAGGTGCCTACCATAGACGGATTTACGACCATAAAAATACCGATAGGGACACAGGGCGGCCAGAAGCTCAGGATTAAAGGCAAAGGCGTCTATGACCCGCACGGGCTTACGCGCGGAGACCAGTATATAATTATAAATATAGCGGTGCCAAAAAAGGTCGATAAGAAGTCGAAGGAAATTATAGAGAAATTCGACGAAATAAATCCCTATGAACCGAGAAAGGGATTATGGTAGAATAGTATAGAATGGGTGCCGGGGTTAGATTATAAACTATAAACGGCCGAGCCTTATCGGTTTCAAGTAAAGTCCGCGTGACGCCTGTTAAGGGACGTTACCGGGGTTTCAAGAGGTTATCATGATAGAACTGAATGACATTAAAGAGAAGCTGACGCCCGGCGCGCGTAAGGTCCTGGAAGCCGCCGTAGAGGAGAGCAAAGTCCGTCAACATTATTATCTCGGCGTTGAGCATCTTTTTTTGGCGTTCGCCAAGGTCGAGGAAAACTTCTTCCGGGAAGTGATGGAGGATCTAAACCTCGACGTACATCATGTGATAAACTTTCTTAATGAGCACCTTAACATATCGCGCCAGTATATAGGGATAGGGCTCAAGATACCCCCGGCGACGAGGAACGTCTTCAGGCTGGCCCGCGAGGAGGCCCAGAGGTGGGGCAGGGAAGAACTGGATTCCACGGACCTTTTTATCGCCATATTCCAGGAGAATCACAGCCTTCCGGCCAAGGTATTCCGCAGTTTTGGCCTTGACCCCGATTACGTAATGCGGAGGATCACTTTAAAAGTAAGGAGTAAAGAGGAGATGGAAGAGGAGCTCAAGAAAAAATATGAACTCCCCCCTAATCTCAAGCACTTTGCGGTTAATCTTAATAAGCTTGCGAGATTCGACAAGCTGCCCGTAGTCATCGGAAGGGACGCCGAGATCGAACAGGTGATGGAAATACTCTGCCACGTAGACCGGAGCAATTCCGTTATGATCATAGGAGAGCCCGGCGTAGGCAAAACCGCCGTTGTCGAGGGGCTCGCAAGGAGAATAGCGCTTGAGCCCAAGAGGGTGCCGAAGAGGCTTCGTGACAAACAGATAGTAAACCTGCAGATGAACTCGATCGTCGCCGGGACCATCTTCAGGGGGATGTTCGAGGACAGGATCGAGAAGATAATAAAGGAAATAAAGGAAAAGAAAAACATAATATTCTTCATAGACGAGGCCCACACCCTCATAGGGGCCGGAAGCGCCATGGGTGTCCCTTCAGACGCGGCGAATATCTTTAAATCCACCTTATCCAGGGGAGAGGTGCAGATAATCGGGGCCACTACCCTTTCGGAATATAAGGAGTTCATAGCCGAGGACGAAGCGCTCGCGAGACGTTTCCGCCTGGTCACGATCCAGGAGCCTACCGTTGAGGAGACGAGAAAGATACTCTACGGGATAAGGCCCCGGCTCGAGAAGAACTACGCGGTCAAGGTCACCGACGAGGCGATTGACACGGCCCTCGACATGAGCCAGAGGTACATGAGGAGCCTCAAGATGCCTGATAAGGTCATCGGGTGGCTCGACACCTCCTGCGTAAAGGTTGAGATAAACAGGCCCAATGAACCGGTGAAACCCGATGATGTCATCGAGGTCATATCACAGGATACAAAAATACCCAGGGATATGATCTTCAGGGACACAAACGTTAGGTTCAAGGACATGGAAAAGGTCCTGGCCAGGAGGGTCATAGGCCAGAAAGAGGCTATAACCGCCCTTTCGAAGAGGCTCAGACTAAATAAGGGGCCTCTAAAGGAAAACTTCTCGCGCCCCGACGGGGTTCTTTTATTCCTCGGGCCGACCGGGGTAGGTAAAACGGAGCTCGCGAAGGCGCTGGCCGAGTTCCTTTTCGGCGACGATAAGAAGATGATCCGCGTTGACATGAGCGAGTACAAGGACTCGGCCATAGCGGTTGATAAGCTTATCGGCATGCCGCGCGGAATCGTCGGCTCGGAGAGGGGAGGACTTCTTACAAACCCGGTCCGCGAAAACCCGTATTCCGTCGTCCTTCTCGACGAGATGGAAAAAGCTCACCCGTATGTCCTTAACCTCTTTTTGCAGGTCTTTGACGAGGGCTGGCTTACGGACGGGAGAGGCAAGCGGGTGTACTTCAGCGACACCGTCATCATCATGACGAGTAACCTCGGTTCAGACATCTTCAAAAAATACATAAAGCCGGTAGGGTTCCTCCCTGAGGGGCAGAGCACCGATTCCCTCAAAAAGGACATCATAAGGGACGTTGAAAACACGTTTTCGCCTGAGTTCATCAACCGCATAGACGACATAATCGTGTTCTCGCCCCTTACAAGGGAAGAGGTCAAGGCCCTCACCAACATGTATCTTGACAGGATCAAGGAACACATGGCAGAGTACGGAAAGCATATGGCGATAACAGAACAGGCGATAGAGGCGCTGGTCGAAAAAGGATACAGCGAGAAGTACGGCGCTAGGTTCCTCAAGAGGCACGTAGACGAGAAGGTTAAAGTTCCGATTACGCTCAAGTGGAAAGAAGGAGACTTTTTCAAGATCGACCGGGATAACGGCGAAGTGGTTGTGGAATCTTCCCTCGTGAGTGAGCCCGCGATGATATGATAAAAAAAATACTCGTTCCCCAGGACGGTTCGTCTTACGGAAAATCCGCGCTCGACTGGGGCCTCTGGCTCGCCAAAAAATTCGACGCGGGCATTATCGGCCTCCACGTCGTGGATATCGTCTCCCTCGAAGGCCCATTTCTCCATGACATATCGGGTTCCCTCGGCTTCGAGCCTTTCCTCAACTTCTCGACGAAGATGAGGGAGGTCCTCGAGGCCAGGGGTAAAACCATATTAAACGCCTTTGAAGAGGCTTGTGAAAATTCCGGCGTAACGCACGAGAGTTACCTTTCCGTAGGGATCATCTCAAACGAGATCTGCGAAAAGGCGAAATCAGCCGACCTCGTAATAATGGGACAGAGGGGCGTAAACGCGATGTTCGAATACGGGCTCCTCGGCTCCACCACCGAAAGCGTTTTGCGTAAATCCCCAAAACCCGTACTTGTGGTTTCCGAGGAGTTTAAAGAGCTGAGAAACCCGCTCCTGGCGTATGACGGAAGCCCCACCGCGAGCAGGGCCATGCACTCGGCGGCGGAGTGGGTAAAGGCGTTAGAACTTCCTTTAACGGTCATAAACGTGACAAAAGCGGAGGGCGAAACCCAGGCTTTAAGGGAAGCCGAAAATTATCTCAAGCCTTACGGGATAAAAACGAAATTCGTCCAGGTGACAGACGACCCTCCGGTGGGGATTGAAAAGTATTATAAGAAAAATAGCCATGATCTCCTTTTTATGGGCGCTTCCCACCATTCAAGGATCGTGGAGATGGTCCTCGGCTCCACCCCGGAGCACGTGATGAGAAATATCGCGGGCCCGTTCTTTCTTGAAAGATAAGCCCCTTTAGATCGATATTCCCGGGCAGGCTTTTAAAAAAGGAGCCTGCCGATTTTTTAGCGGCATGCGGCCATGGGCCGAATATATCCATTTTTTAGCGCGCGCCGACCCTCTTGATATTAAAAAAATCAGCCGTAAAAATCCATTGTGACTGTCCATTTAAAAAATAATCGGTGATTTATGAAGAGGGGGCTTTATAAGACCCGGGCCGTTATTTTAAATTCAATCGATTTCGGCGAATCCGACCGGATACTTACCTTCTATACCCATGGTCACGGAAAGGTTAAGGGCATAGCCAAGGGGGCGCGGCGCTCCAGGAAAAGGTTCGTCGGCAATCTCGATCTCCTCTCCCATATAACACTCATTTTTTTCAGGACCGACAAGAGCGAGCTGGTAAGGGTGGAGGACGCCGCGCTCATAGAAGGGTTTCCCGGTCTAAAGGCTGATATAGACAAACTCTCGGAGGCCTGCTACCTGCTTGAACTCGTCTCCGAGATGACGAGGGAAGGCCAGGTCATACCCCAGGTCTTCGATCTCCTTTTGACCTTCATCAACATGCTCGGCGGGGGAGACGCGGACGTTCTTTTAAGATATTTTGAGATAAAACTTCTTTCCATTCTCGGGTATCTGCCCCATCTTGACGGGTGCGTCGCCTGCAAGTCGCCCTTTGACGGCCTGGAAGCCAGAATTTCCTTCAGCTCGGAAAAGGGAGGAGCCGTCTGCGGGAATTGCTCCCATGGCGTAAGCGGCCTTATCGCCATCTCCCCGGGAACCGCGAGGTTTTTAAGCATGGCCGAAAAATTTGACTCCGTTAAGCTCGCCAGACTTAAACCGGCCGCGGTCTTCCTTGAAGAGAGCGAGAAGCTCCTCGATGACTTCATAAAGTACCAGATAGGCAGAGAGCTAAAAACAAAAAAATTTTTGAGCAAACTCAGGAATACTTCTTTTTAAAACCGGAGACCGCGAATCGTTCTCAATTTTTTAAATTGAATATAGCGCGGCTTTTCCGCCGGGAACGCCTGTCATGGTTTTTCAAGAATTTTTTGACCAAACAGGTTTTTTTATGTAAAATCATTTTATCTGGCTTACTCTTATTATGGAGTAATATTAAAGTATCCGGCTCACGGATATAAATAAAAAATCGTAACCAAAGGAGGGGCCTGCGGCTGAAAGAGCGCCTTAAAGGCTGCCGCGACACGAGGCCGTAACTAAAAGGATGTATTTTCAGGACGTTATATTAAACCTTCAGAAGTTCTGGGCTAAACGCGGGTGCGTGCTCCATCAGCCTTATGATATGGAAAAAGGGGCTGGCACGTTCCACCCGGCGACTTTCTTAAGGGTCCTTGGGCCGGAGCCCTGGAAGGCGGCTTACGTTGAGCCCTCGCGCCGCCCTACGGACGGGAGGTACGGCGAAAATCCGAACAGGCTCCAGCATTACTACCAGTTTCAGGTCATTTTAAAACCTTCGCCGGATGATATACAGGATATATACCTCGACAGCCTTAAAACTCTGGGCATAGACCCTCTTGAGCATGACATAAGGTTCGTGGAGGACGACTGGGAATCCCCGACACTGGGGGCATGGGGGCTCGGATGGGAGGTCTGGCTTGACGGGATGGAGATAACCCAGTTCACGTACTTCCAGCAGGCCGGAGGCATCGATCTAAAGCCTGTTTCCGGGGAGATAACTTACGGGCTTGAGCGCATCACCATGTACCTTCAGGGTGTTGACAGCGTCTATGACATAAAATGGACGGACGGAATAACTTACGGGGATGTGCATTTAAGGAATGAAATCGAATATTCGCGCTATAACTTCGAGGAAGCCGACACCGAGATGCTTTTTAAGCTCTTCGACATGTATGAAAAGGAGTCGAAGAGGCTTCTGGAAAAGGGGCTCGCGCTTCCGGCGTATGATTACTGCCTTAAATGCTCGCACACCTTTAATATGCTCGACGCGAGGGGCGCGATAAGCGTAGCCGAAAGGACAAGGTTCATAGGAAGAGTGCGCGCCCTTGCCAGGGGATGCGCGGAGGGCTATCTCAAGGTAAGAGAAGAGCTCGGGTTCCCGCTTCTCAAGGGCGTGGGCGCGTAAAAGAAGGCCAGTAGGCCGCTGAAAAAGAGCATTCTGGGGAAACTTTCTGAGAAATGTTTCCCCCAGACCCCTTTCAAAGACTTTTAGTTCCTGACAAAACCCCCGGAAAAAAATGGGGGTTTTGTCAGGAAGAACTGAAAGTTTTTGGAGAGAGTTTGAGAGAACCTTTTTACAAAAAGGTTCTCTCAAAACACTTCAACAGCCTGCCCGTCTTGTAGTTGAACGATTTCAAGATCGTTACCGTAGATTTCCGCAAACCTTAGACTGTAATTAATAAAAGTAAAATAATTCAGGAACCTTTCCATAACAGGGTATATACTGGTTTACCATGCCATTATTCGGTGAAATATTCCTTAGCGAGTTCATAAAGAAACCCCTTCTCGACCCTAAAGGGGAAGTCGTGGGCAAGGTTAAGGACGCTATCGCGGTCAAGGGGGATCCCTTGCCGAAGATCGCCGCGATTATTATCGAGCGGAGAAAGCAACTGTACAGGATCGGATGGGAAGATATCAACCTCCTCAACAGGAGAATCATATCCACCTATCTCGACGCCGCTTCACTTAATGAGTACACCATGAACGATGAAGACCTTCTATTGGTCAGGGATGTCCTTGATAAGCAGATAGTCGACGCCAACGGGGCGAAGGTTGTCCGGGTAAACGATATCAAGCTCGAGGGTTACAACAATGACGCCGTGCTCGTAGCCGTTGACATGGGCATAAGGGGCATATTGAGGAGGCTCAATGTGGAAAGGAGGAGCGAGAAGCTCTTAAAGCTGTTCCAGGTGAGCCTTCCCTTTAACCTTGTAAGCTGGAACTATATCCAGCCCCTGAAACCAAAGCTTAAAACCATTACGCTCACGGTCCCGAGGCAGCTCATCTCGGAACTCCACCCGGCTGATATCGCCGAGATAATAAGCCAGGTCCCGAGGGAAGAAGGCGCGAACTTCCTTAAAGACCTCGACGTGGAGACGGCGGCGGAGACCCTCTCTGAATTAAAGCCGGAGGTCCAGGCTGACATGATAAGCGCCATGGAGGCCGGACAGGCCGCGGATATCATAGAAGAGATGTCGCCTGACAAGGCCGCCGACGTCCTCGGCGACCTCCCCGAGGAAAAGACGACGGAGATACTCGAACACATCGAAAAGGAAGAGGCGCTGGACATAAGGGAACTCCTCGGGCATGAAGAAGACACGGCGGGCGGCATCATGACCAACGAGTTCGTAGCTTACCCGCCCCACATAACCGTAAAAGAGGCTATCGAAAGGTTCAAGCAGGACGCCCTGGAGATGGAATCGGTCCACTACATATTCATAGTGGATGGGGCGGAAAAACTTGAGGGGGTCACGTCTCTCAAGGAGATGCTT
Organism: uncultured delta proteobacterium; assembly: GCA_963727865.1. Lineage (GTDB taxonomy): Bacteria > Desulfobacterota > GWC2-55-46 > GWC2-55-46 > GWC2-55-46 > CAVSHY01. The sequence continues at coordinate 105,688 of CAVSHY010000021.1, read as the reverse complement.
CTCGCGGACCCTTCAGCGCGCCTCTCGGACATAATGGAAACAAAATTAAAGACTGTAACCCCTGATGCCGACGAGATGACGGTAGCGGAGATAGTATCCAAATATAACCTTGTGGCCATTCCCGTTGTGGATAATAACGGGGTCCTTCTCGGCATAGCCAAGATCGAAGATATCATTGGCAGGATCCTTCCTCCGGCCGCTAAAAGGGGAAGGAGAAACCTGTGACGCGGTGGAAGAGATTCCTTATTCTTTTAGCGGTCATCGGCCCCGGCCTCATTACGGCCAACATAGATAACGACGCCGGAGGCATAGCCACATACTCTATAGCGGGGGCGCATTTCGGCTACTCCCTTCTCTGGTCTTTGATACCCATCACCATAGCCCTCGTAGTCGTCCAGGAAATGTCAGCCAGGATGGGGGTCGTAACCGGCAAGGGACTTGCCGATCTCATCAGGGAAAATTACGGCATAAAGATTACCTTCTGGCTCATGGTCTTTCTTTTTATTACCGACCTTGGCAACACCTCCGCTGAATTCGCCGGGCTTGCGGCGAGTTCCGAGCTGTTGGGGATAAATAAATACATAGCCGTGCCGCTCGGGGCGCTCTTCATATGGCTTATCGTCGTAAAAGGCTCATACCGCGTTTTTGAGATAATATTCCTTGTTGTATGCGCCGTATACCTGGTATACATCCCCGCCGCCTTTATGGCGAAGCCCGACTGGGGCGCCGTGATGATCCAGACGGTAAAGCCCACATTCCACTTCAATACCGCCTATATCACCATGTTCATAGGCGTCGTGGGAACGACGATAGCGCCGTGGATGCAGTTTTATCTTCAATCGGCGGTTGTGGAAAAAGGCATCAGAAAGGGAGAATACTGGGCGTCAAGGATAGATGTCATAGCCGGCTGCTTCATGACGGACATAGTCGCGTTTTTTATCATCGTAGCCTGCGGCGCGACGCTTTTTAAATTAGGGGTAAGGGTCGACAGCGCCGAGGCCGCGGCGCAGTCTCTCGCGCCTATCGCCGGGAAATACGCCTCGATCCTCTTCGCCATAGGGCTTGCGAACGCTTCGCTTTTTTCGGCGTCCATACTGCCACTGGCCACGGCCTACTACATATGCGAGGGCATGGGGTGGGAGGCGGGGATAAATAAGACATTTAAAAACGCGCCGCAATTCATGTGGCTCTACACGGTCCTCATCGCCGTAGGCTCTCTCATCGTCCTCTTCCCGAACGCCCCGCTTATCTCGATAATGTGGATATCCCAGGTCATAAACGGGGTGATGCTTCCGTTCGTGCTGATATTCATGCTCCTTCTGATAAACAGGAAAGACCTTATGGGGGATTACACAAACTCAAAGACCTTCGATGGGATCGCGTGGGCCACGACCGTTATCATGATAGCGCTCACGTTAATGTTCGTGGTATCGATGTTCGTCAGTACTTAGACACGTTCATCTCTTCCATCTTCCCTGTAACCATGTACACTACCCTCTCCGCGATATTGGTCACCCTGTCCGCGATGCGTTCGAGATTATGGGCCGCCCATATGAGATAGGTGGCGTCTTTTATAAGCTTCGGGTTTTCTATCATGAGAAGCAGGAGATCATGGTATATCTGGTCGTAGAGCGCGTCGACCTCGTCGTCCTCGTTGCATATCTTCCTGGCCGTCTCGACATCCCTGTCTAAAAAGGCCTTCATGCACCTCTGGAGCATCGAGAGGGCCTTCTCCGCCATCCTCGGCATATCGATAAGGGGCTTTACAAGGGGGGCGTCTCCGATTGAAACGCTTATCTTCGCCATCCCCTCGGCGTGGTCTCCGATACGTTCGAGATCGGTAATGATGTTTATTACCGCGGCGAGGATCCTTAGATCCACCGCCATGGGCTGTTGAGTCGCTATGAGGCGTATGCATTTTTCCTCAATATCAAACCGTTTTTTATTTATAAGAACGTCGTCTTTTACTATCTTTTTAGACGCCTCGATATCCCTGTTCTTTAAGGCCGCGATGGAGTCCTTTATCGCGGCCCCTACCATCGACGCCATCTGCTCCACATCGGCCTGTACTTCGTTTAATGACTTATGAAAAGCCTCGCGTGTCAAATGCCCCCTCCTCTTAATCACCCTGTGCTTGAGCCTTACGTTAAATCGTCTCCCTTAAACTTATTTTGCCTCATCGAAATGCTTTACTCAAGTTTTTATTTCCGCACGTCCGTGGGCCTATCCAAATCTTCCTGTTATATAATCTTCCGTCAGCTTGTTGGAAGGCGCGGTAAATATCCTTTGTGTCTGGTCAAACTCGACCACCTCGCCCATCATGAAAAAACCGGTATATTCGGAAACACGGGCCGCCTGCTGCATGTTGTGCGTCACGATGACGACCGTATAATTCCTTTTGAGGTCCGTCATGAGGTCCTCTATCTTGGCCGTGGCAACGGGGTCGAGGGCGGAGCACGGCTCATCCATCAGTATTACCTCCGGTTCAACCGCGACAGCCCTCGCGATACACAGCCTCTGCTGCTGTCCGCCTGAAAGCGACAGCGCGGACTCACTGAGCCTGTCCTTTATCTCGTCAAAAAGAGCGGAATCCTTCAGGGCCTTCTCAACCCTTCCGGCTATGTCGGACTTTTTCCTGACGCCCATAAGCTTGAGTCCGAAGGCGATATTGTCGTAGACGGACATGGGGAACGGGGTAGGTTTTTGAAAGACCATGCCGACCTTGCTCCTGAGCTTTATAAGGTCAAGCCCTTTTTCAAGGATGTTTTTGCCGTCAAGGATAATCTCGCCCTCATAACGGTTCCCTGGATACAGGTCATGCATGCGGTTCAGGCACCGGAGAAACGTGGTCTTGCCGCACCCTGATGGGCCGATAAGGGCTGTGACCATCTTTTCCATTACGCGGAGGTTTACATTCTTAAGCGCGGGCTTATCGCCGTAATAGAAGTTAAGGTTTTTTATCCGGATCTTATGGTTCACTGCGCAGTACCCCTTCCCCTTAAAAATATCCTTGCCGTTATCGTCACGAGTAAAATAACCCCTGTTATAAGGAGCGCCGCGCCCCACGCCTTCTGGTGCCAGTCCTCATAAGGGCCCATGGCGTAATTAAAGATCGTGACCGTAAGGGAGGCGGTAGGTTCATAGGGTTTAAAATTCCAGAACGAGTTATTAAACGACGTGAATAAAAGAGGCGCGGTCTCTCCGGAGACCCTCGCCACCGCGAGCATTACCCCTGTTGTAATCCCGCGGAGCGCCCCCCTGTAAACAACGTGGACCGTGACCTTCCAGTGCGGGGCGCCGAGGGCGAGGGCCGCCTCGCGCGTGGAATCCGGGACGAGCTTGAGCATCTCCTCGGAGGTCCTTACGACCACCGGGAGCATTATTATCGCAAGCGCCACGGACCCGGCGACAGCGGAAAACCCATGGAATGGTTTTACGAGTATCGCGTAAACGAAGATGCCTATTACTATCGAAGGGGCGCTTACAAGTATGTCGGAAAAAAACCGGACAACGGAGGCTATTCTGCTTTTCCTCCCGTATTCAGAAAGATATGTTCCCGCCAGTATTCCGGAAGGCACGCCTATAACCGTCGCGAGCAGCGTCATGAAAAAGGTGCCAAGTATCGCGTTGGCCATCCCCCCGCCGTCCACTCCGGGCGGGGCGGGAAGTTCGGTGAAAAACGCCCTGCTCATCGCCGGAAGCCCCATAAGCGTAACATCCTTTAATATCCAGAAAAGAAAAAATATCCCGAAGGCGGCGGAAAGCAACGAGACACCTAACGCGAGGAAGTTCGATATCTTACGCCTCAGATATAAATAGTTCATAGTTTACCGCCCTGGTAAGTAAGCTTTCCGGTAAGTATCTTTGCTATGGTAAGCACAATAAAAGTTATTGCAAAAAGTATGAGCCCTAATTCGATAAGGCTTGAAAGATAAAGGTCTTCGACAGCCTCGGTAAATTCGTTCGCGAGGGTCGCGGAGATGGTTGTCGCCGGGTTTAGCAGGGCGGCGCTTATTTCATGCGAGTTGCCGATTACGAACGTTACCGCCATGGTCTCGCCCAGGGCCCTTCCAAGCCCCAGTATTATCGCCCCTATGATCCCTGTTTTTGTATAAGGGATAGTTACCTTCCTTATGACCTCCCACTTTGTCGCGCCCACGCCGTAGCCCGATTCCTTTAAGATAGGCGGGACCATCTGGAATATATCCCTTGTAACCGAGGAAATAAAAGGTATTATCATGATGGCGAGTATAAACCCCGCCGGCAGCATCCCTATCCCCATGGGTGAGCCTCTGAAAAGAGGAATAAAATCCAGGTACTTTACCAGGAAAGGCTCGATATTATCGGCTATGAAAGGGGCGAAAATGAAAAGGCCCCACATCCCGTAAATGATGCTCGGTATGGAGGCGAGGAGTTCTATGGCTATGCTTATCGGGCCTTTTATGCCCTTTGGAGCCATCTCTGTTATAAATATCGCTATGCCTATGCTTACCGGGACGGCTATAATTATAGCGATGATGGATGAGACTACTGTGCCGTAAATGGCCGGAAGGGCCCCGAATTCCTGCTTGACCGGGTCCCACGCGGAACTGTAAAGAAAGCCGAAACCAAATTTATTAATCGCCGGTAAGGATTCCCTTAAAAGAACGATAAATATGAGGGCCATGAGGATTATTACGGATAGGGCAAAGAAAAAGGAACCCCACTTAAATACCGCGTCCCCGACCTTGGCGGCTTTATGTCTATCCAGAATTCTCATCTGATTTTGGCGTTAATTATAATAAAAACGCCGTAAATGAGCAAATTTAAAAACGTTTAAAAACCCGATGTTTCCGTAAAATAAAAAAAAGTTTACGCTGCCCCTGAAAATCACGGGCCTGGAGCCTCTTCATCCCTGTAAAATCAGAGAAAGGTTTATCGTTATTTTTTCCATACGGCGGCGCCGTTGCATTTGATGGATCTTGACCATGCTTCTTCCATCAGTTCATAAACATCTTTAGGGACGGGGACGTAGTCAAGCTCTTTAGCCATGGCCGCGCCGTTCTTATATGACCAGTCAAAAAACTCGAGCACAGCTTTTGCGTTATTGCAGTCCTTTGGGTTTTTATATACGAGTATAAAAGTCGCCCCGGCTATGGGCCATGAGTTTTTCCCCGGCTCATCGGTGAGCACAACGGAGAACCCCGGGGTATTCTTCCAGTCCGCGCCTTTCGCCGCCGCCATAAAGCTCTCGCTCGTCGGCTCGACAAAGACCTTTTCCCTGTTCTCGAGTTTTACGTAATTAAGCTTATTCTGGACCGCATAGGCGAATTCCACATACCCTATCGAATTATTAAGCCTCTTCACATAGGTCGCGACCCCCTCATTGCCCTTGCCGCCGACGCCGGCTGGCCAGCTTACGGCTGTGCCGAAGCCGACTTTTTCATGCCACGCATTACTGACCTTATCGAGATAATTGGTGAATATCCAGGTCGTGCCGCTTCCGTCAGCGCGGTGGACCGCCGAGATCGCCGAGTCCGGGAGATTAACTCCCTGATTTATCTCTGATATTTTTTTATCGTTCCATCTGGTTATTTTACCCATGTATATTTCCGCAAGGACACCGGGGGTCAGCTTCAACTCGCCGGGTTTCAAGCCCTTTATATTAACAACCGGCGCCACCCCGCCTATCGCCATGGGGAATTGGATCAGCCCCGCGGAGTCAAGCTCTTTCGCCGTGAGCGGCGCGTCGCTGGCCCCGAAATCCACGGTCTTCTCCTTTATCTGCTTTATCCCTCCTCCGCTGCCTATTGATTGGTAATTTATCTTAAGCCCTGTCTTTTTATTGTACTCATACGCCCATTTTGAATACAGCGGATACGGGAACGTCGCCCCCGCGCCGTTTATAAGATTCGCCGCGGAGGCGTTAGATACCAGAGCAAGACCCGGCAGCGCCGCTATGGCAAGCGTACAGAAGATTTTTTTCATTTTTTTCTCCATTTCTATTTTTATGGCAATCATAATTCATATTTAAGGGTTCCGCTATCTAACATATCATACATGCCTTTTGTTACAGGATTATGACAAACCCGTTAAAAGCAGGTTACAACGTATCCATTTCCTGACGGCAGGTTAATGTGGGGATAATGTTAAGGATTGTGTATTAAAAGGAGCACCGGGGTCGTTGAGGACAGTTATAACCACTGCGATAAGAATTATTACATGAAGATTAAGGCTTCAGTTCCTGTAAAGAAATAGGGATTGACACGGATTTAGCCGTTCGGGTACGATAGATTTTCATTATTGAAGAAAAGGAGCGCGAAAATGGGGAAAAAGTCCGCACAGCTTATGAGAAGGGCCGTAAAACTCATACCCGGCGGGGTCAATAGCCCTGTAAGGGCGTTTAAGGCGGTTGGCGGAGGCCCTCTATTTATAGTTAGGGCGCGCGGCTCAAAGATATACGACGCTGACGGCAGGGAATATATAGATTACATCGGCTCATGGGGGCCGATGATCCTCGGCCACGCCCACCCGAAGGTGGGGGCCGCCCTTAAAAAAGCCATAGACAGAGGGACGAGCTATGGCGCCCCGACTGAGCTTGAGGTTATACTCGCTGAACTTACGATAAAAGCGTTCCCCTCGATGGATATGGTGAGGTTCGTAAGCTCGGGGACGGAGGCGACCATGAGCGCCATAAGGCTTGCCCGCGCGCATACTAAGAGGGATAAGATAATCAAATTCGAGGGTTGCTACCACGGCCACGCGGACAGCCTCCTTGTAAAGGCGGGCAGCGGCGTTGCCACGCTCGGGGTGCCTGATTCACCGGGGGTGCCGGCAAACCTCGCCAAATACACCTATAACGCGGTATATAACGACCTCGACTCTGTAAAGGCGATATTTGAAAATGACCCAGGAGGGGTCGCGTGCGTTATCGTTGAAGGCGCGCCGGGGAATATGGGCGTGGTCCTCCCGAGTGACGGATTTGCCGAGGGGCTGAGGGAGCTTACGAAAAAATACGGGGCGCTCCTCATAATGGACGAGGTAATGAGCGGGTTCAGGCTTTGTTACGGCGGTGCGCAGAAGGTATACAATGTCGACCCGGATCTCACCTGCCTCGGTAAAGTCATAGGCGGCGGGCTACCCGTGGGCGCATTCGGCGGTAAAAGGGGAATAATGGAAAAGCTCGCCCCCGTCGGCCCTGTCTACCAGGCAGGGACGCTATCAGGAAATCCGATAGCAATGACGGCGGGTATTGAGACTTTAAAAATACTTCAGAAAAAAGGGACGTATGAAAAGCTCTTTAAAACTACCGAGACTTTATGCAACGGCATAGAAGATCTCGCGAAAAAAGCAGGCATACCATGTAAGACAGCGGTAGCGGGCTCGATGTTTACGGTCTTCTTCTCCGATAAGCCCGTCAGGAACTACCAGGACGCCAGGGGTTCAGACCTCGCGAGGTTCGCAAAATACTTTACAAGGATGCTTAAGAACGGGATATATCTGCCGCCCTCTCAGTTCGAGGCCGTGTTCGTGAGCCTGGCGCATACGGACCAGGAGATCGAAAAGACCCTTGAGGCTGTAAAGAAGAGTTTTAGGGGGCTTTGACTGGGAAACGCTCTTCAATTTATGGGACCCCGGTCAGGACTCTAAAAATTTTTGGAAAGAGCTTGAGGTCAGTGCGGACAGCAATTTAACTCTCGGACGGCTTACCCTCTACATGCGTTTTTGCTGAAACCTATGCTAAACAATTAGCCGCGCGCGGCGCCTTTTTATAAAAAGGTTCTCTCAAAAAGGTTCTCTCAAGCGAGGTTTAAGGGGAGCGTTTCAGGGGTTTTTGTCATGGCATGCAATACTTCCCTGGCGTAGCGTATTTCCACGCCGAGGTCCATCTTCAATGCCTTCTTGAGCGCTTCTTTCGCGAGCCTTATGCCTTTTTCGCGATCTTTCCTGAACTCTATCTGGCTTATCGATATCAGACAGTAGATGCGGCCTCTTCCGTCTTTAGTCTCCTTGAAAAGCGCATCCGCTTCTTTAAAATCCCTGAGCGCGGGGTTATCCTTCCCGAGCATCAGGCAGGAACTCCCCTCGCCCCAGAGCGTATAGGCGTAGCTGACCTTGTCCCCTATCTTTTTATAGTTCTCCTTTGCCTTCCTGAAATAATCAAGAGACCCCTTAAAATCCCGCCGCATCCTCAGCGAGTTGGCTATTCCGCAGTAAGAGTAAGCGGTCCCGAAAGTATCCCTGATTTCTCTAAAGATACGGTTCGCCTCAATATAGTACTTATATGAATCTCCAGGTTTTCCGTATACGCGTGAAGCGCCCCCAAGTCCTGTAAGGCAGTACCCTACTCCGCTCTTATCAACCGCGCGCGTGAACATCTTTTTCGCTTCTTTAAACATGGCTATCGTCCTCTTTATGTCTCCCTTCAACCTCAGCGCCCCGGCGCGCGCCCAGAGGGTAAATGAAACCCCCTCGGTATCCTTAAGCTTTTTATATCCTTCGAGGCTCTTATTGAATAGCGAAATCGCCTCCTTGAAATTTCCGGTAGCCCTGAGCGCGAGGCCAAGCCCGACCATGGCGTCGAGGACGAGCGCCTTATCCTTCGACCTTAAAGCTTCCCTCTCCGCCTCCCGGTAGTATTTCGCCGAGCTTGCGAAATCCCCGACCATCCTGAAGGTATCCCCGAGGGAAAAAAGACAGGATGTCTTAAACTCGACGTCCTTTCCCGAAAGCCTCTTCGCCTCAAGATAAAGGGGGATCGCTTCGAGGAATTTCGACAAACCCCTTTTCTTCTCTGCCTTTTCAAAAAGTATATACGGGTCTTTAGCCATTGTTCCTGTTTTGAAGCTCCCCGCAACAAGCTGCGGGGAATCTTCCAAATGTAAGCAATTTTCAGAGTCCTTTATGGAGAACCTGAAAATAAGCGGCGTCTCGCGATAGGACTTTAAAAGTTCTATTCGCTCGCTTGACCCCGATGCAAGCAGCGGGCAGGGCGCTCGCGTTGCATTTTCAAAACCGGAAAATTATAGTCTGCCGAAAATTATAGTCTGACAGAGGATTATTGTAAAGGAGATGCTGGAAATCTCAAATGGTCATTGAATGGGTGTGCCAGCCGCTCACCGCCGAAAGGCGAGCGGTTTTTCTATCCCGTTGCTTTAGCGGCGGGTCAAGGCTGGCAAATATAGATGATTTTTCCCTTCCATCAAAATTTTCTGTCATTCATGGCGGAGAATTTTAAAAATTTTTAGTCTTCCAGGCGAGACCCCCATTTTTTCATGGCGTCTCATTGGAAACTTTTTACCCTCTTTACACCCGCCTGTCCTTTTGATAATCTCTACGTATGCGGACACTTCGGATAGCGATGGCGCAGATAAACACGACGGTCGGGGACCTGAGCGGTAACGCCGCCAAGGTCGCCTCTTTCTCCGAAAAGGCGCGTAAGCTCGGCTGCGACCTTATCCTCTTCCCTGAACTTTGCATAACGGGCTACCCTCCTGAAGACCTTCTTTTAAAACCCAAATTCATAGACGACAATATCGACTGCCTTAATAACCTGAGCCGCAGGATAAAAGGCGTAACCGCCGTAGTCGGGTTTGTGGACAGAAAGGATGATATCTATAACGGGGCTGCCATCATCCACGGGGGCAGGGTCGTCGAAGTCTACCACAAGATGTACCTCCCAAATTACGGGGTATTCGACGAGCAGAGGTATTTTCAGGCGGGAACGACGCCGGTTAACTTTGTCCTCGATGAAATAACCGTCGGCGTGGGTATATGCGAGGATATATGGTACCCGGAAGGTCCGGCGAGGGCGCAGTCCCTGGCCGGGGCCCAGGTCATTGTAAACATTAACGCTTCCCCTTATCATATGGGTAAGGCCTGGATAAGGGAAGAGATGCTTATAACAAGGGCGATGGATAACGAGGTTATCATTGCTTACAATAACGCCGTGGGCGGCCAGGACGAGCTTGTCTTCGACGGCCAGGGGATGATTATAAATGAACAGGGGAAAATTATAGATAGGGGCAAGCCCTTTGAGGAAGACCTCATCGTCGCCGACCTTAACATAGACTCTACCATTATGGCCCGGCTCCATGACCCGAGAAAGCGCGAGGAGAAGCTTAAGGCCCCTGCCGAAGGGGTCAGGAAGATCACCCTTGAAGCTGAAAAGAAAAGAAAAGTTAAACCGGTGCTTGCGAAGAGGAACATAGAACCTCTTGAAAAGACCGAAGAGATCCTTGAGGCCCTTGTCATGGGCACGCGCGATTATGTTGAAAAGAACGGGTTTAAACACGTTGTCATCGGTTTAAGCGGCGGGGTGGACTCCTCCCTCGTAGCCTCTGTCGCCACCCTCGCGCTGGGGAGGGGGAATATCACCGGGGTATTCATGCCGTCGAGGTATACATCGACGGAGAGCAGGGAAGACGCCCATGAACTCGCTCAAAACCTCGGGATAGAATTAATTACCGTGCCGATAGACGAGATATTCGAGAGTTATCTTGTTACCCTGAAAAAACCGTTCAAGGGGAAAAAACCGGATATCACGGAGGAGAATATCCAGGCGCGGATCCGGGGAAATATCCTTATGGCGCTCAGCAACAAATACCGGTGGCTGGTGCTTACGACAGGGAATAAGAGCGAGATGAGCGTGGGGTACGCGACCCTTTACGGGGATATGGCGGGAGGTTTCGCCGTCATAAAGGACGTGCCCAAAACGCTTGTATACGAGCTCTCCAGATGGATAAACTCGCGGGGGAAAAGGGCCGTCATACCCGGGCGCGTCCTTACCAAGGCCCCGACGGCCGAGCTCAAGCCGAACCAGACAGACCAGGACACGCTCCCGCCGTATGAGATGCTCGATAAAATATTAAAGGCATACGTTGAAGAGGACAAGAGCCTTGAAGAGATCGCTCTTCTCGGATTTAAAAAAGCGGCCGTAAAAAAAGTATTACGCATGGTAGACCTGAGCGAATATAAGAGAAGACAGGCGCCTCCCGGAGTGAAGATAACCCCCAGGGCCCTCGGTAAGGACAGAAGAATGCCGATAACAAACGGCTACGGCGACAACGGGTCTTCTAAATAGCGGCGGACCTATAAGGGATCTTTGAAAAACAGTCTTCTTGCGGGATTTTTTTTAAATATTTTTACCCGATGGCTTTTAGCAGGGTGCGAAAAACCTTTTCAAAACGCTGTCAGTTGCCCCCCAGAGCGCAGTCGAAGCGATCTCGTATTTAGGAAAACTAAAGCACTTAGAGATTGCTTTATCGCAAAAAAACGCTCCTCGCAATGACAATGCGGGGGTTATTTGCATCCTGTCAGATTATTCTATGATGACTGAGGCGAGGGCGAGGTCTTTTGAATACGCTATGCTCAAAAAAATCTTCCTGCCCGATAAATGTCTCTTTGCCTCTTTGCCGAGCCTGAGTAATGGCCGCCCTTCTTTCGAGTTTACCACCTCGATATCTTTCCAGTTGATCCCGCTACCAAAGCCTGTTGTAAGGGCCTTCAGGCACGCCTCCTTGGCCGCGAACCTGCCGGCGAGGTGTTTACAGGGCGTTCTCCTTTTAAGGGAATAATCGAGCTCAAGGCCGGTAAAAACCCTTTTCAGGAAATTTTCATGGCGCGAAGCGTCCCTTATCCTCGGGATGGAGACGATATCGATACCGCAAAAATGTTTTTTATTTTTTTTCATAATTGGAGAGTTGAGAGAACCTTTTGTAAAAGGTTCTCTCAACTCGACTTAATCTTTTAAAACCAGCTCTTTCGCGCTCAGCCTGAATCTTTCAAACCATCTTAAAATCTCACGGTTACGCGCTTTCCGCCTCTTTTGTATAATTTTTCTTTTATCGAGCGCCTTCGGGATCCCCTTAAGCGCGTCCACGTATGCCCTTATAAGGATACCGATAAGCTTTTTCTTTGAAAAATCCTCGGTAAAGCGGCCTCCGGCGCCTTTTTTAGCGATTATGCCGTACGTTTGAATGATATAACGCCATAGGGTGTAAAGAGGCGCGAGGACGAGGATCGGCGGCGGAAAATTCTTTAACGCTACCCAGAGCCGGTTCCTTTCGACGAGATACGCCTTTAACGGGGTATACTTTCCCCCGGTGCCTGAATAATAATGATACACGACCGCCTCTGGCACGCCTCGGGCACCCCATCCCGCGAGCCTGGCCCTCATGCCGAGGTCCGTATCCTCGCAGTACGCAAAAAAGTCTTCGTCAAAAAGCCCTATCTCATCAAGCATTTTTTTTCTATAGACCGCGGCGCACGCGCTTGGAATAAATACTTCTTCGCTGTCGTACTGTCCTCTATCCTTCTCAAGGCGCCCCCTCCCCTTCGCGAGCCCATCGGGGTAAATTAAAAGCCCCCCCACGGAATCTATCACATCCCTTTCATCAAGCGAGAGTATCTTGGGAGCCCACATCCCCACGCTTTTGTCCGACTCCTTCCGCGGCGCTTATGATTTTCTCTATAAAAGCCCCCTTTAGCTCTGTATCGTTATTAAGGGTAGCTATATATTTGCCCCTTGCCTTTAATATGCCCCGGTTGTTCGCCGTGGCAAAACCGAGGTTTTGGCCATTTTCTACAATCACGGTTTGCGGAAAATCTTTCCCTTACAAACTCAATTGAGCCGTCAGTTGAGCCGTTATCCACGAATATAACCTCAATTGAGGAGACCTTTTGCCTGTAAATGGAGTCAAAGCATCCTTTAAGGAACCTCTTTCCGTTCCAGTTGACTATTATAATTGAAAGTATGACTCCAGGCATTTTTTTAGGTTTTTCCGCCACTTATGCTTTTTAGCGCGATTACGTTCATAATCTGAACAGTAGCATTTCCGACTAACCTTTTCAAGTTATGATATTGTGTACCTTTAATTTATACAGCCGTATCAGTCTTAGCGGCAGAATATTTTTTTAATGAAGCGGATGGCTGTAAAGGCGATTATCTTTTAGGGCGGATTTCATCCATTCAGCCATAAAAATCCGTGGCCAAATGTTTTACTTTTCTTAAAACTGATTGATTTTTTCATTTGGAAAACATTCCGCGTTTCTGGAGGTAATCTATTATTGTCTCCGTGCATTCTTCCGTCGTTTTCTTGTCCGTCCTTACGTGAACTTCCGGGTTAAGGGGGGGCTCATACGGGTCGTCTATGCCGGTAAAATTTTTTAATTCACCATTTCTCGCCTTTTTATAGAGGACCTTGATATCTCTCATTTCGCACACTTCAACCGGCGCACCGTCAAACCGGAATATGCCGTAATGCCGCTCATCCCTCCCCCCTCGCAAAGCTGGTCAATACCCAGAACCGTTCATGGCCATTACCTCCGGTCACAATGCGCGCACCGCAACGGAGCCAGGCATGGGCGCTGAAAGGTTTCTCCGGGTCGCGAGCCACCCCGAAGTAGACCGTACCGAATACCACGCCGGCCAAGCATCCACCAGGCTGAGAGGGCCTGAGCTAGGCAGCGGCTCTCCCAAGGGACATGCCGGGCCATGGTCTCGACCCCCACAGCCGACCACCCCTGGCTGGGTTTAATCTGACCGATGACAGTGAATCCTTCGGCTTTCCTATGATAGAGGCGATGGGGTATGGAGTGCCTATTGTAGTGGCGGATACCGCGATAAACAGGGAGATATGCGGGAACGGTGCGATTTACTATCCTCCGTTGGATCCTATGTCTAGCGCGCAGGCTTTAAGCAAAGCCCTTGCCCCAGATGTTTCTCAACGGATCGCCCTGCGTGCGGAAAGCGAAAGATCGAATCCTTTGACTGGAGCTGGGAGCGTTATACAAGGGAATTCATGAGCCTTCTTGCAGAGGTTAGGTAAAACACAAATATCGTTCAGTGCACGTAGGTTTGCAAAAGCCTTCTCAATCTGATTTGTGCCAAACAGTCCGGTTAACATAACCAGTGTAACTTACGATAATCCTCAATATTTTTTCTGAAACATTAGTGGCATCATAGTCCTTTACGGTTCTCAACAGGCGTTTTCCGTCCCTTGGCTGTTCCTGCAAAATGGACAACCCCTGGTGAATACTGTCTATCTCCAAGCCGGTCATTATGATAGGTACCTCTTCCATGCCTTCTGGTCGCTCATGAGTCTCACGAATATTAAGGGCTGGAAAATTCAGTATTGATGCCTCTTCAGTTATGGTACCGCTGTCAGAGAGTACGGCAAAAGAATTTATCTCAAGTTTTACATAATCGAAAAAACCCAAAGGCTCAAGCAGTTCAACACCCTTATGAAGTTTAACCCTGCTAGCTACAATTTTCTTGTGCGTTCTTGGGTGCGTAGACACTATGACGCGCTTTGAATATACTGTGGCAAGTTCATTCAATATGTTAATAATCTTGAAGAAGTTTCTGTCAGGATCTATGTTTTCCTCCCTGTGGGCACTTACGACAAAGTAATCCCCTATCCTAAGCCCCAATTGTCCGATGATATTTGAACCATCTATCTTTGGTGAGTAATACGCAAGCACCTCGTTCATAGGGCTGCCCGTCTTTATTATCCTGTCTGCCGGCAACCCCTCTCTCAGCAGATATTCTCTGGCAATGTCACTGTAGGGAAGATTGATGTCACTGATGTGATCGACTATCCTTCTGTTGATTTCTTCCGGAACACGCATGTCAAAACAGCGGTTTCCGGCCTCCATATGAAAAATAGGGATCCTTTTCTTCTTTGCTGCTATCGCCGCTAAACAACTGTTAGTATCCCCCAAGACCAGTAATGCTTCAGGTTTCTCAGAATCCAGTACTTGGTCGATTTTTATGATTACGTTGCCGATTGTCTCGGCGGCTGAAGCGCCTGCGGCGCCTAAAAAATAGTCGGGTTTTCTTATACCGAGGTCCTTGAAAAAAATTTCATTCAATTCATAGTTGTAGTTCTGCCCAGTATGCACAACAACGTGGTCTGTCTGCGTTTCAATGCGGGACATTACGCGCGACAGCCTTATAATCTCAGGCCTCGTTCCTATAACAGTCATTACCTTTATCTTCTTCATAATCGACCTCAAACAGTTTCGCTGATGGTATCAGGCATCCCCGCTTCAAAAAACTCATTTGACCAGAGCAATGTAATGAGCTCACCGTCACCGGTATTTGTTATGCTGTGTGTATGGAGGGTGGGTATGTCAATATATTGAGGTGTCTTTCCGCAGACCTCAAACCTATCTATGCCGGCGAAAAATAATTTTCTTATCTTGATCTCCGCACTACCGCTTAAGACAAAAAAACGCTCGATTTTTTTCATATGATAATGATTGCCTCTTGTGACACCCGGCACTGTTGTGGAAACAAATGTCTGGCCCATGTTCAGGCTTTTAATGGCCTCGAAAAGCAAACCGCGGTTGTCAGAGTTCAATTTCACCTTTATCGGATATTGCGCAGGATACAAATACGACCTGTAGGTGTTGAACAGGTTCAGTTCGAACTCACTGCGCAAGTCAGGAATAATGTTGTCATGATATTTTTCGTACATAAAAATCAGCTTTGAAAGAAGGTCGCTTACAGTAATCGGTGTGCCGGCGAGGATGATGTCTCCTCTCCTTGAGGAGCGGATGATGTCGTATATCTCGCGCGCCAAGCTCTGGGCGTGCAACAGATCAAGCAAGATATCCTTTATTATCTCAGGCTTTTGCCCGTTGGCGAGCTGATAGCAAAATGTAGACACTGCCGAATTCTCGAACGGTTTCCCGCATTCACCAAAAATATTCGGCAGGATCAGATTGGTGAAAGCAGCCCCGTGTGCGCGAGCCCATTTCTCGAAAAGCTCGGTGCAAACCCGCTTTGAATTCCCGTATACAGAGTTACGGTGTATATGCGTAGACGAGGAAAAGACAATATGCGGCCTTCTGTCTGCACGTTCACAGGAAGATATGAGCTTCCCGGCCAAAACCATATTGGTTCTTTCCAGTTCCTGATAATCACCCCTGTTCATCCCAGCAAGGTGGACAATAACATCAGCGGATGATACAAAATCGTCCAACAGCTCATCCGTAGCGAAAGTGGCGCGGTTGCAACGCATAGATGCCAATCGTGAGGTGGGAACTTAAGAGCTGGGCTTTCCATGAGGGGCGGACTTTTTGATATCTTCTCGCTTTACCTGAATCCAGAATACAGACTTGATAAGGAAAGTGGAAGAGGAACTCTTATACTCGGATATATAACAATAGACATGCTTGGTGCCACAATAGAGCTCGGGAGGGATTCGATGTGGTGGGGGCCGGGGTTTAACGGGGACCTTCTTTTGACAAATAACGCGAAGCCCTTTGACATGATAAAGATCACTTCCCAGCACCCGTTCCTTCTCCCATGGTTATTCAGGTACCTCGGCCTGATCAAGCCGACGGTATTTTTAACACATTTAGATAAGGACAGCGGTTTCCCGAGGGCTAACCTGCTCGGCATGAGGCTTGATTTAAAACCAACACCGCATTTTCAAATCGGCTTTAACCGTGCGATCCTCTACCGGAGGGCTCGGTTTTTCCGACTGGATAAGAATTTTAACTGCTACCAACAACGGAAGGGCTGCTGAACACTCGAATTCGCCTATTCACGGGACCGCATGGCGTCGATAGACGCATCTTATGTTTATGTGAACGAAAGGAAGTGGGTTCCTTTTTCCGGCGCCAAGTTTTATATCGAGTGGGGTGCTAATGATTTGGACGGGCTGGGAATTCCGGACGGGACGCGAACATCTATGGACCTTTCTGATGCGCCTTTAGGCTTAAGGATGTTGACTCAAGGGTGGAATGGGCGAATACAGCGCGGAACGCGAGGTACGGCCCAACCTGGTATACGCAAAGCATAAATATCACAGGTTACACGTATGGCGGCAATATCATAGGCCACCACATGGGAGGAGACGCCAGGAACCTTTTCGCAAGGGTCCAGTACCATTATAAAGAGAAGGCCACCTGCGGAGTTGAAGGAGACTGGGAGAAGAGTGGGCTCCACAGAAGGGAATACCCCGCCATTATGTCCAGGAAGCCCAATCATCATTAAGAGGCCTACTCGCAAAACAAGGATATGAACATAAAGCAGTTCGGGTATGATATCTTCAAGGCCGAGCCAGGCACCTTCGCCCCTGTTGAGATCATGCCCGTTGGCCCTGAATACCTCTGCCCGTGTGATAGTCGAGATAATGCCCGGATTGATGGGATAGGCTTTAATAAGACCGCGGAGGCTTTTCCATACCTTAAGGACAGGCCCTTTTCATGACCGGGGACCCGGCGGGGAACTCGAGACCGCCTCTCTTTTCCTGCGGGCCGGCGGCAGGATGCTTAGAAGCCCTTCACCATAAAAGACCTCCTCGAGAAGGTGGAGAGCCTTCTAATGAAGGATTAAGGCCCTATCCGAAAAGGCATCGGAGTATAAACAGAATAGCTCTTCAGAGGAAAATTAGCGCATATTCAATAAAATAACACTACAACTGGAGGAGAATAATAATGATAACAAAGGACTCAAAGAATATTCTTCTGGCAGACGATAGTCTTTTTTTCAGAACAAAATTAAGCGATATACTTGTTGAAGCGGGGCATAAGGTCAGGTTCAGCAAAGATGAGCAGGGAGGTCATAGATGAGATTAAGATAGATTCCAATTGGATAGACCTTTTAACCCTCGATCTGCAGATGCCTGGTCTTGACGGCTTTGGCGTTTGGAATGGATAAATAACAATGGTTACAAAGGAAAATTCCCCATACTTGTGATTACAGGTGTTCACGAACCGAGCCATGTTTATGAAAAGACTTAAAGATCTCGGTGCGACCGGACTTGTGACCAAGGCTTTTACGCCTGAGCAAATAATCTTCAGGGTTAATCAGCTGTTGTTCCCTGATAAGTGGAAGTATGGAAAATCAAGAAAACGCGTTCCTGTATCCGTGCCTGTTGATTTTACAGTGGATAATATTACAACCGGCCTGTTTTTAACTTTAATCTGACGAAACCGTAACATACCTGCATACAGATGTTGAATTTTCTGTTGGAACGCAAGTAAACCCGCACTTTTCCTTGTCAGGGATTAATAAAATTCTGAATGTGGATGGTATTGCGCGATGGCTTACTCACGAAAAAACAAACAAGAGCTTTTTCTACGGGTATCCAATACTTTTCCTCCATAGTCTGCGGGGCGGGTATGCCCAGGGCGGGCCGCCGGATTCACCCTCAGGCTCGGTTATCGACCTGCAAGATTGAAGAACTCCGCCATAAATTGCGGAGATTCTTCATGGTGAGGAATGGTCATTTGTATTGCCCGCCGCAATCCCGCCCTTTTAAGGGCGGGATTGCGGCGGGCTCCCATTCAAGCCATGTAACGGTTGAAGGGCTTGAGACGCTCGACTGGTGGAAAAACAAATACCGGGTGGAAAACGCCTCTGTCCTTACCGCTGACAGGCTCTGGCAGGGCGCCGGAGGGGCCGGGGACTCCGACGGCTCATCAAATGTAATCGTCATTTCTCCGGCGCGCTAAAGGTTTTCCGATTGCTGTTAGACGCCCCCTTATCTTCGACGTGCGAACGTTTTTAAACGCAATCAGTCATTTCCGTTCAAAGTCGTCTTCAAACCTTACAATATCCTCTTCCTCGACATATTCCCCGTTTTGAACCTCTATTATCTCAAGAGGCGCATTCCCCCGGTTCTCAAGCCTGTGCTTTACGCCCCTTGGTATATATGTGCTCTGATTTATCATGACATCCACTATCTCTTCGCCCCTTTGAACCCTTGCCATGCCTGAGATAACCACCCAATGTTCGCTCCTGTGATGATGCATCTGAAGGCTCAAACGCCTGCGCGGCTCAACGCGTATCCTTTTTATCTTGTAGCCGTTTCCTTTTTCAAGGAGCGTGTACGACCCCCACGGTCTTTCCACGGTCTTATGGAACTCATGCTCTGTATAACCTTTTTTCTTAAGCAGCCCCACGACCTCTTTCACATCCTGGGCTCTGTCTTTAGGACACACCAGCGTCGCGTCTGGGGTATCCACGAGTATTATGTCCTTGAGCCCGATGGTTGCCACCACCCGGTCGCACCCGAATATGATCGAATTCCTGCTCCCGATATCCACCACCCTGCCTTTTATAATATTGCCGCCCTGATCGGGATCGAGTATTTCGCTGAAAGAACTCCAGCTGCCCATGTCAGACCATGGAAAGTCGGCGGGTATGACGACTACATTTTCTGACTTCTCCAGCACCCCATGGTCTATCGAAATATTATCCATCTTAGAATACGCGTCGCTTACGCTCATGCCATTTTTTATGTCATTAAGCGCCCCGTATATACCCGGCAGATGAGTCTTAAACTCTTCTAAAATCCTTTCCGCCTTCCAGAGAAAAATTCCGCTGTTCCAGAAGTATCCCCCGGCTTTAAGATAAGCGCGCGCCCTTTTAATATCAGGCTTCTCGACAAACCTCTCAACAGCCCTGATCTCAAAGCCGTCTATTTTTCCGGTTTTGCCCTTTTTAGCCTTTATATAGCCGTATCCGGTTTCGGGGGTCGTGGGTTTTATGCCAAAGGTTACAAGGTGGCCGTCAAGGGCCGCCCTATGGGCCGCTTTCAGGGCGCTGCGAAATGCCCTGCTGTCGCCTATGATATGGTCTGCCGGGAGGACGGCCATTACCGCTCCGGGGTCTTTCTTCATAAGCTCGAGCGCCGCGAGCCCGATGGCCGGGGCGGTGTTTTTACCGAAAGGCTCTACAACGTAACCAGGAGACAGGATTTTCCCGTCATACGAAAGATGAAGCCTTATGAGTTCAGCCTGACGGGAGTTTGTAACTATCATTACCCTTTCCGGGGGCACAAGCGGGTTGAGTCTCAATATCGTTGACTTCAGCAGGCTCTCGTCACCAACGACTTTAAGGAGCTGCTTGGGGGTAGTCTCCCTGCTTAAGGGCCAGAAACGGCTGCCTATGCCCCCGGCAAGTATCGCGGCATAGAGCTTTCCGGAAGATTTATTCCGGTTTTTCTTTGCTCCGATGGTTTTCATGTGTCTTGTTCCCCCTTCAAATATTAAAATTTTAATGGAATCATGGGGTCTGCCTGCGCCTCAACTTCGCCAATCCATCGAGGACGGAATAGGCGGCGCATATACCGGCGTAGTTCAGGTAATGCAGCCCATTTATGACCCCGGAGCCCGAATACTTCCTGGATACCTCCAGCTCCTGCCTGAAGGTATCCTTGAAAGAGCTCGATGTCTTTGATTCGAAGTGTACCCTGAAGCTTGCGAGGTAGTGGTTTATTATACCGGGGCTGTGCTTCCTGCCGGCCCTCAGCCAGTAGTCATAGTCCATGACCCTGTGGTGGTCTACGTCAAAAAACCCGCACTCCTCTACAAGCTTCCGCCTTAAAAATGTCGCGGGCTGGGAGATGAAATTCGTCACCAGGAGCGCGTTGTAGCTGTAGCGGCTGAGAAGGAGATTCTTGTACCATGTTATGAAGCCCCGCACCTCCATGTCATCTGCATCTATTATCCGGCACCTGCCCGTAAGCCACATCTTCGAAGGATTTGAGGCGAAGAACGCGGAGACTTTTTTAAGCGCGTCTTTTTCATATAAATCCTCCGAGTTCAGGTAGGCGATTATATCACCGGAGGACATTTTTATACCCTTATTTATCGCATCCGACTGGCCCCTGTCCTTCTCGGATATCCACTTCAGGCGCTTCTCATATTTTTTCAAAATGCCGAGGGTCTCATCGGTCGATCCGCCGTCAATCACGATATACTAAAGGTCAGGGTAGCCCTGCCCGATAACGCTGTTGATCGTCCTCTCGATGAACTTGCCCTGGTTGAAGGAAGGCGTTATGATAGTAATCCTCGGCGGGTTTATCATGGCCGTTTAACCTTTACCCTGTACAGGGCTGAAGGCCGAGAGCGTATCAAGCGCGGTCTTCTCCCAGCTGAATTCGGCGGCCCTCTTAAGACCGTCTCTTGTAAGCATCTCTCTTAAACGGCTGTCCCTCATTACCGACAGCATTCCCTCGGACAACTCATCAATATTCAAAGGGTCCACCAGCAACGCGGCGCCTCCAGCAACCTCAATAATGGGCTCTATCTTAGACGTGACTACAGGCACGCCGCAGGCCATCGCCTCAAGGAGATGAATTGAAGGCTAATCTCCAGAAACTTTTTACCGTTCCAGTTTACTATGGCTATGGATACCGAAATCCAGGCCATTTCCTTTTATCTTCCAGCTAAGGTAGAGCGTATTATCGAAAGGGTGTCCCTGGCTGTCTTCTCCCAGCTGAATTCGGCGGCCCTCTTAAGACCGTCTCTTGTAAGCATCTCTCTTAAACGGCTGTCCTTCATTACCGACAGCATGCCCTCGGACAACTCATCAATATTCAAAGGGTCCACCAGCAACGCGGCGCCTCCAGCAACCTCAATAATGGGCTCTATCTTAGACGTGACTACAGGCACGCCGCAGGCCATCGCCTCAAGGACCGGGATCCCGAACCCCTCATGTAATGATGGGAACACAAAAATCTCGGCGGCGGAGTATATCAGCGGTATATCTTCAAAGGGCAGCCATCCGAGAAAGATAACATCGTTTTTAAGCCCAAGCTCTTTTATCTTTGCCGATACGACGTCCTGGCCGTAATCCCTCGCGCCGATCAGCACAAGGCTTATTTCTTTATCTATCTCCCTGACCTTTCTGAAAGCCTTAAGGAGCCTTTCGTAGTTCTTGTGCGGAAGAGATGAGGCTATATATAAAATAAAGCGCCCGGGCAGATTATACCTCTTCCGTACAGAAGATATCTCCTCGGGAGTACGCCTGAAAAAAGCCGCGTGGTCGCAAGCCATATAAGTAATCCCGATAGCATCGGGTTTTATCTTATAGAACCTCCCGATGTCCTCCTTTGATTTTCTGGAGATCGTAATAATGCACCTGGATGCCCTGGCGCTCAAATAGATGATGCTCCTCAGAAAAAACAGATACCGCTTCTGGAAATTCTGCGGCTGGTTTATGTGCTGCATGTCGAATATCACAAGAAAGGAAGCGGCAGGGCAGATAAGTGGAGCGGTCATGCCGGTTGAAAGGAGCACGTCGATACCGTTAAGTTTTACCTGGAACGGCAATACTATCTGTTCCCACAATATCCTCGCTGGCCTGCTTGCCGCCCGTATGGGACAAAGTATCGTCTTCACCCCCGGCGCGAGCTTCTCAAAATACCCGGCGCTCTCCTTGTTTATAAAGATAAGATATTCGTTGCTCCTGTCGACCTTCGCAAGCCACTTTACCAGGTTTCGTATGTATATCTCGCTCCCGCCTATCTTTCCGGGCAGAAGGTAAAGCGCGTTTATTCCTATCCTCAAACGTCTACCCGCCTTTTATTATAGAGGCTCCCGTGAGCCCCTCTTGAGTTCCCCTCTCCAGAAATCCAGCAGAGCCCTGAGCCCGTCTTCAAGCCCGTACTCCGGCGACCATCCGAGCGCTTTAATCCTCGAGCAATCGCCATAGACGATATTGTAATCCCCTGACCTTAACCTGGAGACGTCCTGCATGACCTCTATCTTTTCACTTGAAAAAGAAAGCAGCGTATCGAGTAACTCCCTGATTTTAACGGCTCTGCCGGAGCATATATTATATACATCGCCATATTTGCCGTTATCCACTAAAAACTCGTATGCCCTTACCACGTCTCTTACATCAAGAAAATCCTTCGATGCCTCGAGACTTCCCGTCTTCAGGGTTTTCTCCTTTCTTAACCCGGCTTCTATTTCAGCGATCTGTTTGGCAAAAGCGGACGCGACAAATTGATCCGACTGACGGGGGCCGAGATGGTTAAAAGGCCGGCACCGTATGACTTTTAGAGACCTGCTTTTCCAGTACTGGAAAGCAAGCATGTCCGCGGTGACCTTGCTTACGGCGTATGGATTTGTGGGTTTAAACTCAGCGGATTCCTTTACGGGCAGGTCCTCGGGTAAGACATTACCGTATTCATCGCCGGAGCCAACGTTTAAAACGACAGCTCCCGGGACGGTTTTAAGGACAGCTTCAAACAAATTTAATGTAGAAAAGATATTAATCTTAAGGGTTTCCCCTGGGTCCGCCACTGAAATGGACGGGGCTGATTGAGCGGCCAGATGGAATATGTACCGCGGACTTGCTTGCTCCAAAACTTCAACTGTACTTTTATAATCCAACAGGTCGCATTTAAACAACCTTATACCGGGCAACCCCGAAATATTCTTTAAATTATCATCGATGTGAATGCCCGATAGTTCAGTCTTTCCATGGAGCCGTTCCGAAAGATGAGAACCCGCGAAGCCGGCTATGCCGGTTATAAGCACTTTACATCCGGGCCTCATCTTAACTGTCTCTCCGGATTTTCTCTTGATTAGTGCGCACCTTCAGGCCCCTTATATCCTCTTCCACCATCATCTTAACAAGCTCATGAAAGCTTACCCTTGGCTTCCATCCAAGTTTCTTCCTGGCCTTTGACGGATCACCTACCAGGGAATCGACTTCAGCTGGCCTTATAAACCTCGGGTCGATGACGACATGTTTTTTCCAGTCGAGGCCGGCGTGCCCGAAGGCGGCCTCGACAAACTCCTGCACGCTATGGGTCTCACCTGTGGCGATTACGTAATCATCAGGCTCATCCTGCTGAAGCATAAGCCACATGGCCTTTACATAATCCCCGGCGAATCCCCAATCCCTTTTAGCGTCGAGGTTCCCAAGCCTGAGCTCATTCGCGAGGCCCAGCTTTATCTTAGCCGCCCCGTTAGTTATCTTCCTCGTGACGAACTCAAACCCCCTTCTGGGAGATTCATGATTAAAGAGTATCCCGGAGCAGGCAAAAAGGTTGTAGCTCTCCCTGTAATTGACCGTAATAAAATGGCCGTATACCTTGGCGACTCCGTAGGGGCTCCGGGGATGAAAGGGGGTGAGTTCGGTCTGCGGGACCTCCCTGACTTTACCGAACATCTCGCTGCTGGAGGCCTGATAAAATTTCGCGTCAGGCTTAATCTTTCTTACGGCCTCAAGGACCCTTGTGGCGCCGATCCCTGTTACCTCCCCTGTCAGGGTCGGCTGGTTCCACGACGTCGGCACGAAGGACTGCGCCGCGAGGTTATAGACCTCATCAGGCTGAACGGATTTAATCGCCTCGTCAAGAGACGATTGGTCGGTCAGGTCGCCCTGAATAAGGTTGAGCCTGTCCTGGATATGTTCTATCCTGTCGAACCTTTCCACGCTCGCCCTCCTTACCATGCCGTATACTTTGTATCCCTTTTCGAGAAGAAGCTCTGAAAGATAAGAGCCATCCTGCCCGGTTATGCCTGTTATTAATGCCTTTTTCCCCGACATATAAACTCCTTTTTCTTCTTTATCTTATTATATTCCCTATCTAAAATTTTTCAAAACCTTTAGACGAACTATCGTCAAACGGTCATTTATTCTTTAAAAAAACCATTGTCAATGGGTTCCTCTTGAGAAACGGTTTTATTATCCTCATCGCGAGGTTCGCGATGATGCCGGTAAAGCGCGCTGGGTTCATTTTAAAGGACAGAGTCCCTCTTATTCCTGTACCACTCAATTGTATTTCTAAGCCCTTCCTCGAAGCCCGTCTTCGCTTTAAAACCAAACTCTTTCGACGCTCTCGTCGTATCAAGGCACCTTCTGGGCTGGCCATCGGGCTTGGCCGTATCCCATATTATCTCCCCATTAAAGCCCGTAAGTCTGGCGATAAGAAGAACCAGGTCTTTTATTGAGATCTCAAAGCCCGCGCCAAGATTTACCGGTTCGCTCTTGTCATATCTTTCTGTGGCGAGCATTATGCCCTCCGCGGCGTCCTCCACGTACAAAAACTCCCTTGTAGCCTTTCCGGTCCCCCAGACGGTTATCGACCGCGACTTCTCCTTGACGGCGTCGAAACATTTTTTTATGAGGGCGGGGATAACATGCGAAGACTCCGGGTCGAAATTGTCTCCGGGGCCGTAAAGATTCACGGGGAGGAGATA
The DNA here is from genome assembly GCA_963727865.1 of uncultured delta proteobacterium. Lineage (GTDB taxonomy): Bacteria > Desulfobacterota > GWC2-55-46 > GWC2-55-46 > GWC2-55-46 > CAVSHY01. The sequence goes on along the minus strand of CAVSHY010000021.1, from coordinate 80,746 downwards.
GATGCTATTAAAGCCATACTGCCGCCTGTATGCCTGAGATTGAACAAGCAGCATCTTTTTCGCGAGACCGTAGGGCGCGTTCGTCTCCTCGGGGTAGCCGTCCCACAGGTTCTCTTCCTTAAAAGGGACCGGCGTGAACTTCGGGTACGCGCAAATGGTTCCCAGGGCCACGAACTTCTTGAGTCCGAAAAGCCTTCCCTCTTCAATCATCTGCACGCCCATCATGAGGTTGTCATAAAAGAAACTGCCTGGATTTTCGCGGTTAGCGCCTATGCCGCCGACCCTTGCCGCGAGATGTATCACAACATCAGGCCTCGCGTCTTTATAGAGCCTTCTGCACGCCTCGCGGTCCACGAGGTTATAGTCAGCGCTCCTCGGAATAAATATTTCCTTGCAGCCCCTCTCCCTGAGCTTTTCGACGACAAAAGAACCGAGGAAGCCGGCTCCTCCTGTAACAAGTATCTTCATGATGTCCATCTCCCCGAAGCCGCCACATCCATGTAGACGGCCTTTACCTTTCTAAGATTCTCCTCAGGCCGGAATCTATCTTCAATGGTCCTAACACCTTCTCTACCCATCCTCTCCCTCAAACTCCTGTCTTTGAATAATAAAGATATGGCCCGTACTATCTCTGCCGGATCATTCGATGGTATCAGAAAACCATTCAGGCCGCTGGTGATAATCTCCGCTGAGCCGCCTCTTTTGCTTGCGATGACCGGTCTGCCAACGCTCATGGCCTCAAGTATCACCGTTGGCAACGAATCCGGGAGGATAGAGGTATGAACCACCACATCCAGATCCGACATGATATCACGGATGTCGGTGCGCAGTCCCGTGAATACGACCTTACCGCCCATACCGGACTCTTGTACCAATTTGTATAATAAGTCCCTGTAATCCAAATCGGACTCGGATATAATATCACCGATTATTACGAATTTTGCATCTGGAAAATCCCTTGCAATTGCGGGGAGCGCCCTAACAAAGACCTCCTGCCCCTTCAACTGTGTTAGGAAGCCGATCACTCCGGCAAGAAGGACGTTTTTATCAATCTTTAGTTCATTTCCTGAATCTTCCGCGTCCGGCAAAATCTTTCGCCGGGGTCATTGAATTATATATTACGGTGCATAGCCCGGCGCTCACCCCGAATTCAACCAGCCGTTTTTTCACCGCTTCGGATACGCATATTATCCTTGAGGCACCGAACCCCGAAAACCTGACAAATATCTTGTTAAAAAGGCCTATCTCAAGGATGTCATGCATATGCCAGACCAAGGGCCTTCTGGTAATAATAGCCGGGATTACGCAATAAAGATTGGCTATAAAGGTATTGGCGTGTATTATCTCGATGCCTTCCCTCCGAACCAGCCTTGATATGCGGTAGGATGATAGTAAAAAGAAGAAGACGTAGGAAACATATTTAAAGAGGTTCGCCTCTTTTGTAAACCAGGGCATTGGCATCGTATAAACCTTAAACCCCATGCCCTCAAACGACTCCCTGATCTTTGAACCCTCCGAGCATACGATTATCGGGGAGACCCCTTCATGCCGCAACATGCCGAGAAGATTTATCATAACCTTTGTCGCGCCGCCGGCAAGCGGACTATGGTCAACATAAAGAACCTTCATGGCAGGTGAGACTTCCGAGAACCGGACTTTAAGGCCTTCATGCCGTACCTCCAGCTTTTGCAGTTCATCAACGCCTGGATATCTTGCCAATTTTCTTCTAAAAAAATCATAAAAAGGTATACCTGTCTTTCGAATGGAGTCTTTCTTAAGATAGTACGCAAAATGTCTTTCATACCTCTTTTAGAAAACCTTTTCTTGGAACTGGGGTTACGCGCTCCGGAACTCGCGTGTTTATCCGAGGTCTCTTCACGGAGCTACCATCGTCCTATCGCGCACATCAGGAACACGTGCGCGTTCTTGAGAGGCCTGAGATTGTCCCTGTACCTGCTTAACCCGGCGCTTCTGAAAATCCTCCAGGCGCCGAGGCCAAGCGAAGAGGCCGCAAGGCAGGCGGACCGCCACCATTGAGAGAGTTCGCAATGGAGGATGTCTCTGTCGTATATCTTCTTCTGACCATTCGCCTTTTCAATCCTCGTAAGCCAGCTTTCAGTCCTCAGGAGGAACCCCTCGGCCGGCTTGAATCTTAAGGTTATCAACTCCCAATGGTGGTCAAGGTCATCCTCGCTGAATTCCATGCCGAGGCGTTCAAAAAGCCTTCTCTGAATAGTTTTTGAGGTATCGGCCTGGCCTTTTCTGAAGACCTTGCTCAGGCTGTTTTCATGGAGCCTGTATTTAAGGAGTGTCTCTCCTATATTGGATATCCTTGACCCCTCCGAGATCCTCACCCAGAGGTCATAGTCCTCCGCGTATCTCATCCCCGTGTCGTACCGGAGGCCCTTCTCCTCCAGCACGCTTTTTCTTATTATCGCGCTCGGGTGCGCCACAGGGGGCAAAAAAAGAAGCCTGCACCTGGCCGCCTCCGGGACAAGAGGATATCTCCAGAGTATCTTTTGCGCCCCGAAGGTTTCAACCCATGTGCCGCAAACCGCCACATCCGGGTTCCCGTCCATGAAGGAAACCTGCTTTTCCAGCCTCCTGGGAAGGCTTATGTCATCCGCATCCATCCGGGCTATGTATCGCCCTTCGGCAATCTCTATCCCCTTATTGAGCGTGGTTATCAAGCCGAGATTCTTTTCATTATGCACAAGTTTTATCCGCGGGTCATGGTACGACTCTACGATCTCAACGCTTCTGTCATTCGACCCGTCGTTTATTATCAGGAACTCGAAATCCCTGTACGTCTGGCTAAGAATGGACTCTATCGCCTCCCTCAAAAATCGCTCACCATTATATACCGGCATCAGTACCGAAACCCTGTGGATCATACTCTCAACCAGCTCTTTGGTATAAGGTCGGCATCATTATATTCATTTGTTTTAAACCACCTCTTCGGCGCAAACACCTTCTTATCTGGATCGGGATTGAGCCACGCGCCCCACCAGCTAAATGAGCTATTTGCTATTATATGGTGCCTGCACTGGCTCATAAGGCGCAAATCCTCGTATGCCATACCTGCTGCATTATGAGCTATAATTTTGGTAGGATAGTGGAGTTTTAAATTATTTTGCGCCCATTCAGGCTCATCGCTGAATACAAAAAAGTGTGGCTTCTTTATCATCCCCGCTATTTTTTCTATGCAGTTACTATAATAATCCAGTCCACACACTCCGTGGAATTGGTTTGTACTTGGATTTGTGACGTAATCGCCCCTGCGGATGTGGATACTGACGGCCGCGGAAGACCTTATCAGTTCAGCCATCTCCTTGTTTTTTCCGGAGAGTGGCTCCTTTATAGTGAACTCCTTGCGGATGATAGCCTCTATATCCTTGAAATATTTCTCGCTTTGCCAGTAACCTTCGAGATACACATTATCAGTCAACTTCAGAATAGCCGGATCGAAATGATAATGCTTTTCACGTATCCAGGTCGACACCTTGAAAAGGTTTATTGCGTTGATGAACTTTTTTATTCCCTCCGGGAATACACTCATCTTATCCCTTTTAAGAAGCGCAACTTCCTCAGGTGAAGCAGTATCCGCTATTATATTAAATACATGGAGTTCATATCGCCTCGCTGTATTAACATTTTCAATGTTGTTGAACCAGCTCAGATCAAGCTTTAAATGGACGTTATGGATATGGGCAAGCCTTCTGCCTGCCGCGTACTGGAACATCTGGTTGCCGAGCCCGCCCATCAGCCTAACGATTATCATGTCTCCCAATCAATCTCTATCTGACTGCCATAATAAAGTCATGCCAGGCAGCCCCAGTTTAGTGGAAAATAACGAATACCTTCCTGAAAATTTCATTAGAACATCTTGTATGGCCCTGTATGGTCCTGTATTATAACCAGAGTCTGAGGATTGAAAGAAAGTATCATGCAAAAGGATATTCGCTTCAGGCATGACTCTTGTTATTTCAGCCAGTTCATGCCTTACAGTCTCGTAGCTATGGTCCCCGTCAAGAAAAAACAGGAGGCGTTTGTCCGCTGGAATTCTCCTGCAAATGTTAAGAGAGACATCCAAGCCATCTCCCTGGTGAAGTTTTACCATTTTTATTCCTTTTACGAAGGCGCCTCTTTTCTCCCCTGGGTGCTCGACATGTTCGACGTCGTCAGGGAGGTCAATCGAGTTTATATCCATTTCGATATTGAAATTGCGGGATATCTCATAAAATATCCTTGCGGATTTTCCAAGGTTAGTACCCCATTCAAAAAGGTGGGTGGGTCTGAGGCGGCAGATTGCCGCTGTCATAAGGCAGAGCTCTTCGATGGGATAAGGTCTTACACCAACGACCGGTATCAATTCGCTTATAATGAAGTCGGATATTATCCAGTTTTCGACTTCAAATTCGCTGCAGGAAACATTGCGTACCGGATCCTCGTACCCGTTTATCAATCTTTTATATCCGCCTCTAAACCGTTTTATAAAGTTTTTCATAATCATTTGTTATCTTCTCCCACGTGAATCTTTCCTGCCAGGCCCTAAATCCAGCCTCCCGCATCAGCCTTCTTTCTTCAGGTTGCCTGTAAATTTCCTCCAGCAAAATGCTCGAACTCTTGATTTCTGCCTTGCTGAAACCTTCCAGGTCAGTCACTGTCGGCAGCATCGCGCCGCAGCCGGACCAATCAATTATTTCCTTCGCATTCCCCACATCGGTAGTCAGAAAAGGCGTCCTTGAGGCCATGCATTCGAAAAGCACCAGGGGCGAGCACTCGATATTTGAAGTAAATAAAAAAAGGGTCAGCCTCCTTGTACGCCGCTATCGTCTGAGGCCGTGGAAGAGAGGAGATAATTAACTTCTTGTCGCCAGATCCAAGCCTGAACCGAAGATTGAAAATTAATTTTTTTAGTTTGCACCTTTTTGTACAGCCGCCGCCAAGGTCATTTGCGACCATCAGGAACGTTATCTTTTTGATGCGGGCTTTCCTGAATATATCTATCGCTTCCGCGTGCCCCTTGGCCCCGGTATGGGAACCTACATGCAGGACCAGGAAATGGTCCCTTGGGATTCCCAGCAGCGCTCGGATATCAATGCCTGTGTCCAGGGAGGAATTCATCTTCGGCCGCGCCGTTCGGGATAACGGCAATTTTTTCCACACCGCAACCGCGTGCAAAATTTATATCGCGGTAATTCTCTGAAAGAAAAATATTCATATCATATTGTTTCATCCAGGATTTCATTGATTCGAAATACTTTTCCATATTGTGATAGATAAAGCCCTGAAAAACCGGTGGGGACAAAGACCTTTTTCGACTTAATTTTGTTAAGTATGCCAATCATTCCGTCAGTTGCCCACTGCTGGGCGGCAAAGTTCGTTATAACATCAAACTCTCCGTTAAGCAGAAAATCGCTGATACCGTTCGATCTCGCCGGACATCCCGTTGGCAAGGTTCCCCTTGACGGCAAACTCCTCGACTTTTACACCGTTAATGACTTTTTCTTTTCGATTTGGCAAGCGCGTAGTGGCTACTGTCACAGCATGGCCAAGCCGGACCAGGCGCTCTGAAAGTTGTTTGACGACCTCCTGCATGCCCGCCGACTGAAGGATGGTAGAACTCGACTGTATGAAGGATATTCACTTTCTGAAAGCCCTCTTCATCCCGGACTTAAGGATATCGGCCATATTCCGCCTTCGAGCAGATATTTGTAAATTTGGTTTTATGTTGCTTTTGCGTTTGCAACACGGGGCTCGCAGACGGCTATAATTCCTCTTTGCGTGACGCCGGGGAGTATACCCTCCCCTTTACCATAATAAACTAAAATTTCATTGCATGAGAATCCTGTCTTGCTCAAAAGATTTCTCAGTGTTATTGGAGAAAAATAATAATTATGGTCCGGATGGACAACTTCATTGCCATTCATCGCCGCAAAAAAACTTCCTGCAAAAAAGGCATTTGGTACTGTAATACATAATTTTGATCCTGGATTTAAAATCAATAATCTGTATAAATTTTTCAGTGCTCTACCAGGGTTTTCCAAGTGTTCTAACACTTCTGGCAATAAAATAAGGTCATAGTTTTTTAAAAGTATTGGCGATTCTTCAAAATCATTATCTAGATCAAAAATGCTATTATTCTCATCTTTTGTTTTTTCTCTATAGATTTGTAAAGCTGGCAAATTAATATCAAGCCCACATAGATAACTGGCAACTTTTTTTATTTTCAAATGGAGCAATTCACCATTACGTATTTTTTCTTCACAAAATGGAGAATCCAAGAAGCCAAAATGAAGAACTTTTTTTCCTTTCGATAATCTTTGAATATATTCTTCTCTATCAACACAATCGACCACTATATTTTTTAATGTGTGAAAGAAAATAGAATTATTCTTCGCCCAAAAATGTTTCAATTTAGACTTTGCGATTAGTAATTTAATAAAGTTCATATTGAAATTAAATATTCCTCCTATGTAAAAATCCATTTACATATCGGCAACACTGCGCCGACGGCAGCTGCCGGTAATTGTTTTAAACCTGCCATATTTACAACTTCAAATGTAAGACAGTCCTGTGCGTGAAAATATTCTTCTTTTCCATTCCCAAACCATAATGACAGGCGGTAAATTCCGTTGAGTAATTTAGGATATTCCAGAACCGCTTTTATTGTGCCAGCACTTTTAGGCGTGGAAAAGTCCGAAGGTGGGACTATTATAGGATTAGCTCCACATATAGGTCGGCCCATATAATCACTTATAACGAAACCCAAACACGGTATTTCTATCTTGTGATCCACTTCGTATACAGCGTAAATTTCAATCAAGTCCTCTTTCTGAGTTATTCCGGCCTTTTTCAAGACTTTATTTTCAAAAACTATTTCACTCGATTTAGCATGCTCTAAGTAAAGGGATAGCGCCTCTTTAATGTTTTGTGTCTGAATTGCAAAACCCTTGTTAAGTACAATGCCCCGTGTGCAGAGGCGTTCAATGGCCCCCATGTTGTGGCTGACGAACAATACCGTCCTCCCCCCTTTCGCGACATCCCCCATCTTGCCGAGGCACTTCTTCTGAAATTCAGCGTCCCCGACGGCCAAAACCTCATCTATTATCAGTATCTCAGGCTCAAGGTGGGCCGCAACGGCAAAAGCGAGCCTTACGTACATGCCGCTTGAGTACCTCTTAACCGGGGTATCGAGGAATTTTTCGATCTCCGAGAACGCCACTATCTCGTCGAACTTTGACCTAATCTCGCTGCTGGTCATCCCAAGGAGCGCGCCGTTAAGAAATATGTTCTCCCTCCCGGTAAGCTCCGGGTGAAACCCCGTTCCCACTTCAAGTAGGCTCGCCGCCCTTCCCCGCATCGTTATCCGTCCTCTCGTAGGCTCGGTTATGCGGGAGAGTATCTTTAAAAGCGTTGATTTTCCGGCGCCGTTCCTTCCGATTATCCCGAGGACCTCGCCCTCCTCCACCTTGAAAGACACGTCTTTAAGCGCCCAGAACGTATCCCGGCTTTCTTCGGAACCGGACCGGCCCTTGCGCCTGAACGGGGAGATCAGGGCCTGCATAATCTCGTCCCTGAGGCTGCCGTAGGATTCCTTCATCCCGATGGTGTAGCTTTTTGAAATGTTTGCGACTTCTATGATCGGCCTTGCCATATTAGTTAATCTCTTTATATGCTATTTCTAAATAACGTCCGCAAAGTACCGCTCGACGCGGCGGAAGTAAAATACGCCGCCCATGAACACCAGAAACCCCACAGCCGTTGATATGCCGAGAGACGCCCACGGCACGGGCGCGTGGCCGAGGACGGCCGGGCGGAAGGCCTCTATGACCCCGCCCATGGGGTTAAGCATAAGCAGCCATCCGTACCTACCGCCGAGGAGGCTACTGGGGTAGATGACAGGCGTCACGAACATCCATGTCTGTATCAGAAACGGTATGACGTACTGGATATCCCTGTACCTCACGTTAAGGGCCGAAAACCAGATGCCGAAACCGACGGCGTTCATAAGCGTTATGGCGATGAGAAAGGGGACGAGCAATATCCCGGGGCTTAAACCCACGCCGTAGTAGACCATCATGACCCCGAGGAAGACCGCCCCGAAGAAGAAATCCAGAAGCGCGGCTATAGCCGAGCTCATTGGTATGATAAGCCTCGGGAAGTATATCTTCGTGATGAGGTTGGAGCCCGCCACGAGACTGTTCGTCGATTGTCCGAGGACGGAGGCGAAATAGTTCCATGGCAGAAGCCCTATGTACACGAATATGGGATAAGGCAGGCCGTCGGAAGGCATGCGCGCGAACCTGCCGAAGAGGACCGAAAAGACGAGCATGGCCAGAAGCGGCTGCATTACGGCCCAGATTATCCCGAGGGCCGTCTGCTTGTATTTGACCTTTACGTCCCGCCAGGCGAGGAAATAAAGGAGTTCGCGGAACTTCCACAGCTCCCGGAAGTTTACCGGCATCCAGCCCTTCTTCGGTTCTATTATCATTTCCTGTAAAGATTCTTTCATGGTTCTCCAGACAAAATCCGGTTATCTCAGGCCGTAATAGCCTTTATACCATTCTACGAACCTGCTTATGCCGGCCTCGATGGTTGTCGCGGGCTTGAAACCTAAGTCTTTTATGAGATCATCCACGTCCGCGTACGTCGCGGGCACATCCCCCGGCTGGATAGGCAGCAGGTTCTTATCCGCCTTTTTCCCGAGGCTGTCCTCAAGCACCTCTATGAACCTGATAAGCTCGACAGGATTATTGTTCCCTATGTTATAGAGCTTATACGGGGCGTAGCTCGTGGCGGAATCAGGGGCTTTGCCGTCCCAGCCCGGGTTTGGCTCAGGGACCCTGTCGATAACCCTCACAACACCTTCTATGATATCGTCTATGTAAGTAAAATCCCTCTGCATCTTTCCGTAGTTGAAGACGTCTATGGGTTTGCCTTCGAGTATCGCCTTTGTAAAAAGAAACAGCGCCATGTCGGGCCGTCCCCACGGGCCGTAAACCGTAAAGAACCTCAAGCCCGTTGAAGGTATCTTATACAGACTTGAGTACGTATGCGCCATAAGCTCATTGGCCTTCTTGGTAGCCGCGTAGAGGGAGACGGGGTGATCGACATTGTGATGTACCGAAAACGGCATCTTCGTATTAGCCCCATAAACAGAACTCGACGACGCGAATATTAGGTGCTTAACCCCGTAGTGCCTGCACCCCTCGAGTATGTTGAGAAAACCGTCTATATTGCTTTCTATGTAGGCATAGGGGTTTACAAGTGAGTACCTGACCCCTGCCTGGGCAGCGAGGTTCACTGAGATATCGAACTTCTCCCTTGAGAAGAGCTCCCTTACTCCCTTCCTGTCGGATATATCAAGCTTTACGAACCTGAAGCCCTTCCGGCCATCGAGCTCTTTAAGCCTCGCGAGCTTAAGGTTTACGTCATAGTAACTGTTATTATTATCTATCCCTACGACGGTATCCCCCCTTTCAAGGAGCCTTTTGGAGAGATGAAACCCGATAAACCCTGATGAGCCTGTTACAAGGATCTTACTCATGCCTTAAAGACCTCTCCGCTCCTGATACCGGCGGTTGAGTTACCGGTATCGACGGCGAGCCGCTATTTTTTACTATCCAACTATAATCATTAGAAGAATGATCGGTTACCCCGCGGCGCTTCGCGCGGAACCCCGGCGCTATGGAAGGGTTTTTCCGCATCCTGTTAAATCCTTTTTCCGTACTGGAGCTCATAGTACCTCGTATATTCCCCGGAGATTATCCTCTCCCACCAGGGCCGGTTTTCGATGTACCAGCCGACGGTGTTCCTTATGCCTTCCTCGAAAGTAACGCCTGCCTTCCAGCCGAGCTCCCTTTCTATCTTCGAGCAGTCCATGGCGTAGCGCCTGTCGTGGCCGGGGCGGTCCTTTACGAACCTTATTAGATCCTTCCGGCTTCCCTTTAAAGGGTATAGCTCCTTTAAAGCCTTATCCCCTGAAACCCGCTCGTCTATGAAGGAGCAGATGAGGTTTACGATATCGATGTTTTTCCTCTCGCTCCTTCCGCCTATGTTGTAGGTCTCGCCGATCCTCCCTTTTTGAAGAACCATATTAATGGCGCCGCAGTGGTCAGCGACATACAGCCAGTCGCGAACGTTCAGGCCGTCGCCGTAGACGGGGAGCTCAATTCCTTTGAGGGCGTTAATTATCATAAGCGGGATAAGCTTTTCCGGGAACTGGTACGGGCCATAGTTGTTCGAGCAGTTTGTGGTCAGGGCGGGAAGCCCGTATGTGTGATGGTAAGCTCTAACGAGGTGGTCGGATGCGGCCTTGCTCGCCGCGTAGGGCGAGTTCGGGCAGTAAGAGGTCTCTTCGGTAAAGGCCCCCGTGGGCCCAAGGGAGCCGTAGACCTCATCCGTTGAGACATGTAAAAACCTTTTGCGGGAATCCGCTTTACCCTTGCCGAGCCAGTTTTTCCTGGCGGCTTCAAGAAGGGTGAATGTGCCGTTAATGTTCGTCTCGATAAAGGCCCCTGGGCCGATTATCGAGCGGTCCACGTGGGATTCGGCGGCGAAGTTCACCACAATATCTATGCTCTTCTCTCCGGAATATTCCGTCAACTAATTCAAAATCGTTTATATCGCCTTTTATAAATTCATATAACGGGCCTTTTTTAAGCTCTTTCAGGTTTTCGAGGTTACCCGCGTAAGTGAGCTTATCGAGGACTATGATCCGGTCCTCCGGGTGCGTTTCACGCGTGTAGAGGGCAAAATTACTTCCTATAAAACCCGCCCCTCCGGTGATGAGTATCTTACGCAAGGCCGCCTCCCTTCTTAAAAATATTTAACTCTTTAAGCATATTACGCAGTGATGCCCTCCAGTGCGGGATGGTTACGGCGAAAGTATTTTTAATCTTGCTTTTATCCAGCACCGAATACGCCGGGCGCCTGGCGAGTGTCGGGAACTCGGAAGTCAGTATCGGCTTGATCGCGCCGCATCTGAAAGAAGCGCCTGAAAGCCGAGCCTCTTCGAGAATTGAATCCGCGAAGTCATACCAGCTCGCCACCCCCTCGTTCGAATAATGATAGATCCCGTAATCGGTTCTTCCTTCTTCAAGGCTGTTTACGATCTTAACCAGCGCGTCCGCGAGGTCCGCGGTCCAGGTCGGGGTCCCCACCTGATCGTAAACAACGTTTAAAAAATCCCTTTCCGCCGCGTACTTGAGTATGGTCTTTACGAAGTTATGCCCGCCTTTGCCGTAAACCCCGTAAACCCAAGATGCGCGCACTATGATATGCTCTTTGAGCCTCCTGGCCACCTCCCCCTCGCCTTCGAGCTTTGACTGACCGTAGACGCCCAGGGGGTTTGTTTTCTCCGTTTCGCTGTAAGGGGTCGATCTGAGGCCGTCAAATACGAAGTCCGTTGAAATGTGGACCAGGGCCGCGGCAACGTCCCCTGCGGCTTCGGCGAGGTTAGCCGGGCCGTCTTTATTGACCTTAAAGGCCTTTTCACGTTCCTCTTCCGCAAGGTCCACTTGAGTGTAAGCGCCGCAGTTTATGATAATATCCGGCTTCGTCCGGTTGACCTCCTCAAGGACTTTTGCCTTATCGGTAATGTCGAGCGACTTCGAGTCCAGGCCTCTTACGCTAAAACCTTCTTTCGCGAGCCTCGGTGAGAGGTCGCTCGCAAGCTGCCCGTTCGCGCCTGTCAATAATATTTTCATCAGTCCAGCCTGTATGGTGAATTTAAATCCTCTTCGTAGCGGACCTCGTCAACCGGGTCTTTCTTCCCTTGCCCCTTAAAGAGCCTGTTGGGGCAGTTAATGACAAGCCCGTCCTTGTCTCCGATGTTCTTATAAGCGTGAACGACGTTTTTAGGCACTATGACCACGGAAGGCGCGGATTCTCCCGCGACGAGTTCCGTCATATTGAGATAAGTGGAAGAATTTTTCCTGTTGTCCCAGAGATAGACCTTGAAGTCCGAGGGCCCGGCGAAACAGAAGTAATCGGCCTGGTCGATGTGCTCGTGGGGGCCGCGTGCTACTCCGGGGTTTGTCATTGATATGTATGTCATGACAGGCAAGAACTCTGAATCCACCTCGTCCTTACGGAATAACTCCATGAGCCATCCGCGTTTGTCCGCGAACCGCTTAAGGGGGCGTACCTGGACGCCTTCTATCGGCCCTTTTTTAAACATTTTCATACCTCAACAACAGAGTCGTCGCCTATCATGAGCCTCAGGGCCTGGTGCTTATGGTGGCATTTGACCACCCTGGCGCCCCTGCCGACCAGGCTGTCTTCAAGGCGGTCAACATGGCTTATCTCAGCGCCAGCGAGTATCACGCTGTGCTCAATGATGGATTTTTTAATGCGCGAATCCGGGCCTATGCTTGTATAAGGTCCTATGAAACTGTCCTCAATAACAGAGCCTTTACCTATGGCTATAGGGCCCCTTAGCGTGCTGTTTCTTATTACGGCCCCTTTTTCCACGCTCACGCGGCCGGTTATCTGGGAGGCTGAGTCCACCTCGCCTTCTATCTTCCTTTTGAACCACTCATCAAGGACGAGTGTATTTGCGGCCAAAAGGTCGTCCTTTTTACCGGTATCAAGCCACCATGTGTCGACTATATGGCTCAGTACGGGCCTTCCCATGGTAATGAGCCTCTGTATGGCGTCGGTTATTTCGAGCTCTCCGCGCGCGGAGGGTTTGATCTGGGCTATGGCATTATGTATCTCAGCGGAAAATATATAAACCCCTACGAGGGCGAGGTTACTTCTGGGGTTCTCAGGTTTCTCTTCAAGCCTTGTTATTTTACCCTTATCATCTACCTCGGCGACACCGAAGGCCTGGGGGTTTTCGACGGGTTTCAGGAGTATAACGGCGTCAGCGCCAGAGTTATTGAAGGTCTCCACGAAATTTTCGATACCGCAGCCTATGAGGTTATCCCCGAGGTACATGACAAAGGGGTCGTCCCCGAGGAACTCGCGCCCTGTTATGACGGCGTGCGCAAGCCCCTTCGGTTGATCCTGCAAAAGATAGGTTATCGAAAGCCCCAGGTCAGCGCCGTCCCCTATGGTTTCTTTTATCTCGGAGCCGGTCTCCGGAGAAATAATGATGCCCACGTCTTTTATCCCGGCTTTCGCTATATTATCGAGGACATATGATAGGATCGGGCGGTTGGCGATGGGGACAAGCTGTTTCGCGCCGGTATAGGTGATCGGACGGAGCCTTGTGCCTTTACCGCCGCTTAAGACCAGGGCCTTCATATTTCCGTTCTTTTTACCGGCCATATTTGAGACCTCCCCTTCTGTCATTTAATTTAACCTTCGATCCTTTTAAGCCATCCGCCGGAGCTTATGTCATAGATATTCTTTTCATCTACGCCAAGCTCAACCAGACGCTTCTTTAGCGCCTCTCCGCTTTGAAAGGATGTTATTACGACGATGTCGTAACCGATAGTTCCGATATCTTCCATCGTTAGGATATCCTGGCCGAAAAATTTTTTACCAGCCCATGCGTTGTCAACGATCCCGGCGAGTTTCAGGTCTGTCTCCTTGAGCGACAAAAAGGCTATTTCAGTGACCTCGTCGACGCCGCAGAAGACGACACTTCTTATATTTGAATTTTGAATATTGTTGAAAAGCAGATGAAAATCCCTTCTCGCCACCTTGTAAAGGTTAGTAAAGTTTTGAAGGTGCTGATACGTAAGACGGGTCTTTTCGGCGAAACCGCTCGCGGTAAGGTAGTATTTATATCTTTTTTTCGGGATAGTGGAAACGGTGACGTAGCCCTTTGAGACGAGGTTTTTGACGTAGGAGTTTATAAGGCCGAGGGCGACGCCGAGCTTTTTGCTTAAGTCCCGCTGGGTTAGCTCCGTGCCCTTCGAGATTTCATCGAGGAGAAGGAGCGAACGATAATCATCTGAATGCTGGGAAGAGTGTTCGTTCTTATTGTTCATAAATTGAACAATACCATACTGGAAAATTATCGTCAACAGTTTTGTTCAAAATATGAACATAAATTAATCTGACATTTAATTACATTTAATACCCAATTATACAGAATAATTACGCCGTGAAACAATGTTAAAACAGATTAAAGATTAAACAGTAACAATCGGGCCGTGAATATGAAAAAACCTTTAAAAATCAAAAAGGTAAGGCCGCTTTGGGCAGTACCTTCTTTAGCCTTTCCTTTATAAAACTCTTTGCCTCTTCGAGCTTCTCCTCTGTAACGGCCTCAAACCTTAATACGAGCACCGGTTGTGTATTACTGGCCCGGACAAGAGCCCAACCGCCTTCAAAATTCATCCTTAATCCGTCTATCCTTATAATATCCTTTACCTTAAAATCCTTTGCCCCTTTACCGATAGAGCCGTTTAATTTCTCTATTACCTCGAACTTGATGTTATCCGGGCAATCTATGCGGATCTCCGGAGTAACGGACGTTTGAGGGACCCCTTTAAGGAGGCTTGAAAAGGCAAAATTAGCGTCAATTGCCCTCTTTTCAGCTATTATTTCAGCGAGCCTGCATGAGGAGTAGATCGCGTCGTCGAACCCATAGTACCTGTCGGCAAAAAAGATATGTCCGCTCATCTCTCCGGCCATCGCCGCCTTAAGCTCCTTCATCCGCGCCTTTATGAGCGAATGTCCCGTCTTCCACATGACCGGGTTTCCTCCGGCCCTCGCTATCTCGTCATACATGACCTGGGAGCACTTGACCTCTCCGACGATAGTCGCGCCCTTATTCTTCCCGAGTATCGCCCTGGAAAAGATTATCATGAGCTTGTCGCCCCAGATAATGTTGCCGAGTTCATCCACCGCTCCGATCCTGTCAGCGTCCCCGTCATAGGCGACCCCGAAATCCGCGCCCTCTCTCTTTACAGCGCCGATCAAGTCTTTAAGATTTTTCGGCACCGTGGGGTCGGGGTGGTGGTTCGGGAAACGCCCGTCAGGATTTGAGAAAAGCTCGAAGACCTCGCACCCGAGCTTCCTTAAAAGCGGAATAGCCACGGGGCCCGCCGTGCCGTTACCGCAGTCGACCGCGACCTTAAGAGGCTTTTTCAGCCCCGGGAAAGAAAACCTTTTACTTATTTCATCTATATATTTTGAGATTATATCGACTTTTTCAACTTCCCCGGTCCGGGCCCTCTCCTGAGGCTTTCCATGGACCTCTTCCTTCATTATCTTTTTAAACCTCTGTATCTCTTCCCCGTATAAGGTTTCTTTGCCGACGCTTACCTTAAACCCGTTATACTCCGGAGGGTTGTGGCTTCCGGTTATCATTATTCCTCCATCCACGGGAAGGGTGTGCATCGAGAAGTACTGCAGAGGGGTCGGACATTCGCCGAGGTCAATGCAATCTATGCCGCTTGAGATAAGTCCATTAATAAGAGCGTCTCTCAAGGCGCTCGAACTTAACCGTACGTCACGGCCTACGCTTATCTTAACCCTTTCCCCGGCCCCTTTAACGCCTGTTTTTTTCAGATAAAGCGCGTAGGTCCTCCCGAGGAGAAGAGCGATATCAGGGGTAAGATCAGAGCCGAAAGTTCCCCGTATGTCATATTCGCGGAATATCGCGTCCGATATCTCGGTCATTTATAAATACCTCCTGATTCCGGGTTTTTGCGGGAAAGAACCATAAAAATTTCTGAAAAAACCCCGCGGTAATTTTTTTACAAAAAGGTTCTACCTGGTATTTTCTTACGCGACCTCATGGCCGAAAAAAAGGATTTTAAGAGCTCTTCCGAAGCCTCTCTTCCAACGCCTGACGTGACATGCATCCTGTGGTTAAGCCTCGTATCCCTGGAAATGTCATAGAGAGATCCGCACGCCCCGGCCTTCGGGTCGAAGGCGGCAAAGACAAGTCTCGGTATCCGCGCCTGTATCATGGCGCCCATGCACATGAGGCACGGCTCAAGGGTGACATAAAGGGTTCCTCCGGTAAGGCGCCAGGTCTTCAGTTTCCGGGCGGCGCTTCTTATGGCCGAAATCTCCGCATGCGACGTAGGATCGTTACCCGCTTCTTTTTTATTGTGCCCCCTGGCTATAATGCCATCTTTATTGACAATTACAGCCCCGACAGGCACCTCTCCCGACCTTACCGCCTTACGGGCTTCTTTTATGGCCTCGTTCATGAAAATCGCGTCTTCTTCCTTAATTGTCATTTTTTTGTTTTTAATTTCCGCCTCTCGTTGTAAAATTACCGTATACAAATAAACTTGTCAACTG
Source organism: uncultured delta proteobacterium (assembly GCA_963727865.1). Lineage (GTDB taxonomy): Bacteria > Desulfobacterota > GWC2-55-46 > GWC2-55-46 > GWC2-55-46 > CAVSHY01. The sequence goes on along the minus strand of CAVSHY010000021.1, from coordinate 64,525 downwards.
TCATCCATGATTTTGACAAACTAAAAGCGAAAGGAAAAGCCGGCAAAAAACTCTTCAAACGGTGTTTTTTGGTTACCTTCTTATGATGAAGGCAACAGGCTAAAAACAGTGTTAAAAAATACATTCTGTCACATACCCGGCATAGGTGAAAAGCTGGAGCGGAGTCTGTGGGGAAAAGGGTTGCTTTCCTGGGACCTCTGCTCTGGCAAGGATAATATCCATTCAAGAAAGATATTATCCTTTAACGATCACATCGATGAATCCTTCGGACACCTCAGGGATGAAAACCCGAACTACTTCGCCGATCTGTTGCCTGCAAGCGAGCACTGGCGGCTTTTCTCGGAGTTCCGCCACGCGACCGCTTACCTTGATATCGAGACAAACGGCCTCGCTGGGCCCGGGGCCTACATCACAACCATCTCGGTATATGACGGGAGGTCGGTCCACTACTATGTAAAGGGCAAGAACCTCGAAGATTTCAAAAATGACATAAAAAAATATAAGGTCATCGTAACCTTCAACGGCAGGTGTTTTGACATACCTTTCATTGAAAGTTATCTCGAAATAAGCATGAAGCAGGCGCATATCGATCTGAGATTCATCCTCAAAGACCTCGGGTTTACCGGGGGGCTCAAGAATTGCGAAAAAAGACTCGGGATCGAAAGGGGCGAACTCGACGGTGTCGACGGCTATTTCGCCGTCCTCCTGTGGAGGGATTACAGGGAAAATAAGAATCAAAAGGCCCTTGAGACGCTTCTTGCCTACAACATCCAGGACGTCGTAAACCTCGAGCCGCTTATGATCACATCCTATAACCTCAAATTAGAAGGCACGCCTTTCCTTAAAAGCCACAGGCTGCCAATGCCCTATGCCCCAAAGCTCCCTTTCAATCCGGACCCGAAAACCATCAGAAAGATCTTCCACAGATACAGCCGCCACTACGCCATGAATTTCGATTAAGAGGCTTTGGAGGGTTTTGGAGAACCTTTTTAAAAAGGCGCTGCGCGCGGCCGATTGTTTAACGCGGTTTCCCGGCGAAAACGCGCGTAACGGGTAATCCGTCCGAAAATAAGATTGCCGTCCGCACGGACCCCAAGCTCTATCCAAAGTTTTTTAGCGTCAACTAAAAATCTTTGGATGGGGTCTGAAAAAAACTTCCGCGGCCTGTTTAATTGATATTTGTATCGCCGGGGGCGTTGTACTTTATGATGCGTTTAAAGGGATTGGGGATTCCGGAGAGCTTAAGGTAATCGGCGTAGCTTTTGAGCACCCTTTTTGTGTATTTCCTGGTCTCGAGGTACGGAATCGATTCAATGAATTCGTCCGGTTCAACGGGAAATGACCTCTTCCACCTCGAAGCCGCCTCCGGCCCGGCGTTATAGCCGGCTATCGCGAGAATCGCGTTATTATTAAACCTCCGGGTGAGTTCATTAAGGTAGCGTGACCCGAACTGTATGTTTGTCCGCGGGTCAAAAAGGTCTTCCGAGTCAAAATCGTCTTTACCGAACTCTTTCGCCAGTACCCTGCCGGTTGACGGCATGATCTGCATCAGTCCGAGCGCTCCGGTTGTAGATATCGCCCTCGGGTTGAAGCTGCTCTCTTCCCTCATTACCGCCGCCACGAGATAGGGGTCCCAGGTATTCGGGTCGGTCTGCCTGATAAGTTCGACTACCTGTGCGGGGAACCCCAGCGCCAGCACATCGGCCAAACCTTTGCCGCACGCCAGGGCGCGTTCCCCGGAAAGGTATAAACTGGAAATTCTTAAGGCGTTATAATAATCTCCGGCATTTATGAGCGCCCGGGCCAGTTCGAAGATTTCTCTCGGCTCACCTGAATACCTTTCCGTGATAAAATTTATTTCTTTAGACGCCTTCAAGGGAAGGCCCAGCGCCAAAAGCTCTTTGGCGGCAAGATAGTGCCTGTCTGTAAAAACCTTTAAAGGCGCCAGGGGAGGTTCGAGAACCGGGGCCTCAAGCTCGTAAAGCCCAGTCTGACTGTACTGAACGGGTTCAACAGGGTCTACAACCGCCGATAAGGGCTTCGCGGGTAGAGGAGCCTCGTCTAACCTGACGGTCTTCGCAAGCGCCGTCAAACGTTCCTCAGCCATCCGGCAGTAATAGGTATCATTAAATCCGCCGCATAATTTCCCGTAGAAATCCGCGGCTTCCTTTGTATTACCTGTCTTCTCGGCGCTCCTGCCGCTCCAGTAAAGGAACTTGCTCGCGTCCTTGCATTCAAATTCGCCGTAGGACGAAAACCTAACGAGGGCCTCTTCAAATCTGCCGGACCTGTAAGCGAGCCATCCCATCTCCCAGAGCGCGTCAAGGGCGATTCCCGTGTCTTTAAACTCGTCAAGAGTTTTCTTATACGCTGCCATGGATTTTTCGGGGTTAGCGGGCCCGTAAAACCTGCCGATAAAAAGGAGGGTCCGGCCGCGCTCGGCGCTTTTCGGGAACCTCCGGGCGAGTTTTTTCTCGACATTAAGGAGATCATCTTCCTTACCCTGCTTGAGGGCTATCTGGGAAAGAAGATAGAGGGCGTCGAGTTCCTTTTTCGGCCCTCCATCGGTTTCATCCAGATAGTCTTTAAGGGTTTTCTCAGCGCGGTCATAACGTTTTAACCTCATAAAGGCGGCGGCGAGCTTGATGATCGCCCTGTCGCGGTAAGGGCTGTTTTTCGTCAGTTGCGAGAATTCAACGATAGAATCGGCGTAACGCGACGCCGAAAAAAGCCTCCGACCTCTACTAAACCGCTCTTCCGGCGAAGGCTCGGCTATTTGAACTCCGGTGGATTTCATCTCATACATCAATGTTTCCGCGGCTTTCGCGTCGATGTGGGCCGGATACCTTGTAAGGATTGCTCTTATGGCCTTCATCGCTTCAAGAGGCTCGTTGAGTTTAAAGGAGGCGCGCGCTATTTCCAGCAAGGCGTCCGGAACAAGAATATCCTCTGGATAGTCCGCGATAAACTGGTTGAAAACCTTACGGGCCTCATCTGGATTTTCAGCCTCTTTATGAGCGTATGCCTTCTTATAAAGGGCGTCAGGCCTCAGCGCCGAATCAGGGTATGCGGTTAAAAGGGAATCAAGCGAAGATATTCCCTGCGGGAACTCCTTTTTATTTATAAAGGCCATGGCCTTATAAAAAAGGAGGTACTCATCAATGTCAGCCAGACGCTGCGCGTCCCTGAAATTCCCCTCATCACCCCCCTCATCACCCCCCCCCGCCTCTACTGAAATTACACTCAGGAGAAATGACGCCCGGCGCGCCCAAACGGTGTTAGGGGACTCTTCTTTGACTTTTTTAAGCTTAAATACAGCCTCTTCGGTATGGCCGGCTTTTTTATCCTGAAGAGCGGAATTAAACTCTTCTTCAGGTAAAAACCCTTTATCCGTCTCCACCAGCGCATTAAGGGCTTCGGCTTTCGCACCGTCAACTTTCGCGTCGATTTTAGCGGACCTGAAGATCGAGCAGGATGTGAGGTTTAAAATAATGAAAAGAGCCCCCAGAAGGAGAGGGAAATGGATCTTTTTATTGACGGCTGATGTCTTCATATTTTTACATATTTATATATAATTAAACATAATTATATTGAACCGTGCTCAAATCATCCGTATATTATAGCAGGCATTCGATCGATTTTAAAGCAATAAGAAAACCACCGTTATTAATTCACTCCATAGCCCTTAGCCCTTTAAGGCCACTTGATTAAAAATTCTTTTGGTGTATATAATTAAAGTTTGACCTTACAGAAGAGATAATCGCGGAGGCCTTTTAAAATATGACTTTTTTAACGCAGGATATACTATCGGAGCCGCAAATAGCTTATTTTTCCATGGAAATCGGGTTCAAGAATGACATACCTACCTATAGCGGGGGCCTGGGGGTGCTTGCGGGGGACGTAATCAAATCGGCCGCTGACCTTAACCTGCCCATGGTCGCCGTCACGCTGATTTACAGGAAGGGTTATTTCAGGCAGGTTCTTGATGATAACGGCCGCCAGTTCGAGTATCCTAACGAATGGCGCCCTTCCGAACACCTGCTTCTCCTTCCTCAAAAGATACATGTAAAAATCGAAGGGAGGGACGTAGCCGTTCAGGTCTGGACATATAACATTTTAAGCCGGACAGGCAGGTGGAACATCCCTGTTTTTTTTCTCGATACCCATCTCCCCGAGAACGCGCCCGGGGACAGGGAAATAACGGATTCCCTTTACGGAGGAGACGACCGTTACAGGCTGAAACAGGAGATAGTTCTCGGCATAGGCGGGGTGCTTATGCTGAGGGCCCTGGGCTTCATGATCAAGAAATACCATATGAACGAAGGACATGCGTGTCTCCTCGCGGTTGAGCTCCTGACAAGGCATAAAAGGGACATAGAATCTGTCTGGGATGAAAGCGAGGTATGGGATACGGAGAAGGTAAAGGAATTATGCGTCTTTACCACGCATACGCCTATCGAGGCGGGACACGATAGATTCCCTTACGAAATGGTAAAAGATGTAATGGGGGAGATAATCCCAATTGATAAACTGAAGGAATTAGGTGGGAAAGACCGTCTTAACATGACGCTCCTGGCCATGAACCTTAGCCAGTACATAAACGGAGTCGCCAAAAAGCACAGCGAGGTCTCAAAGCTGCTCTTCCCGGGATACAAGATCAGGGCGATCACGAACGGGGTGCATACGTTTACATGGACGTGCGAAAGCTTCGCCAGGCTCTACGACAAGTACCTGCCGGGTTGGGCGAATGAGCCCGAACTTTTCGTAAGGGTGGATAAGATCCCCGAGAACGAAATATGGGAGGCCCATATGGCGGCCAAGAAAAAACTCATAGATCACGTCAATTCCTCTACCGGCGCCGCTATGGACTACGACACCCTCACCTTCGGGTTCGCGAGGAGGGCGACGGCTTATAAGAGGTCAAATCTCCTCCTTACCGATATTGAACGGCTTAAAAAGATCGCCAAGGGGAAGCTCCAGGTCATCTATGCCGGTAAGGCTCACCCGAGGGACTATGAAGGCAAAAAAAAGATCGAAGACATATTCGCGAAAATGAAGCTCCTCAAGGATTACGTAAAGATCGTTTTTCTTGAGAACTACGACATGGACCTTGCCTCGAAGATGGTCTCGGGGGTTGACGTATGGCTTAATACCCCGATGAGGCCTCTGGAGGCGTCGGGCACAAGCGGCATGAAGGCGGCGCATAACGGGGTTATAAACTTCAGCGTCCTTGACGGGTGGTGGATAGAGGGCCACATAGAGGGGTTTACGGGGTGGTCCATCGGGCCGGACCCAACGGAATTGACAAACGCCCAGTCCACGGATAAGGATGACGCCGGGGATTTATACCATAAGCTTGAAACGCTGGTCATCCCCGCGTACTATGAGAATAGAAAAGTATGGATAAAGATGATGCAGAACGCCATCGGTAAAAACGCCTATTACTTCAACACCCACAGGATGATGAGAAGGTACGTCACCGAGGCGTATATAAGGTAATCTTAATCCGCCGTTTTTTTGTCCCCGCCCCTCTTGACTAATCAGGATTTTCTGCTTTAATTGAAAATGAGACGCATGACAGAAGTTTTACTTTTGCCATGAAAAGGCCCCTTGTGATTCCAGCAAGGGGAAAAATTTTTTCAGCGATAAAAAGGAGGGCATTATGGCGCATCAACCCAAAAAATTTGAACTCAAAGGACTGGACGGGATATCTGAAAACCAGATCTCTCAGCACAGGGACATCCTCTACGCCGGCTATGTGAATAAGCTGAACGAGATAGAGGAGCGGCTTAAGACCGTGGATATCTCGAAGGCAAACCAGATCTTCAGCGATCTGCGGGCCCTGAAAGCCGACGAGACCTTCGCCCTGAACGGGGTGATATTCCACGAGCTTTACTTCGAGAACCTCGGAGGGAAAAACCTGAAGCCAAAGGGCGAGCTCTCCGACCTTATAGCAAAGGAGTTCGGCTCCTTCGATAAATGGTCGGATAACTTCAAGGCCTGCGGTTTGAGCGCGAGGGGATGGGTACTGATGGGCATCAATACTTACGACGGCAAAATCCACAATTACTGCCTCGATACGCATAACTTCAACGTCCCGGCGAGTTTCATACCGATGCTCGTAATGGACGTCTATGAGCACGCCTACACGATAGACTACGGGGTAAAAAGGCAACCCTACATAGACGCATTCATGAAAAATATCGACTGGAATGTATGCATGCGGAGGCTCGAAAAGGCCGATATGAAAACGATCCAGAAGGCCGCCGCCAGCTGACGATCCGGGAGAACCTTTCTTTAAAAATATCATCCCAATCCCCTTTCAAGGACTTTTAGTTCCTAAGAAAAAACCCCCGTTTTTCAACGGGGGTTTTTTCTTAGGAACTAAAAATTTTTAGAGAGAGATGTCCATGCGGACAGCAATTCACATTAAGACGGCTCAACCGTAGAGTGCATTCTTGCCAGAAAACTATAGTTAAGCAATTAGCCGCGCGCAGCACTTTTTATAAACCCATATTTTCCATATTATGAAGATATCATTTTGAGATATAAATCATGCTGAAACCCTCGCAAAATAAGGATGAAAAGCATCTCACGCCATATTTCTCAGGGGAGATACAATGGGTGAAAATGAAAAATCCGGTTTGCGGCTGCATTTCGATTGGAGATTGAAGCTGGAATTCCACGGGGCAAGGATTACCAGCGATGCCGGATTACTGGCTTACAGAGAGCTGGATGAAGCCATTGGGCTTACGGAAGCGTCGGTTGAACATTTAAACAGCAAGGGTCCGCTTACAACGGCTATTTTCCCTGCCATTGCTACCATCCGTTGTTTCTCTTCAACCAGCATGTCGATCTGGAATATGCCATGCTGAGGAGGGGGGATCAGCATGGCGCCAAATACTGGAAGAAGGCCCTGATGCCTGTCATAGAAAAGTACCGGCAGATTGATATTCCCCGTTTTTTCCGTTGAGACGCCGCATTCGCCATGCCGGAACTTTATGCCCTGCTCGAAAAAGAGGGGTTCAAGTATGCCATCAGGCTTAGGCCAATGCTATATTGCGGGATAAAATCGCGCATCTGTTAACCCGGACCGTTGGCAGGCCTTCGCATAGACCAATAGAAAAATATTCTTTGACAATTTCAACCGTTGATTATAGCATCCCGTCTATGTGGAGAGCCAAAAATGATGTCATCTGGAAAATGTCGGCTCATATATTTAAAAAGATATTTGAATCCGTCTATAATGCTTTTAGTCATGGAGGCGCTATCACTCCACCTTTTCATGGCCACGGCTTGGGCTGGCCCGCCATTTGTGACAGATGATCCAGAGCCTGTAGAATACCTTCACTGGGAGGTATACCTTGCCTCACAATACGCACACGATAAGGATATGGTATCAGGCGCAGTTCCGCTTTTCGAGATTAACTATGGCGCGTTGCCAGATCTGCAGCTTCATATGATAGTTCCGTTTTCATATTCGCATCCGAACGAAGGTTCTAAACAGTACGGCCTGGGAGATATAGAGCTTGGAGCAAAGTACCGTTTTATACATGAGACCGATGCGCTGCCTCAGGTGGGAACATTCCCAATGGTTGAGGCGCCCACCGGAAGCGGCAGCCGAGGATTGGGTGAAGGGCACGCGAGGTTCTTTGTCCCCGTATGGCTGCAGAAAAGCTGGGGGCCGTGGACAACCTATGGGGGCGGCGGCTACTGGTTCAATCCCGGCAAAAAAAACTACCGGTCCGCAGGCTGGGAGGTGCAGCGTGATATTTCTAAGATGCTGACGCTTGGCGCAGAACTATTCTATAATTCGCCCGCAGCAGAAGGCGAGAATTCAAGGACCGGCTTTAACGCGGGGGCGATAGTCAATCTGAACGAGGAAAATCACATACTATTATCGGCAGGCCGTGATCTCCACGGACAGAATACCCTTTCGATGTATATCGCCTATCAATGGACTTTCGGGCCCGCGGAGAAGAAATAATAAAGGGGCTTTTTCTCTCCATCCGGCCGTAATATGCCTATGACTGACCTTAGCGTTTCATACATTCAGTTACGCGGAAAGCGGGAAGGGACGCCATGACGAACACCTTTTTTCTTGAACTATCGGTTTTCCTGGAAAAGAACCTCATAACAATCTATTTTATCTACGGCCTGAGTTTCTTCTTTATCGCCTCAGCCATCCTGTTCGGTTTAAAGACGCTTAAGTCTATCGGCCTCGGTAAGGCATTTCTGTATCTTTTTGCCTTCTCCATAGTCCATGGTTCCGTGGAATGGATAGACATGTACAATAGATACGGGATGCTACTGTATGATTCCGGCATAAGCCAGGTTTTAATACAGATCAGGCTCTATATGCTGTCCGTATCCTTCTCTCTTCTCTTCCTGTTCGGCCTGGAACTTCTGACTGGGATCAGCCTGAAGCCATCGGGCATAAAAATAAACAGGTTCTTTCCGCCCCTGGCGGTCATATTTATAGTATTTCTAACGGCCCTCGGAGGATTCGCAAAGACAAGCGCGGAGATGGATATCTGGGTCAGGTACCTTCTGGGGTTCCCTTCCGCTATGCTTGCCTGCATAGCCCTTTTCAGGCTTTCGCGCAAGGAATATGCCGGGATACTGCCGAAAGACCATGCCTGGTATTTTAAAAGCTCTTCCTATCTAATGGCCGTCTACGGGTTCACCATGCTCGTAGTGCAGAAAAGCGGGATTTCTTTCGCCTCTTACCTGACTCAGGCTTCGTTATATCAGGATGCGTTCCTTAAATATACCGGTATCCCGATACAGGCTGTAATAGCGCTGACGGTATTATTGATATCCTATTTCATTATCAGGGCCATGGCGATAAGGATACACCTGAGGCTCATGGGCACCTTTACCGTGTTTTTCTTCATGCTCGTTATCTCCGGATTTAGCGGTTATTTAAACCTGAAACTTATAGTCAGGAGTTACAGGGATGTCGTAAAGCTCGCGGCCGAGGAAAAAGATTTTTCTTATATGTACAGGTCCTTCAACCGCATGTATGACTTCGTAAACAACCCGGTCGTTGCCAACAACAGGGGGCTTTACGCGCCGCTGTTTAAGGAATACACCGGGGATTTTGAAACCATATTGGGCGCGATAAAATCCATGACGCACGAAGACCCGGAAGAGATTGAGGCGATAGAAGAGATCTCAACATTTTACCAGCAATCATTCAAAGTGGGCAAAGAGGGGATGACGGATATAGGTTTCGCGAGCCTTGAGAAGTTAAAGGCCCTGGTCAGCAGGATTAACGAGATGCATTCAAAAGAAAGCGAAGCGCGGAAAGAAGCGGTTCTGAAAAACGCCGGTGATTTTAACAGAGTAATATTCATCACCCTTTTCGCATCTTTTCTGGGTTCGGTTTTTATCTGGCACGCTTTTTATAAGGCCCATATCCTGCCTCTGTATAATTTAAGGCAGGGGGCCAACCAGATCGCCGAGGGAGATTTAAGCTTCAGGATAAAAATAAATACCGCCGACGAGCTTCAGGAGTTCGCTAACGATTTCAATATCATGGGAGAAAAACTGTTAGAAAGGACGAAGAAGCTGAAGGCTGCAAATGAAGAATTAAATGAACTTTCCGTCAGGGATGGGCTCACCCGGCTGTATAACCACAGGTATTTTTATAATAAATTAAAAGAAGAACTTCAAAGGGCGCAGAGATATAAGGCAATTTTGTCTCTATTTATTTTAGATGTGGATGACTTCAAAAATTATAATGATAAGAATGGGCATATGAAAGGCGATGACGTGCTTAGAACCCTGGCGGAGATTATCAGTAAGAATTTAAGGAATACGGATATCGCATGCAGGTATGGAGGAGAGGAATTCGCCGTCATACTGCCTGAGACAAGTAAGGAAGGGGCTGCCGTAACCGCGGAGAGGATCAGGCGCGCTGTCCAGGAGCATGAATTCCCCAATGAGAAAATCCCAGCCCCTTGGCGATCTTACGGTAACTATCGGCGTTTCCTCATACCCTGTTGATTCAAATGAATTGGATTACCTTGTGAAAATGGCTGATGATACGCTTTACAGGGCAAAGCGTGATGGGAAGAATAAGGTTTATTTGGGGTAGGGAGCACAAACAAAATTGACTTCATCAGGTAGCTCCATTTAGGTTATGGCTGATAGGAAACCTCTTTAATGACAGGAAGAGTAAAAATAACATTGTTCCCATTGATAATCTGGGGTAGTCACGAAAAGCGTTTACAGTTGAAGACTCTTTAATATATCCTATAAAAGGTTCTCTCAGAGCCTCAAGCGCTCTCTATGAAAATACGGGCCGGGTCTTCGAGGTATCTCACTACCTTCGTGAGGAATATCGCGGCTTCGGCCCCGTCAACGACCCTGTGGTCAAAGGTAAGGGAAAGGGAGAGTATCTTACGGACCACTATCTTTCCGTCCTTGACCCACGGCCTTTCGACTATCTTCCCGGTGCCGAGGATAGCGATATCCGGATAGTTTATGATGGGGGTGGCGTAGGTGCCCCCGAAAGAACCGTAGTTGCTTATGGTAAAAGTGGAGCCTTTGAGCTCTTCAAGGGTTATCTTTCTCTCCCTGGCCTTTTTGCCGAGTTCCTGAAGTTCGGTCGCGAGCTCAAGTATCGTCTTTTTATCTACGGTTTTTACGACCGAGACCATGAGCCCGTCGGGTGTCTGCACGGCTACTCCTATGTTATAGTACTTCTTTACTATTATCTCTTCCGCTTTTTCATCCACAGACCCGTTAAGGAACGGGTGCTCGACAAGGGCATGCTGGACCGCCTTCATAAAAAAGGGCAGGAATGTAAGATGTATCCCTTTTTCCTTCGCCACCTTGCTCTCCCGCTCCCTAAGCTCCCATAGCTCCGTCACATCGGCGTCGTCCATCCCGGTTACGAAGGCCGAGCTCCTCTGTGAGGCAAGAAGATTTTTTATGATACTCCTTCTAACCCCCTTTATCGGGACCCTTTCAACAGGGCCGGGCTTAGCCTCCGGTTTTGCTTCGGCGGCCAGCAGCCGGCTGAGCCGGCGCCGCGCCAGCTTCAGTCACATCTTTTTCAGTAACAATCCCTCCCGGCCCGGTCCCGCTCACCTTCCCCAGGTCTACCCCGAGTTTTTTAGCGAGCGTCCTTGCCTTCGGCGACGCCATCACCTCTTCGGTCTCAGGGACGGTGCCCACCACGGATACCGACTTTGGCCTCCCGGCGGGAGGTTTTTCAAGTTCAGCCTTAGGGGCGGCCCCTTCTGTCTCAATCTTTAAAAGCGTCTCTCCCACTTTTACAACGGCGCCCTCGGGCTTGCCGATCTGTACGACCCTGCCCTTTTTAGGGGAAGGGACTTCAACTATCGCCTTGTCGGTCTCAATCTCCATCACTATCTGGTGCTCCTCAACGAGGTCATTTTCCTTGACCCTCCACTTTACGACCTCCCCTTCGGTTATCCCCTCGCCAAGATCAGGCAGTTTAAATTCGAATATCATTTAGGATTCTCCTCGGTTACTTTTTTCTGAAAAAAAGGCGGCCAAAAAAACTCGGGTCAAAAATCCCTGATTTTCAAGCTTTGATTAATAAGGAGAAAAAGATGTGGTTTTTTAAACACGGCGTCATAAATAATTGCGCATACAGAGCGTCAGAACAAAGCAGACCGAGGCGTGACGACGGCGAGGAGTGAGGCGCACTTTTGCCGTGCGCCGCAGCGACGAGCCGAGGAACAACGAAGGTATGCACAGTTATGACGCTCTGTATAAAAATGACTCGGCGGCTTTTGCCTTAATATTCCATTACCTTTTGATACGCCTTTTTGATCCTCGCCTTACCCGGCATATATTCGTCTTCGAGCCGCGCCATCGGAGTAACCGCGTCCGGACCCGCGACCCTGAGTATCGGGGCCTTAAGATATCCGACCGCCTCTTCGGCCACAAGCGCGGAGACTTCAGCCCCAAGGCCCATGTTCCTCGTGGCCTCGTGTACCACAACAAGCCTCCCGGTCTTTTTAACCGAGTTTATAATCGTCTCTTCGTCCAGGGGCTTCAAGGTCATAAGGTCTATTATCTCGCAGTCAAAGTCTTCGGCCGCTTCAGCCGCCCTGTGTAGCATAGTCCCCCATGCGACGACCGTAATGTCCTTGCCTTCCTGATAGATCTGCGCCTTTCCAAGAGGTATGGCATATTCGCCCTCGGGCACCTCTGATTTTACAGCCCTGTAAAGCCTCGAAGGCTCAAGGAATATGACGGGGTCAGGGTCCCGGATGGCGGAGATTAAAAGCCCCTTCGCGTTATACGGCGTTGAAGGGACAACGACCTTTACTCCGGGCATATGGCAAAAAAGCGCTTCCGTCGATTCAGAATGGAGTTCAGGAGCTTTTATGCCTATGCCGTAAGGCGTCCTTATGACCATCGGGCATGAAAAACGCCCCCTCGAACGGGAACGTATGCGCGAGGCGTGGGAAAAAATCTGTTCAAGGGCCTCGTATATGAAGCCCATGAACTGTATCTCGGCCACCGGCTTAAGCCCGTACGCCGCCATGCCGACGGAAGCTCCGATTATCCCGAGCTCGGATAAGGGGGTATCGACAACCCGGTCCGGGCCGAACTTATTAAGGAGCCCTTCTGTGACCCTGAAGACCCCTCCGTCCCTTCCGACGTCCTCGCCCAGTACAATAACGTCCTTGTCCCTTTCCATCTCTTCCGAAAGAGCCTGGTTTATAGCCTGGACGATATTTATTTTTCCCATCCAAACTCCTTCAATTCCCTTTTTTGCCTTGGGGTAAGCTCTTTATACGTATAGCGTATTATATCGCCGGGGTCAGGAGGCGCATAGGCCTCGGCGGTCTGAATATTTTTATCCGCCTCTTCCTGGGCCTTCTTTGTAACGCTATCCTCGTAATCTTTGGTCCAGAGCCCTCTTTTTTCCATATAGAGCCTAAGCCTGATAAGAGGCTCCTTCGCTTTCCAGAACTCCACCTCTTCCGTTGTACGGTACCGTGAGGCGTCATCCGAGGTTGTATGGTCGTCGAGCCTGTAAGTAAAGCACTCTATAAGGGTCGGGCCGCCGCCGTTTTTAGCCCTGTCAAGGGCTTCTTTTGTAGCCTTGTAGACCGCTATTATATCGTTACCGTCAACTTGGATACCGTCGAAGCCGTAAGAAAAAGCCCTCTGGGCGATTGTTTTCGCCGCCGTCTGCCTGCTCCTCGGGACAGAGATGGCGTACTGATTATTCTGGCATATGAAAACGGCCGGGGCCTTTAAAACCCCGGCGAGGTTCAGGGATTCATGGAAATCCCCGCGTGACGATCCTCCGTCGCCGAAATACGCCACCGCCGCGCTTTTCGCGCCTTTATACTTCATCGCCCAGGCGGCGCCGGCGGCATGGGGGATCTGCGTGCCGACCGGGACGCTCATGGGAAAGATATTTATATCCTCCGGCGCCTTCATGCCCCTTTCGTCCCCTGTCCAGTACCTGTAAAGCATCCAGAGCGGATAGCCCCGCGCGATGAAAACGCCTGATTCCCTGAAAGACGGAAAGGCCCAGTCGGATTTCTCCAGGGCCAGCGCGCTCCCGATCTGAGAGGCCTCCTGCCCCCAGATGGACGCGTAGGTGCCGAGGCGTCCTTCCCTCTGAAGGCTTAAAGCCCTCTGGTTAAAAGTCCTGGCGAGTATTATCGTCTCAAAGAACTTCTTTAAGTCGGCGTCTGATAAATTGGGCATGAGCGGGGCGTCAGCCTCGCCTTTTTCATTGATAATCTGAAGGTATTTGACCTCGAACTTTTCCAGGATACTTATCGGCATATGTGGCAAGTCTATCATAAAACACAAACCCGTCAAGGCCGAAGTTCTCGTAAAATCTTCTGTAAACGCCTGAAAAAAGGAGATATTGACAACCCGTAGCCTTTATTATATCCTCGACTTCATTCATCGTTATATTTCGAGGTACAGTGGATTTTGGAGATTAATAATATAAAATTTGACGAGAAAGGCCTCGTCCCGGCAATCGCTCAGGATGCCGATACCCGAGAAGTCCTAACTCTCGCGTATATGAACAGGGAGGCCCTTGAAAAAACTCTCTCAACAGGCAAGGTCCATTACTTCAGCCGCTCAAGAAATAAGCTCTGGTTAAAGGGAGAGACCTCTGGTAACTTTCAGGATGTAATATCCGTCCATTACGACTGCGACGGCGACGCGGTGCTGGTCCTCGTGGACCCATTGGGCCCTGCCTGCCATACCGGCGAAAGGACATGCTTTTACAGGACGCTTACCCCCCTCACCCCTCTTTCAGGAGAACCCGGGAAGGCGCGGGGGGCGGGGGTAATAAAGGAATTATTCGATGTGATCAAGAAGAGAAAGGCCTTTTCGCCGGAAAAATCCTATGTCGCCTCCCTTTACGCGAAGGGGCTTCCAAAAATACTCGAAAAGGTAGAAGAGGAATCCGGGGAACTCGTGGAAGCCGCCCGGGAAAAAGGCGATAAAGACGTAATCTGCGAACTCTCAGACCTGTGGTTTCATACCATGGTGCTTCTGGCGAATGAGGGGATAGAAATTGAGGAGATCTTCAAGGAACTCGGCAGAAGGTTCGGAAAATCCGGGATCGAGGAAAAAGAATCGAGAGGTAAAAAATAATGGAAGATTGCGTATTCTGTAAGATCGCCTCAAAAAAAATGCCTTCCACGGTCGTTAATGAGACCGGGCGGATACTCGTGGTAAAAGACACAAACCCGCAGGCCCCGACTCACCTCCTTGTAATACCAAAGACCCATTACTCCACGCTCCTCGACTGTGACGACACCTCCCTTTTAGGAGAGATGATCGAAGCGGCAAAGGATACCGCGAAAAAACTCGGAATCGCTGAGAGCGGCTTCAGGACCGTAATCAATACGAACGCCGGAGGCGGACAGACGGTATTCCACCTCCATATGCATCTCCTCGGCGGAAAGCCGCTAACCGGAAGAATGGGATAACCGGCATTTTGCGAAGTTTTTAAGCGAATCCACGCTAATTCTATGTTCTCGTAAGAACACATCTTTGCATAAAATTTGTCCATTTTTTCTGCTTACTGAAAAAATGTGTTTACCGGTTGAGTCATTTCTCTAAATTATTTTCTTAGCTTTCCAGCGTTCTACCGACGGGTCAAGATGATACTTGAAAAAATCCTCGAAGGTGATTACATTTTCAGCTTTATTATATTCGGAATTTGTTGATTTTATTCTCTCAGGGACAACGAGATATATTCTGTGCTTCTTCATCTCATCGAGGGCGTTTTTGCTAACTTTCTCGTCAATCGTTGCAAGATAAAACCCCAGCCCTCTTGTTCCCTCTGTTACAATTTGCCTCCAGCGTTCTCTTAAGGTTCTTTTTGCCGTGAATATAATACAGTCCATAGCGTTCCTGTCATAATATCCCCTGCCAGGCATAAGAAAATCAGGCTTGCCGTTAATAACCTGCTGTTCGTCGAAAGGATAACTTAATTTTTTAAAAAGTGTTTTTAAAATTACTTCAAACGCTTTGCCTGCTCTCGGTCTGCGTGATTGAGTAAGAGAGAGAAAAAAAACGGTCTAACTCCTTAAACATTTTTGCAGATTCATCAATGACTTCTTCGGTGGTTGCTTGCGGGGAAACTTTTTTACTCAAATGTTCACGTATAGCACGCATTCCCTCTTTTTCTTCAGCCTTAAGATATAAGTTGTATGCATCTATTTGCAATTCCTCAACGAGTCGGCTGAAACTACTTTTTTTGAGTCTAACTGTTAGATTTCTGAACCTCAATTTGTTTTTCTACGGATGAAATAATTTGCCTATAATGAAGAGCTATTTGCGCCGCATCTTCAGATGTTTCTTTACTATCGTTAAATTCAGCATTGGCGCAAATTTCCCATTTTTCAGCGCGATATGTAAGCGCATCTAATAATTGGCATGTGTCAACGCAACTAAGCTTTAATAAATAGCAGTTAGACATAAATATCCCCCGTCGATTTATCGTTTAAAGATATTTTCACGATGAAACCGTATAGCGCTTAAATCCGGTTTAAAGCGGGATGGCAACGTCAATTGGGCGCTTTCGATATCCAATAACCCGATTTTAAAAATAGCCGATGTGGTTTTAAAATGCCTTATGTGATTGGATATCACTACATTATAAGAATCATCAAATGTTATTAAACCTCTATCAAAAGCCCGATCATGCAATGCGCATAATGAAATGCCATTGGTTGGATCGGCTCGTCTCTCAACATTAGAGCTCCAAGGTATTATATGACTTGCATTTAGAAGTTCAGGCAAGTTAAGTTGACATAATGCACATTTAACATCGTAAGAAGCAAGTACAGTTTCTCGAAAAAAACCTTGTATTAATCTAACCTTTACCGATCTTATCACTTCAGAATTAGCCACCAATTTTTCACGAAAATCATTAATCGGTGCGTCAAAATTTGTTTCTACTTGGCTGACTTTTTCAAAAACATACTGGCTTTCAATCGCCAGCTTTTCCCAATCGGCATGGAATTCCTCCCATATTTTCCGATCATCTTTACTTGTATTGGAAAGTCCTTTTACATTTCTTTTGTGATGAACAGGGTCAAAGCTGGCGAAATTTACCAGTTTCATTGCGATTGCACTTGGAGTGCGACCGAGCTTCTTCGCTAAATTTACGATATCGCTATTTGATTTATGTAATCGTCCAAAAGGAGTTCGGCAGTATAGGTTAAAAGCGATAACTAACTCGTCTCTACTCCATCTTTTTCTGTTCATATGCGTTGTGTGTCGGAAAATCCCATGAGTCTCGCGCATTCTCTCGGTGTGAACCTTTTGGGATTTTTGTTTTTCTGCGGGATTAATATCTCTGAGCCGTCCTTGTAGTAACGCGCACTCGGAGTTCTGGCAATGCCATCGAGGTCGACAAGGCCATAACCGAAGCCATTGCCCTTTGTCCGAGGCTTTTCTTTTTAGAAACTCCAGCTATTGAAAATGGCTGGTACGGAAAACCGGCTACAAGAACATCGTGTTCAGGGATTGAGTTCTCATCAATTTTTGTAATATCACCATTAGGAATATCGCCAAAATTCTCAAAATAAGTTTTTTTTAGAATATTCGTTCCATTCAGAAGAAAACAAACATTTTCCTCCAGCACGTTCGGAGACTATGCGCGTGCCGCCTATTTCGGCAAACAGGTCAAATGAACCTCCGCCGACAGGAGTCGGCGGTTTCTGAATAAGTTACCCCAGATCGAGTTTCAGTTGCCCTTTATCTTCTTTCTCTTGGTGTTCAACGTATGACAAAATTTCCTTCTCGCTTAGCCCAACGGTCGCAACACAGTAACCGCGAGACCATATCCCCTCGCGACCCCATATGGCTTTGCGCATGGAAGGAAATTTTGTCTTCAATATCTTGGCGCTACGCGACTTCATATACTGTACAACTCGGGCAACTGAAACTCTCGGCGGAATGACTATTACCATATGAATATGGTCGAGCTGAACGTTGACCTTGATTACCTCGATATCTTCATCCACTCCTTCGAGGTGTTGCAAAACTTGTTCAGCATACTGCCTTACACCTTCTATAAACAACTTCTTGCGATATCGAGGAGTCCAGACGATGTGGTATTCGGTTTTATATACAGCATGAGCGCTCTTGCGAAATCTCATGCATATTGTTGTATCCCATTATTAAACAAAACTCCACATCGCCTGGACGGCCTATTCATCACCAGACAGGAGTCTGGTGTTTTAACGGCCAAATAAATGAAAACTTGGTTTCTTCTTCATTTGTATCTTGCCTTTTAAAATTATAAAGGGCAAGCTGCTCATTAACGCTTAACTGAAGTGTATTTACTACATACTCTTGAATGGTTTGACCCATCTCGGCGGCCTTAACTCTTACATCCTTATGAAGTCCCTCATCAAGTTTTATATGGATTTGTTTCTGCATCTTATCCTCCACGGGAAAAATATATACGCACGGTATAGCATCGTCTTTTTCGTGTCAAGAAAAATGTACCTCAATTTGTAAGATTTAAAAAAGAAGGTTATCTCAAAACATTTTTTGAAGCTCCCCACGGCTTTTCTTCGGGCAGGGAGTTCGCTATGCATTTTCAACAACCGCTAACGCCCCGATATATAATTTTTCTCTTTTAGCATTTTAAGGATCTTTTCCGCGTGCTCTTTTCCTTCGACCTCCAATATAATTTCAAGCCTCGTTGTCCCGACATGGAGATCCGCGGCATCCCTCTGGTGTATTACCTGAACGATATTCGCCTTTAGCGAAGCGATCTCCGAGGTAAGTTTCGCGAGAGAACCCGGTATGTCCCTGACTGTCGTTGAAACCCTGATAATGCGGTTTTCTTTAAGAAGCCCGAGCCTTATGACCCTGTCGAGGACCGTTACGTCGATATTGCCGCCGCTGAGGACAAATACGGCTTTTCTGGTTGACCGCGGGAGCTTGCGTTCCATAGCCGCCGCGATCCCGACGGCGCCCGCGCCCTCGACAACGAGCTTTTTCCTCTCCATGAGCTTGAGTATCGCCCCTGCTATGCTCTCCTCCGAGACCGCCACGACGTCATCCACATATTTTTGAATAACCGGGAAGGTCTTTTCACCGACCCGTTTGACGGCTATGCCGTCGGCAATGGTAGCCTTCCTTCCTCCGTCTGTTGGACGGCCTTCTTTTAAGGATAAGACGCAGGACTTCGACGCTTCGGCCTCCACGCCTATGACTTTTACACCTTTTTTTGTCTCCTTGATAGCGGAAGCGATCCCTGAGATAAGCCCTCCTCCGCCGACAGGCACAACGACCGTGTCGAAGTCCATGAGCGCGTCCATTATCTCAAGCCCGATCGTGCCCTGCCCCGCCATCACTAAATAATCGTCGTACGGCGGTATGAAAGTCATGCCGTTTTTTCCGGCGAGGGCAACCGCGTGATCATAAGACTCATCGAAAAAACTGCCGTGGAATACCACCTCGGCGCCGTATTCGCGCGTTGCCATGTATTTTATGATTGGCGTTGTCTCGGGCATCACCACGAGGGATTTAATGCCGAGGAGTTTTGCCGCCCATGCGACCCCCTGGGCGTGGTTCCCCAAAGAGGCGGTTATGACGCCTCTTGCCTTTTCTTCGCCGGTAAGGGAGATTATCTTATTATACGCCCCGCGGACCTTGAAGGAGCCGGTCTTCTGGAGGTTTTCAAGCTTAAGCCTTACCTCAAAGCCGAAAAACCTCGATAAGGCCCCTGAGTAAATAAGGGGCGTCGTGTTTACCGCGTCCTTTATCCTTGCCGCCGCTTCTTTAATAAGATCCAACATGTTTTTATGATTTCCCGTAGAGCCTCTGCCTTCTCGCCTCGAAGATGGCTATGGCCCCGGCCTGCGCCGCGTTAAGGGAATTGAGCTCGCCCGTAATGGGGATCGATACGCAGAAATCCGAGCTCTCCCTCACGAGCCTCCGTATCCCCTTGCCTTCGCTTCCGACGACTATCGCGAGGTCCCTTTTCAAATCCGTCTTATAGATATCCTGAGGGCAACCGGCCTCGATCGCCGCGACCCAGACCCCCTCCTCCTTTAACCGCGAGATAACCCTTGTGAGATTTACCTCCCTCGCGATGAGGATATGTTCGGTCCCCCCGGCGGAAGCCTTTACCACAGCCGGGGTAACCTCGCATGCCCTGTCCCTGGGGATTACGATGCCGTGAATGCCCGCGGCAACGGACGCCCTTATGAGGGAACCAAGGTTCTGCGGGTCCTGGATGGAGTCGAGTATAAGGAAAAAGGCCGGCTCTCTGGCAAGTTTCCAGGCATTGATGAGGTCTTCGATATCTCTGTACTCGAACTCCCCGATGATAACCGCGGCTATACCCTGGTGTTTCGGCGTTTTGGCGAGACCTTCAAGCTCTTT
Organism: uncultured delta proteobacterium; assembly: GCA_963727865.1. Classification (GTDB taxonomy): domain Bacteria; phylum Desulfobacterota; class GWC2-55-46; order GWC2-55-46; family GWC2-55-46; genus CAVSHY01. Next base: position 44,641 of record CAVSHY010000021.1, on the reverse strand, counting down.
TTGAGAAACCCTTTTAACCTCTATATTTTTCAGCCCGGCTGCCTTTATTATATCGCTTATGCCCTCTACCCTTCCCTCAGAGACTAATATCTTCTCTATTCTTTCGCCCCCGGACTTGAGCGCCTCCCTGACAGGGTTTATTCCATAGATTATTCTCATTGAGCTTAGACCTCTTTTATCGCCGTATACCGTTAAGACTCTAAGGCTCTTTGGGTCAAGTCCGCACGGGCGGCTACGGATTTTTTATCTTATCCTGTATAAGAGCGGCCTTGCCTTTATCGCCGGTTTTAAGGTAAAGCTCAAGGAGATGATTATATATTTCCAGTAAACCGTTCTTTTCTTCGGGCGGGGTTTCGACGGAAGCTTTGTTGAGTGTTTTTTCGGCTTCAGGGAATTTACCCTGTTTCAATTGTATGACCCCGAGGGTATCGAGGTAGATATAACCCCTCCTGGGGTCTTTTTTAAGCGCCTCATTCACCTCGGCCTCGGCCCTTTCGAGCTCTCCGGTCTCCATATAGAGCCACCCGAGGTTATTATAATAGCCGCCTTTTGACGGGTCGAGCTCTATCGCCTTCAGATAGCGGGCTTCCGCCTCTTTATACTTTTTCATCCTGAGATAGATATTGGCGGCCGCGAAGTGCGCGTCCGGCTTATTATCCTTTTTAACGGCGCTTTCATACTCTTTCAAAGCGGATTCGAGCTCCCCTTTTGATTCGTAAATGGCCGCCAATTTAAAGTGCTCTTCGGCGGAAAGGGCGTCTGCGGCAGAGGTGTTTACCGGCAGCCGGACGCAGGCGCAGAGACTCAGGAGAAGCGCCGCCATAGCCGCGTATCTGAAATTTTTCATTTTAAACCGCCTTTCGGCTTGAGAAGAAGCGTTGAAAAATCGGTCTTACCCCAGTCCCGGAGAAGCTCGTCGTAGGTAAAGACCGCTTCGCTCTCCATGCCCGAGTGCGCCACTATCGCCCCGTATTTGTCGCTATAGCCCGTAACCACTATGTAATGCCCGACAGGGTAAAAGTCATAGCCCAGGTTCAAGAAAAGTATAAGAGGGGTTTTATCCGATATTTTTTCCTTCAGGTCCTCAAGCCCGCCTTTATAGTAAGCCGCGTCAAACCCCTTCTCTTTCGCGTATATAAGGAGGTCTATCGGGAGCGTTCCCTTGAGTTTTTCCTCATAGACCTCTTTCGCCACATCCTTCATGTTCGTGCGCACCCCCCAGTAACCGATGACGCTGGCGAGCGAGGATGGGCCGCACATGTATTCATTCTGCGGGTAGAAAGGCACCCCTTCTATGAGATGGAATGAAGCCGGGTCTTTTTTTATGTCCTTAAGTATATTATCGCGGGCAATACCGCAGGCCGCCGGAAGAAAGAGGACTGTTACAAGAAGAATTTTAAAAAACGAATGAAAGGTGAACCAGGGTCTTGCCATTATCTCGATACTCAGAAAAAAATCGGGAGGCGGAGTTCGTCTCCACCCCCCTTGTTATGGACGGATACCTTACTTTACGATTATCTTATGGTCCGTTAGCTTAAGGATAAGTATCACGAGTATCACTATTACCAGGAGCGCTATTATAATTTCGAGCTGGCCCCCTGGAAAGAGGCTGTTTACCTGGTTCGAGAACTGATGGAGTTCGGAGTCGGAGAGCTTATCGAGCCTTGATCTGATCTCCGTCATGGAGAGTCCCGCCGTCTGAAGTTTCCCGCTTACTATCTTTGATTCAAGGACGCGCTGGATCCGATCCATGTCAGCGGCCCTGGAAAGAGGGGCGTCAGCAGCATTGTCAGAACCCACCATGTACGCCATGGACTCTGATGGAACGCATCCAATGATCAAAAGGCCTAAGATGACAAGAGCGGCTATCTGCCTGAAATACAGTTTTTTTACCCAGTTCATTGGCTACCCCCGAATTATGTTATTTCAGAATTATCTTATGTTCCGTAAGCTTAAGGATAAGAACAACGAGTATGGCTATTATAAGGAGGCCGATGATAACCCCGAGGGCGTCTCCGCCCGGATAGAGGCTGTTGACCCTTGACGCGAACTGGTGGAGCTCTGAGTCGGAGAGCTTATCGAGCCTTGCTCTGATCTCCGTCATGGAGAGGCCGACCTTCTGAAGTTTTTCGCTCACGACCTTTGATTCAAGGACGCGCTGCACCTTTTCCATATCCGCGGCCCTGGAAACAGGCGCTTCCTGGTAGTTCGATCCTACGACATACGCCATGCTCTCGGTGGGAACGCTGCCGATGATTAAAAGGCCGAAAATGACGGCCACGGCTATCTGTTTAAAATACAATCTCTTTATCCAGTTCATCCTGATTATCCCCCTCTTTTGTTTATTCTTAAGCCGTTAAATATCAGATAAGCACCTATCGCGGCCGACCCTATGGATACGAATACGGGAATCTCTATCGTCTTTTCCGTAAAGCGCTTCGTATCGATAAATCCGCTCGCCTTCTTACTGCTGTAAGTCACTTCGGGGTACAGATAGGTCAGAATCCCAACCAACATAAGAAAGATGCCAAAGAACAGCCAGATATTATCGGTACGCCTTCTCGACGTCATACCGCCCCGCTTTTATCGCTTACCCGCTAATATATAGAACAAAAAACGCGCCATGTCAACACCCTTGTAAACCGTCTGAAACTGTGATAATTTCGATTCATGAAGCTAACCACGGAACAGGTCGGGAAGCTGTCGGGTTTTATTTTAGAAAGGCTCAAGGCAAAAGAGCTTTTAACGTTTAAGACCTCCGAGGAGAAGATCCTCGAGAGGATAAATGAAATAATACTCAATAACCTGAGGGCCGAGGATGATCTCGATAGGGAAGTCGAGGAAATACTTAAAACCCATTCCGGGGCCGTCGATTCGAGCAAGGTCGATTACAGGAAGATGTTCAATATGATAAAAAACAAACTCGCCAGGGAAAGGGAGATCGTCCTTTGAGGCTTTCCGAGGACAGGATCTCGCACCTGGCTCATATCATATCCGACGGGATATGGGAGGACGACCTTGTGGACTTCAAGGATGATAATCAGGTACTCCTTGAAATAAAGCGCGTCATAACGGATCATCTCAGGGTCGAGGATGACGCCGATACGATCGCGAGGAATAAAATCCGTTCGCTTTCGCGGGATGTGCCCGAAGGGAGCCGCGAGTGGGACATCCTTTATAAGAAATACTTTGAGGAAGAGATTTCTAAAAAAGGGTTTTTCGCCGCTTCGGCGTCTCATTCGCCTAAGAGATAACGCCGGCGCGGTTTTTATCCTAACGGCAGACAAAATACCTTAAAACCTCTAATTTCAGAAGGCTTACGGACTCTCCCCGCTGTTCCGGGCTTTTTTCGGACTTTAAAATATAAGGCATCCCGAAGACTACCAAACCTTCCTTAATTATCATAAAAAGTCTTTATAACGATAATAGGAGCGTATCTTTAGATGGATCTGAGCCTGCTTCTGCCCCCGGTTGTCGGCGCGGTGATCGGGTGGTCCGCCAATTATGTGGCGATAAAACTCCTTTTTAAGCCTCATATCCCAATGGACATATTCGGCTTCAGGCTTCAGGGCTTTATCCCCAGGAAGAGAAAGGAGATATCAAGGACGCTCGCTCATGCCGTTGAAAACGAACTTCTCTCAACCGAAGACCTCTCGGCCGCCCTGAATAACATAGACTGGAAAGAAGAGGTGGAAAAGACCATAGAGGAGGTGGTGGAGCACAGGTTCTCGCCAGGGCTTAAGAAGTTTCCGGTAATAGGCGTTGTCTCGGAGAATATCAAATATCATATAAAATATCTTCTGACAAAGGAGGTGCTCCGCGGCATAGACAGGAAGAAAGATGATCTTACTAATAAAGTCATGGAAAATATCGATATCAAGGAGCTCCTGATCTCGAAAATCGACAACCTCGACCTTGTAAGGTTTGAGGGGGGTCTCACGGATTTCATGGCGAAGGAGCTCAAGCACCTCGGGCTTTTAGGCGCGGGCATGGGGTTTCTCATGGGCCTCGCCCACTCAGGCCTCATTTATTATTTCAGATAATTTTTAAGATCGCCGCTTAACAATAAAAAGGATGAAAAAAGTTCTTACAATAGCGGGGGCTGACCCGTCCGGCTTCGCCGGAATCCAGTCTGACCTTCGGACGTTCGAAGACTTCTCTCTTATGGGACTCTCCGCCATAACCTCGCTTACCGCGCAGAACCGTAAAAACGTTAAAGCGGCCCTCGATGTGCCTCCCGCCTTCCTGAAAAAAGAGATTACCACCCTCCTCGGAGAGTTTGAAATAGCCGCGATCAAGATCGGCATGCTCGGAAGCCTTGGGAACGCCTCCATGCTCGCAAGCCTCATCAGGAAAAGAAACCTTAACAATATTGTCCTGGACCCCGTTCTGAACTCCACGGGAGGATTTCCCCTTCTCGAAAAAAAGGGAATAGAAGCCCTTAAGTCTATGCTCCCTCTTGTGACAGTCGTAACCCCGAATATCCCGGAGGCCTCGATAATATCAGGGGTCATGATTAAAGATGTTAAGGATATGGAATCGGCCGCTAAAAAGATATTCTCCCTCGGCCCGAAGTGTGTGCTCATTAAAGGCGGACATTTAAAGGGCGACCCGGTCGATATACTTTATGACGGAAAATCCTTCAGGTATTACAGGGGTAAACGGATGAAGGCCGGACGGGAAACACTCCACGGCACAGGCTGCATATTATCCTCAGCCATAGCCGCCGGCCTGGCCAAAGGCAAACCAATTAAAAGGGCGGTCACCGACGCGAGAACCTACCTGAAAAAAACCATTTCAAAACGCTCGAGAATGGGTTAGATAGGACGCCGAGTCGGGGGAAACTTTACCCGTTAAAAACAGGAGGGATGGAAGATGTTCCATACAGCGGACCCGGAGGATATCAGGAACGGCAGGGTAACCGACGTCTACTTCGCGAGAACCCTTGAGGTCTTGAAGACAATGGGGATAGATAAAAGGGTCAGGGCCGAGTTCTTTGCCAAAACGCTCCCTAACGGCTTCAGGTGGGGGGTGCTCGCGGGGATCGAAGAGGCTGCGCGGCTCATGGAAGGAAAAAAGGTGAATATCAGGAGCTTCAGGGAAGGAGAGGTCTTCAGGCCCTGGGAGCCGGTAATGGAGATCGAGGGGATGTACCAGGATTTTTGCGTCTTTGAGACCGCCCTTCTGGGGCTTATCTGCCAGGCCTCGGGGGTAGCCACGAAGTCCGCGCGCATAAGGCTCGCGGCCGGGGACAGGACCGTCGTAAGTTTCGGCGCGCGCCGCATGCACCCGATGGTCGCCCCGATGATAGAGCGCTCGGCGTATATCGGCGGATGCGACGGCGTTTCGGTCATCGTGAGCGCCGAGCTTATCGAGGAAAGCCCCATGGGCACGATGCCCCACGCCCTCATCCTTATCCTCGGGGATACGGTCGAGGCGATAAAGGCTTATGACAGGATAATCGACAAGAAGGTCAAGCGCGTCGCGCTCGTAGACACATTTAACGACGAGAAATTCGAAACCCTCAGGGTAGCCGAGGCCATGGGTAAAAAGCTCTTCGCCGTGAGGCTTGACACGCCGGCTTCACGGAGGGGTAACTTTTACCGGATTTTCCAGGAAGTGCGGTGGGAGCTGGACTTAAGGGGATACAACAACATAAAGCTCTTCGCCAGCGGCGGCCTCGATGAAAAAGAGGTAAAGGAACTGAGCCCCGTTGTCGACGCCTTCGGGGTCGGGACGTCCATAAGTAACGCCCCTGTGGTCGATTTCTCGATGGATATAATGGAAGTCGAGGGCGCGCCCTTCGCGAAAAAAGGAAAATGGTCGGGCGCAAAGGACGTCCTTCGCTGCAAGTCCTGCGGAGAACGTTCGATCATCCCGCTCGGCTCGAAAAAACGGAACTGCCCCGCCTGCGGGAAACATATGGAAAGCCTCTTTACGCCCCTTATAAAAGAAGGCAGGATCATTCGTGAGCTTCCGAGACCGAAGGTCATAAGGGAAAGGGTGATGAAGAATCTCGCGGGGCTTGAGCTTGACTGATGGCCTTTAGATATTCCGATATCCAACCCTTAAATTTAAGGAGTTATAGCGATCTTCCTGACGATGCCGTTTTCGCGGATTTGCGTTAAAATGTATGTATATAAGTGATACTCCTCGCCGGTCCCATACTCCCCATCCCGTCCATATTCATCGTTATCATAGTCTTCGGGGTCATGGAACACGACCGTGTAGAGTTCCTTAGCCGGCTCAACAAGAACATAAGTATAGGGGTAATCCGTGTTGAAATCAGCTATAACTATCTTTACCTCCGGGGGATACTTGGATATGCCGTCGCGCGAGTATCCATTCAGGAGCATCTTCATCGTGCTGACAACCGTTTTAACCATCTGCTCCTTTTGGGGAGTGGGAGGGTCGTAGCGGGGCGCGCAGTCGGCGGGAATGGTCAATGTATCCTTCATAACAGAGCCTGAGGTAAACCGCTTTTTGAATTTGCGGAATTCAGGAAAAGGCCCCGCTATGGTATTATAACCTTCATATTTTGCTATCGCCCCTTTCCCGTCCTTAATCCTGCCCTCGAAAAAAGCGGCGAAATGAACCTCTTTTTTCTTTTGAGGCCTCTTCTCCGGTGAAACGGAAAATTTCATTCTGACGATAAAACCATTTACCAGATAATCATCTTCTCCAACGGACGGCAGGTCTTTCGCCCAGACGTAGAACTTCTTACCCTCGAATTTTATCTCAAGAGGCACGGTTGCCCCGTCTTCATAATCCCACCCAAGCCAGTATTTTTGAAAGCAAAGCGACCGTGTCAGTGGCGTCCTTTACAAGATTTTTCCTGCCGTCAGCCATGACAAGGTGCGTGATTCATGAGACAGAAGCACGAGAGGGCCGATAAGCGTTGCAAATAACGCCTTCCTCATAATCGCCTCCGCCTATCTGTCATTGTCTTTAAAAAAATGAAATCCTCCTCTTTCTCCTATCGGGCTTATTCTTCCGTCTTTCACCGCGTCTCTGAAAAAGCCGGTTACCTTTTCAGGGTCTTTAAAGAGTGGAAGAACTCGACTCCGCTTGAATCCGTGGATCGTGCCGTTGTAGACCCCTTTCGCCACTTCATATGCCTGCCTAAAATCACGGTAGTCTTTAACATTGAGCTTGTCAAGGTTGTCGATTTCATTCCAGCGTTTTTCGCCGACCGCTTCATATTGCTTAATCCCATGTCTTCTTTTCGTGGATCACGCCGTATATGTATCCGGATAGCCGCGTTTATTAACCCTGTTGCGCACCGACCAGCCGACCGTTGCCTTGGTCTTTTCATCGCCACCCCCTGCTTCAGCGTAGATTATCCGTGCAAGCTCCTGAATCTCTTCCTCGGCGGACGGCGCGTCTCCGCCGTCGAATCCTGAAAGAGGGTGCGAATTCCATTCCTTGCCGCCGCTTAACTTCCGCTTATCCATAACCTCTCCTTCCTTCCGATATATTAAACTGCCCTTATATTTCCGCTTTGGAGCGTCCGATGTCAAGGGTCGGTTGTCCACGGATGGGAACGTTTGGGCAGCGAATTAAAGCCGCCTTTAACGATTTTTGTTGAAAACGGATGTATCCGCCGCTTTAGCAAGTAAAGAATCCCGCTATAAATGGCCGGGATTCTCACCGGTTAGGTTATTGCTCTCTCAAAACACTTTTTGAAGCTCCCGCTGAAGCTGTGTGGAATCTTCCAAATGTAGAAACTATTTCGATTCGCTCGCTTGACCCGCTGCAAGCAGCGGGGAATGCGCTCGCGTTGCATTTTCAACAGAGATACATTTACGGATAACAAACATATTGAAGGGGGGGGTGCTGGAGAATTTACAGGGGCTTGAACTCGATTAATCTCCGAAAGTAAAAATTAATCTCCTTTTGTTTCCGGGTCGATATTCGCCATCCCCGGCAAATGGCGCGGCTGCTCTACCCCGGTTTTTGCGTAGAACCCCCGCCTTTCAATGGCCCTGACTATCCTCTTATCCAGCGTCCTGTCGTTCCTTATAAGTTCAGAGACTTTTACGAACCTGTAGCCCCGCTTCATAAGGTCGTCTATCAGTTCCCCGAGCATGGATGACGGCCTGTCGGTCTTTCTGCCCGTTGAAAGGTGCATGAGTATGATCCCGCCGTTAACGCCGTCGCCGTTACGGCCGAACTTCAGTATCCTCTTTTTAATCTCCTGAGAAGAGCGGTATAACCGCGAAGACGCGTCATCGACCCAGTCCAGGGTATCGAGGCTTTCTTTATTCTTCCCGTAAGTCCAGTACACGTGCGCGTACCCCGCATCAAAGGCCCAACGCCTTATCTCGGCGTTTTCTTCGCCGTAGGGCGCCCTCCATAACGGCGCCATATCCGTTCCGGTTGCCTCCTTAAAAAGCGCGGCGGTCTCTTTGAGTTCCCTCTCGACAAATTTCCTGTCGACCCCTTTAAGCGTTTTCTGCGTGAACCTGCCTGCGAACTCCGTTAAATGAGGATGGTCCAACGTGTGGTTTCCCACCTCATGGCCGTCCCGTACTATCTCTTTCACTATCCAGGGATACTTTTTTATAAATAGCCCTGTCAGGAATATCGTGGTCTTTATACCCCTGTCCCTTAAAACCTTCAGTATCTCAAGGGCCTCGTTATCCTCGTAACCGCCGCCGTCGAATGTTATGGAGAGCTCCATCCTGTCCTTCGGGCCCCTTGTTATATCCGGCAAATTAGACTGAAGCCCTTGCGGCAGTACGGCCCCTGGCGCGAAGCGTTCGAGGGGGGTGGGGGGGGTGGGCTTTTGCGGCGTCTTGCGGGTTTCGTTCCCGTCTTTCTGACTATCATCAACTTGAAGGGAATCCTCAAAACTCGGCGGCGCGTAGGCGAGCATCGCGGCGGCGGAGCCGTTAATCTCCGGAAGCGAAGTAAAAGGAGCGTCCACGCAGTCAGAGGAGCAAAAATCCTCGGCGACAGCCCTGGGGCTTATGAAAATCGAATAAAAAAGGAAGAAGGAAAAGATGAAAAGCTTAAAAGGAACAGGCGTAGTTATAAGGCGGCATACAAAAGTCTTCCCGGCAAAGGCTTTCGTTCGCACCGGCTATTTCTCCCGGATTTTATTTGCCCCATTTTGATGTTTATTTATGGGGTGTCGATTCTTTAGCTTAACAATATTAATATTTTCAAATAAGCAGATTTTATAAAAATTAAAATAAATTTAAACTTAAAATAATTCTCATTATAAAACTATATTTAATATTAAAAATGTTTTAGTCTGCTCACTTTAGCATTAAATTATTTCTCAGTCAAATTTTTTTTAAAAAATGCGTAGCAAGCGCCTACTACTTAACAAGCTACCGTGTAAGCGAGCGATCTTTTAAGGTCCTGCGCGAGCCGCCTCTCCTTGTCAGGCGACCCATGAAGGATATTTTTAACGTCCTTCGCGAAATGCCGCTTATTTTCAGGTTCTCCATAAAGGACTCTGAAAAAACTTGCATTTCGAAGATTCCCCGTAACTCGCTGTGTGAAGCTTCAATTTTTCTTATTTTTTTAATAGACGATCCGGCGGCCAAAAAAGAACGCCCCTAAAATCGGACAATTAGGGGCGTCGCTTCGCGGTGAATGGTTTATCTTATCGCGGGACGGCCTTACCCTTTTTTCCCTTCTCTTTTTTATCATTCCCTGCCGGGGCCGGGGCGGCTTCTTTCGCGCCTTTGCTGAAGACAAGTCCGCCGTTCTTATAATCGATTATTACAAGGTCGTCTTCCCTGAATTCTCCCTCGAGGATCTTCATGGCAAGGGCGTCGTATATATCCTTCTGAAGGAGCCGTTTAAGCGACCTCGCGCCGAAGACAGGGTCATAGCCGGCGTCGGCGAGCTGGTCCTTTGCCTCGTCCGTAATGATGACTTCGATATTTTTCTCCGCGAGCATCTTCTTAAGCCGCCGGAGCTGTATTTCAACGATCGCCCTCATGTGCCCCCTCGTGAGCGGATGGAATATGATTATGTCGTCGATCCTGTTGAGGAACTCGGGCTTAAACGAGGCCCGGAGGGCCTCCATCACCCTCTGCCTTATCTCGTCGTATTCGCTCTCCCCCAACTCGGTTATGTGCTGGCTTCCGATATTAGAGGTCATTATTATGACGGTATTCTTGAAGTCAACGGTGCGCCCTTTGCCGTCAGTGAGCCTGCCGTCATCGAGTATCTGCAGCAAGAGGTTGAAGACCTCGGGGTGGGCCTTTTCTATCTCGTCAAAGAGTATTACGGAGTACGGCCTTCTCCTTACGGCTTCGGTAAGGTATCCGCCTTCTTCATAGCCCACGTAGCCCGGAGGCGCGCCTATGAGCCTCGCTATGGAGTGCTTTTCCATGAATTCGCTCATGTCAATCCGTATCATCGCCCGTTCATCATCGAAGAGGAATTCAGCGAGCGCCCTCGCCGTCTCGGTCTTTCCAACGCCCGTCGGGCCGAGGAAGATAAAGGACCCGATGGGGCGGTTTATATCCTGCAGTCCCGCCCGCGCCCTCCTTACGGCGTTTGATACTGTTTTGAGGGCGGAGTCCTGCCCGACGACCCTCTTCTTAAGGCCCTCTTCCATCTTGATGAGCTTCGCCTTCTCGCCTTCGAGCATCCTTGCCACGGGCACTCCCGTCCATCTTGAGACTATCTGGGCGATGTCCTCGCCGTCGACCTCTTCTTTGAGCATCCTTTTCCCGGCCTGGAGCTCGGAAAGCTTTTTACTCTCCTCCTCAAAGGTCTTCTGAAGCTCGATTAATTTTCCGTACTTGAGCTCGGCGGCCTTAGCGAGTTCCCCGGCTCTTTCGGCGCTGGCGGCGGCCGTCTTTACCTCTTCTATTTTTTTCTTCGTCTCGCGGATCCTCCCAATAATTTCCTTCTCCTTCTGCCAGTGGAGCTTGAGGACAGCGCTTTCTTCCCTCAGTTCCGCGAGTTCCTTTTCGATCCTGCCGAGCCTTTCGATGGAGGTCTTATCCGTCTCCTTCGATAAGGCCTGTTTTTCTATCTCGAGCTGTATGACCCTTCTTTCTATCTCGTCGATCTCGGTGGGCATGCTGTCTATTTCGATCCTGAGGCGCGAGGCCGCCTCATCTATAAGGTCGATCGCCTTGTCAGGGAGGAACCTGTCGGTTATGTACCTGTTTGAAAGGGTCGCCGCCGCTATAATGGCGGAGTCCGCTATCCTTACCCCGTGGTGGATCTCGTACCTTTCCTTAAGACCCCTCAATATGGCGATCGTATCCTCCACGGAGGGCTCTCCGACCATGATAGGCTGGAACCTTCTCTCAAGGGCGGCGTCTTTTTCGATGTACTTCCTGTACTCGTCTATCGTGGTAGCGCCCACGCACCTCATCTCCCCTCTCGCGAGCGCGGGTTTGAGCATGTTGGAGGCGTCCATGGCTCCCTCGGCCGCCCCGGCGCCGACGAGCGTATGCAATTCATCTATGAATAGCACTATGTCTCCCTGGGATTCCGTGATCTCGCGCAGTAGCGCCTTCAGCCTGTCCTCGAACTCGCCCCTGTATTTCGTCCCGGCTATCAGAGCGCCGAGGTCGAGCGCGAGAAGCCTTTTGTTCTTTAATGTTTCAGGGACATCTCCGCTTACTATCCTCTGGGCGAGCCCCTCCGCTATCGCGGTTTTGCCCACCCCGGCCTCTCCGATAAGGACAGGGTTATTCTTCGTCCTCCTCGATAAGACCTGTATGACCCTCCTGATCTCGTCGTCTCTGCCTATTACAGGGTCGAGCTTATTCGAGCGGGCCGCCTCAACAAGGTCCCTCGTGTACTTCGCCACAGCCTGGTACTTCTCCTCGGGCATCTGGTCCGTGACCCTCTGTGTCCCCCTTACGGAGGCCATCGCCTTTAAGACCGTATCCTTTGTGACGCCATGGGAAGCGAGTATGCGGGACGCCTCCGCCCCCCTTTCGGAGACAATGGCGAGGAGCAGGTGCTCTGTCGACACGAACTCGTCTTTTAACTCCTTCGCCTCCTTGAAAGCGGCGTCAAGGACGGTTTTAAGCCTCTGCGAGAGGTACGCCTCTCCCCCGGCCCCGTATACCTTCGGGACTTTTTTTAGAGCTTCCTCGATCTGGCTCAGGATGAGGCCTGCCTTTACCCCTATCCTCTGCAGGATTGGGGTAACTATGCCCCCCTCCTGGCGGATAAGGGCGAGAAGCATATGCTCAACGGTAATCTCCTGCTGTTCGTTGGCCTGAGCAATGTTTTGGGCCTCCTGGAGAGCCTCCTGTGATTTTATGGTAAATTTATCGAGTCTCATGAAATCTCCCTTTTAAACCGCGTATATATGCTACCTATAATCTATGCCCGGCTAAAGGGTTTGTCAAGGAATGGACGGGGGGGAGGATTGATACTCCAGCGGGACTAAAAAGTTTTCTGAATAGATCAATTATGTTATAATATCGCGTTTATAACATATTTAAACCATGGGAATATTTAAAAAATGCGGTCAGTAGAACTTAACAGGGCTCACACAATCAGGGGATCTTTTACCCCCCTTTCCTCCTTAAAACCTGGGAGCGAGTTCACTCTCTCCGGCCTTTTCGGGTCCTCAAAGGCGTTTTTCCTGGCATCTTTTTTTAAGACGTTTAAAAGGCAGGTCCTCGCGGTATTACCCGGCCAGGAGGCGGCGGAGGATTTTTCCGCGGATCTAAGATTTTTCCTTCCTGAGGAGGATGTGTTTTTCTACCCCTCCCCTGAGATCCTTCCCTTTGAGTCTCTATCAGCGCACCAGGAGATACAGGCTAAAAGGATAGAGCTCCTTTTCAGGCTCTGCGACGGCAGGCCCTTTATAACCGTAAGCTCGGCCCCAAACCTGATGCAGAGGGTCATGCCCAGGGAAGGCCTCATAAGGATGGCCGTAAATCTTAAGGTGGGGGAGGAGTACCCCAGGGACGAGCTCTTCGCCAAACTCCACGGCCTGGGGTACTCAAAGATGTCGATGGTCGAGGAAAGGGGCGAGATGAGCGTAAGGGGCGGCATCCTCGATATATTCCCGCCGATGTTCGAGTCGCCTGTAAGGATAGAGTTTTTCGGGGACGGGGTGGAATCGATCAGGACCTTTGATATCTCCACGCAGAGGTCTTTAAAAGAGCTTAAAGAGGCGGCGATACTTCCCGCGAAAGAGGCGAATTTTTCCAGAGGTTCAGCGGAGGCACGGGATAAGCTGATAGAGCGGGCCGACACGCTCGGAATTGCGCGGGACGTATGGGAGGGGATCTCCGATAAATTAAGGGACGGGTCGTTTTCCGGAATAGATATGCTCCTTCCTTTATTTTATGAGAAGTGTGACACGCTCTTTGACTACCTGAAACCCGGCGCAATCATCTCAATAATCGACCCGGAATCCGCCGGAGGCTCGCTTGAGAAGTTTGACTCTGAGATCAGATCCGCCGTAGAAAGGCTTATATCAAAAAAACAATTCTTCGTAGAGCCGACCGGCCTCTATATGAGTTCCGCCGACGTTAAATCCGCGCTTAAAGGTTACCCCGTCATTAATATAGAGACTCTACGAAGCTCTTCCTTTGAAATCCTCACGGAGTCGAATATCGGCTTAAGGCAGTCGATAGAGTTACAAAAAAATGAAGAGTTCCAGTCAAAATTTGAACAGAGCGGCCATGAGGAAGGGGCGGGGTCAGGCTCCGGGGTGTCGCTCCTGAAACCTCTCGCCGGCCTTGTGAATGAAAGGCTTAGGGAAGGGTTCAAAGTCTACCTCACGGCGCACAATAAAGGCCAGGCCGAAAGGACAAGGGAGCTTCTTGAGGGGTATGGGTTTAAGCCCTCGATAATAAGAGGCTCCGAGATACTGGAAAGAAGAGAGAGCGGAGAATTCGCCATAGCCATTGGCTCGGTCCAGACAGGCTTTAAGGTCCCTGGGGAAGCGCTTGTAATTATTTCAGAAGAGGAGGTATTCGGCGAGAGGATAAAAAGGAGGGCTCCGCCTTCCAAAAAGCTCGACGCCTTTCTCACGCAGCTTCAGGACCTCTCCGTGGGGGACGCCATCGTCCATTCCCACCACGGGATAGGCCTTTACCGGGGGCTCAAGCGGCTCGGTGTGGACGGGGTGGAAAGCGATTTTCTCCTCCTCGAGTACAGGGGCGGGGATAAGCTTTATCTTCCTGTCTGGAGGATGGACCTTGTAAGCAAGTACCACGGGGTCGAGGGCAAGGCCCCGGAGCTCGATAAGCTCGGAGGCGCAGGCTGGGAGAAGACCAAGAAACGGGTAAGACACGCCGTGGAAAAGCTCGCCGGGGAGCTCCTTAAACTTTACGCAGAAAGGCAGGTCGCCGAGGGGTTCGCCTTCTCAAAGCCGGACAGGATCTTCCTGGAATTCGAGGCGGGGTTCGAGTACGAGGAGACGCCCGACCAGGCCCGCGCCATAGAGGAATGCCTTGGCGACATGGAAGAGCCGAGGCCTATGGATAGGCTCATATGCGGGGATGTGGGCTACGGCAAGACCGAGGTCGCCATAAGGGCGGCCTTCAAGGCGGTCCTCGACAGAAAGCAGGTGGCGGTCCTCGTGCCCACGACGGTCCTTGCCCAGCAGCACTTTAGCACGTTCAATAAAAGGCTCGCCCCCTACCCCGTCATGGTCGAGGTTTTGAGCAGGTTCAGGTCTAAAAAAGAACAGAAGGAGACCGTGGAAAAGCTTAAAAAAGGCGCGGTTGATATCGTAATAGGTACTCACAGGCTCCTTCAGAAGGATATCGAGTTCAAAGACCTCGGCCTCATAGTAATCGACGAGGAGCACAGGTTCGGGGTCGCCCACAAGGAAAAGCTCAAGCATCTCAGGAAAAGGGTCGATGTCCTGACGCTCACGGCCACACCCATCCCCAGGACCCTCCATATGTCGCTGGCAAGCATACGGGAATTGAGCATCATAAATACCCCCCCCGAGGACAGGCTCGCCATAAAGACAGGCATCATAAGGTTCGACGAATCTCTCATCGCCGAGGCGATAGAGAGGGAACTCGGAAGGGGCGGCCAGGTATTTTTCGTCCACAACAGGGTTCAAAGCATAGGGGCGATGGAAGAGTTCCTGACGAAGACGGTCCCGGGGGCGCGGGTCGCCGTCGCCCACGGCCAGATGAACGAACACGAGCTTGAAAAAAAGATGCTCGGGTTCGTGAACAGGGACTACGACATCCTTCTTTCCACGGCGATTATCGAATCCGGGCTCGATATCCCCTCGGCCAATACGATCATAATAAACCGTGCCGACAGGTTCGGCCTCGCGGAACTCTATCAGCTCCGCGGCAGGGTCGGAAGGTCGGCTCACAGGGCCTACGCTTACTTCATCTGCCCTGACGGTGACCTTACCGAGGACGCGAGAAAACGTCTCGAGGTCATTCAAGAGCTCTGCGAGCCGGGCTCGGGTTTCAAGGTCGCGGCCTACGACCTCGAGATAAGGGGCGCCGGAGAGCTCCTCGGGACCTCGCAGTCGGGACAGATCGCCGAGGTCGGGTTTGACATGTACGCCCAGCTTCTCGAAGAAGCCGTAAGGGAGATGAAGGGCGAGGAAGTAGCCGAAGAAGCCGAGCCCGAAATAAACCTGAAAATTTCACAGTATATCCCTGAGGAGTACGTCCCGGATACGAGGCAGAGGCTCGGGTTATACAAGAGGCTCGCCTCGGTCTCTTCCGAAGATGATATAATTTCCCTTACCGGGGAGTTCGAGGACAGATACGGCGAGATACCGGCCCTTGTCGAAAACCTTATCCATACGATGGAATTAAAGCTCTTTTTAAAGAAACTCCGCGCGAAAGAGCTTACCCAGAAGGGGACGCGCCTTTATATAACCTTCGGCAGCCACGCGGAAACCGAGGAGGGCGGCGAAATTATCGGAAGGGCCCTTCAGATGGTCAAAAAGGAACCCGCGAGGTTCAGGATCACGCCGGATTCCCGCCTTATCGTCTTTATGAAACCGGACTCAACGCCGCTTGAAGAGGCGAGATATGTATTGAAAGGGCTTCTTAATGGGTGATATATTTATAGGATGCCGGAGGGTTTGAGAACCCCTCAGAAGCCTGTCAGGAGAGCTATTTTGAAATTTTTTAAAGGACCGCATATGCCGTTGTCTTTTCGCGCCGTTTTCCGGGCGGCGCCCGCGATCTTAACCGCGCTGCTCATATCCGTACTGATACCGGCGGTCTCGCGCGCCGAGGTGATCGACCGTATAGTCGCTATTATAAACGACAGCGTCATAACTCTTTCCGAGCTTAACGCCGCGACGGCCCTTACGCTCGAAAAGGTTGGAGGCGATAAGCAGGACGGGAAGATTATATTCGAGATGAAGAATAAGATCCTGGAGAACCTTATAGAGCAGAAGATAGTCAAGCAGGCTTCTGACAGGGCCGGGATCGATATAAGCGAGAGAGAGATAGATAACGCCGTCGATGATATCAAGAAAGAAAACAATCTTTCCCAGGAAGCGCTTATGCTCTCGCTTGCCCAGAGCGGCCTTACAAACAAACAGTACCGTGAACAGCTGAAGGAACAGATAAGGCAGGTCAAATTCATTAATAAGGAATTCCGCTCCAAGATATCAATCCAGTCCGAAGACGTCGAGGATTATTACCGCCAGCATGTGGATGAGTTCAAAATCCCCGCGGCCTATAGAATAAATATGATATTTGTCCCCGCGGCGGACAAGGCGGCGCGGGCGGAGAAGATGAAGGAGATCGAGGACGGGCTTTCAAAGGGCGCGGATTTCAAGGAAGTCGCCCGCCAGTACTCCGAGGGGCCCTCCGCCGCAAACGGCGGGGATATGGGATATCTCAAGGCGAACGAGATGGATAAATCCATCCGGGACGCGGTAGTTAAATTAAAGACCGGGGAGATAAGCCCGGCGATATCAACCGCCGAAGGGGTTTACATGATCCAGCTTGTGGACACGAAACCCTCTGAACAAAGGCCCCTTGAAGAGGTAAAAGGACTCGTCCAGGACAAGATCTACAAGAAGGTCATGGACGAGAGGTTCAACTTCTGGCTTAACGAGGTAAAGAAGTACGCCCACATAGAGGTAAGGCTTTAAGAGAATTGAGAAGAACTTTTTATATGAGAGCCTTTTTGTAAAAAAGTTCTCTTGCTCAAACTTTCAGTGATGGTCAATGGAAAAGCCGGTTATCGCGATAACAATGGGCGACCCTGCGGGGGTCGGCCCTGAGATAATACTCAAGGCGCTGGTTGATGGAAGGGTCAAACGGATCGCAAACCCGGTCGTTATCGGGGACAGGGGCCTCCTCCAATTTCTCGCGAAGAAGCTCAGGCTGAAATCCCCTTCTGAAAAAAACCTTAAAAACCTCTCAAACCTGAATATAAGCCGCTTACGTCCTGGAAAACCCTCTAAAAAAACTTCGGAGGCGATGATTAATTATATTGAAGAAGCCGTCCGCATGGCCTTAAGCAAAGAGGCGGACGCGATCGTAACGGCCCCGATAAGCAAGGAGGCGGCGAAGAAGGCCGGGTTTAAATTCCCCGGGCACACGGAATTCATCGCGCACCTCACAAAGACAAAAGACTTCCGCATGATGCTCGGGGGCAGGGACTTAAAGGTCATCCTTGTAACCATACACGAACCCATAAGAAAAGTGCCGGGGCTTATAACAACAGACGCGGTCTTTAAAACCATTAAGATAACCAGCGAGGCCTTTAAACGGTTCGGGCTCAAGAGGCCGCGGATCGCGGTAGCCGGCCTGAACCCGCACGCGGGCGAGGCCGGGATGTTCGGGGTCGAGGAGGCGAAGTTCATAACACCCGCCGTAAGAAAGGCTCAAAAGCTCGGGATAAACGCGGTCGGCCCCCTTCCGCCGGATACTGTTTTTTACAGGGCCGTTAAGAAAAAGGAATTTGACTGCGTCATATGCATGTACCACGACCAGGGGCTTGGGCCTCTTAAGCTCCTTCACTTCGATGACGGCGTCAACTCGACCCTTGGGCTTCCCATAATAAGGACCTCGGTAGACCACGGCACGGCCTATGACATAGCATGGAAGGGAGCCGCAAGACCGGATAGCCTGATTGCGGCTATCGAGATGGCTGTTGAGTTGTCCAAAGGGAAAAAATATTAACATGGACAAGATCGTCATAAAAGGCGCGAGGGAACACAACCTCAAATCCATCGACCTTGAGATACCGAGGGACAGGCTTGTCGTCATCACGGGGGTTTCTGGGTCGGGAAAGTCCTCCCTCGCCTTTGATACGCTTTACGCTGAAGGGCAGAGGCGGTACGTGGAGAGCCTGTCCGCCTACGCGAGGCAGTTCCTGGAGCAGATGGATAAGCCGGACGTGGAGTCGATAGAAGGGCTGTCGCCAGCCATATCCATCGAGCAGAAGACGACCTCAAAAAACCCGCGTTCAACGGTGGGCACGGTGACAGAGGTCTACGACTACCTGAGGCTGCTTTTCGCCCGTATCGGAAAACCGCACTGCTATAACTGCGGAAAGCCCATTACCTCGCAGACGATCCAGCAGATGGCCGACAGGATACTTGAGCTGCCCCAGGGCTCAAAGATTTCTCTCCTATCCCCGTTGGTCCGCGGAAGAAAAGGAGAGTACAAAAAGGAGCTCGATACGCTGCGCAAGGACGGGTACACGAAGGTTAAGCTCGACGGGGAGATGAAGGACCTCGAAGAGACGATAAGCCTTGATAAAAGGAAGAAGCATTACATAGACGTCGTCATAGACAGGATAGTAATCAAGGAAGGGATCCTGAGGAGGCTGACGGATTCTCTCGAAGTCGCGGCAAGGCTCTCGCACGGGCTGGTGAAGGTGGAGGTGGCGGGGGCGAAAGAGATGCTCTTCAACGAAAAACTCTCCTGCGCGGACTGCGGGATAAGCTATCCCGAGATAACCCCGACCACCTTCTCGTTCAACAGCCCATACGGCGCGTGCGAGGAGTGCAAGGGTCTCGGAGAAAAATTCTACATCGATCCCGACCTTGTCGTCCCTGACCCGGGCCTTTCGATAGCCAATGGAGCGATCGCCCCCTGGAGCAAGGCGGGCGGAAAGAAGGCGAATTACTGGTACCTCAAGGTGCTCGAGGGCCTCGCGAAGCACTATAAATTCAGCGTCCAGGCGCCCTTTAAAAAACTCCCCGCGGATATCAGGCAGGTCATACTTTACGGCTCGGGCACGGAGGAGATAGAGTTCCTCTACGAAAGCGCGAAAAGCAGGTACACCTACACCCAGTCCTTTGAGGGGGTAATCAATAACCTTGAGAGGCGCTACCGCGAAACTGATTCAGAGGATGTAAGGGATTATCTTATCGAATACATGAACTCCCAGCCGTGCCCGGTCTGCCATGGGTCGAGGCTTAAAAAAGAAGCCCTTTTTATCAAGATCGGCGGCAGAGCTATCTGGGATATCGTGAGGATGTCGATAAAAAAGGCCCTTCTTTTCTTTAAAAATCTTAAACTCACGGAGTCCGAAGAAACTATCGCGAAAAGGGTTTTGAAAGAGGTCGGCGAGAGGCTTAACTTCCTCGTAAACGTCGGCCTTGATTACATCTCCCTTGACCGCGCCGCCGGAACCCTCTCCGGAGGGGAAGGCCAGAGGATAAGGCTCGCGACGCAAATAGGCTCAAGCCTCGTGGGGGTTCTTTACATACTCGACGAGCCCTCGATAGGGCTCCACCAGAGGGACAACAGAAGGCTCCTTTCGGCGCTGAAGAGGCTCCGCGACATGGGTAATTCAGTCATTGTGGTCGAACACGACGAGGAGACGATGCGCGAGGCCGATCTTATCATCGACATGGGCCCCGGGGCAGGGGTATGGGGCGGAGAGGTCGTCGCGAAAGGCACCCACATGGAGATCTCCGGAAACGAAAGGTCGCTTACGGGGAAATACCTCGCCGGCATACTCGAAATCCCCGTGCCGGAGAAGAGAAAAAAACCCGATGGAAGATTTCTTACGTTAAAAGGCGCCCACGCGAATAACCTTAAAGACGTTACGGTCAAGTTTCCGGTGGGGCTCATAACCTGCGTAACGGGCGTATCCGGGTCGGGGAAAAGCACACTCGTAATCGACACCCTTTACAGGAACCTCGCGAGAAAACTCTACGATTCAAAACAAAAGGGCGGAGAGGTTTCAGCGATGAGCGGCCTCGAGTTCATAGACAAGGTCATAGACATAGACCAGTCGCCGATCGGGAGGACCCCGAGGTCAAACCCCGCGACCTATACCGGCCTTTTCACCCCCGTACGGGAACTCTTCAGCACGCTTCCGGAATCGAGGATGCGCGGCTACGGCCCCGGGAGGTTCAGCTTTAACATAAAAGGCGGAAGATGCGAGGCCTGCAAGGGCGACGGACTTATAAAGGTGGAGATGCATTTCCTCCCCGATGTGTACGTCACCTGCGACGTCTGCAGGGGCGCGAGATATAACAGGGACACCCTTGAGATACGCTACAAGGGCAGGAACATCTCGGAGTGCCTGGGGCTGACGGTCACCGAGGGTTTGAGCTTTTTTGAAAATATCCCGCACATAAAGGTGAAGCTCGATACCCTATACGAGGTCGGGCTCGGGTACATAAAGTTAGGGCAGCCCTCCACGACACTGTCCGGGGGCGAGGCGCAGAGGATAAAGCTTTCAAGGGAGCTCTCGAAGAGGGCGACGGGAAAGACCATCTACATACTCGACGAGCCGACGACGGGGCTGCACTTCGCCGACATACAGAAGCTCCTCGAAGTCCTGGAGAGGCTTCGTGACGCGGGGAATACCATAGTCATAATAGAACATAACCTTGACGTGATAAAATTCGCCGACCATATAATCGACCTCGGCCCCGAGGGCGGGGACGACGGGGGAAGGGTCATAGCAATGGGAACCCCGGAAGAGGTCAGCCTCACGAAGGGGTCTTACACAGGGGAAGTTTTAAAGAATGTCCTCAGGAGACGCCGGATAGCCGCGGCGCTGGGGTAGGGAGAAGCGCCGGGGATTACACCTACAAGTCCGCGCTTTTGGGGAGTTTTGGGGACTGAAGATTTCTGAGAAAAAAGTTGATACATTGGTGTTATCTACTCTAAGCTCAACCTACAAAGCTCAGTCTTCGTCTTCTCTCCAGCGAGAGCCGAATTTATAGCTAGTGTAAGGGTCAAGACCTTCTTTTCCCAGATAACTCTCAAGGTTGGTAAGGGCAGATTTTACGAGTTCAACGAAAAACCTGACAGGATAAACCAGCTCCCACGTATTTCTGTCCGCGGTCATCCCATGGTAAAAGGGCTCGGCCTTGCGTATAAAATCAATCCCATACCCCAGGCTGCCTAAATTCATGGAGCAAACGATTCCGAAACAGGTATAAGAGTTCAAAATGGCTTGAATAATTTATTGAATTAAGCTCCTCTTTTGTAGTAGCCAATTCTTCAATTTCACTCCTAAAAATGTCATTTTCTAAGCCATAAATATGACCATATCCCCACCTTTGAAATCTTTTTTCAACCTCTTTGAATAGTTGAGTATTCTTTCCAGAGGTTTCAAGGTTATAAAATAATTGGGGAATACTAATCTTTTCACAATCAGTCCAGAAGGTACATTCCCTTATCAACTTTTTAAATCTCGGGCTACTATTTCTTCTGCCAGGCAGTTCTGGGAACCTTGCAACTGCCAAAGTGTCTAAAATAACAGATAAAAGTACATTTTTATGCAAATCGCTAGGGAGTCGCTCAATGGCCGTAAGCTGATCTTTAAAATAAGAAATGAACCTATCTATCTGTTCCTTTGTAAAATTGTCCATATATGTTTAGCGATGTCGATGTTTCGGTGCGTCCTCGTGCCGAAACAAATTTGAGTTTTGTAGATACCGTTTTGCCCGTCAAGCGATATTTTGTGCGTAATACGGATTGAAGGGCTTGCCGGTTTTTAGTACGCCGTAGATTATGTGAACGAGTTTTCGCATCGCGGCGCAGACGATGACCTTGCCGTTTTTGCCGTTCTCCTTGAGTCGGCGGTGAAATTCTGCAACGACAGGATTGAACCTTATGGCGACCATGGCTGGCATGTAGAAACATTTTCTCAGCCTGGCGTTGCCTATTTTGCAGAGCCTGGGCTTGCCTTTTACGGAGGTGCCTGAGATTTTGTCCTTAGGCGCAAGGCCCATGAAGGCAACCACCTCTCTGACGCTCTCGAACTTTTGGAAGTCGAGCTCGGCGAGTATGATGGAGATAGTCGTATCGCTTATGCCTGGTATGGAGATAAAGAGATCCCTCTTGGTTTTAAGGTCCGGGTCTTTGTCTATCTCAGAGCGCATCTGCTTCTTGAGCTTCTCTATCTCGGAGTCGAGATAGAGAAGATGTTCCTTGATGGAAGGCTCAACGAGAGAATGGGCGACGCCCAAGCGGTTCAACTCCTGTGTGCGCATGGCGACGAGGGCGTCCAGGCGCCTTGCGATAGCCTGGAGACGCCTTACGGCAGGCGCAGGCGGTGTCCACGGCTCAGGGTTCATGGCGAGGCAGAAACGGGCTATTATACCTGCGTCAACCGTGTCGTTCTTTGTGCGGATCAGCTCGCTCTGGGCAAAGCCCTTTATGCGGGCAGGGTTTACGATGCTTACGGTGTGGCCTGCATCATAGAGATAAAGGGCAAGCTCATCGCCGTAGTTGCCTGTGGCCTCCATGCAGGCGTGCACAAGACCAGCACCGTGCTTGCTAAGCCACTGTGAGAGGATTGCGAAGCCTTCCGTGCTGTTCTTTACGGACTTGGATTTGGCTTTGCCATTTACCAGCAGGAGCACTTCGAACTTCTGCTTACCGATGTCGATGCCGAGGACTGAATCAGCCATAGGGCCTCCTTGTGTGGGATAAGGCCACGGGCAGCTACTTCGTTCAGATCAACCTTGCAAATACAAGCTCATCCCAAAGGGAGGCTTAAGATACCGTTCGACCTTTGAACAAAGCGTCGGGGAAGAGACCTAATCTACGAAACAGGCTCTTGGTGCCTGAGGTTGGGTACAGGTTCATCTCCCCCGCTATTACCCCGGCGTCCCAGGGTAAATTTAACCCGTAGCGACCTTAAAATCCACTGCCTCTAATATACAAGGTTGGGTTAGCGAAGCGTAACCCAACAATTCCAAACGGCACTTATTCAACGCCCTGCTGTAGAACTTTTTGCGCACTTCCGTGCACTTCGGTGCAGGGTTCTCTGCGCTACGGCCTCCAGCCCTCCGGGCACGCCAAGAATCCCACGGCAAAGCGTTCGCCTCCGGGGCGGTCGAAGCCAAAATCATTTTTCGCATCCTCCTCGCGCACCCCTCCTCCATCCTTACACGCTGTTCACCTCTGCCCCTGGGATTTTCTTAAAAAACAATCGTCGGGTTCAGGTTTCAAACCTGAACCCGCTAAGAGCGTAGGAATTTGTATATCAAATAAGCCCATTCTTAATTAAAAAATCCCTTCCTTTCTGGTCGATGCTGTATAAAATTGATTGACCTACAGCATAAGACGCATAGATGTAGCTTTGTCCTTCAAGTGGATTTAAGTGGTACCTAGTTACTACGAGAGATAAACCGGTTGACAAAGATATATCTGAGTCCATGACGCCTTCACTGCCAATTTCTTCCTTTTTTGCGAGTAGCTTTAGGATTTCAATCTTTTCTTTCTCTAGTCCACCTACACTGTCGGACTTTAAGTCATGGGCCTCTTTATAAGTGATTTCACTAGTATTGCCTTTTAAAGCTGTAAAGACTTCATCCCCGCTCTGCCAAAAAGCCTTATACGATATGCCGCCATCGATATAAACTTTATGGTTTCTCAGCTTTTTTAAGATGGAAATCTGTGTTTCTAAGCTTCGCAATACAGGTTGATCGACGATGTCCTCCAAATTTGCTCTGAAATCGATAAGGTTAGAAGCAAGTGCTTCTAATATGTTCTTCCCGTTATCAATACTAACTGGCTGGCTATCGCGCTCAGTCTTCCAGTCAACTTCAGCATGTGTAATAAGGTCTCTAAGTTGCTCTTTGACCGCATTAACTGAGCGAAGCTCTTCATCCATACTCGTCGCGGGAAATGAAGGCTCGCCATGTATTTTTCGCACCGTACTTGTTAGATGCCTGTTCAGTTTTTCCCTTAGATCAGATACAGAATCGTAATTCTCGATAAGGCCGTCCTCTTTGCATTTCTTTTTAAAATCCGTAAGGCGTTTATATTGCTCGGGGTTAATGCTATCAGGTACTACGGGAGCCGAGGAAAAATAAAGTAGCACCGGTTTTCCGGCCTTAATTAGTTCCTCGATTTCCTCAACAGTGCCAGATTCTGCAACGCCAGTGTGAGTTCCTATTCTTGTCCAGAAAGCACCTATCAAAAAGTCACAAGAGGTGACGATTTGCTTATTAATAATTGCTTGTGGCCTATCTCCCATTTCTGGAGTGGAATGGGTTTCCCACATAACAGGCATAAGCACTACGCCATAATCTTCTGAGTGAGTAGCATTCCAAGCATTGATAACTTCGGGTATGGCTTTTCTTTCAGCAGTTACATCGCTGGGAGAAGCAATTAGGATTTTATAAACTGTCGCTTGGTAGACTATTTGTTGCTCTTATTAAAATTGCTTCGCTCGACAGGCGGAGAACCTATGTCTTCTCCGCCTTCTTCGCGACCCTTATGAATATCTCGTCGAGCTGTTTCTGGTCTACCGTGGAAGGAGCGTCGCTCATGAGGTCTGTCCCCTTCTGGGTCTTCGGGAAGGCGATGACGTCCCTTATGGACTCGGACCCCGTCATAATCGCCATTACCCGGTCAAGGCCGAAGGCGATCCCGCCGTGCGGAGGCGTGCCGAACTTCAAGGCCTCGAGTAAAAACCCGAACCTCTCCTCCGCCTCTTCCTTTATGATGCCGAGCTTCTCGAATATCCTGGCCTGGGTCTCGCTCCTGTGTATGCGGATGGACCCGCCGCCTATCTCAACCCCGTTCAACACCAGGTCATACGCCTTAGCCCTGACTTTAAGAGGGTCGGTATCGAACTTATCGAGGTCCTCATCCATCGGGGACGTGAACGGATGGTGAACGGCTACATATCTCTTTTCCGTCTCGTCATACTCGAACATCGGGAATTCCGTCACCCATACGAAGTTAAACCCTTCCTTCGGTATCATGGCGAGCCTTCCGGCGATATTTATCCTGAGCCTTCCAAGCACCGTATTAGCGACGGACGCCTTATCCGCGGCGAAGAGTATGAGGTCGCCCGTGGCCGCTTTTAGAGCGGCTTCTATCGCCTTTTTTTCCGCGTCCGTCAGGAACTTAGCTATGGGCGACTGCCAGCCCTCTGCCGTGAGCTTTACCCACGCGAGGCCTTTTGCGCCGAAGGAAACGGCAACCTCGGTCAGATCGTCGAGGTCTTTCCTCGAGAATTCAGCCCCATTCTTTACGCAAAGCGCCTTAATGAGGCCGCCTTTTGAAGCGGCCTCTGAAAACACCTTGAAGCCCGACCCCTTGAGCTTATCGGTCAGGTCCTTTAATTCGAGCCCGTAGCGGGTGTCCGGGTTATCGAGGCCGAACCTGCCGACCGCTTCAGAATAAGTGAGCCTCGGAAACGGGGTCTTAAGGTCAGCCCCCAGGGCTTCCTTGAATATGGTTACGATGAGCCCTTCCATGACCAAAATGACGTCTTCCCTGTCCACGAAGCTCATCTCGGCGTCTATCTGCGTGAACTCGGGCTGCCTGTCCGCCCGGAGGTCCTCGTCCCTGAAGCATTTTACTATCTGGAAATACCTGTCGAACCCGGAGATCATCAGTATCTGCTTGAAGAGCTGTGGCGACTGTGGGAGGGCGAAGAAACTTCCGGGGTTTAGTCTGCTCGGGACAAGAAAGTCCCGCGCCCCTTCGGGGGTGGACTTTGTGAGCACCGGGGTTTCTATCTCTATAAAGCCCCTCTGTGAGAGGTAGTTCCTGACGGTCATGGCGACCCTGTGGCGGAGAATCAGCTTTTTCTGGAGCGCGGGCCTCCTCAGATCGAGGTACCGGTATTTAAGCCGGGTGGTCTCGGCGACGTCTGTCTCGTCCTCTATCATAAACGGCAGAGCGACTGAATCATTGAGCAGCGTTACTTCCGACGCCGCGACCTCGACAAGGCCTGTCTTGAGGGCGGGGTTTTCCGTCCCCCCGGGCCTCTTCCTTACAACGCCTTTTACGGCGATGACGTGCTCGCTCCTCAGTTCATGCGCCTTCTCATGATTGAGCCCGCCCTCGGCGGGGTTAAAGACGAGCTGAACAAGGCCCTCACGGTCCCTCAAATCTATGAAGATGAGGCCGCCGTGGTCCCTCCTCTTCTGGACCCATCCCTTGAGCGTGACGGATTTACCTATTTGATCCGGAGAAACCTCTCCGCAGTAGCAACTCCTCTTCCAGTCTCCTGAATCTGACAAGTTAAAACCTCCGTAATTATTAACTTCACGGGCCGCTGAAAAAAGTCCTTTGAGGGAAACTTTCCGCAGAAGGATTTCCCGGCGGCGCGCTGTGAAAAATATCAGGTTTTTATATCATAACCGGTTTTTCTTTTCAATTTCAAATAATTCGGGAGATAAAAATCGGGCCGCCGGCGATCAGAAAAAAATTTGGAAAAAATTTTAAATATGGACTTGACAATTCCAAACTCGTCATCTAAACTTACCCGGTAAATAAGCTTGTAGATGGGTTTGTACGCGAGGCTTTAAACCTGTTGTGCGCGAAACCCCTATGACTTATGAAAATCTGAAGAAAGGAGGTTTTGCGCGATGCCTTCAGGAAAAGTGAAATGGTTTAATGAGTCCAAAGGTTTTGGGTTTATTGAACAGGATTCCGGCGAAGACGTATTTGTACACTACTCTTCTATTCAGGGCGATGGCTTTAAAACCCTGAAAGAAGGTCAGAGGGTTGACTTTGAAGTATCAAAGGGCCCAAAAGGTCTCAAGGCCGACAACGTGATCCCTGCCTGAAAACCTTCTGAATATTCGAAAATCAAGCCTTCGTCTTTCCACATCATTAAAGACGAGGGCTTTTTTTATTTTTTAGGTTATAATGTATTTATAAAATTTAAGGAGCCTGGGGATATGGAAGAAAGGTTATTGATGGATGTGGTTCCGGGCCTTGAGGGGATCCCCGCGGCCGAATCCGCGATAAGCTACATAGACGGAGATGCCGGGATACTCGAGTACCGCGGCATCCCCATACAGGTCCTCGCCGAGAAGTCGACATTTTTAGAGACCGCTTATCTTCTGATGTTCGGCCGCCTCCCCGGCAGATCCGAATTCGAGAAGTTCAAAAAGGACGTGACGTTTCATACGAGGCTTAAGTTCAAGATATTAAGGGTGATGGAGTTCCTCCCTGAAAACGGGCACCCCATGCACTATCTCCAGGCCTTGACCTCGGCGATGGGCATGTACTACCCGGCGCGCGACACCCTCGACACGGAGGTCCGCTACTGGTCCGCCATAAGGCTCATCGCGAAACTCCCGACGATTGTCGCGGCCACTCACAGGCTTAAGCACGGAGACTCTCCGATTCCTCCGAAGAATAACCTCTCATTCGCAGCGAACTTCTACTACATGCTCTTTGAGCGCGAACCGGACCCGCTCATTGAAAAGACCCTCGATATGATGCTTATCCTCCACGCCGACCATACGATGAACGCCTCGACCTTCAGCGCCCGCGTCGTCGGCTCGACGCTCGCCGACCCTTACACCATAGTTTCGAGCGCCATAGGGACCCTTTCCGGGCCGCTCCATGGAGGTGCGAACGAAGAGGTCGTCCACATGCTCGAAGAGATAGGCTCGAAAGATAAGGCGCGGGAATACATCGAGGGAAAGCTCGCGAAAAAAGAAAAGATCATGGGGATCGGACACAGGGTATATAAAACCACGGACCCCCGCGGAGAGGTGCTTAAGGCCTGCATAAGGAAACTCATGGAAAAGAACCTGATCGACCCCGGGATAATCGGGATTTCAGACGAGATAGAAAAGGCCGTCAAGGAAAAGCTCGGGCAAAAACACCTTCATCCTAACGTGGATTTTTATTCAGGCATAGTCTTTAAGGGCATGGGCATACCGACAGAACTTTTTACCCCCATATTCGCGATGGGCAGGGTGGCGGGATGGCTCGCCCACTGGATGGAGCAATTGAGGAGTAACCGCATATACCGTCCCACTCAGAAGTACACCGGGTTGCGGAAGCAGCCTTATATACCGATGCAGGAAAGAAGCTGAAAATTTTCCCGCGGAAAAGAAAGCGTCATTGAATGAATAATAAAATAGCTTACACGAGGATACTGCTTCTTTCGGCCGTCCTTATCTTCTTTGCCGCCGGATGCGCCCCTAACGCGATCGTCCGTGTCTCTGACATGAAAGAGGTGGATCTCCCCGAAGTCTTGAAGAACGCCAAAAACGCCCCGCTTATACTCGTGGGCGAGGTCCACAGCGAAAAATCCCATCATGAAAACCAGCTTGCCGTAATAAGAGCGCTTAAGGAGTCGAGCGTGCCCGTGGCTATAGGCATGGAGATGTTCCAGGCTAAGGATCAGCAGGAGCTGAACCGCTGGGTCGCAGGCAAAATGAGCGAGGACGATTTCATCAAAGTCTACTATACGAACTGGCATATCCCCTGGAAGGAGTACAGGGATATAATGGTCTACGCGAGGGACAATAATATCCCTGTCATCGGCCTTAACATCTCCCAGTCGGTCATGCACCAGGTCTTTAACAATGGATATAAATCCCTTACTCCCGAGCAGGTTCAGGAGATACCGGGGATAAGGTGCGAGGTCGATAAGACCTATGAGAATTTTATAAGGAGGGCGATGGAGGAGCATGACCTTAAAAACGCGTCCTTCACCGACTTCTGCGAGGCCCAGCTTGTGTGGGATACGATCATGGCAAGGAGGTCTGTCAAGTACCTCAATGACAACCCGGGGAGAAAACTCGTCGTACTCGCCGGGAGCGGGCACTCATGGAAACGCGGGATCCCGGAACAGGTAAGGAAGATCTCGGATATCAAATATCTTGTAATGCTCCCTGAAATACCCGGAAGGGTCGACAGGAATAATGTCTCGACGGAAGACGCCGACTACCTTATACTCGATCCCTGAAAAACGCACAGCGGATGGAAATTGTAAACTTCCGCGTACCTCAAGGCTCTCAGCGGCCGGAAGGAGGGAGTTTCAGTCTCATTCTTTCTTAAACTAACACAGACTTCTTTTTTTGCCGCTACTTGTCATCCCGGTGTTCTTCGAAGAGCCTTTTGAACTCATCTGAACGGTCATGGAAGGCCTTTAACATCTGAGGGGAAAACCTGTTGCCCTCGCTGTCTATGGTCCGGCAGGCGGTTATATGGTCGAACGGTTCCTTGTAAGGGCGGCGGCTTCGAAGCGCGTCGTAGATATCAACGATATGCACTATCTGCCCGGAGAGCGGTATCCCGGAACCTTTAAGCCCCCTCGGGTAACCCGACCCGTCCCAGCTCTCATGATGGTTAAGGGCGATCTCCTGGGCGGTTTTGAGTATGTCCGAATCGGAGTTACTCAGGATATCGGCCCCGATAACAGTATGCCTCTTCATTATCTCGGACTCCTCTTTCGTATGCCCGCCTTTTTTAAGGAGTATCGCGTCGGGGATGCCGATCTTGCCGACATCGTGCATCGGGCTCGCGAAGAATACCGTCTCTACCTTTGATTCCTCAAGGCCCAGATACCTGGAGAGCATCTGTGAATAGAGGCTTATCCTTCTGATGTGGCCCCCTGTTTCCTTGTCCCTGTATTCGGCGGCGAGCGTAAGCCTGTAAACCGTCTCGGTATAGCCGTGCCTTATCTTCTGAAGCGCCTCCTCAAGCTGGACGCTTTTATCTATGACCTCGACCTCAAGCTTTTTGCCGTGCTCCACGAGGAAGTCCTCGTAATGCTTGACCTTGAGAAGGTTTTTAACCCTTACGGTGAACTCGGCTTCATCTATCGGCTTTGACAGAAATTCCGCGGCCCCCTCCTCGAGCCCTTTTACCCTCGATTCTTTGTCCGATAGCGAGGTGACGATCATAACCGGCACGTGCGCCGTGAGCGGGTCTTCCCTGAGCCTTTTAGCCACCTCAAACCCGCTCATCCCCGGCATCACGACGTCCAATATCGCGAGGTCCGGACGAAAGTCCCGCGCCTTCTCAAGCGCCTCAAACCCGTTATCGACAGCCAACGTCTCGCACCCGATCCCGTCTATGAAATCCTGGTACTGTCTCAGGTAAAAATGGTCGTCGTCGGCTACGAGTATCCTGGCCTTTTTGCCCTTATTGAAAGATAATGTTAAATCCTTCTCTTCCACCCAAGCCCCTTCTTTACGGAATTTTATATGAAGATTATTACGAACTCGGCGAAGCTTGTCAAGGATAGCTTTTTAAATAATAGCGTGCTGTGCGAATAATCACATCTAATTTTTCCTTTTTTTATTAAACTATCCCTTGACTGTATTTAGCTATTCTATTACTATGTTTAAAATCCATAAAAAGGCGCTTGATAATTTGACCGGTCTTTCAACCCAAAATACGCGTAGAAAGTTATTAAAGCCTGTGGTAATCGCGGCCGGCGCCGGGGTTCTTCTCTTTTTAGCCGTTGTCTTTCTTATAAGCCCCAACGCCTTTTCCCAGTTCTTTAGCGGCGTGACCCCCTTTAAGCCCGTCTCCCCCGCAGCCATTGAATCCGTAAAACTCAGCGCGCCTCTCGGACCTAAAATCGACAGATTAGATTTCAGACTAACGGGCACGGATACCTTCTACCGCATCATGTCGGTACTCAAGGTCCCTGGACCTGAAATACACGCGATAGCCGGGAAGGCCCGCCCCATCTACGACCTGAGGCAGCTCAAAAAAGACACGATCCTCAGGGTAGTCACGAAGGACGACAAATGGGAGAGGATAGAGTACAGGTTCAATGAATACGAGATCCTTGTAGTTGAAGCGGCCGACGGCATCAAGGCTTCGATGTCAGAACTGCCGCACGAGAAAAAGACCGTTGTGATCTCGGG
Source organism: uncultured delta proteobacterium (assembly GCA_963727865.1). GTDB lineage: Bacteria > Desulfobacterota > GWC2-55-46 > GWC2-55-46 > GWC2-55-46 > CAVSHY01. Next base: position 13,665 of record CAVSHY010000021.1, on the reverse strand, counting down.
GACGATAGAGAATTCGCTTTATGAAGACGGACTGAAGGCGGGGGTTGACCCTCAGGCGATAATGGCTCTATCCGACATATTCGCCTGGGATGTTGACTTCGCCTCGGACATAAGAAAAGGCGACACCTTCAGCGTCCTCACGGAAGTGCTTTATGTCGAGGGGCGCCCGGTGAAGGCGGGACGCATTCTCGGCGCCGAGATGGTAAACGACGGAAGGAAATATACCGCTGTCTACTTTGCGGGAACCGACGGGGCCGGAAGCTACTTTGACGCCGAAGGCAAATCCCTTACAAGGACGCTTTTAAAGTCCCCCCTCAGGTTCCGCCGCATCACAAGCTACTTTACGAACAGGCGTTTCCATCCGCTGCTTAAAGTCTATAGACCGCACCACGGCATCGATTACGCCGCCCCCACCGGCACCCCCGTTGAATCGTCCGGGAACGGGCGGGTGATATTCTCCGGGTGGAAGAACGGCTACGGGAATTTCATAGAGGTAAAACATAATAATAACTACATAACAGGGTACGGCCACCTCTCCAGGATAGTTAGGGGGATAAGGCCCGGCGCGAAGGTCAGCCAGGGAGAGGTAATCGGGTTTGTCGGTTCAACAGGGATCTCCACCGGGCCTCATCTTCATTACGAAATAAGGGTGAACAGCAGGCTTATAAACCCCCTGAGCGTCAAATCAGAACCCGACAGGTCGATAACAAAGGCAGAACTGGCGAAGTTCGCTTCTCTCAGGGACGATGTGGTCAAGAAACTCACCGGCAAGGATACCACGGTCGCTTCAAACCCCGTTCCGGCGTCCGCCATTCATAACGGCGCCCGTATATCAAAAGTTAGCGCCTCGTACACAAAAAACTGACAGCGGGAACTTAAAATCTTTTAAGGACCTCCGGGTGAAACCTCTCTACAGAACTCTCCCGCGGAAGGCTTTTTTTCTACAGCCTGCGATCGGGAGTTTTATAATCATGCTTGAAGCCATAATCATTAAGGGTTATTATTGATTATATCGAAAGGGGTTTTTATACGATGATCTCGGATGACGCCGGGGCTCACGGCCATATTATTAATACCGAAGACTACAAAAATAAAATGGAGGAGGTGCTGCTTAAGTACGGACTTGCTCCCGAAAATCTTCAATTCGTGGACAGGTTCGAAAACGACACCAACCCCCTTAGAGTGGCAAAGTGCCTCAATATCCTAAAAAGGATAATTTTCAAGAAGACAATCTCGGAGGATGAAAGGCAGGGAGTTATTTCAGCCCTGTACAGGTTTGAGGATAAGCAGCTGAATCTTTTAAAGGATGACTGGGCCTTTATCAAGCACACGCTGTTACATGAGATATGCCGCATAATCGCCCGATGGCGGAATGATTATGAATGCGACAAATGGGCGTTCTACGAACTGAAGGATTGATCTTCCAATTTAACCTTGAGCGATGACGTTTCTCGTATGCCTCGCCATCATGAGCTCCTCGTCGGTCCTGATCACCATGACCGTAACCCGGCTTTTGCGGGCTGATATGACGGCTTCATTCCTCAGGTTTCTTTCAGGGTCGAGCTCTATCCCGAGGAAGGCCATACTCGCGCAGATCCTTTCCCTTATTGCCGGGGAATTTTCGCCTACGCCGGCCGTAAATACCAGGGTATCGAGCCCGCCCATTGACGCGGCGAGGGCCCCTATAAATTTTTTTGCCTGATAGCAGAATAAATCTATCGCTTCTTTAGCCCTCTGGTCTTCTTTTTCCATGGCAAGGAGCTCTTTCATATCGGAGCTTATCCCGGAAACGCCTAAAAGCCCGGCCCTGTGGTTAATAAGGTCGTTCACCTCGTCCGCGTTCAGGCCTCTCTTCAGAAGATAAATTATTACGCCCGGGTCGAGGTCGCCGGAACGCCTGCTCATTATAAGCCCTCCGGCCGGGGTAAAGCCCATGGTCGTGTCGACGCTTTTTCCGTCCATTACCGCGCACATGCTGGCGCCGTTACCGAGGTGGGCTATGATAGTCTTTCCATTTTTCCCCGCCTTATTAAGCTCAATCACTACATATTCGTAGGAAAGTCCGTGAAAGCCGTAGCGTAAGACGCCCTCCTCCCGGTAAATTCCAGGGATAGGATATATCCTCGCGACCTCGGGCATGGTAGCGTGAAAAGCCGTATCAAAACACGCTACCGCCGGAAGACCCGGAAAAGCGCTTCTCAGGGTTTCTATCGCCATTATCTGGTGAGGGAGGTGTTCAGGCGCGAAAGCGATCAGGTTTTTTAGCATCCCAATGAGTTCTTCATTTATAAGATGAACCTTCTTGAATTCCGGCCCGCCGTGGACTATCCTGTGTCCGACGGCGGAAATCCTGTCTTCTTTTTTTAGCCATTCAAGGAGTCTTTTCAACGCAGTTCTATGGTCTGGCAGATTTAACCCTTCATCGGTCAGTATCGCTCCTTTTGAGTCTTTAACCTGAAAAGTCCCTGAGGAGAGGCCGATCCTATCGAGTTTTCCGTATACTACAAGCTCGATAGGATCGGCCATATTATAAATGGAGAATTTTATGCTTGAAGAGCCGCTATTTATCGCCAAAATGCGTTTTTCATTATCGCGCATTTTTATCTTACCTTTTCGGGCCATGAGTTTATTCTGCCCGATTTTTCAAATTTGTAAAGCCGGATTTTTTAAAACCCCGAAGAATAAAAAAGATGAATAAAAAACTCCTCACTTCGGAAACGTATTTCTTTGGGGGGAATTTTGCGTATCAGTTTATAAGGTAAGCGTTAATCAGGGGAGCCAAGACTTCGGTGGCGAGCACAAGCGACCAGAGCCTGCCTTCATGTATGCGGTAATCGGCCAGGAGTTTTTCCCACGGAAAGCGGAAAACATAGTGTCCTGCTATAAACTCAAAGATAATACTGCAGAAAAGCCACAAAAACCCCGCTGAAAGGGCGGGGAGCCATAAGCCGCCCCCTCCCCTAACAGAGACTCTTTTAAGATAGTCCCGTGAAAATATGAATATGACTGTGATTATAAAAAAGGTTTTATAAAGATGCGCTATGTAGCCGCCTGTAAGCCTCGCTACGACAAACTCTCCGAAGTATCCGTTTAAGATGGCTATAACGACCATCACAACCCAGAAAAAAAACGCGAGCTTCAGGTTCATTTCTGGACCGGGCCCTGCCACTCCCTCATGCCGCCTTTAAGGCCATATACATTTGAAAATTCGCTTTTTACAAACAAATCGATTATTTCAGTCCCTGTCGTCCCAGCGTAGCCGACTACCACAATCCTGTCCTTAGGTTGGAATTCATCGCCGAGCCGCCTTTTATTGTATGCCGTATCGGTGGGGATATTTAAAGCGCCTGGAATATGTCCCTTTCTAAAATATTCCCCATCCCGCACATCGATTATAATAATCGGCTTTCCATCCTTCATCATATTCTCAAGCTCAGGGCCCGTGATATACTTGGCGCTGGGCTTTGCAGGGGCCGCTGCCTGAGGCGTTGCCGGGGCCGTCTCAGCTACCGCATGGCAAGCAAACAATAATAAGATTGAAAATAGGGTTATTGGAATTATGGTTTTATTCATGATGAACCTCCGTGTTTTTTTCAAACTGCCTTAAAGGTGGACTTTGCAACTCCTGCAGTGGAATGAAGTTTAAATATACAAAACTCTTTTTAGCTTTTTACTATATCTTGAGTTCGGAAACCAAATAAAAAAACAAGTTTTATTTTGACGTAACCGGCCCCTCCCACTTCCTCATTCCGCCTTTTACATTATACACTTTAGGATATCCCTTCTGCACAAGGATAGTACCGAGCTCCGTGCCCATCGGCCCGCCGTGGCATACAAAAACAATCCTGTCTTTCGGGGAGAGTTCCCTGAAGATCCTCCCGAAAGCCTGTTCATAGGGGATATTCACCGCTCCAGGGATATGGCCCTTTGAATAAAGCTCCGGCTCCCTCACATCAACGATCTTTATCGGAGCCCCGTCTTTCATCATCTTCTCAAGCTCAGGGCCGGTTATGCCCGTGGGCCCTGCTGCAAGGGCTGTCCGGTATGAGAATAAAAAGATGGCGAATAGAATATTTGTTATTAGCAGAGCCTTCTTCATGAATCATCCTCCGCTTTTTACCGCGTGTTTTAATCATTACTCTATTTTAAGGTATCAAATTTAAGGTATCAAAACGCCTGGGATATGTCAAAATCTTATTTTTTTATCGTTATTAACGGCTTAGACCGCTTTAGGTGTAGATTTTATGACACTAAAAGATCGTTAGCCCCCCTCCTCCGCTTCTTGATCTTAAAAAATCCTTTAGCTTATTTAATGCCATCGCCCTGTGGCTTATGCTGTTTTTCTCTTCCAGGGTAAGCTCAGCAGCGGTCTTATTCTTTTCAGGGATTAAAAAGACCGGGTCATAGCCGAACCCGTGGTCCCCCTTCGGCCCTGTAGTTATAAACCCCTCGAAGACCCCGTCGAATGTGACGGTCCTGCCCCCTTTTTCAGGATCAGGCTCCGCAAAAGCGATAACGCACCTGAAACGGGCGCGCCTTTTCTCCATTGGCAAGCCCTTTAGCTCGTCGAGGAGTTTTAAATAGTTTTCTTTATCCGTTGCCCCAACTCCCGCGTACCTCGCGGAAAGCACCCCTGGCCTTCCGCCAAGTGAATCGACCTCAAGCCCGGAGTCATCGGCAAGGACGGGCAGTCCTGTCTTCTCAGCGACAAACCGGGCTTTGGAGACGGCGTTCTCCTTAAATGCAGCGCCTGCCTCAGGCGGCATCTCCATCGGCGGAAAGTCATCAAGCGTAAGGACCTCGATATCAAGGCCGCTGAGTATTTTTGTTATCTCGATAATCTTACCTCTATTTCTGGTCGCGAGCGCTATCTTCATTTAAGACGGAAACCTCTGGATTTCCGGCAGGCTTTTTGGTGGGAGGCTTTCTGTTTTTTCAGCTATCATTTACTGCCCAGGAACTTTTAAAAGGTTTATGTTTTCAGGTGACACGCCTCTCTGGAAAAAGATGCTATAGTCGCTGATCCCGCTATCTGAATTCAGGAACCCGATAAAGTCCTTCTCTTTACTGAAGGTCTTCCTGAAACCCATGATCCCGTCCGCGAGGGAGTCGGCTATCTTTTCCTGTTCTTTTCTTGAATTCAGCCGTCTCTCCTCATCGGGGTTTGTGATAAATCCTACTTCCACGAGTACGGCCGGCATCTCGGCGCTTATGAGGACCGCGAATAGCGCCTGCTTAACGCCTCTATCTTCCCCTTTGGTCGCCTTAAGAAGCGCTGTATGTATGGTTTCCGCGAGGATCGAGCTTTCATGGTTTGACGCGGTATTTTCAAGGTCCCTGAGGATAAGCTTCAGGTCATCTTCCGCTTCCGGACTTTTTTCATCCGCCCCGGAGCTATTTTCAAAATCCGCTATCTTCTTAGCGTCCTCGTCGGTCGCGTCGATGGAAGCGAAAAACGTCTCAACTCCGTCCACGTCACTTTTGGGCGTGGCGTTCGTATGGATACTTATGAAAAGGTCGGCCTTATTCATATTCGCGAAAGCGGTCCTGTCGCGCAACGGGATAAAAACGTCGTCATCCCTGGTAAGGAGAACCTTGCACCGGAATTTTTCCCTGAGCTTTTCAGCGAGCAGCCGGGCGATTCTCAGGGTCACGTTTTTTTCCTCAACCCCTTTCGGACCTCTGGCGCCGCTGTCAAAGCCGCCGTGGCCGGGGTCGATGACGATTACATCTTGGGTGTCTTCGGGTTTGGGCGCGGCGGAATCGAGAAAAAAAGCGCATGCCGGAGCGGCATTAAAGGACGCGAAAAGAAGCGTTATTGATATAAGGTTTTTAAACCTTTTAACCATTCCGTTATTTTAATTTCATGAAGCTTATATGTCAATAACGTAAAATCCGCGTACTCTCGCCAACCGGCGTTGGAGGTCTTTTGAGAGAGAACCTTTGCAAAAAGAGGCCTGCCCGCGTAGACTGAGTCAGCCTGTGAGCGGGAGGGTGCGGGTCAGCATTCGAAGCCTTTATTGATTTATGTCATTTTAAGTTGTTTTTTCATGGGATACCATAAAAATGGTGGAAATGGCCCTTTTTGACCCCTTCAGAGTTTATCCTGCGTATGGTTAAATTTGACTGGCAATGAAAAGATTATTTGGTTAGAATCAGATAAACAATAATTTAAGCTCCCCGCGGCAAGCCGCGCTTAATCTTCCAAATGTAAGTTTTTTCAGAGTCCTTTATGGAGAACCTGAAAATAAACGGCGTCTCGCGAAGGACGTTAATAAATCCTTCATGGGGTTCCTGAAAAAAGCGGCGTCTCGCGTAGGACTTTTTCAGAGTCCTTCATGGGGCGCCTGACAAGGAGCGGCGTCTCGCGCAGGACTTTAAAAAATCTATTCACTCTTACCGCGGAGCTTTTCTTCGGGCAGGGTAAGAGCTATGCATTTTCAACTTTTTAAAGAGTATTAAAGAACCGGGCTTTTAAAGAGGGGGGTTTGATCCGAATGTTATTTTATCTAATGCATATAATTCATCTCCTCACGGTCATATTGTGGATCGGCGGGCTCGCCTTCGTAACTTACATAGTGCTTCCCATGGCCATAAAAACGCCGGACGCTCTTCAAAAAGTGCTACTCTTTCAGAGGATTGAGCACAGGTTCGCGAAGGTAGCGAGAATTTATAACGTCATAACAGGCGCGTCAGGCTTTGTAATGATCATTATGACCGGATGGTACAGGATGCTATTTACGAGGGCCGGCATACCGCTTACCGTTATGACCATGATATGGGTTTTCTGGTTTGTAATGCTCTGGGGCCTTGAGCCGCTTGTCATAAAGAAGATGCTCACGAATATGCTGAAGGACCCTAACATGGATATCGACGGCATTTTTAAAAGATTGAATACAATGCACTGGTTCATGGTCGTGGTTTCTCTCGTGGCGGCGACCGCCGGGGTGTTCGTAGCGCATGTACCGATGACATTTTAAGCTTTTTACGTAAAAGAAAGTCAAGGGGTTGCGCGAGGAAAATAGCGGACGTCAAAAGAAGGCTTTTCATCGGACTTATGTCTGACGAAAAGCCTTTAAAATTTTATGCCTTCGATCTTTAGAAGCATCTTTTTTATCCTGACGCCGCCAGTATAGCCGCCCAATTCACCGTTACCTTTGATGACCCTGTGGCAGGGGATAAGTATAGGGACCGGATTTTTTCCGCAGGCGTTTCCAACCGCCCTTCCGCCCCAGCGTTTTTGCACTTCTTTAGCTATCTCGCCGTAGGTTCGGGTCTCCCCCCGGGGTATCTTCTTTAACGCCCTCCACACGGAAACTCCAAATGGGGTGCCGCGGAGATCAAGAGGCACGGTAAAATCAACGGGCTTACCGCTAAAGTACCTCTCCAGTTCCTTAAAGACTTTTTTAAAGCGGGAGAGGTCTTCGATAAACTCGGTTTCACTTCCCCATTTATTTTTAAGCATTTTTAAAAAAGCCGCCCTTTCCCGCACGAAATGCAAAGGTCGGTTATGCCTTTATTCGTTGAAGCGATGAAAATAATTCCTACTTGAGAAAGGCAGCTCGAGTGCCATATTCTTCTTTTTAGTTTTTCAGTCATGTTTTTAATTAGCCGTTATTTTGCTTGATAAATTTCAATTTTCGGGTAAATTAGCGTATAAGTAAAGCGGATTTTATAAGAATGGGTTATATAGGTTGACAATTCCAAACGTATTTTGATATAGTGAAAAGATTACGTTTTCAATCTACTGCGGGGTGGAGCAGTCCGGTAGCTCGTCGGGCTCATAACCCGAAGGTCGCAGGTTCAAATCCTGTCCCCGCTACCAAATTTAGAGGGTCGTAAGTCTTCGGATTACGGCCCTTTTCTTTGCCGGAGACAGGAGCTACGTTGTTGCTATAACCCCTTTTTCTTTGGACTGTGCTAAAATTGTGCTAATCCTGTCCAAAGTCTCTACTCCATCCCTCAAAGATTCGGGGTAACGGTGGGCATACCTCTGAGTCATGATAGGCGATTTATGCCGCATAAGCTTCTGAACCTTGTAGAGATCAACCCCTGCCTGAACAAGCCTTGTTGCGAAGGTATGGCGCAAATCATGAAACCTTAGTTTCGCAATCTCAGCTTTATACCATGCGATATTAAACGCTCTTTGAAGGTTCGCTGCGTCAATCCTAGTGCCTTCTTTACTGTAAAAGACCAGGTTTGTCTTAATCGACCTTATCTTGTACCGTGCCTTTAGAACTTCTAAGGCTTGAGCGTTTACGGGAAGGGTATCCTTGCCTTTGTTCTTCTGCTCAAGGATCGTCAAAGTCCTTCTGAAGAGGTCAACCCTGTCCCAAGTGAGATCAAGGAGTTCACCCTGTCTTAGCCCTGTATTGATAGCAAAAATTACTATCTCCTGTAACCAGTGCGGAGAGCAGGCTAAAAGCTTCTCTTCCTCTTCATGGGTCAGCCAACGTTCAATCTGGTTATTGACCTTTTCCTTCGACACCCTTGAAACAGGGTTAAACTCAACCCATTCCCATTCCTTGATCGCAAGGTTGAAGGCATGACTCAGAACCCTAAGTTCATTGTTTACAGTATTAGGGGCTGCCCCTTCGTCTCTACGTCTTATCTTGTAATCAGATATAAGTCTTGGACTCATATCATTCAGCGAAAGGTCGCCAAAATAACGGTTCAAATGTCCGCTTAAGCTTTTATCCCGTATGTGAGATTTTGGAGCCTTATTCCTTTCGGAATGATCCTTGAGGTACTTATCCAAAAGCTCTCTTACGGTCTTATCCGCTCCAATCGGCTTATCAAACCACTTGCTTTCGGCTATTTGAGTTAAGACCTTTGCGTGAATCTTCTCGGCAAGCTTCTTATCAGATACCTCTGTTGATTTTCTGAATCTGCCTGCCTTTATAGGTAAATCTCATCCACCAGACCTGGTCTCTCTTGAAAAGTCCCATTACTCCTCCTTCCTGAGACCTTGACTTAGGCTGGTTTCCCGTTTGGAAGGATTATACCCCTTACCCTTAGCACCATCAATAGCTCTTTTAACGATGGTACCAATGTCCTCGGTTTGTGCCTTTTTAAGCTCCCTAATTGGCTCATAGGGCACGGGCTTTGAGTTCTTGACCCATTCCCTTACTTCGTCCATATCAAAGCGCAGAAGGCCGTTAAGCTTGTAAAAGGGTATAGAGCCACCATGTACCCATGAGTAAAGGGTCGACTCTTTTACTTTCAGGAATTCAGATATTTCTTTGATGGTTACAAGCTTCATAACGTAATGTAACGTCCTTAAATTTTGTTCTCTTTTGCTTTTGAGTTATTCTCATTACGTAACGTAACGAGAAAATAGACCGTAAGCCCTACTACAATAGCCAGAACCACCCATCCTAAAGGTTTTATTTCCCATCCTGTGGCGTTCATATGTTAGGCCTCCTTTGGAATACCTAAAAGCTGTGCTTGTTTCTCAGTGAAAGATCAGCTTCTGACAAAATGGGCAATAAACCCCTGTATACCTTGTCCATAAAAATGAATCCCATTCTGGCAGTATTCTGGCATCCTCTTTGGGCAACTCATAATCACATCTTGGGCATGTATGACCCTCCCCCTGAAATTAAAGCCACTTGAAAGTAGAGTCTCCCGGTGTTAAAACACCCCCAAAGGAGGCTTTATAATGGCGCGCAAGAGACACACCCCAGAACAGATCATCGCTGTATTGAAACAGTCAGAGGCTGGAACAAGGACAAGCGACTTGTGCCGTGAGCACGGCATCTCGGATGCCACCTTCTACAAGTGGAAGGCCAAGTACAGCGGCATGGAGCTTTCCGAGGCCAAGAGACTAAAGGCTTTGGAGGAAGAGAACCGGCGGCTTAAACATATCGTGGCCGACCAGACGCTTGATATCCAGGCACTAAAGGCTGTACTCGCAAAAAAATTCTAAGGCCCAGGGCGAAGAAGTCGGCAGCACTATTCATGATTGATCGCTTTGGGCTGTCCCAGAGAAGGGTCTCTTTTTTATCCGGTGTGTCGAGGACGGTATTTTCCTATACGCCTAGGCCCAACGAGCTTAATGACCGGATCCGGCAGAGGATAAAGGAACTTGCCGAACGTTACCGAAGATATGGCCATTGGAGGCTGTATGTGGTATTAAGGCGTGAGGGTTTCTGCGTCAACCATAAGCGTACCGAGAGGATATATAGTTCAGAAGGGCTGTCTTTACGCATACGCAAGAGAAAGAAGCTGGCTTCGGTAGCACGGGTTCTGCCTCCTGAAGCGATAAGGCCCAACCAGATATGGGCGATGGATTTTGTTCAGGACTCTCTCTGGGAAGGCAGAAGGTTCAGGACTTTGAATATTGTGGATACCTTCACGAAGGAATGCCCTGTGATTGAGGTGGATACCTCGTTAACCGGGCAGAGAGTCGTAAGAGTGCTTGAATGGCTCTCGGAGGTCCATGGGCTTCCTGAGGTCATACGGGTCGATAACGGTCCCGAGTTCATCAGTAAGGCCCTTGATGAGTGGGCTTACCGCAATAACGTGAAGCTCGACTTCATCCGGCCCGGCAAGCCTGTTGAGAACTGCTATGTTGAATCCTTCAATGGGAAGCTCAGGGAGGAATGCCTTAACGAGAACTACTTCGTGAGCCTCAAGGAGGCCAGGGAGCTTATCGAGAACTGGAGGGTTGAATACAATACCTATCGGCCCCACAGCTCTTTAAACGATTTAACACCTGAGGAATTTGCCAGGAGGCATCAAACAAAACATCCAGAACTCTACTTAACAGTGGCATAAAAGGGGGTAGGGTCAACAGGCTTTAGGTATCTTTATGTTTCTCCGACTATTTCTCATTGGTCTGTTGAGCATTATATAGTAGCCGGAATTATTGGATTAATACTTTTGTTTTGGATTTTAGACCATACTTATATCTCGCCTCTGGTGGAAGATGTTCAAAATGTAAAACTTGGAAAGCTGCAAAAGAAGAAGAAAAATATGATTTTTCAAATTCCACCACAACTCATCATACATCTCATGAAACTGCAAGAGATACGATTCGAGATAAAAGCGGTGATGTGATAGGAACAGTAGATCGTAAAATCCCTATAGAATACGATTTAGTAGAACATAAAAAATATTATCATTATACTTGTGTAAATTGCGGACATGAATGGGATTCTAAAAAATTCTCAGATTCCTATAGAAAAAATAAAAGATATTCATAAATCGGTTTGTGATAATGAACGCGTTTCTTTTATTTTTATTATGATGAACACTCCGGTTCAAGTTTATAGCTTGAACCCGCACAAGCACATAGTTGCTTGGTCTAAAACGAGGAGGAGCTGATGACTAAAATCGTGCAAGTTCTAAGAGAGGGGCGACATGCAGATGCACCAAATAAGATTGCTTATTATGTTGAACTTGAGAATGGGAAAAAGTGCTGGGCAATTGAGAGGGGTAATGTATGTGATTGCTTAAATAGCTTCGACCAGTCTAAAATAAACGATATAAAAAATATCCCTGAACAAAAACGTGCAAGCCATCCGATAGTCGGCCGTATTGTTAACTCGTAAAATTCGAGTCTGTTAACTGAACTGTATCAACTTTTAAAATGTTTCGGTGCATCCCAGCACACCGAAACAAGGACAGCTAATCGTTGGAGGATTGTTGACCCTACCCCCTTTTTATGCCACTGTTAAGTAGAGTTCTGGATGTTTTGTTTGATGCCTCCTGGCAAATTCCTCAGGTGTTAAATCGTTTAAAGAGCTGTGGGGCCGATAGGTATTGTATTCAACCCTCCAGTTCTCGATAAGCTCCCTGGCCTCCTTGAGGCTCACGAAGTAGTTCTCGTTAAGGCATTCCTCCCTGAGCTTCCCATTGAAGGATTCAACATAGCAGTTCTCAACAGGCTTGCCGGGCCGGATGAAGTCGAGCTTCACGTTATTGCGGTAAGCCCACTCATCAAGGGCCTTGCTAGATGAACTCGGGACCGTTATCGACCCGTATGACCTCAGGAAGCCCATGGACCTCCGAGAGCCATTCAAGCACTCTTACGACTCTCTGCCCGGTTAACGAGGTATCCACCTCAATCACAGGGCAATTTCCTTCGGTGAAGGTATCCACAATATTCAAAGTCCTGAACCTTCTGCCTTCCCAGAAAGCAGTCCTGAACAAAATCCATCGCCCATATCTGGTTGGGCCTTATCGCTTCAGGAGGCAGAACCCGTGCTACCGAAGCCAGCTTCTTTCTCTTGCGTATGCGTAAAGACAGCCCTTCTGAACTATATATCCTCTCGGTACGCTTATGGTTGACGCAGAAACCCTCACGCCTTAATACCACATACAGCCTCCAATGGCCATATCTTCGGTAACGTTCGGCAAGTTCCTTTATCCTCTGCCGGATCCGGTCATTAAGCTCGTTGGGCCTAGGCGTATAGGAAAATACCGTCCTCGACACACCGGATAAAAAAGAGACCCTTCTCTGGGACAGCCCAAAGCGATCAATCATGAATAGTGCTGCCGACTTCTTCGCCCTGGGCCTTAGAATTTTTTTGCGAGTACAGCCTTTAGTGCCTGGATATCAAGCGTCTGGTCGGCCACGATATGTTTAAGCCGCCGGTTCTCTTCCTCCAAAGCCTTTAGTCTCTAAGCGTCTTGAGGTTATCAACACTCTGCGTAATAAAGAGATGGTTGTGACCGAACTTGCGGAGAAGGTTGGAATTTCCAAGTCTAACATGTCTCAGCATCTCTCGATTATGCGCAAAAGGGCATCCTTAAATGCAGAAAGGATGGATTAAGCGTCTATTACTCGCTTGCCAATCCAAAGGTTATAGAGGCGTGCGATATTATGGGAGAGGTTCATTTTGAATTCCTGAACGCCAGACAACGGTTAACTAATAAAGGGAAATTTTAGGAACAGATTATGAATCCGCCTGTTACAAGATTTTTTAATTTCCGATCCGGTTTATGCTATAGAAAATAAAATACATTAAAGCATCAAGAAGCCTGAGAGGTGTAATCATGATCAGCCGATTGGGGAAAAGGATACTTTTCTGGGTCGTTATCATGGTCATACTGCCTCTTGGGCTTATTAGTTTTATGGTCTATCGCCAGGGCAAGGAGATTGTAAAAACACAGATATATACTATTCTTAATGTAACCGCAGACAGCGTAGAGGCTCAAATATTAAACTTCCTTGATTCCAGGAAAAGCCGGATAACGGATTTCACTTCCGATGGGTTTATCCAGTCCAGCCTGAAAAAAATCACTGAACAGCCCAACGATACCCAAACCATAAAAGCATTAAACCTTCACCTTAAAAACAAGACCTCCCTCGATAAAGACATCCTGGACATTTTCATATTCAATAAACAGGGGAAATCGGTAGCCTCTACCAACGAGGAGGGTCTGAGGCGCGGCGAGATAGAGGCAGAGTATTTTCTGAATGGCAAGGACGGATTATTTATAGGCACCATGGAGAGCCTGTTTACGGAACGGCATTTTCATATATCAATGCCGATACGCCGCGGAGAAAACGATTTTCTTGGCGTTATCGCGGTGCGTATTAAAGCAACGGCTATTGACAACATCCTTACCGGTGAGACAGCAAGACAGCAAGGGGCGGAGACGGTTTTTGGGAATTTCAGCAATGATGGGCATATATATATAGTCGACGCCGGGAAA
>CAVSHY010000020.1:0-55817 GCA_963727865.1 uncultured delta proteobacterium | reverse complement strand
GCCGTAGATCAGGAGTATCGTGATAAGCAGAGGGACATAGCCGATTATAGCCCATTTTATCGAGCGGAAATTGAACGCAAGTATTACGAATACTACTACCATGGCGGCAACGAATCCTTTAAGCATGTCCCACAGCACCTCGTCATTCCAGACGAGGTTGAAGTAAGCTGTACCGGCGGGCTTGAATTCCATGGGGGTAGGATGCGACCTCTTGTATTCATCGACAGCGCGGATAACCTGCCTCATAGCTACGGCGTCCCATGATTTAAGCTGCACCTGGATATTAGCCTTTCTGAAAGGATAATCGACTACGTTATCGAGGTCCGAGGGTTTCGCCGACATGCTGAAGAGGAAGAGGTACTGCCCGATAGTATCCTTTGCGTCAGGGACCGTGTAGTAGCTCGCATCATTATTATGAAGCACCATATTTATCCTTTTTACATAATCGACGACGGACGAGGTCTTGCCGACGTATCTTAAACCCTCAAGCCTCCTCTGAAGCCCGTCTATATAGCGCATCGCCTCGGGCGTTTTGATATAGTCGTCCGCCTCGGACGCCGCCACCACATAGGCCATCGATGTGCCTCCGAGCTCGCTATTCATCACGCTATCCGCTATCCGCACCTCGTTCGATTTCTTGAACCACTCCACCATATTGTTGTTTACGGTTATTCTCGTCATGCCTATTACGCTAATGGCGCAAAAGACAAGTCCGACCGCTACCGTGGTCTTCGGTCTGTTCGCGCCGAGGCTGCCGAGCCTCCCTATGAATACGGAAGTCCTGCTTGAGCCCGTCTCCTCCCTTAAAGACGAGCGGCCGAGTTTTCCCTCGTTTATAAACGTCAGGAACGCCGGAATAAGAGTAAAACTTGAGACGAGCAGTATAATCGTGCCGAACGCCACGCCGAAGCCGAAGACCTTCACGGGGATTATGTTTGCCAGGAGAAGAGACCCGAAACCCACCGCCGTTGTGGCGTCTGAATATATCAAGGGCATCTTCACGGCCTTCATCGTCTCGATTATCGCCCTCTTCTTATCCTTTGTTTCCATGAACCTGAACTGGAATTCATTGAAGATATGTATCGAGTCGGTGGCTATTGCCATCAGAAAAACGGGACTCATGGAACTCATGATATGTATGGGAAACCCTATGCCTATCAGGAGGCCCATCGACCAGATTATGATTATCATCGCCGGTATCATGATTGCGACGGAGAGGAAAAAACTCCTGAACATGATATAGGCGGCGGCAAACATTATCAGAGCGGCTATCGGGGAAAAGAGCCCCATGAGCTTGAACATCTCCGCGCCGAAGGTATCCCGCGCGACGGGGTCCCCGGCCACATAGTACTCTTCAGGACCTTTCTCCCTGCCGGCTATGGCGCTGATCCTGTCCGCTATTTCCTTTCCGTTGGACCCTTTCTCGAGCGGGACGTATATGGCCGTGGTCTTGCCGTCCTTCGAGATTATCCGGTCGATTAAGAGCGGGTTCCCCATGAGGGATTTACGCAGGGAAGCGGCCTCTTCCGCTGTCTTCGGCACGTCCTGCATGAGGGCGCTCACCTTAAACGTGTCGCCCTCCGCCGAGACGTTATCCACGGTCGTAAAGCTTACCACATCCCTCGCCGCCACCCCCTGGATCTTCAGTATCTCGCCCGTTATCCTGTCGATCCGCCCGAGGGTCTCTCTGTTGAAGACGCCCTTATCGTTCCTTATCCCGAGGGCGATCATGTCCTCATACAGGCTGAAGGTCTTTTCCACCTCGTCGTTCCAGACCCGGACGTCGGATGTCTCGGGGAGCATGTTTTTAGGGTTTGTGTCGGTCTTTATCTTCGCGAACTGGGTCAGGAACAGAAGAGTAATGACCGCCGCCAGGATGACGACGGCCCTTGGATGCCTTACCGAAAAATCAACGATGGAAAGCTTCTTCATTAAAAAATCTCCTCCAAATTAGAACTGATACCGAAGATACGTGTACATATTGGCGTCCTTTTTAAGGGAACCGAAGTTGGTGTAATTCTTCCCCCCTCCGAAGATGTTGCTTCCCAGGGCAAGCGAGACCTCATCCGTTATCTTGTAGTACGCCTCGGGGTTCATGAGGTAGTCCTTGTCGTAGATGGAATACATCCCGAAGAACTGGAGCCTCAGGGTCTGGTACCAGAGCGTCTTGGTGAGGCGCAGTGTCGCGTAGCTTGTGTACCTCGTCGCCCCGGGAAAGCCCGGGGGCAGGTTTCTCGCGTAATTGCCGTAGTTGACGGGAACTTCTATATAGTACTGGACCCCGGCCGTGAATTCCGAGGCGAGCTCTTTCTTGTACCCCACCATCGCCTTCCACCTGGAATTTTCAATGAGGGGGTTTGTGCCGCTTCGGTTCGACCTTGAGTCCTCGTAGCCAGCCTCAAGGTTGCCGACGCCGTCAAGGACGTTACCGGTTACGCTGAACCCGTATACGTTTATCGGCGGATAGAAAGTGGTTACCGTCGCCGGGTTTGAGAGGTTATCAGGCATCATGGCCGGCATCCTCGAAAACCCCCTGTACGCGTATAGGGATACATCGGTCGAGCCGAAGTACCTGAAGAGTCTGGCCGCGAGTTCCGTATCGCTGAGTTTCCCGCCGGGCTTCTCCGTTATGTTCGCTGTTGCCGTGGGGAAGGGGTTAAAGAGATAGAAGCTGGACGGGTCAGGGAGCCTATTCGCCTCGAAGGCCGGGATGATTACAATCTCGGCCGAGACCGCCTCCGTTGTTATGCCAAGCTTTCCGCCGCCCACGGGCGCCTTCAGGTACTCGATGGGGCGGCCCGAATAGAAGGCGTTATAGTCCTTGGGAAATACATCGTTTATAAAAAGGAGGTCTCCGGTGCCCCAGGTTATTATCTGGCGGCCGACCTTCAGGTCGAACGCGCCCTTCGTGAGGCTGACGTTCGCTTCCCTGACCTCCACTTCGTTAGTATTGGCGACCCCGTCGCGGAAAAAGTCGGATTTAATGAAGAACCCTGCGAGACCGTCCTTCGTGCGGTCTTCGATCTCGAGTTGGAACCTCTCCTCGCTTAAAAGATAGTTGCTCGCCCCTGTCCTCACGGGCTGGTCGCCTGTGATGCGCGCCGAGTAGTTGCCCTGCGCGAAGCCGTGTATATCAACGGCATGCGCAAAGGGCGCGAAGACGAGGAGCATAAACAGAGAGAGCGCCAGGGACTGAATCAGCTTCATCGGTTCGGCTGAACGCTTGCGAAGGCCCATGCTATTCGATCCATTTCCCTGAAGGGTTTTTTAAGGAGCGCTCGGTAAAGAGGCTGTCCTCCATGTTTTTGTTGTATTCTGTTTTCTCGTAGCTCACCTCTGTCCTGTGGCCGTTCTCGAGATTCTTCATCGTCCTTCTGGTGACGGTCCAGTAGCCGCCTATATTTTTCACCTCATCCGCGGTAAAGGCCTTTTGTATCGAGCCGGTCCTTCCGTAATACTCCTCTTTCAGCGGCAACCACCTCTCCTTGTCTATCCATGAGAGCTTGTAAGTGTAGTCCATCCCCCTTTCGTCCTTTGGGGCACTTTTTACCACGTAGCAGTCCCTGTCGCCTGCCTTTTCATCTTTTACAAGGGTATGGGTGTCGTAATCCGTGTCGCGTCCCGAGATATCCTCATACGAGAAGTCCGAGCCGACGAAACTCGACCTTGTGTCGGAGGCAGCCACTTTCCTCACCATGTTGAGGGCGGGGATAAAAAGCCACCTGTCGGTCTCCTTTTTGGGGTGCTTCCAGGCGAGGAACGTCATGTTCCTTACGTCGGCGGGCTGATTGAAATATATAAAGTACTTCTGGTCGCCGGCCTCTCCGGTATTTTTACGAAGCATCGTCATCTCGCGGATACGCTCTCTGCCGTCCTTCGCGATAAGCCTCATCATTACTCTCGTTTTCATGTCAGAGCCTGCGTAAAGGAACGCCCTCTGGGCATTTTTCATGACGTCCTCGGCGGACTCGGCGCCCTGCGCCCGGGGTATTGAAAAATTGACGGCCATCAGGAGGACGGCCAGCGTTAAAAAAATCCTCGAATGCGGTTCCCTCATTTCTCCCTCCTTTTTTAACCGCCGCGTTAAGGCGCTGGCGTTTTGAGCCCCGCCTTACACGCCTGTCAGGTTCGGATTAATCAGTCAGATTAGTTTCATATATTCTAAACTATGATAATTCTAAATTAATAAACCATAGAAAACCGCCCCTGTCAAGCCGATTTTTATAAACGCGTTTCCCGCGCTCTTTTTCAGGGGTTGCCGGCCTTGGACTTTAGGATAGAAAATTCCCCGGAGAAAAGCTGCGGGAAGCGTCAAAAATGGCGCCCTGGGAGGCCCATTGGAAGTTCCCTTCCCAATTCGCTGTTCTTGACAAGGTAATGCCCCGGTGATATGACCTTTAATTGTAATTTACTTGAGCGGTAGTTCGAGGGCTTACCCATGATACCCCTTAAAGACGACGTCCCATCGTATTCCTTCCCCTTTGTAACCGTCTCCCTTATAGGGGTAAACATACTTATTTTCTTCTACCAGCTTTCCCTCGGCTGGAGGGGACAGGAGGCTTTTATATACGGGGCCGCCGCGATACCTTACCGGGTGACTCATTTCGGCGGGGTGGCGGCATCGATCGTACCGCCGCCCTTTACCATCCTTACCGCCATGTTCGTCCACGGAGGGCTTTTACATCTCGCGGGGAACATGCTTTTCCTCTGGATATTCGGCGATAACGTGGAGGATACGCTCGGACACTTAAAGTTCCTTTTCTTTTACCTGGGCACCGGCGTAGCGGCGAGCCTTACGCAGATATTCGCCGAGCCCTCTTCGACGGTGCCGATGATAGGGGCGAGCGGGGCGATAGCCGGGGTACTCGGCGCGTATTTTCTTCTTTTTCCGCGCGCGAAAATCCATACCCTGGTTTTTCTGGTCGTCTTCGTAACGGTCGTCAAGATCCCGGCTGTCGTATTCCTGGGATTCTGGTTTCTTATGCAGATCCTCAGTTCAGGGTTTGAGAGCGGGGTAGCCTGGTACGCGCACATAGGAGGCTTTATCGCCGGAGCCCTGGTGATTTCTTTTATTAAGCGTAAGAGGCCGGGAAATATTTTCAGATGATTTAAGGCTATAATGGTATTAATGTAAAAAGGTTCTCTCAATTCAGCGTCCTACTTAATCCAGCCTTCTTCGCGGGCGCTCAGGAAGCCGTTTTTCCCTTTTATAAGGTAGTCATGGACGATGATATCCACGGCTGACGCGGCTCCTGAAAGTTTCTGTGAAAGGTATTTTTCTTTATTTGACGGAATGGGTTTACATCCGGTGAGCGCGTGGACGAATATTATGGAGCGGCCGTTGTGTTTAATCGCCTTCTCGATCACATCCCTTGCCGATACGGAGAACTTTTCTATCGCCCCGGTATGGAGGGTCTCAAGTTGAAGGACCTCGTTCTTTGAATTCAGGTATATGGCGAGGAACCTTTCAACGTCTGCGGCGCCCCCGTCCATGGACTCAAGGAGCGCAACCGCGTCCTTTGGCGCGCGGATCACATTTTTCCCGCCGCCCTGCTCCTTCAGATACGCGTACGCTATCTCTTTGAGAAGGAGTAAAAAAAGAGCGGTATTCTCCCCGATGCCTTTTACTGATGTCAAATCCTCGAAGGTTGCCTCAAAAACACCCTTGAGCCCCTTAAAATGATTGATCAGGGACTTTGCGATGGGTTTTACGTCTCTCCTGGGGATGGCGTAAGTTAAAAGGATCTCAAGCACCTCGTAATCGTGAAAACCCGCGAGAGTTGCCTTTAGAAATCTCTCTTTTAACCTTTGCCTGTGCCCCGCTGCGTCCCGCGCTTCGGCCATAGACAGCTCTTCCCGATGTTTTTTTAATTCTCAATAATTCTATTATCCTGATAGGGCCGCCGGGTCAAGGGGCTCTTATTTGCCGCCCTCATCAGGTTTGAGGGCCTTTAAAAAGGGCATTATGAGGTCCATGGGGAGCGGAAAAAGTATGGTAGAATTTTTTTCGGCCGCTATCTCCGTAAGAGTCTGCAGGTACCTCAGCTGGAGGCTTACCGGGTTTTTACTTAAGATTTCCGAGGCGTTGAAGATCTGCTGCGACGCCTGGAACTCGCCCTCCGCGTGTATTATCTTGGCCCTCCTCTCCCTTTCCGCCTCGGCCTGTTTTGCCATCGCCCTTTTCATTTCCTCAGGCAGGTCTATGCCCTTTACCTCAACAAGGCTTACCTTTATGCCCCACGGTTCCGTCTGCTTGTCGAGTATCTCCTGTATCTTTTTATTTACCTTGTCCCTCTCGGCGAGGAGCTCATCGAGCTCGCCCTGTCCGCAGACGCTCCTTAAAGTAGTCTGGGCGAGCTGGCTCGTGGCGTAAAGGTAATTCTCAACGGCGATTACCGCCTTATCCGGAGCTACGACCCTGAAGTATATTACCGCGTTAACCTTTACCGAGACGTTATCCCTTGTGATGACCTCCTGCGGAGGGACGTCCATCGCTACCGTCCTCAGGCTTACCCTCATCATCCTCTGTACCCCCGGGATAAGTATTATAAGCCCGGGGCCTTTAACCGCCTGGAACCTCCCGAGGAAGAAGACAACCCCCCTTTCATACTCGGGGAGGATCTTTATCGCGCTCCAGAGAAAAAGCAACACTATTGCCGCCAAAAGAACAGTTCCCACGCCGAAGTATTCCATACGACCCCCTTTAAGAATCTTTTATTTTTTCGCTACTTTAAGAAGAAGCCCCTTTACCTCGACGACCCTGACGGTATCGCCTTTTTTTACTGGTTCGCCGCTCGTCGCGTTCCAGTACTCGCCTTCTATGAATACCCTGCCCTCTGGCTGCCCGCCCCCCCCACCCCCATTGATATCCTCAACAGCCGTACACTCTCTTCCTATGAGACCTTCCGCGCCGCTTACCGGCCTTTTCCTGTGGATGCGGAGCGCGTAATACATGGTGCCGAGTATAAAGACCGTCATAAATACCACGGTCGGGAGCATCACCCATATGGAAAGCCTCATGAAAGGCAGCGGAGAACTGAAAAGCATGAGGGAACCCAGTATAAGGGAGACCATGCCTGCCACGGTCAGAAGGCCGTAGCTCGCGATCTTTATCTCAAGCACGAAAAATATCAACCCGAGGCCTACAAGAAGAAGACCGGCGTAGTTTACGGGAAGCGTCTGGAAGGCGTAGAAGGCGAGGACAAGCGACACCACACCTATCACTCCGGGCAGGATCACGCCCGGGTTTGAAAGCTCGAAGTACAGGCCTATTAAGCCTATCATCATCAGTATGTAGGCCACGTTTGGATTGCTTATTATATCGAGGACCCTGAACCTCAGGTTCATCTCAACGTCTTTTACGGCCGCGCCTTTTGTCCTTATGGCGCGCTGTCCCGTAAGGGTCTCTACCTCGAACCCGTCGAGCTTCTCCAGAAGCTCTTTTCTATTTTCCGCGATGAGGTTTATGACATTGAGCTTTAACGCCTCATCCGCAGTAATGTTAGCGCTTTCCCGGACCGCTTTTTCAGCCCAGCCGGCGTCCCTCTTCCTTTTACCGGCTATGCTCATTATGTACGCCACGGAGTCGTTTTCGACCTTTTTTGCCATGGTGGGATCCATCTTCTCGCCGTACATCGCGACCGGGTGAGCGGAGCCTATGTTCGTCCCGGGGGCCATCGCGGCGACATTGGCCGCGTATGTTATGAAAACCCCGGCTGAAGCGGCCCGCGACCCGGAAGGGGCCACATAGACGACCACCGGGACCTCGGAAGAGAGTATGGCTTTGACAATATCGCGCATCGAATAGTCGAGGCCTCCGGGGGTATCGAGCTGTATGATAAACGCCTCGGCGTTCTCAACGGTCGCTTTTTTTAGGCTCGAGACAACGAACTCCGCCATAACCGGGTTTACGATGCCTTCGACTTTTACATAGTAGATTTCTTTCGCGGACAAAGAGGCAGGGGCGGCGGCAAAGATAAAAAACACCGAAATAAATGGCAACAACCGTCTCAATATCTGGTTTGTCATAAGATGATTCTATCAGCTATTCTGATACATTTGAAGATTCCCCGCTGCAAGCAGCGGGGAATACGCTCGCGTTGCATTTTCAATAAGGTGCGGCATGAGGGGCTCTAACGGTTCCGGCGTCTTTTTTCAGAGTCCTTCATGGGGCGCCTGAAAAAGAGCGGCGTCCCGCGCAGGACTTTAAAAATTCTTTTTCAACTCATCCATTACCTTGAGCATATCTTTCCAGACATCTTTCTTAAGAACTGGGTTTTCAAGCAGCATAGCGGGCTCATAAGTGGGCATGACTTTCATACCCCCTTGCGTGTGTATCCGCCCTCTAATATCCTTAAGTTCCCTGGGGCCGAGCAGCGCTCTGGTCGCTATCTCCCCCAGGGCTACTACGACCGCCGGGGAAATCGCTGAAATCTCTTTTTCAAGGAAGGGCTTACAGGAAGCTATCTCTTCAGTTAGCGCGCCCGCGTCCACAGGCAACCTGCACCTTAACGCGTAACAGACGTAAACATCATTTCTATTAAAACCCATTGAGCTTATTATCTTTGTTAAAAGTGCGCCGTCAGGGCCTGAAAAAGGCCTCCCCGTCAGGTCATCGCTCGAACCGGGTCCGCCCCCGACAAAGACAAGCCTGGCCTTCCTGTTGCCCTCGCCTTTAATGACTTTAGACCTATTCTTATGGAGCCCGCACTTATCACAGGGTTGCGCTGAAACGCTTACGCTTTTCCCAACCGGCGGCGCTGGAAACATCGATATCCCCGCGAGAGAGATCAACTCGATATTCCCAATGACCTCATCTATAATCTTATTATATTCTTCTTTTACATTCATTTTAATCGCCCTGCCGGATTTTAAAAACACTTTTTATACTACCACTGTTTTGATATTTTCAGCTATAATTTCTTCAGGGGGATGTTGAAAAACAGTATTCTGGAGGAAACTTTCTGTTTTTTTAGAGAGCTATTAAAAGCTCAAGTGCTTTTACAATCTTATGATTTTTTAAATGCTATAAGCTTGATTTACATGCGCTGAAAAATTTTCCCCCAGACCCCTTTCAAAGACTTTTAGCCGGAACTGAAAATTTTTGGAGAGTAAAGAATATCTTTTATAAAGAGGTTCCTCTTTACCTAAAAACACCTTTACAATCTAACTTTCATCGGATAGCATACAAATATATGTTTTTAGCGGTTATTCTCTCTTTTGTCCTCGTCCTGATACTGCCGCACCCGGCTTTTGCCTGGGGTCCCGCAACGCACCTTGAACTCGGCGCCGCCGTATTGGAAAATACCGCGCTCTTTACCCTTCCTGTAAGATCGCTTCTAGAAAACTTCCCTTACGATTTTCTTTACGGCAACATAAGCGCGGACATTGTCGTCGGGAAGAATCTTGTGGAAGAACTCAAGCACTGCCATAATTGGAAAATGGGGTTTAAGCTCCTCCGTAAGGCGGAAAACGACCCGCAGAAGGCCTTCGCGTACGGGTACCTGGGCCACCTTGCGGCCGATACCGTAGCGCACAACCAGTTCATACCGGAGATGATGATACGCTCCTTCTCAACTAATATCCTCCGGCACATCTACTGGGAGCTGAGGTTTGACGCCCTTGCGGATAAGAAAACATGGCAGATGCCTAAAAAAATCGTTAATAGGATACACCCGGAAAATGATCTCCTTCTCGATTCCATAATCGAGGACAGTCCGCTCTCGTTCAAAACGAATAAAAAGATATTCTCCGGTATACATAATTTCCAGAGCTTCGAGCACTGGCATACCATGCTTACTCTCATCTCCGCGTCCTCGAAATGGTCTCTCGACTCCGAGGATAAGAAAAAATATTTCAACGCTTCGTTGAACGCGGTAACCGGCTTCCTGAAATACCAGCAACACGCGGAGTGCGTCAGAAAAGACCCGACTGGCAAGCACAGCCTTAACGCCGCGAAGTATATAAGAAGAAGGCTGAAAACGATCCGCAGACAGGGCAAAAACTGGGAAGAGGCTCTGGATAACGCCTTGAGATGGGTAGATTCAAGCGAGGAGGCCTGAGGAGATCTTTTCTCTTTAAGAATACTTTAATTTAACGACATTATCGAGGATCCTGTCCGCTATCTCGTCCTTGGGGAGCGTCGGCAGGACCTCTACCTCGCTTTCCCTGTCTATGATGGTCACCTGGTTAAATTCGCTGTCAAGGCCGGCCGGGGTATTCGCCACGATAAGATCCAGGTTTTTTTCCTTAAGTTTCTTCCTCGCGTTATCCTCAAGGTTATCGGTTTCAAGGGCAAAGCCCACAAGGAACTGGTCCTTTTTCTTCTTACCCATGTATTTAAGCACATCCTGGGTCCTCTCGAGCTCTATAGCGAGGGTCTCGGCTTCTTTTTTAACCTTTGTGGGATAGCTTTTAACGGGCCTGTAGTCAGCTACGGCCGCCGCCATTATGACTACGGTGGATTGCGGGTAGTATCTGACGCACGCGTCATGCATCTCTTCGGCGCTTGTTACCTGTACAAACGTGATATTCCCCGAAGGCCTCTTCATGTAAGACGGCCCGCTTATAAGGACGACCTCCGCCCCCCTTCTCTTCGCGGCCTTCGCGATGGCATAGCCCATCCTGCCGGAAGAGGCGTTTGAAACAAACCTCACCGGGTCGATAGCCTCCCTGGTCGGTCCGGCTGTCACAAGCACTTTCTCGCCTTTTAAGTCTTTTTTCCTTAACGTCTCCTCGGCGGCCTCGATTATATCTTCCACCGGCGCGAGCCTTCCAAGGCCCTCGTAGCCGCAGGCGAGATCCCCTTCGTCAGGGCCGACGAAATGGTAGCCAAGGGATTTTAATTTCTCAACATTGCCTTTTATAACGGGGTTTCCCCACATACGGCAGTTCATCGAAGGCGCGATGAGAACAGGGGAAGACGCCGCGGTTATTACGGTCGTGAGCAGGTCGTCAGAGACGCCAGAGGCGACCTTGCCGATGAGGTTGGCCGTCGCGGGGGCTACGATAATAAGGTCTGAAGCCTGGGCGAGTTCGATGTGGCCGATCGCGCTCTCTTCCGTAAGTTCAAAGAGTTCGCAATAAACACGATTTTTAGCGAGGGTTGAAAGGCTCAGCGGCGAGATGAACTCCTGGGCCGATCTTGTCATCACAGGCCAGACCGTCGCCTCGGCCTTTACAAGGAGCCTTGTAAGCTCAAGGGCCTTGTACGCGGATATCCCGCCCGTTACGCCCAAAACTATCTTTTTGTCCTTGATGATCAGTTCATCTCTCCGGTCAATCTCTATTTGATACGAGCGTAATAAATGTCTTTATACAGTGTTGTACTCCTCGGAAAGTCCTCGACGTACCGCAAAGAGTACGCCTGCGGTTTTCCTCGTCGTCCGCCTTGTCTAAAACCATTTCTTACGTTCGTATAATGTACTTCATTTAATACGTTTGTATTAGCTTCCGCCGGTCACAAAAGGATTTGACTCTCTTTCCTCCCCGACGGTTGATGAAGGCCCGTGCCCCGGAAGGACCTTTACCGCGTCCCCGAGGGTGAGTATCTTTTCCCTTATCGAATTCATGAG
This sequence comes from uncultured delta proteobacterium, assembly GCA_963727865.1. Classification (GTDB taxonomy): domain Bacteria; phylum Desulfobacterota; class GWC2-55-46; order GWC2-55-46; family GWC2-55-46; genus CAVSHY01. Next base: position 44,244 of record CAVSHY010000020.1, on the reverse strand, counting down.
GTCTTCGTACGAACCTCCCTGAAGATCTGTCCTCCCGACGCTTCCCGCGAACAGGGTGTCCCCCGTAAAGAGGAGCCCCTCCTTTTTCGCGTAAAGGCATACCCCGCCCCCGGTATGCCCGGGGGTATGAATCACTTCGAGAGACAGGGTTCCCGCCTTAAACACCTCTTTACCCTCAAGCAGGATATCAGGGGCGGGCTGCTTCGGGGTCTTTACGCCGAAGATAACGGCGTGTTCGCTCGCGTCCTTAAGAAGCTCGGAATCCTTCCTGTGAACCGCGATAAGCGCTCCAAGGGATGCCTTCAACTCGCCGTCAGCCCCTACGTGGTCAAAATGCCCGTGGGTATTTATTATATATTTTATCTTAAGCTTTTCCTTATTAACAGCCTCTTTGATCGTCTCAGCGTCCCCGCCCGGATCTATTACGAAGCCCTCGCGGGTCGAGCTGTCCCAGATTATATAACAGTTTACTTCAAGTGGGCCGACCGTAAGAGTTATCATCATTATTCCTTTTTACCCGCCGGCCTTATTTCTGCCACTTCTTTATCTTTTCGACATATTTATCTATGAGAGCTTTTGTCCTGGCTTCGGTTGATGACTCGGCGACCAGATGAAAGTACGGCTGATCCTGGCTCGGGTAGGCGAGCAGCCAGTCGTCGCCGAAGTTTATCTTTATGCCGTCGATAAGGACCGTATCCTTGCCTCTTGAGTCCTCGGTTAGCTTCCTCATTATCATGCCCTTTTGCTCGAATGAGCAGGGGACCCTTTCCTTGAGCATTACGCTCGGAGGTATCTCCCTTACGAGCTTATGGAACCTCGCGCCCTGCATGGAAAGCATCTCGAGTATCTTCGCTATCGCGTACATGCCGTCGAAGTTAGGCTGGAACTCCGGGAATATAAAACCGCCGGTAGTCTCACCGACAAAGATGATGCCTTCGTCTGTTGCGGCCTCCATAAGCCCCCTCGTAGTCGTCTTTGTCCTTTTAACGGTAAACCCGTAGGTCTCCGCCAGACGGTCTATCGCCCTTGAGGCTGAAACCGGCACCGCGAGCGTGCCCTTGCGTCCGGTTTCCTTATGGCATTTCATGGTCAATAACGCTACAATGCTAAGGGCGGTATCTCCGTCGAGCGCCTCTCCGGTCTCATCGAACAGAAATACCTTTTCCCCTCCCGAGTCGAGGTAAAAGCCCATATCCGTCTTAAGGGACCCTACTATCGAAGAGATCTGGTCTATAGCCTTTTGAAACTCCTCGTCTGTTTTTGTGGTCTTGCCGCCGGGGTTCGAGTTAAGGGCTATGACATCGCAATTGAGCCTGCCCAGGATCTCCGGGAATATTCGCGAGGAGCTTCCGGAGGAATAATCGAGGACCATCTTGAATCCGGCCTTTTTGATTATAGCGTCGTCTATTTTGGACATGAACCCGTCCTGATAGTATTCGAACCCGTGTATCGGGAAGACCATCTCTCCGGTATCTTCCATCGGCACCCTCTCGAAGTCCTCCCTGAAAAAAAGCTTTTCAATCGTCTTTTCGTATGCGGGATGCAAGTCCAGGCCCTTGTTATCGAAGAATTTAAGGTCCAGTAAAAGCGGGTCAAAAGGCGAGCGTCTTGTATGTATCCCGCCTACTTCGCTTCCTCCCCTCGCGAGCAGCCTGCAGACCGGCATGGGCGTAACGCCGTAATCATGCACGCTAACGCCTGTTGAGAGTATGCCTGTCATGACGGCCCTGTTTATCATCCGTGAGGTCTTGTGAGCGTCCCTGCTGGTGGAAACGAAGGAGCCTTTCTTTAAGGAGGCCCCGTAAGCCGCGCCAAGTTTCGCCGCGAACTCGGGGCTGAGTTCTATGTTCGCCAGTCCCGTTACCCCGTACGCGGCGAAGATATGGCTGCTCCATTTCTCGCCCCACACAAGGCTCGAGGCGAGGACCGCCTCGTCTTCAACGGTCTTTCTCGGCCAGACCTTTACGTTGGCCTTTACGGTGCTATTTCTCCCGATCCGGCAATGATCGCTTACTATCACCCCTTCAGCGAGGTGCGCCCCCTCATTTATCTCCGTTGAGCTCGCGATTACGTTCTCCTGCAAAAACGCGCCGTGGGCGACCAGCACATTGTCCCAGAGAACGGAATCTATCACAACCGCGCCTTCTTCTATGACGGTATTCGCGCCAATGACGGAATTTAATACACGGGTGTCGGCCTCGATCCTGCAGTTCTCCCCTATGACGATCGTCCCATCGAGCTTGGATGTAAAATCTATCCTTGAACCTTTACCGACCCAGATGCCTTTTTCCGAAACCTTTTCCCCGGGTATGTGCACGCGGACATTCCTCTGCAGGATATCCATGTTGGCGGCCCTGTATTCCTCGAGGCTTCCCACGTCCTTCCAGTAACCTTCGGCGATATAGCCGTAGATAGGTTTTTTATTTTCCAGGAGTATGGGGAAAAGGTCTTTGCTGAAATCGAACTCCTTTTCCCTGGGGATAACCGAAAGCGCCTCCTTCTCGAGAATGTATATGCCTGTATTTATCGTGTCGCTGAAGACTTCCCCCCAGCTCGGTTTTTCAAGGAACCTTACGATCTTTCCGTTCTTATCGGTTATCACAATGCCGAATGGAAGAGGGTTTTCCACCCTTGTAAGGACGATCGTCGCTACGGCTCTTCTTTTCTTATGGAATTCAACGGCCTTATTCAGGTCAATATCAGTGAGGACGTCCCCGCTTATTATAAGGGTCGTGTCGATTTTATCCCATGACCTCATAGCCGCCGCGACACTCCCGGCGGTGCCGAGGTCAACGGTCGTCGTAATGTAGTTGATTTTGACCCCGAAGGAAGAACCGTCGCCCAAATGTCTTGAGATCAGCTCGGGCTGGAAATAAAGAAGCGCGGTCAGGTCTGTTATGTTATGTTTTTTTAATAACTCGATTATGTGGTCGATTATCGGCCTGTTGGCCATCGGTACCATCGGCTTTGGGATGTTATTGGTCAGGGGCCTTAGCCTTGTCCCGTAACCTCCGGCCATGATAATACTCTTCACAGAAAAACCTCCTGAGATTTAAAACTTTTATTATGAGAGAAAATACCTCCCGTAACCTCCGGTGGCATAGGAGTGCGTAGGCTGGAAAGCCGTCTGGACATCACCAAAAAAATTCGCCGGGCCTCCTCGAAAGACAAATTCTATCAGTAAACGCTTGAAAATGCAACGCGAGCGTTTTCTCCGCTGCTTGCAGCGGGGTCAAGCGAGCGAATAGAAATTGTTTCCTTACATTTGGAAGCTCCCCGCAGCAAGCTGCGGGGAGCTTCAATCGTCAAGATTGCAAAATTCCAAAAACAGGCGGTTTAAAAGAGTTTTTCATTTTCCCCAGAGGCCGGTAAGCCCCGAAGTTTAAATTCTATCCTTCAAGATTTATTTTGGCTTTTCTTAACTCCCTGTGCTAAAAAAGGGATCAAGGCCTTAACAGACGCAACTCCCTGATATGCTATGTATATTTGTATATTACCATTAAAACTCGGGGAGGACTCCCACTAATATGGTGAACTCGGATAATCGGCTCCCTCTCTGAAATCGAATCGCTTCTTCTGAACTTATTGCCCCAGGTTTTTTTTAAGCAACCGGGGTACTTGACAAATCTGCCAAAGATTTTTATAATTGAATAAGCACTACGGCGGTAAGAGTGCTAACATATGGAGTAGTTCGAAAATTATCTGGTGAGAAAATTCTATGAATCTGCCGGTATTATCCGATTCGTTATTACAAAATTATCTATATGATATAAACCGTTTTCCTGTTCTTTCACAGGAAGAGGAGTTCAAAATAGCCGAGAGGTACTATAAAGACAAGAGCCTCGACGACGCGCACAGGCTTGTAATATCGAACCTGAGATATGTTGGTTAAAATAGCCCTAAAATACCGCGATTACGGCTGCAGGCTTGCTGACCTCATTCAGGAGGGCAATATCGGGCTCATGGTGGCGGTAAAGAAGTTTAACCCCTATAAAGGGTTCCGCCTGATCACCTATGCGACATGGTGGATACGGTCTTTCATACAGGACTTTATACTTAAGACCCGCGGGACCGTAAGGCGCGGTTCCAAGGCTTTAAAAAAGAAGCTTTTTTATAAAAAAGACCGTTCAAATATGCCGGATGCCGCCGGGAGCTTTTCAGAAGATACGCTCCCGGTTGAAGCGGAGAATACGGATTTCTCCTATGACATGTCTTTAAATACCCCTATCGCCGACGACAAAACCACTCACCTCGACATGTTGAGCGATACCCGGCAAGGCCAGGAAGAGTATGTAGCCTTCAAAGAATCGAAGGCTATCGTTAAAAAAGAAATAACGGACGCGCTCTCTCTCCTTAACGATAAAGAGCGCCTTGTCATTCTTGACCGTGTGATGGCCGATGAGCCCGCGAGCCTTCAGCTCCTCGGGGATAAACTCGGCCTTACCCGGGAGAGGGTCCGGCAGATAGAAACCGAGGCGCTAAAAAAACTCGGAAAATCACTTTCCACCAAAATTGACCTCTCAGACCTCCGGAATTAAAAACCCGGAATCCCCCGCTGGCTTTTCCAGCTTCTAATTTTTCCTTTACAGAAGCCGCTTATGGTGCTATTAAGTATCTGTTAATTAAGTATTTTTAGTATTCGCTAAAGCTAAGGAGCATCGGTTGGAGAAAAGGCCGACTTCCGCCATTATAGACACAGGGGCGCTCAGGTTTAATTACTCCCAGCTCAGGAAACAGATATCCGGCACCACCAAAGTAATGGCTGTTGTAAAGGCGAACGCCTATGGCCACGGAGACCTTGAAGTGGCGAGGATTTTCGAGGGACTTGGGTGCGAATTTTTCGGGGTCGCCATAGTCGAGGAAGGCGAGAAGCTGAGGACCGGGGGCATAAAAAGGCCTATCGTTCTCCTCGGCGGGATGTACCCGGGGCAGGTAAAGGACATTATTGAACTGGACCTTACCCCTGTCATCTTCGATCTTGATACAGCCCGTTTGATAAACGAACATGCCAAAAAGGCGGGGTTGCTTAAAAGGGTCCATGTGAAAATAGATACCGGCATGGGGAGGCTTGGTCTGCTTCCTGACCGGGTAATCCCTTTTTTCACAAAGTTAAAGGACCTCCCTAACCTGATGGTTGAGGCGGTGCTCTCGCATTTCGTGGAGGCCGAGTCGGAAAACAAGGAATTCTCAAAAGAACAGCTTGGAATTTTTCTTAAAACAATCGAGACCGTAAGGGGTCTGGGGTTCAGCCCCGAATACATAGACATGGCCAATAGCGCCGCGGCCGTCGATTACAGGGAGTCCCACTTTAACCTGATAAGGCCCGGCATAATGCTCTACGGCTCATACCCCTCGAAAAGGTTTAACGAAAAGATAGAATTGAAACCTGTCATGGGGATAAAAACCAGGGTGCTTCATCTTAAGACCGTGCCCGCCGGTTTTTCCGTAAGTTACGGAAGGACCTTTGTGACAAAAAGAGAGAGCGTAATAGCGACTCTGCCCATAGGTTACGCCGACGGGCTTCCCCGGCGGCTCTCCGGAGTGGGAGAGGTTCTGACGGCAGGGAAAAGGGCTCCTATTACAGGCACAGTGTGCATGGATCTCACGATGTGCGACGTAACGGATATCCCGGGGGTCAGGGTCGGAACGGAAGTCGTCTTTATGGGCAGGCAGGGCGCCGAGGAAATTACCGCCGAGGAGATAGCGGCGAAAGCAGGGACCATAAGCTACGAGATATTCTGTAATATTTCAGCCCGGGTCCCGAGGATATACATATGATCAGGGCATATCTTGAAGAGATCGGCCAGCGGAGCGAGAGGTTTGTGAACTCAGCCGGGAGCATCGTCATACTTCTTGCCCAGGCTGTGATGTATGCGTTCATACCGCCGATAAAGCTCAGAAACATCTTTAAGCAGATGGAGTTTGTCGGGGTCCAGAGCCTCTTTGTCGTCGTGCTCACCGGGACTTTTACAGGCATGGTCATGGCGCTGCAGAGCTTTAACGCCCTTAAAAGGTTCGGGCGCGGAAAGCCTTGTAGGCCCGACAGTAGCCCTCAGCATGGCGAGGGAACTCGGCCCCGTGCTTACGGGCCTCATGGTCACGGGAAGGGCCGGCAGCGCCATGGCAACTGAACTCGGCACGATGCGGGTGACGGAACAGATAGACGCCCTCGCTACCATGGCTGTAAACCCGGTCAAGTATCTGGTGACGCCGAGGATACTCGCGGGGTTAACGATGTTCCCGATACTGACCACCGTAACAAATTTCGTCGGGGTACTGGGGGGGTATATGGTGGGCGTCAGGTTCCTCGGCATAAACTCCGGCGTATACATCGGAAGGACGATAGACTTCGTGCAGATACACGACGTATTCTACGGCCTTACCAAATCCCTTGTCTTCGGGCTTATAATGGCTACCGTGGCGTGCTATCACGGGTTTTACGCAAAAGGCGGCGCCGAAGGGGTCGGAAGGGCGGCGACAAGTTCCGTTGTCATGGGCAGCGTTCTTATACTCGTATCCGACTACATCCTGTCGTCTATCATGTCCTGAGGCTTGATAGTTAAGTTCACATATGATAGAAATTATTAACTTAGAAAAGTCTTTTAACAGTAAAAAGGTCCTTGACGGCATAAACCTTGAAATAGAAAAAGGCAAGATTACCGTCATTATCGGAAGGAGCGGAGAGGGAAAAAGCGTCCTTATAAAGCATATCATAGGGCTCCTTCGCCCTGACGCCGGGAAGATTATCCTCGACGGCAAGGAAATAACGTCAATGAAGGAGCGTGAATTTAACGAGATCAGGAAACGCTTCGGCATGCTCTTCCAGGGCGCGGCTCTCTTTGACTCGATGACGGTCGCTGGGAATGTGGGGTTTCCCCTTGTTGAACATACCGATTTAAGAGATGCGGATATCTTAAAGATCGTCAAAGATAAGCTCCGGCGGGTCGGGCTTGTGGACGTTGAAGATGTGATGCCGGCGGACTTGAGCGGAGGCATGAAAAAAAGAGTGGGTCTCGCCAGGGCGATAGTCATGGATCCTGAGATAGTCCTCTTTGATGAACCTACGGCCGGGCTCGACCCCATTATGAGCGATTCCATCTCGGACCTCGTCCTTGAAACCCAACGGGCTCTTCAGACCACTTACATAGTCATAACCCATGACATAACCTTGACATACAAGATAGCCGATAAAATAGCTATGCTGCATGAGGGAAGGATCATAGAACAGGGTTCGGTAGAGGAGATGAAGGCCAACCCAAACCCGATCCTGAGGCAATTCCTTGAAGGCAGGGCCGAAGGGCCTATAAAAGTATACTGACAAAAGTCACCCCAGGGCCCCCTCCCCTTGCGTATAATTATTAAACGCGGGGCGAACAGGGCCTGGAAAAGAGATTGAAGATCCACGCGGCATGCGGGGAACGCGCTCGCGAGGCATCTTCACAGGGAAAGTGAATGCAAAAAGGACTTTTAAAACTTAGCCCAGAGGCAAAGGTAGGGCTCTTCGTCCTCCTCGGCGTGATACTTCTCGTCTATATGTCTCTACGCCTCGGCGGGATCAAGTTCGGCAGGGCCGAGGGCTATTCCCTTACCGTGGACTTCGATTCAGCCGCGGGCCTCGACAAGGGCTCATCGGTGCGCGTCGCGGGCGTTGAAGTGGGAAAAATAAAGGACATACAGCTTAAGAACAACAAGGCGCACCTTATACTCCAGATAAACCCCGAGACTAAAATAGGAAAAGATTTTACCGCGGTACTTACCACCAAGGGGCTCCTGGGTGAGAAGTATCTTGAACTCATCCCCGGGTCTCCCGCCGCACCCGCGCTAAAAGACGGCGAAGCCGTCACCAGGACGACGACATATGTGGATATGGACCGGCTCCTGACCGTACTTAATGACGTCGCCGTGGACATAAAAAGCGTCTCCGAATCGTTGAGCAAGGTGATAGGCGGCCCGGAAGGGGAGCGGACGCTTAAAAGCATCATTAAAAACATAGAGGAGATCTCCGATAGGATCAATCATATGGTCGCCAAGAACGATGAAAAGGTCAACCATATAATGACCAGCCTCGATGAATTCACCTCGCTCCTTAAAACCCAGGGCCCTGTAATAACGGACGATATAAAGGCCGCGATAAAAAACCTTAACGACTCTCTTGTCAAGACCTCCAACAACCTGAACGATATGATAACGGAGAACAGGGGCAACTTCAAAGAGGGGGTTGAAAACATGAAGGTCGCTTCCATCAAGCTCCAGGAGGCGATGGACACGATAAACAAGGTCGCGAAGGAGATAGGCCCGGGGGTCTCCAGCACGGTAATTTCGGTAAACAGCATCGCGACCAAGATAGACAAGGGTGAAGGCACCCTCGGAAAACTCATAAACGACCCTGTCACCCATGACAACTTCAATAAGACGATCACGGGGATTAATAACTATATAGCAAAGGCCGAAAGCTTCAAGATGTTCATAGGCTACAGGGGCGAGTACCTCTTTGACAGAAGAAACGCCAAGAGCTATCTCTCCCTGAGGATCCAGCCGAAGGCGGACAAGTACTACCTCCTTGAGGTAATAGACGACCCGAAGGGCAAGATCAACAGGACGACCACCCAGACGACCATTAACGGCGTCACCACCACCGCCGATGAAACGAAAATAACGGACGCCATTAAGTTCTCCGCGCAGATAGCGAAAAGGATAAGGAACGTGACCTTAAGAGGCGGCCTTATCGAATCGACCGGCGGCGTGGGCGCCGACTACAACGCGTTTAATGACAGGCTTAAAGTCTCTCTCGACGTTTTCGACTTCACCAGGGAAAGCCACCCCCATTTAAAGGCCTGGGGTACTTTTTACATCAGCAGGTTCTTCTTCCTTACAGCCGGTTATGACGACTTCGTGAACAGAGAGTTTAAAAGCGGGTTCGTAGGAATCGGTCTCCAGTTCGAGGACGAGGATATAAAGTATCTTCTTAGCAGCGCTCCTATTAAATTTTAAAGCCTTATCAGACCAAATCTCACACATTGCTTTTTTGGCGCCGGTTCGCCTGAGACTTTATTTACAGCATACCAGGCCAAATCACAGTAAGAGTGCACCTTGCGGCGGGCGATTGTTTCGCCTACCTTTCCGGCAGAACGGACTTTGAGGCCGCTTGGCACGCTGACCCTTTGACGTGCGCAGCACCAAATTAACATTAAAAAACAGTCTCGCAATCCGGACCCCCGGTGGATCGCCTCTGGCGGGCTTTTTTTCAGCAGCCCGCTAATATAAAAAAAGCTTTAAATGTCAACCTTTTCGGGATAAAATTTTATTTTTCCTTGATGCCGGGTAAAATCCCGTTATTATTAATTTATTTTTTATTTAAAAACACGTGGTTATTTAACGCGGAAAGGGTAATCCTTCTCCAGGGCCTGGAACTTTTTTTAAACAACCGTTCAAAAAGCACTTGAAAATAAATCATAAAATACATTATAAAAAAAGGGGCCTTGGCGCGGCTTTTGACGTCGGCACAACTACCGTCGCGGGCGCCCTGGTGGATTTATCGGACGGCAGGGTTTTAAATTCAGGGTCTTTACCCAACCCGCAGGCCAGGTGGGGGTCCGATGTCCTTTCGAGGATACAGGCTGTAACGGAGAATCCGGGGCTGCTTCAGGAACTCTCCCGAAGCGTCGTAGAGACGCTTAACGATCTGATAAAAAATCTTTCCGGAAAAGAACCGGCGGAGATTACGGCGGCTGGCAACCCTGTGATGGAGCACATCCTCCTCGGTATCTCCCCGGAGCCTCTCTCAAGGCCGCCGTACAGGCCGGCCTTCAAGCCGGGAAAGAAACTAAAGGCAAAAGACCTGGGGATTTGCGCGGGGGAAGACGCGCTTCTTTACGCATTCCCCCTCATCGGCGGTTTCGTGGGCGGGGATGCCGCGGCGGTGGCGCTTTCCCTATGTCTACATAAAGAAAATAAGGTAGTTCTCGCCATCGATATAGGCACGAATAGCGAGATACTTTTGAGCGTAAAAGGCGCGCTTTACGCGGCTTCCGCGGCCGCCGGACCGGCCTTCGAGGGCGGCGAGATTAAATGCGGGTTGCCTGCGCAAAAAGGCGCGATCCAGGGCGTAAAAGTCGACAGCGATACCATAACCCTTGACATAATCGGCTCGATCCAGCCAAAGGGTATCTGCGGCTCCGGCCTTATCGAAGCTGTCTCGGGACTTCTAAAGGCGGGGGTCATAGACCCGTCAGGCAGGATAAAGGATAAAATAGAAATCCCCACTAACCTTTCAAACAGGATAAAGGAAGAAAAAGAGGGTAACTCTTTTGTGCTTTACAGGGGGGTTAGCGGAGAGGTAAGCCTGACCCAGGCCGATATAAGGGCTCTACAGGTAGCCAAATCCGCCATAAAGTCCGGGATAACGCTCCTTTTCAAAAAGGCGAAGATAGACCGGGAAGAGGTCGAAAAAGTATATATCGCCGGGGCGTTCGGGAGCAGCCTTAAAAAAGAGGGGCTTGAAGTTATAGGTATCCTGGACCCGCTGTGGGATATGGAGGCCGTGGGAGACGCCGCGCTCGATGGCGCGGTCCTCGCCCTTGTTACGGACGATAAAAAAAATGAGGTAGAGGAACTCGCGAGGGCGGTAAAATATGTCTCCCTTTCGGGAAGCGCCCTTTTCCAGGATGAATTTCTTAAAAATATGAATTTCTAACCTGAGGCGGAGTTTTATTAGGGCGCGTAAAGGCATGAAAGTTCAGAGGGTAACTATTTATAAGCAATAAATGAGGAAGGGTGAGATTCTATTATGAAAAAGATACGCAGGGCCGTCATAAGCGTTACCGACAAGACAGGTATCGTGAATTTCGCGAAAGAACTGAGTGAAGCCGGGGTTGAGATCATCTCTACGGGCGGGACGGCTGAACTTCTGAAAAATTCCGGCATAACCGTTATCCCCATGTCTTCATATACCGGTTTCCCCGAGATGCTCGATGGAAGGCTTAAAACGCTCCATCCGAAGATTCATGGGGGAATACTCGGTCTCCGCGATAACGAGACCCATAAAAAGGAAATGGAGACTTCAGGGATCCCCCCCATAGATATGGTAGTCGTAAACCTATATGCCTTTGCGAATACGGTCGCGAAAGGCTGTACCCTTGAGGAAGCTATCGAGAATATCGATATCGGCGGGCCTGCCATGATAAGGGCGTCGGCTAAAAACTATAACGATGTGGCCGTTGTCGTGGACCCCGGGGATTACGGGGATATAATAAAAGAAATGAAGGAAAAGAAGGGATGCCTGAGAGGAAAGACCAGGTTTACGCTCGCCAAAAAAGTCTTTCAGCTTACCGCGCGTTATGACGCCGCCATATCCAACTATTTAGGGAGCGTCCCCGAAATGCCCGAGGTCGAGGCGATTAAAAAGTTCCCCGAGACATTTACGATGCAGTTTGAAAAGGTCCAGGACTTAAGATACGGCGAAAACCCCCATCAGCGCGCGGCGTTTTACCGCTCCAGCGCGGCGCGGCCCGGGCTCGCCGGGGCCAGGCAGCTCCAGGGTAAGGAACTTTCATACAATAATATCCTTGACCTCAACGCGGCGCTTCAGGTAGCCGCTGAATTCCATGAACCCGCCGCTGTCATAATAAAGCACAATAACCCCTGCGGTGTTTCGATGTCAAAGGACGGGATCCTGACCGCCTACAAAAAAGCCTATGAATGCGACAAGACCTCGGCCTTCGGAGGCATCGTCGGGTTCAATAGAACCGTCACGAAAGACGTGGCCGAGACCCTGAGCAAGATATTCCTGGAAGCGGTAATCGCCCCCGGGTTCGAAAAGGACGCGTTAACGGTATTGAGCGCTAAAAAGAACCTGCGCGTCATTGATGCGGGAGTAAAAGACTTAAGCCGATGCTGCCCCGAGGAGTTCGACATAAAGAAGGTCTGCGGCGGGGTGCTCCTTCAGACCATGGACATTGAAAGCGCCTCAGACCTAAAGACCGTCACAGGCCGGGGGCCGAACGAGAAAGAACTCGAAGACCTCCTCTTCGCGTGGAATGTCTGCAAGCACGTAAAGAGCAACGCCATAATACTCGCGAACGGTTCGCGCACGGTAGGCATAGGGGCCGGGCAGATGTCGAGGATCGACTCGATCAGGATCGCCATAATGAAGGCCGCTGACGCGGGGCTTGACGTAAGGGGGGCGGTACTCGCCTCGGACGCGTTCTTCCCTTTCAGGGACAACGTCGATATGGCGGCGAAGCACGGCATCACGGCGATAATTCAACCCGGCGGCTCAATAAAAGACGCGGAAGTGATAAACGCCGCCAATGAGCACGGCATCGCCCTGGTATTTACAGGCGTAAGGCACTTCAGGCATTGATGGAAACCGGAAATTTTTTGGGAGTTAAGAGGCCCTTTTTAAAAGGTCCTCTTAAAGGAAATCCTGAATGAAAATTCTTGTTATTGGAAGCGGCGGGAGAGAGCACGCCATAGCGTGGAAGCTCGCCCGGAGTAAAAAGGTTACCAGGCTCTTTATCGCGCCGGGTAACCCCGGCACCGCCCCGCACGGTGAAAACGTCCTTATACCCGCTGAAGATATCGAGGGCCTTAAAAGTTTCGCGCTGAAGGAACGAGTTGACCTTACGGTCGTGGGGCCTGAACTTCCCTTAACGCTCGGCATAGCCGACGCCTTCGAAAACGCGGGACTCAAGATATTCGGGCCCTCGAAAGCCGCCTCTGAGCTCGAGGCGAGCAAGGTCTTCAGCAAGGAACTGATGGTAAGGCATAAGATACCGACCGCGTTCTTTAAAAAGTTCGATGACCCTGAACTTGCTAAAACCTATACGGAAACCCACAGGCCCCCTTTAGTGGTAAAGGCGGACGGGCTTGCGGCGGGCAAGGGCGTTATTATCTGTAGATCGAAGGAAGAGGCTTCTGACGCGATAGATATTATCATGACCAAAAAGGCCTTTGGCGGGGCCGGAAAGCGGATAGTAGTCGAGGAGTTTCTCGAAGGCGAAGAGGCCTCGTTCCTCGCCATTACCGATGGAAAGACCGTTATCCCGCTTGCCCCCGCTCAGGACCATAAGGCCATTTACGACGGCGACAAAGGGCCCAATACCGGCGGCATGGGGGCTTACTCTCCGGCCCCTGTAATCTCCCCCGGGATGGAAAAAGAGATAATGGACACGATCATGGTCCCGACGGTAAGGGCCATGGCGGAGGAAGGGAGGCTCTATAAGGGTATCCTCTACGCGGGGCTTATGATAAACGGCGGGAAGCCGAAGGTGCTGGAATTTAACGTCAGATTCGGCGACCCGGAGACCCAGCCGATAATGATGCGTCTTCAGGACGACCTTTCGGACCTTCTCCTCTCGGCGGTTGAGGGAAAATTATCCGGGGTGAAACTCAGATGGTCCGATAAGGCCTCGGTCTGCGTTGTGATGTCGTCAAAGGGTTACCCCGGGAACTACGAAAAAGGCAAAGAGATACACGGGCTGAAGGAAGCCTCTCAACTGAAGGATGTCATGGTCTTTCACGCTGGCACGGCCTTTAAGGACGGCCGCATCGTAACTTCGGGCGGAAGGGTCCTTGGGGTGACCGCCCTGGGAAGTGATATAAAAGAGGCGATCGACCGCGCGTACGGCGCCGTGAGGGAGATCTCATGGGAAGGCGCTTACTTCAGGACAGATATCGGGAAAAAAGCGGTCTTGAGGCAAAGCCCTACCGCGTAATAAAGAGCTACCAGGCTCAACATTAAAATTCAAAAAAAGGAGAGATTTATGACGGCACCCTTAAAACCTCTCGTTGGCATAGTGATGGGCAGCGACTCTGACTTGAGCGTCATGGAAGAGGCCGTTCACGTCCTTAAGAAATTCAATATCCCATACGAGATAACCGTATCCTCCGCGCACAGGACACCCAGAAGGACTTCCCTCTACGCGCAAAGCGCCGAAAAACGCGGGATAAAAATTATTATAGCCGGGGCCGGGCAGCGCGGCCCATCTCGCGGGCTTCATCGCCGCCGAAACCACGCTTCCTGTTATCGGGGTGCCGATCGAATCGAGCCCCCTTAAAGGGCTTGACGCGCTTCTTTCAACCGTGCAGATGCCCGGCGGGGTGCCGGTGGCTTCCATGGCTATCGGAAAGGCCGGGGCTAAAAACGCCGGTATATTCGCGGCTGAGATACTTTCTTTATCCGACCAGAAACTTTCAAGCGCTCTAAAAAATTATAAAAAGGAAATGGAACGGCAGGTTTTGGAAAAGGCAAAAAAGATAAAAATTTAGAGTCCAGGGGGAATTTTATTTTTTAGCGTAGCAAGCTGGCAGGATGAACGCTATGCATTTTCATAGTCCAAATACCTTCACGGGCTTCCACTTTTTTAAAATCGTAAATTTTATTTCTTTTTATAAAAAAGTCCCGTCGTAAAAAAATTGCCAAAAACAAAAAGACCATTGATTTTAACGCCTTCTTCGCCGCTCGATAAAGCTTTAGACGCGTTCAAAAGCGGCGGGATAATAGCCTACCCGACGGAGACCTTCTACGGTCTCGGAGTAGACCCCTTCAACAGGGAAGCGGTTAAAAAACTCTTCATCCTCAAAGGCCGTTCCCCCAAGAACCCTTTTTCCATCATTATAAAAGACCGCGAGATGCTTAACGGACTTGCCGCTGAGGTGCCTCCGCTGGCTGAAGGCTTGATTAAAAGGTTCTGGCCCGGCCCGCTTACGATTATTTTCAGGGCTCTTCCGATAGTTCCGCCTGAACTTATCGGGGATACGGGAAAAATCGCCGTCAGGGTTTCGAGTAGCCCAATAGCGCAAAAACTCGTGGAGGCGCTGAACTCACCGATAACCGCGACAAGCGCTAACCCGTCAGGTAAAAACCCTCCCGTAACCGCCGCGTCTGTTGTCGATTATTTTAACGGCTCTATCGATATTCTAATAGACGGCGGGACCCTCGGCGGCAGGGCTGGTTCGACCATAGTCGATATCATGGATAATAGAATCGAGATTATAAGAGAGGGGGAGATCCCCGCCAGGGAGCTCCGCTCAGGAGATTGAAAATGCAACGTGAGCGCATTCCCCGCTGCTTGCAGCGGGGTCAAGCGAGCGAATAGAAATAGTTTCCTTACATTTGGAAGATTCCCCGCAGCTTGCTGCGGGGAGCTTCAAAAAGTGGTCTATCTTTATCGACGAACCTCGCGGTATTTAAAACAACCGATGAGATGAAAAAGAAAGTCATAGATATATTCGCTTAATCTGCCCCCCCTCCGTCCTAAAAAATTAACCTCTATAAAAAAGCCTTGCCGCGAAAAATCCGTCCATCCCAAACTTATGTGGATAAGTCCTTAAGAGGCCGGATTTATCCACAAGTTTTTCACACCCTTTTGGCAGGTATCCAGCTCCATCCTCAAGAACAAAATCATTATGTTTATCGAGAAAATCTTTTATTACGTCATCTGTCTCTTCCGGTTCAAAAGTGCAGGTCGAATAAACAATACGCCCGCCTTTCTTGAGGTACCTTGAAATGTTTTCAAGTAACCGCTTCTGCCTGCCGGAGAGCTCTTTTATATCTTCTTCTTTCCTCTTCAGCTTGATATCCGGGGACCTCCTTAAAACCCCGAGGCCAGAGCACGGGGCGTCGATGAGTATCGCGTCAAACGATGCCGCTTGATTAAACTTTATCGGGGCTTCGGCATCAGCCTCCATCGTCTTTATGATATTTATCTTAAGCCTCTTTGCCGCGTCATCAACGCTTTTAAGGCGTTTACCGTATCTGTCGAGGGCGTAAACAACTCCGTCATTACGCATCATCTGAGCGATGTGCGTGGCCTTGCCGCCCGGGGCGCTACAGGCGTCAAGAACGCGCTCACCCGGCACTGGAGCGAGCAGGTACGGGACAATCTGCGACGCCTCGTCCTGGATATAGAACCTCGGGTCGGTCTGGCTGAGCCTGCCGCCCTTTAAAACCTCAACGCCGTCCGGAGAATACCCGGTCTCTCTTACCTCAAACCCTTCTTTCGTAAGTTCTTCAAGAAGGTCATCCCTTGTAATTACAAGGGTGTTTACCC
This sequence comes from uncultured delta proteobacterium, assembly GCA_963727865.1. Taxonomy (GTDB): domain Bacteria; phylum Desulfobacterota; class GWC2-55-46; order GWC2-55-46; family GWC2-55-46; genus CAVSHY01. The sequence continues at coordinate 28,192 of CAVSHY010000020.1, read as the reverse complement.
TTATGGTCTTTGGCGGGACCATCTGGTTGGCTTTGGCGAGTTCTATCGCTTCATCTAATCCGTACCTTTCTATCCACCTCCTTGCTATCCACTCAGGGTGTGAATAAACTACTGAGAGATGTCTTAAAGGGTCAGCTTTTAAATCCGGATAAGTAATAGACCCCTTGTTCGCGGCGGCCTTTCTTAAGACGGCGTTAACGAACCCAGCTGTCCTACTCCCTTCGGCTCTAATAAGGTTTACCGTCTCATTGACCGCGGCGGAAGCCGGAATTTTTGTAAGGAAATAGAGCTGGTAGACGCCGATCCTGAGCGCGTTTAAGACCCTGTCTTCAAGTTTTTTCGTCTTAATGGTTGAAAAAAGGTCTATTATCCAGTCAAGCTTAATCTGCCACCTGAGGACCCCGTAGACTATTCCGGTTGTAAGGTGCTTATCCGGCTCATTAAGATCCTCAAGCGCGCGCTCAAGGACTATTTCAGCGTAGGCGTCCCCGGTAACAACCCTCTCAAGCGCCTGTAAAGCCGCGTGCCTCGCGCCTTTTGATATTTTATCCATATAAGTTCCGTGAAATCAATACGAACGTAATAAATGTCTTTACACTGTGTTGTACTCCTCGGAAAATCCTCGACGTACCGCAAAGAGTACGCCTGCGGTTTTCCTCGTCGTCCGCCTTGTCTAAAACCATTTCTTACGTTCGTATCAGATTTAAGTATCAGCCATATTTATCAGATAATTTTCGATTAAAATCAACGGATATATTCGAATTTACCCTCCTTGAAAAAAATCCTTATCTTTGATAGGATTTCCCCATGAAAAATGAGGCGGTTATCGTTGTCAAGAGTAAATCCCAAAGGACTCATTCAGTAAGGCCGGTGAAATTTGGCGTCTGAACTCGTCTGCCAGAATAAAAAAGCTTTTCACGACTATTTTATCGACGAAACCCTTGAGGCCGGGATAATCCTTACAGGGACAGAGGTAAAATCCCTCAGGCTCGGAAAAGTAAACCTTAAAGACAGCTACGCGAGGATTAAGGGCGAAGAGGTCTTTCTGGTAAATACCCACATAAGCCACTACACACAGGCCGACAGCTTCCGTCAGGTCGACCCTGAAAGGACCCGGAAACTCCTCCTCCATAAACAGGAGATAAGAAGACTCATTGGCAAGACCCGCGAAAAAGGTTATACGCTCATCCCCACAAAGATATATTTTAAAGGCGGAAAGGCAAAGGTTGAGATAGCCCTCGCCAGGGGCAAAACCCTTTATGATAAACGCGAGGTTTTGAAGAAAAAAACCGCGGAAAAGGAGATGGCAAAAGCCTTTAAGGGAAGAAAAAGCCGGGAAAGTTAATAAAATAAGGATTTTTCCATTAAAATATGGGCTTTTTAAATATTTAGAATTGTGTTAGAATGTTAATGTAAGTTTTTTGGCTCATTGACATAACCCATCGGGGATAGATTATACGAATGGGGGCGACCGGTTTCGACGGGACGAACTGATGCCGGGTGAAGCATACCGAGGTCCATTTCCTCGTTAAACAGGTGGAAACTAATAGTCGCAAACGACTATAACTACGCACTAGCTGCCTAAGTCAGCTGGCGTCCGGTAGGCCGTTCCTGCGGGGCTTATTGGACGACAATTAGCAGGATGGCCCTTGGGGCTCGGTCCGAAGGACCTGAGGGCGAGAGCCAAACGGACTGGCTTCCTGACCTTTTGCCTGTAATTGATCAGGGAGTGAGATTTAATTACGGGCTAAGTATGTAGAAGAATCGGCTAAGCGCTTCCGGACGTGGGTTCGATTCCCACCGCCTCCACCATCTTAAGACAAAAGGGTTAGCTTTTTAGCTAACCCTTTTGTCTTAAGATATATGAGTTTGGAATCGAACGGCATCCGAGCGCCGAGCAAGCGCGAGGAAGAGGCCCGCCGGGAGGCATGCCGGAAGTGAGGATGACCGGAGCTGGAGTGAGGAGACGGGAGTCTCCGAACGAAGGCCTATTCCCACCGCCTCCACCAAATTTATGTTAGAAAATCAAGCAGTTGGACGATTTTGGGAGCCAAAAAGTATCGTCCCAGAAAGAAAGGCCCGGCATAAAAACCGGGCCTTCTTTTTTTCATGGCATGTTGACAGACAACGGGACTAGTGCTATCATTATGATAACATTACCTGAAGGAGTTTATTATGGCACAGATACTGGTACGCGACCTGGATGAAGAGACCGTAGAGCGCCTCAAAAAGCGCGCAAGAGAAGACGGGCGCTCCCTCCAATCCGAGGTAAAGCACATACTCTCTCAGGCGGCGCAAGAGCCTACCGTGGACATGGAGGCCGCTCGTGCCCTTGTGGAGAATATCCGCAAAAAGTTCAAGGGACGCAGGTTCCCCGACAGTGTGGAACTTATACGCGAGGACCGCAACAGGTGAGCGTCCTTGTCATAGACGCGAGCGTCGCCGCCAAATGGTTCACCGAAGAGGAATATGCTGCAGAGGCGCTGAGGCTCCTTGGCGGAGAATATTTGCTACACGCGCCCGATTTTTTTATGCTGGAGATGGACAGCGTTTTTTGCAAATGGATGCGGAGGGACATAATCAACGAGGATGACGGAGAGATGGTACGTACTACTCTGAGACAACTCCCTGTCCAGAAGCACCCCTTCGCACCGCTTCAGGATTCGGCATACACGATCGCCAGCCAGACAGGACAGAGCGTTTATGACTGCCTGTATGTTGCGCTCGCGGCACTTCTTAAGGGAAGGATGGTGACGGCAGACCGCAGGCTGTATGATGGTCTAAGGAACGGGCCTTTCAAAAAGCATCTGGTTTGGATTGAGGATGTATAGCATAGGGGTCGGGAAGCACTGGGCGGCGAAGGCTATAAGACTATCGTCCCAGACCCGTCCCGAAATCCAGAAAGGGTTACGCTCCGCTAACCCAACGAGATTATGAAAAAAATAAACCTGATACATCCGGCAGTTTTTATTTTTGGCGCTGGAGCCACACGAGGCGGGTTAGAAGGCGATACATTCCACAACACCCCGAGCCTCCTGTTGATTCTGATTTTTTTGAAATAATCAATCACCTTAAAGGACGAGGGACACCTAAATTTTCAAAAAAGATACTACAGTCTGTCTGGGAATTGTATGGTAAAATCCATGGAATTGGGCTTGAACAATATTACAGGGATATTGAAACGCGAGCTATAATTTTGCGCTTTACTACAACAAAGAAAAGACCAAAAGATTGGTCTAAAAGGCAAGAAGAATTAGAAGAACTCATAAGAAGAGCCATGATACATACTACCTGCGAAGAGAATAACCAGCATGTTTTTTCTCCAAAACATAGCAAACCACATGAAAATATTCTAAAAAACATCAAAGAAGGAGATACCTTAATTACTTTTAACTATGACATGGTCATAGAAGAATCTTTTGATAACAACTGTAATCTCTGGAGCCCTCTCGATGGTTATGGAGCGCGTGTGCAGGGGAAAACATTTGATTGGTGTAGAAAATGGTTTGAAAACCATTCGATAAATTATAATAATCAATCTTCAGTACATCTGCTTAAACTTCACGGAAGTCTTAATTGGCGACTTTTGAGCAACAAAAAAATAAGTTTAAAAGCAAGACCTTATCTTGTTCGAGAGAAAAAATCAGAAGAAATATCAATTTTGCCGCCAGGGTGGAACAAACGAATAGATCGGAAACCATATAAAGATTTTTGGAAGGAAGCAAAGACAAAATTAAGCGATTGTAATTCTTTAGTTATTTTAGGGTATTCACTTCCTGAAACTGATTTATTGGCTCAAGCTCTATTTGCAGAAGTGGTTCGCTGGAGAAAAACGCTGACATCAAAAAAGAAAGGGTTCCTAAAAGTTTTATGCTTGGCAGAGCCCAAGCCAGAGATCAAGGAAAAATTCGTTAACTTATTTACACCGATTTTATCTTCGCATAGCAAAATTTATAAATATGAAACAATTGAAAATTTCGCTAACACTTTTGTAGCCAGGTAGCCGGGTAGGGTGGGCTACGCCCACCGTATTAAGGTTCAAGCGGCCCCGTAAATTGGGCTTGGAGCGAAATCAACGCGGACGTGTTGGATACGCAAACGCTGCAACGGTTTTAGAAAACTACTTTGTCTTTATAAAGGCGCCGTTCTTATACTCTTCAAAGGCTATCCGCAGTTCTTCCGGCGTGTTCATGACGATGGGGCCGTACCAGGCCACCGGCTCGCCGATGGGCTTACCAGAGAAGAGGAGAAATCGCAATGGCTCTTCCCCGGCCGTAACTTCGATCTGGCCGCCTTCATGCTCAAAGAGGACGAGAATTTCAGCGCCGATCCGGCAATCTCTCTTGAGATCGAAATAATTCGCGCCGATTACCTCGAAAGCATAGGGGTCCCGCCGCCGGTCAAAATAGCCCTTCCCCTCTATGACATAGGCAAAAACAGTGTGTCCGGGCTTGACAGGATGAACGAAAGCGGCGCCGGGCGGCACTGAGACATCCATATACTCAGGGTCTGTGACGATTTCCTTCACCGGGCCGGAGACGCCGTAAACCGTGCCGCATACGATTTTTACCGCCGCTCCCGAGTCTGATCTGACCTCGGGGATCTGAGCGCTCTCCACGCCGCGGTAGCGCGGCTCCATCATTTTATGAGTCGCCGGGAGATTGGCCCAGAGCTGATATCCACGCAAGCGCTTATCCGGTCCGCCCCTGGGCATTTCCTGATGAATAATTCCGCTCCCGGCCGTCATCCACTGCACGTCGCCGGGAGAGATTACCCCTTTATTGCCCATGCTATCTCCGTGCTCCACGCTTCCGTCCAGCACGTAAGTTATCGTCTCGATGCCGCGATGGGGGTGCCAGGGAAAGCCCGGAAGGTAATCCGCCGGTTTAGCGGAATGGAAATCATCGAGAAGAAGGAACGGGTCGAGCTTCGGGACCTGGTAATAGCCGAACGCCCGCTTCAGATGAACTCCGGCGCCTTCAATCGTAGGTTTGCTCCTCCAAATCGACTTTATCTTTCTCATCTGTGACATGTTTTCACCGCCTCAGGCTGACTTTCATAAAAAGTATACAGGGGAATTCGATACAGTCAATCAAGGGCAGGTTAATTAAAGTCATGATGTAGAAGAAAGAACTAACCGGTCAGTACGAACAAAAAAGGGGCTTGCTCATGAGCAAGCCCCTTTTTTGTTCTAAAACTCTCTTTATCATTTTTTCAGGAATTTACTCTTTCCTGAAACCCTTCTTTTTCCTGTCCGTCTGTCGCCTATCGGCCCAATGCCGTGCGTTGCGCCCTCATCGAGCTTTTCAAGAGGCCGCTCTTCTCTTTCAAGAAGTAATTCGTCGGTTTCTCTTTTAATCCCGTTCTTCGGGTATAAGATTTTTGTAGTACTTATCGTCGTATCATATTCCCCTACTGTAGGGGTTTCATGTTTTTCGGCTTCTCTGCTTTTTTTTAGCATTGGTAACCTCCGATTTTACTTATATTTTTTATGTTACTATATTTGTTGAAGCTCCCAGCAACAAGTCGCAAGCAAAACACCCGCTATGCATTTTCAAAATGAACCTCCGCCGACAGGAGTCGGCGGTTTCTGAATAAGTTACCCCAGATCGAGTTTCAGTTGCCCTTTATCTTCTTTCTCTTGGTGTTCAACGTATGACAAAATTTCCTTCTCGCTTAGCCCAACGGTCGCAACACAGTAACCGCGAGACCATATCCCCTCGCGACCCCATATGGCTTTGCGCATGGAAGGAAATTTTGTCTTCAATATCTTGGCGCTACGCGACTTCATATACTGTACAACTCGGGCAACTGAAACTCTCGGCGGAATGACTATTACCATATGAATATGGTCGAGCTGAACGTTGACCTTGATTACCTCGATATCTTCATCCACTCCTTCGAGGTGTTGCAAAACTTGTTCAGCATACTGCCTTACACCTTCTATAAACAACTTCTTGCGATATCGAGGAGTCCAGACGATGTGGTATTCGGTTTTATATACAGCATCGAGCGCTCTTGCGAAATCTCATGCATATTGTTGTATCCCATTATTAAACAAAATTCCACATTGCCTGGACGGCCTATTCATCACCAGACAGGAGTCTGGTGTTTTAACGGCCAAATAAAAATGCCAAAAACTTTAATGTCTTTTATCTCTAATCTAACTATAGAACCTATGAAGCGGTTGTCAAGAGGCTGACCCTGAAAATTCCCCTCCTTTTATACGCGGAAGAGATTGAAAATCCTTGGATTCTTGCTTATGCTGATAAATCTTGGGGTAATTTTATTATCGACTTTTAAAAAACAATGGCCTTGCCGAGTCGGCAAGGCCATTGTTTTTTACCGAAAAAGAGTTTAATTAATGCGGCAAGGCCTGAAAATATTCCGGGAGTTGCTCTCCGAGGGCCTTTAATAGCTCAAAAGCCATCTGCCGCACGCTTACGAACTCTATTTGAGCGTCATAAGGCGGCTGGTCGCCGGCGATCTCAACAGCCGGGCCGTTAAAATATTTCTGAATCAGGCTGTTATAAGCCTCGTTAAGATTTTTATCCGCTTCGCCGCCCAAGGCATTCGCCACGTTAAGCGCTATCGCGCCGCGCGTCAATCTGACTTTCTTTGCCTGGTCTATGACAACCGGCTTATTCCACCATTCATCAAAGGATACCTTTTTAAACGGGATCCGGCCCCCGAACCTCGGCATATATCTTGGCGTCTTAGCTCCTATTGTTACCACCGCAAGGCCGCTGAAGGGGAGTTCGATCTTCGGGTTATGGTCAGGTGAGTTATCATAAAAATATAGATTTTTGAGGCCAAGCCGGGTTAAAAGCGAGGGGTTTTGATCCATATCGTGGACGAGGATCCTGATGCATACCGCAAGCCTTTTTGCCTCAGCCTGAAGGCCGTTGTCAAAGGCCTCCTCGGAATTCCTCATAAAACTGATCACTTCACGCAAAAAATTTTTTAAATCCTTTTCATTCAGTGGACTCGCCATCTTTAGCTCCATTTCCCGTAATTATAATATATAAATACTTGAGATGGAATTTATAATACTACATTTTAATAAAAAAATCCCAGAATAAAAAATGGGCTAAGTGTTTTAGTATTAATTTTCATCAGGATAAGATAGAATATAGTTGCAATTTTCAACCTATGATTAAGATTACGCAAAATATAGCTATTAACGAGAGCGAGCTTAAAGAGGAGTTCATCCGCGCTACGGGGCCCGGCGGACAGAACGTCAATAAAACCTCGACGGCGGTCCAGTTGAGGTTTGACGTCAGGAACTCTCCTTCCATCCCCGATGACGTGCGTGAACGCCTGATAGCTTTAGCGGGAAAGCGCGTTACTGAAGACGGTGAGCTTATAATCGTCGCGAGGAGGTCCCGCAGCCAGGAACAAAACAGGGTTGACGCCCTTGAGCGTCTCAAGGAGCTTATACGCTTGTCTTCTCAAGCGCCTAAAACCCGCCGGAAGACAAGGATGACGCGGGCTTCAAAGCTCCGCTGGCTGAAGACAAAGAAGATACGGGGATCTGCGAAAAAGATGCGCAGACCCGTATCCGAAGATTAGGGGGCGCTTAAAATGCATAGCGAGTGCCCTGCCCGTACTTGCTACGGGTAAGCGAGCGAATAGAAATAGTTTCCTTACATTTGGAAGCTCCCCGCGGCTTGCCGCTGGGAGCTTCAATCCTAATAAGAATTGCCTTTTTGCGCCTTTTTATGTATTATATATGAGTAATAAATACAGGGGGGCCTGTAATCGGGCCCCCTTTTTTATATCCATTAACAGGGGCTATTAATGAGCAAGCATCTCCATAGGGAAATCAACAGGCGCCGCACCTTCGGCATCATAAGCCATCCTGACGCGGGAAAAACCACGCTGACTGAAAAGCTCCTTCTTTTCGGCGGGGCGATTCAGCTCGCCGGGGCCGTAAAGGCGCGCAAATCCTCCCGCCACGCCACAAGCGACTGGATGGCGATAGAAAAGGAACGCGGGATCTCGGTTACCACCTCTGTCATGAAGTTCAACTACAGGGACTTTGAGATAAACCTCCTCGACACCCCCGGACATCAGGACTTCTCCGAGGACACCTACCGGGTCCTTACGGCCGTAGACAGCGCCCTTATGGTAATCGACAGCGCGAAAGGCGCTGAGCCGCAGACGGAAAAGCTCATGGCCGTCTGCCGGATGCGTAACACCCCTATCATTACATTCATAAACAAGCTCGACCGCGAGGGGATCTCCCCCCTTGACCTTATGACCGACATAGAGGAAAAACTCCAGATAGAGTGCGCGCCGCTATCCTGGCCCATCGGCTCGGGAAAAAGCTTTAAAGGGGTCTACAACCTCTATCAAAAAGGAACTCCTCCTTTTTACGGCCGGAGAGGAGTCCCGTCCGCAGGACACCATTGTGATTACCGGGCTGTCCGACCCGAAGCTCGATCTCCTTCTCGGAAGACAGGCCGAAGAGCTTAGAAGAGATATAGAGCTGCTTGAAGGAGCGGCGAACCCCTTTATACTTGAAGAGTACCTCAAGGGCAACCAGACCCCTGTCTTTTTCGGGAGCGCCATAAATAACTTCGGGGTCAGGGAGCTTCTCGACGCCCTTGTTGAGATAGCGCCTCCTCCCGGCCCGAGGGAATCCGTGACCCGAAAGGTGGCCCCCGATGAAGAGGCTTTTTCCGGGTTTGTCTTCAAGATCCAGGCTAACATGGACCCCGCTCACAGGGACAGGATCGCGTTCCTGCGTATCTGTTCCGGGGTTTTCAAACGGGGCATGAAGGTCATCCACCACAGGCTGGGGAAGGAACTGACATTAGCGAACGCCACGATATTCATGGCCCAGGACCGCTCAACCGTCGATGAGGCGTATCCCGGAGACATAATAGGCATTCATAACCACGGTACGATAAAAATCGGCGATACCTTCAGCGAAAAAGAACCCCTTAAATTCACGGGCATCCCGAACTTCGCCCCCGAGCACCTCCGGAGGGTTAATCTGAAGAACCCGCTTAAGGTAAAGCAGCTCCAGAAAGGGCTCATGCAGCTGACCGAGGAAGGCGCGGTACAGGTCTTCCGCCCGCTCGCGAATAACGACTACATCCTCGGGGCCGTAGGCGCGCTGCAGTTCGACGTCACCATGGCGCGGTTGAAGGATGAGTACGGGGTCGACGCGGTCTATGAAATTGTCGAGCACGCAAAGGCGCGCTGGATAACCTCCTCAGACAAAAAAAGGCTCGAGAAATTCGAGAAAGAAAACAGGCTCAGGCTCGCCCTTGATTCCCGGGGAAACCTTACCTTCCTCGCCCCGAATGACTGGCAGCTTAATTATGTCATGGAACAGTGGCCCGAGATTTCCTTTCACAAGACCCTTGAACACCTCTAACAGGCTGTTGAAAAACAGTATTCTGGGGGAAACTTTCTGTAGAAAGGTTTCCCCCAGACCCCTTTCAAAGACTTTTAGTTCCTGAGAAAACCCCCGAACAATGGGGGTTTTCTCAGGAAGAACTGAAAGTTTTTGGAGAGAGTTTGAGAGAAACTTTTTACAAAAAGTTTCTCTCAAAAACTTTTTCACCATCCTATTAGACGAATCAAAAGAAAAACCTCTTTAAAAATCATAAGTTTAAGCCTAAAAATCCTTGACACACTATTTTACAGAAGATATCATTTAAAATCAGTCCGATTTTTTAAAAATCCTGAAAGAGGGACCGATGGAAAATGAGATAGTCTCAAAATCTTTTAAAGAGAGCATTAAGACAAAGGAGCGGTTTTTTACCAAAAAAAATATCACCCTTGTCGTGCAGACAGCCGAGCTTATCGTTGAGACCTTCAAGTCAGGAGGCAAACTGCTTATAGTAGGCAACGGCGGGTCAGCCGCCGACGCCCAGCATCTCGCGGCGGAATTCGTAAACAGGTTTGAGATAGAACGCCCGCCTCTGCCGGCTCTCGCCCTTACCACAGACACCTCGAACATAACAAGCATAGGGAACGACTATGCCTTTGACCAGACCTTCTCCAAGCAGGTGAGGGCGCTTGGCAAAGAAAACGACGTCCTTCTTGCCATCTCGACGAGCGGAAATTCACCTAACATAATAAAGGCGGTGGAGACCGCGAAATCACTCGGCATTAAGACAGTCGCCCTTACCGGCAAGGGCGGAGGGGCGCTCGCTGATAAGGCCGACATAACGCTAAACGTGGAGTCCAAGGCTACGGCCAGGATTCAAGAGGTCCACATCACGATCGGCCACATAATCTGTGAGCTCGCGGACCACATGCTTTTCCAGAAGGTTTAAGATTTTGAAAACCCGTATAAAAAAATTCAAACCGATCTCATCCAGAGGGCTTAAGACTTATTCGATCAGGGAGAGGAAAAGCAAGGTAAATGTCGAGGACTTTGCGGGTCTTCCTTCCAAAGGCGGCGGTTTCAGGGATTTTCTCGACACCCTTCCCGGGATACTCGCCGCGAAGGATTTCAGGGAAATAGTAAGAACAGTTGCGGCGGCGCATAAGAATAATAACACGGTAGCCCTCGGCATGGGCGCCCACGTAATCAAGGTCGGGCTCGGGCCTCTTATTATCGACCTTATCGAACGCGGCGTTATAGATTCCATAGCCATGAACGGGGCATGCGTCATCCACGACTTCGAGACCGCGTACGCCGGGTGCACTTCCGAGGACGTGGACAAGGAGCTTATGAGCGGGTCTTTCGGCATGGCCGAAGAGACAGGCCGGATCCTCAACCAGGCCATAAAAGGGGGGGTAAAAAAGGGGCTCGGCCGGGCCGTCGGCGAGATGATCGAAAGGTCAAGGTTCCCCTATAAGGATAAAAGCATACTCGCGGCGGGAGTTAGGCGGGGTATTCCGGTAACGGTCCATGTGGCGCTCGGGACCGACATACTCCACATACATCCGCAGATGGACGGAGGCGCGACGGGAGAGGCCTCTATGAGAGATTTCAAACTCTTCTCTTCCGTGGTAGCCTCGCTCGAAGGCGGGGTTTATATTAATATCGGCTCAGCCGTGATACTGCCCGAGGTATTTCTGAAAGCGCTGACGCTCGTACGGAACCTGGGGCACAGGGTCGAAAACTTTACGACCGTAAACATGGACTTCATACAGCACTACCGTCCGCTTACAAACGTCGTAAGAAGGCCCACGGAAGGCGGGACCGGAAAAGGCTACAGGCTCACGGGACATCACGAAATAATGGTGCCGCTCCTTTACGCGGCATTAATCGAGGCGGGTTGCTGAAGGGATTCTGAGAGAGCCTTTTCGCAAAGTGCCGCGCGCGGCTGATTGCCTGGCATAGTTTCCTGGCAGGAGCGCCAAAACGGACAATACGACCGGGCATAAATTACTGTCCGCCTGTTAAAAAAATGAAAAAACAAAAACTCTGGTCAGGGCGTTTTACCGAGGAGACTGATAAGCTCGTTGAGCAGTTCAACGCGTCCATCTCCTTTGACAAAAGGCTCTTCAGGCACGATATCCTGGGCTCCGTGGCTCACGCGACAATACTTAAAAAGGCGGGGATACTCACGAAAAAAGAGGCGGATAAGATCATAGCCGGGCTCAAGGCGATAGAACAAGAAATATCCGAGGGGAAGTTCAAATTCACCCCTGAGATGGAAGACATACACATGGCCGTTGAAAGAAGGCTTACCGAAAAGACAGGCCCTCTCGGCGGAAAGCTCCATACCGGAAGGAGCAGGAATGACCAGGTCGCCCTCGATATAAGGCTCTATTTAAAAGACGAGATTTTCACCATAACCGAGCTCCTGCACGAGTTTAAAAAGACGATCGCGGAGGTTGCCGAAAAAAACATCGATTGCATAATGCCCGGATACACGCACCTTCAGAGGGCTCAGCCGGTTCTTCTGAGCCACCATCTGCTCGCTTATTATGAGATGTTTAAAAGGGATACCGGAAGGCTCCTGGACTGTCTTGAAAGGGCCGATTCCATGCCCCTCGGCGCGGGGGCGCTCGCCGGAAGCCCGTATGAGCTCGATAGAAGGCTCGCGGCGAAGCTTCTCGGTTTCTCGAGGGTAACGGAGAACAGCCTCGACAGTGTAAGCGACAGGGACTTCATAATAGAGTTCCTCTCCGCGGCGTCTATCCTTATGATGCACAGCTCAAGGCTCTCTGAAGAGATAATACTCTGGAGTACGCAGGAATTCGCTTTTATCGAGCTATCCGACGCGTTCTCAACCGGCTCTTCGATCATGCCTCAGAAGAAAAACCCGGATGTGGCGGAGCTTTCAAGGGGAAAAACCGGGCAGGGTTTACGGGGACCTTGTGGCCCTTCTGACACTTATGAAGGGGCTTCCTCTCGCATACAACAAGGACATGCAGGAGGACAAGGAGCCCCTTTTCGACGCGATCGATACCGTTAAGGATACTTTAAGGGTATCCGCCCCCATGCTTAAGACGATGAAGGTAAGGAAGGAAGCTATGAGAAATGCCGCCCGATACGGGTTTTTAAACGCGACTGACGCGGCGGATTACCTCGCTAAAAAGGGGCTTCCCTTTAGAGTTGCCCACAGGGTCATCGGAAAGACCGTGGCGTACTGCGTTAAAAAAGGGGTAACCCTCGAAGACCTGAACCTCGAAGAATGGAAAAAGTTTTCGGGCCTTTTTGAGAATGATATAAAAAAGGCCGTCACAATAGAAAACTCGGTAAACGCGAGGAAGATTTACGGAGGCACCTCCCTTAAGACGGTAAAGGCGCGCCTTAAAGCCGTAAAGCGCGAGATTGAAGGGGGTTTTTGTTAGCATGTCATTTAAGTGCGTGGAAAGAAAGGCAGCCGTGCCTTTTTTAATTTTTTTAGCCCTCTCCCTCTTTATTGTTTCATTTTCAGGATGCGGCAAGAAGGGTCCGCCAAAGCCGCCGGTTGAGCCAGTGTCTATAAACAGGTAGATAGCTGAAAAGGAGGTCTTTTTTTCTTATGCATTTTTTCAATTACAGGGGGAAAAACTTTTACGCCGAGGGCGTGCCTGTTGAAAAGATAGCGGACTCCACGGGAACCCCTGTCTATATCTACAGTAATAAAACCCTTAAAAGGCACTACAGCGCCTTTACAAAGGCTTTCTCAAAGGCGCCCCACGTCATCTGCTACTCCGTAAAGGCGAACTCCAATATCTCCGTGCTGAAGACCTTTGCCGGGGAAGGGAGCGGGTTTGACATAGTCTCCGGCGGAGAACTCTTCAGGGCGCTTAAGGCGGGAGCCGACCCGGAAAAGATCGTTTTCTCCGGGGTCGGAAAAAGGGCGGATGAGATCGAGTACGCGCTTAAAAGCGGGATACTCATGTTTAATGTGGAGTCCCCTCAGGAACTCAGGGCGATGGATTCAATCGCCGGAAGGCTCAGGAAAAAGGCTAACTTCGCCATAAGGGTTAACCCGGATGTGGACCCCCTCACCCATCCTTACATCTCAACCGGGCTTAAGAAAAATAAATTCGGCATAGAGACGTCTCTGGCGATAAAGGAATATATCCACGCGAAAAATAACCTTAAAAACGTCAACCCGATCGGGATCGACTGCCACATAGGCTCGCAGATAACAAAGATTGAGCCTTTTGTTGACGCCCTTAAAAAGACCACCGAGCTCCTTTCCACTTTACGGAAAGAGGGGCTTGAGATAAAATACTTGGATATGGGCGGGGGGCTCGGCATAACGTATGATTCCGAGGCCCCGCCGAACCCGAGCAGGTACGGAGAAGCCGTTATAGAAGGGACGAAAGGCCTCGGCGTTACGCTCATCTTCGAACCGGGGAGATCTATCGTAGGCAACGCCGGGATACTCGTAACGAGGGTCATTTATACAAAGGAAGGGACAGAGAAAAACTTTATAATAGTCGACGCCGCCATGAACGACCTGGCACGGCCAAGCCTCTACGGATCTTACCACGCGATAAAGGCGGTTAAAGAGACTTCTGAAGAGATTACCTGTGATGTCGTCGGTCCTGTCTGCGAAAGCGGCGACTTTCTCGCGAAAGACAGGATACTTCCCAGGGTTAAAGCGGGCGACCTTCTCGCCGTGATGAGCGCCGGGGCCTACGGGTTTTCGATGTCAAGCAACTATAACTCGAGGCCGAGAGCCGCCGAGGTCATGGTCAGGGGAAAGGAATTTTCCGTTATCAGGGAAAGAGAATCGCTTAAGGACCTTATAAAGGGTGAAAAATTAACCGTGGGCCAGCAACGGCGGCGTAAAACCGGGAAGCGGGGATAAGTTATTTTTTGATATGAAATTATCTTTCACAAAAATGCACGGGCTGGGAAATGACTTTATCGTCCTCGACTGCCGTACGAAAGACGTCCCTCATATTTCAAGGACTGTCAAAGAGATTTCCGACAGGAGGCTCGGGGTGGGGTTTGATCAGGCGCTTATCCTTAAAAAGTCCAGGAAAGCTGATTTCAGGATGGACATATACAATAATGACGGCGGAAGGGTCGAGATGTGCGGGAACGGTATCCGCTGCATGGCGAACTACATCTGGAGAAGAAGACTATCGAGGGAATCGCGCCTCAATATAGAAACCCGAGCCGGGATAATAAAGCCCGAGAAAAACGGCGACCTCGTTCGTGTCGATATGGGGGAGCCGGTGCTTGAGGGCAGGCTCATTCCCACAACCGCCGGGGGGATGATCATTGACAGGCCTCTTAAGATAGACGGGAAGGTCTTTTCGATCACATGCGTTTCCATGGGCAACCCCCACTGCGTCATATTTGTCGACGACGTCGGCGCTTTTCCCGTAACGACTTTTGGCCCGATGATAGAGGTAAACGGGTTTTTTCCGAAAAAAACAAATGTCGAGTTTGTCCAGGTGATAAATAAAAGCCGCATAAAGATGCGCACATGGGAACGGGGAAGCGGGGAGACCCCGGCGTGCGGCACAGGTGCCTGCGCCTCTGCCGTGGCTTCCAGCCTCAAGGGTTTTGTCGGCAGCGCTGTAAGCGTTGTTTTAAAAGGCGGGACGCTAAAGATAGAGTGGTCAAAAAAAAACGGCCATGTTTACATGACGGGCCCGGCCGTAGAGGTCTATACCGGCGAGTTAATTATTTAGAAGAAGCTAAAAAAAGTTTTTGGAGAGAGGCGGACAGCAATTTTATGCCCGGACGGCTCGCCAGTTTTGGCGTTCCTGCCAGGAAACTATGTTAAACAATTGGCCGTGCGCGGCACTTTTTACAAAAGGCGCTCTTAATGGAAAGGAAAAGGGAAATGTTTAAAGGCGCGATAACAGCCCTCGTTACTCCTTTTAAGGATAATAAGGTCGACGAAGCGGCGCTAAGAAGGCTCATTGAGTTCCAGATAGAAAACGGGATAAACGGCCTTGTGCCGTGCGGCACCACGGGAGAGTCCGCCACTCTTTCATACGACGAGCACGACAGGGTCATTGAGCTTACGATCGAGACGGCAAGAAAGCGCCTTCCCGTCATAGCCGGCACAGGCTCCAACTCAACGGCCGAGACGATCATGCTCACGAAACACGCCGAGAAGGCCGGAGCCGACGCGGCCCTCCTCATAACCCCTTATTACAATAAGCCGACCCAGCAGGGGCTTTATGAGCATTATAAAAGAGTGGCCGAAGCGGTCTCCCTGCCCATCATACTTTATAACGTGCCGGGAAGAACCAGCGTCAACATGCTCCCCGAAACCGTGGGCAAACTCTCGGAAATAAAAAATATCGTGGGGATAAAAGAAGCCTCCGGGGATCTGAAGCAGGTAAGCGATGTTATAGAATTTTCAAGAAAGGATTTTTGCGTCCTTTCGGGCGACGACTTCACGACTCTCCCGCTATTATGCGTAGGAGGTCAGGGGGTTATATCCGTGACTTCCAATATCGCTCCACGGGCCGTATCGGATATGGTAAACGGCTTTCTATCCGGAAGGACCGAAGAGGCTAAAAAGCTCCATTTCAGGCTCCAGCCCCTTAACCGTTCCATGTTCATAGAAACCAACCCGGTACCCGTAAAAACGGCCCTTTCCATGATGGGGATGATGGAGGAGGAGTTCAGGCTGCCGCTTGTAAAGATGAGTGAGGCGAATAGATCCAGGCTTCTTACAGCCCTTAAATCCTGGGGCGGACTGATGAGGGGTTAACTATGATATACGCATCGGTAACAGGCGCAGCCGGGAGGATGGGTAAATCCATCATAGGCGCGATACAGGCAAACCCTCTGGTGCGCCTGGTCGGGGCGCTTGAACGGGAGGACTCGCCCTTTCTCGGGCATGATTCGGGAGAGGTCGCGGGTATTGAGAAGACCGGCATAAAAATAACCGCCGACCATGAGAAGGCGCTCAAGAAGGCCGACGTTATAATAGACTTCAGCACCCCGGACGCCTCGGTAAGAACCCTTGAGGACGCCGCGGCTCTTAATAAGGCGGTCGTCATAGGGACAACAGGTTTTTCTCTCCACCAGAGAGAGACCATCAAGGAGCTGAGCCACGGGATCCGCGTGGTGGCGGCCCCGAACATGAGCGTTGGGGTAAACCTTCTCCTGAAGCTCGTGCAGGATGTCACGCAGGTAATCGGCAGGGAATACGACATAGAGATAGTGGAGGCGCACCACAGAAATAAAAAAGACGCTCCCTCTGGGACAGCCGTCCGCATCGCGGAGGTCATAGCCGGGGCGCTTAACCGGGACCTCGAAAAGGTCGCGGTGTATCAGAGGAAAGGGATAATAGGGGAACGCAAACAGGAGGAAATAGGCATACAGAGCGTCCGGGCAGGGGATATCGTCGGAGACCATACGGTTATATTCGGCGGAATCGGTGAACGGATCGAGCTCGTCCATAAGGCATCTTCCCGCGATACCTTTGCCATGGGCGCCTTAAGGGCGGCCATATGGGTCGTGGATAAGCCGAACGGCCTGTATGACATGCAGGATGTGCTCGGGCTTAAGGGGCCGGCCGTCAAATAAGCGGAGAAGTTTTTAAAAAGCTTTTAAAATTGGTCTATAACCCACGGAAACGCCGAAAGAGAGGAATGAATGAAAAAAATCTTATGTGCCTTTGTTTTTTTACTCACGTACACGGCTTTGACCGGTTCCGGCGAAGTCTCCGCTTTTCAGCAGGGGCCTGGCTACACCGGCAAGTGCACCGACTGCCATACCATTACAAATGACGAGGCCGGTAAGCTCTTAAAGGTGGAAAAGTTCAAGGCGCAGGTAAAAGATATCAGGATGAGCCCTATAAAAGGGCTCTGGGAGGTAGAAGTCGCCCAGGGCGATAAGAGCTTTATTGTATACGTTGACTTTGCCAAGAAATACCTCGTTGAAGGCAGGTTCACTCAACTTGAAAAACTCGGGGAACCCCCGCCATTAAGCAAGGTTGACCTTAAAAAAATCCCCCTTGAAAACGCCGTAATCTATGGGAACCCGAAGGCGGAAAAAAAGGTTATCGTATTTGACGACCCCGATTGCCCGTTTTGCAAGAAGCTCCATGAAGAGATTAAAAAGATAATCTCCAGGAGAAAAGATATCGCCTTTTACGTAAAAATGTATCCTCTCGCCATACACCCTGAAGCCTATGAAAAGAGCAAGGCGATAGTCTGCGGAAAATCTCAGGCGAAGCTCCTCGATGACGCCTTTGCCGGCAAAAAGCTCCCGAAGGCCGACTGCCAGACCGCCGAGATCGACAATAATATAAAACTCGCTGAAGAGCTGGGTATAAGGGGCACCCCGGGCGTTATACTCCCTGACGGGAGGCTTTTCCCGGGCTATGCTCCCGCGGATGCGATCCTGGAGCTTATAGATAAACCGGAGACACCCTGAGAGGTTATGACTCCCAAAGCCGCTTCAAGTATCCCGCCGGAAAACGGCGGGATACTTTTCTTGGCGATAAACACTAAAAGCGATAATGGAATTTTCTTACCTCATAATGTTTTCCATGTCATAATTTTGCCTCTCATTAATATAATAAATTGAAGCTCCCCGCGGCAAGCCGCGCTTAATCTTCCAAATGTAAGTTTTTTCAGAGTCCTTTATGGAGAACCTGAAAATAAGCGGCGTTTCGCGCAGGACGTTAAAATATCCTTCATGGGGTGTCTGAAAAAGAGCGGCGGCTCGCGCCGAGCCCGGGCGATTGTTACGCCGTCCATTCCGGCAAGGCGTAGTTTAAACCCGCATGCAACGCTAAACAACTGCCGTGCGCAGCACCCTTTAAAAGTCCTATTCGCTCACTTACCCCGTAGCTTGCTACGGGGTAAGTGAGCTATGCATTTTCATAAAATATCTTGACTTTTAAGCCGCGAAAGCGTAGTAATTGGAGATAAATTCGCTTCAAGAATCATTCTAAGTTACAACGGATTAAAAATCAGACAGCTTAAATTAGCAGTCTAAAGCTTCGAGGATGGGCGGAGCGGCTTAAGATTTGCAACTTCAAACTGAGCAAATGTTACGAAGCCTAAAAGTGGAGCCGGCGGGGGGAATTGAACCCCCGACCTACTGATTACGAATCAGTTGCTCTACCCCTGAGCTACGCCGGCATTAAACTTAAAAAGGGCCTAAAGCTTCTTAAAACACCAGATAGCCCCACTAATCCTTTATGAATCCGTGACGCGAGGATAAACCAACAATTTAAAATAGACTAAGGTCACATATTTGTCAAGAGTTTTGGGATAGAATACCGGCGGGAAAATCGAACACGAAACCTTAAAATATATTTTTACCTATTCTTAAAGGATTGAAAATGCCTGCAAAACTTGAAAAAAACGATACTGGTAGAACCGGCAAGGTTTTGATCATAGATGACAGTTTTACGACAAGCGCGATGCTTGAAGAAATACTCAAGCTTAACGGGTATGAGACCAGGCACTCGGCTGACGGCGGAGGCGGCTTAAGGCTTGTAGAGGAATGGAGACCCTCTGTAGTGCTCCTGGATCTCGTTATGCCCGAACCCGACGGCGTAAAGGTTTTGCAGGAGATAAGAAGGATGAAGCTTCCTCAGCGCCCGTCAGTAATAATAGTTTCCGTAAAAGGCGACAAGGAAACCGTTGTAAACGCGCTTTCTGTCGGCGCTGATGATTTCATAGTGAAGCCTTTCGAAGAGGGGGAAATAGTCGCGAGGATCAACGCGCAGCTCCGGATAAGTGAGTTTTACAGGGAATTAGAAGAGGACAAGAGGACCCTTGAGACGATCCTCGCCGTTACGAACGCGGTAGGCGCTACGCTCGACCCTTCCGAGGTTCTGAATATCATCGTAAACAAGGTGGCCGGGATTACTGACGCGCTTCGCTGCTCCATAGTGCTTATAACAAAAGAAGATGAAGGCTATGTCCTCGCCTCTCACGAAAACCCTGCGTTAAGGGAATTAAAGCTCGACCTGTCAAAATATCCTGAAATAAAGAAGGTCATGGCCACCAAAACCCCGCTTTTCATCGATGACATGGTGAACCATCCGCTTCTCGCCGCCGTCAGGGAGCACATTAAGCCTCTTAAAGGCGTAAGCGCCCTGATAGTGCCTATAGTTTTCAATGACGAGGTGCTTGGGACGCTTTTTCTCCGGGCCCGGAGAAAGGAGAATGGATTTTCTCAAAAGGAGCTCGATTTTTGCCAGATAGTCGCCAATTCCTCGTACCATGCCCTCAAAAACGCCCGGCTCTTTGAAAAGGTAAGCAGGGAAAAGGATTATTTGCGGGAAATTTCCATAAAAGACCAGCTTACCGCCACATATAATCACAATTTTTTCTACTCCAGGCTTGAGGAAGAGTTTGAGAGGTCCGTACGGTATGAGACCCCGCTCTCACTCGTCATGATGGACATAGACAACTTCAAGCACATAAACGACACCTACGGACACAGGGCCGGGGACCTTGTTTTAAAAGAGCTCGCCGAGGTTATAAAAAAGGGGGTAAGAAAAACCGATATCGTGGCGCGCTACGGCGGAGAGGAGTTTGCCGTTATACTGCCGCATACGGCGCCGCAGGGGGCCGCTGAAGAGGCTGAAAGGCTTCGCGTCCTTATCGAGGGCCATGCCTATGCCGGCCTTTTTAATGAAAAGATTACGGTAAGCGTAGGGGTGGCCTCCTACCCGAGGAAAGACACCGTGAATTCAGGGGACCTTGTAAACCATGCCGATGACGCGCTCTACAAGGCAAAGTGGAGCGGAAAGAACTGCGTAAAGGTCTCCGAATATCAGCCCACGCTTTAGCCGTCCTGAAAAAGTCTCTTGAAAATGGGTGAGGGGAAGAATTCTACAGAAACCTTCCCCGATAATTATCGAGCTCTTCCGGCCTACTTGCAGGTAATCTTTATAGCGCACAGGCTTCCGCACATCGTACAAACGTCGGAATCTTCCGGCGGGCTCAATTCCCTTACGCTCCTGGCCCTCACCGGGTCGATTGAAAGCCGTATCTGCTCATCCCAGTCCATCGCCTTCCTTGCCTTCGCGAGCCTTATATCGGCATCCATGGCTCCCTGCGTCTTTTTGGCGATATCGCCGGCGTGAGCCGCTATCCTTGAGGCTATGACCCCTTCCCTCACGTCCTCAACGGTGGGAAGCCTCAGGTGCTCTGACGGGGTGACATAACAGAGAAAATCCGCTCCGCTCGCGGCGGCTATCGCTCCTCCTATGGCTGAGGTTATATGATCGTAGCCGGGGGCGATATCCGTTACCAGGGGGCCGAGGACATAAAACGGCGCGCCCTTGCAGAGCCTCTTCTGCAAAAGTATATTCGCCTCTATCTGGTCTAACGGCACATGGCCGGGCCCTTCTATCATGACCTGGACGCCTTCTTCAAAGGCGCGGGCGGCGAGCTCGCCGAGGGTAATGAGCTCTTCTATCTGCCCCCTGTCGGTGGCGTCAGCAAGGCACCCCGGCCGCAGGCCGTCGCCGAGGCTCAAAACAAGATCGTATTTCTTAGCTATCTTTAAAAGCCGCGGATAATCCTCGAAGAGCGGGTTCTCTTTATTCCTGAACTTCATCCACTCCGCCGTCAAGGCCCCTCCGCGGCTTACTATCCCCATGATCCTTCCCTCTTTATTTATCCTCTCAACCGACCTCATCGTAACTCCGCAATGGACCGTCACGAAGTCAACGCCGTCTTCCGCATGTTTCTCGATGACCTCGAAGATATCCTCCCCTTCGAGTTCCACAAAGGACTTTTTCTTTTTGGCGGCGTCAAGGGCCGCCTGGTATACGGGTACCGTGCCTATGGCAACCGTGGACTCCCTGAGTATCATCCTCCGGATGCCATCGACATCCCCGCCTGTTGAAAGGTCCATGACAGCGTCGGCGCCGGCTTCTATCGCGGTCTTGAGTTTAAGAAGCTCTTCGTTTACGTCAACGTGGTCCTGCGAAGAGCCTATGTTCGCGTTTACCTTTGTCCTTAACCCCTTACCCACAGCCAGGCCTTCTATACTGTGGCGATTATTCCGGTTTATGATGATAACGCCTTCCTCAATGCCCTTTCGGATGTACTCCGGGGTAACGCCTTCTTTAAGGGCCGCGCTCTTCATTTCCTCGGTGATGATGCCCTTCCGGGCCGATTCTAACTGGGTCATAAGATCCTCTTTATGATTTATTTTCCACTCTGCTTCAATTCTTTTAGGAGTGAGATGGCGCTTTTTTTAACGTCTTTACTCGCAACGACCGCTGAAATCACCGCGACCCCGAAGGCCCCTGCCTTTACTACCTCTTTTACCTTATCCTTATTTATGCCGCCGATGCCGAAAACAGGGACATTAACCTTCTTTTTTACCTCTTTAAGTAGCTTTATCCCCACCGGCTCTCCCCACGCGGCCTTTGAGGGCGTAAAATAAAGAGGCCCGATGGTTATAAAATCCGCCCCTCCTTCCTCTGCCTTTAACGCCTCTTCGAGGCTGTGGGCGGAAACCCCTATGAGGCTATTATCGCCGAGGATCACCCTCGCGTCCCTTGGCGGTATGCCTTTTACGCCGAGATGAACCCCATCGGCCTGAACCATAAGCGCTATGTCAACTCTTTCATTTATAAAAAGCTTTGCCCCGTACTCCCGGGTCCTGGCCCGCAAAACCTTCGCAAGAGTTAAAAGCTCCCTCCCGCTCAAGTCCTTTTCCCTTAGTTGCACAAGCCTGACCCCGGCTTTAAGGGCATCCTCAACTACGCTTACTATGTCGCCGTCAGGGGCAAGCTTCCTGTCTGTTATAAGATACAGGCCCCCGTCTTCTTTCGTAAGCCCCTTATTCCCGGCCATTTATAAGCTACCTTTTTGACTTTACAGGCTTAAGGGACGGCTCCCACAGCCTCTTTACGATAATCAAGACCCCCACGGTAAGGGCTATGAGAAGGCTTACAAGCTGAGCCATGCGTATGGGGCCGAGCATAAGGCTATCGGCCCGGAACCCTTCGACAACAAACCTCCCCATCGAGTACATGACGATATACGCCGCGAAGATAAACCCGTTTTTATGTTCCTTTTTTCTCAGCGCAAGCCACAGGATGCAGAATATCCCGAAGTTTATCGTCATCTCGTAGAGCATCGTCGGATGCGTGGGAATGCCGGGAAACTCATTTCCCGCGATGCTCCCCGGCGGAAAAACTATCCCCCAGGGCATGGCAGTGGGCCTGCCGTGAGCGTCCCCGTTCATGAAATTGCCGAACCTGCCGAAGGTCTGCCCCAGGATTATAGCCGGGGCGACGGCGTCCGCCATGCGCCAGAAAAGGACCTTATGTTTATTCAGGTAAAGCCATGCTGCCCCTGCCCCGCCCAAAAGGCCGCCGTGTATGGCGAGCCCGCCGTGCCATACCGCGGGTATCTCCCTGGGGGCCGAAAGATAGTAACTCAGGTTAAAAAGCACATAATAGACCCTCGCGCCTACGACCCCGCCTATAACGGTCCATACGATGAAGTTCATCACCTCGTCGTCGGTTAGGGGGGCCTTTTTTCTCCTTACCTCGTGCTTTATGAGGTAACTGCCTACGAGGATCGCTATTACGTACATGAGCCCGTAGAAGCGGATCTCTATGGGGCCGTATTTGAATAATATCGGGTGCAGGATAACCTCCTTAATTTCCGGAGTTAAAGAATCACTCGATCAATCCCTGAAGGGGGCTTGACGCCGAGGCGTAGAGCTTTTTAGGGATCCTCCCGGAAAGGTACGCGAGCCGCCCTGCTTCTGTAGCGAGCCTCATCGCCTTCGCCATGCCAACGGGGTCTTTCGCTCCGGCTATCCCCGTATTCATAAGTATGCCGTGGCATCCGAGTTCCATGGCGATGGCCGCGTCAGAGGCCGTGCCGACTCCGGCGTCAACAATAACCGGGACCTTTACCGTCTCCAGGATGATGCGTATATTGTGCGGGTTTCTTATGCCGAGGCCTGAGCCGATCGGCGCCGCCAGCGGCATAACGGCGACGCATCCCGCGTCCTCGAGCTTTCTGGCCATAATTGGGTCGTCGTTTGTATAAGGGAGGACCGAGAAGCCTTCTTTTACGAGCACCTTCGCGGATTCGAGCAGGGCCTCGTTATCCGGGAAAAGCGTCTTTTCATCCCCGAGGACCTCGAGCTTGACAAAATCGGTATCAAAGGCCTCCCTCGCGAGCCTCGCGGTCCTGATAGCGTCCTCTGCCGTGTAACAACCTGCCGTATTGGGCAGGAGCGTGTACTTCTTCAGGTCTATATGATCAAGCATCGACTCCTTTGTCCTGTCGAGGTTTACCCTCCTTACGGCTACGGTCACGACCTCCGCGCCCGATGCCTCAATGGCCTTCTTCATTATCTCGTTCGAAGGGTATTTCCCTGTCCCGACCATGAGCCTGGACCTAAAGACCCGTTTTCCTATCCTGAGCGTCTCTTCCATAACATCTCCTTAATGTTTTCCGCAGGAAACGGACTGCGATTTTTGCGCGGACGGCTTACCCGTCACGTGCGCCTTTGCTGAAAACTACGCTAAACAATCCGAGCGCAACGCTTTTTTCAAAAAGGCTCTCTCAGCCGCCTCCTGCCATTCTTACTATCTCTATGACATCGTTCTGTCTTATGAAGGTCTCCTCGAACCTGCTCTTCGGGACTATCTCTTTATTGATATCCACGGCTATCCCCTGAAGTTTTATGTCCAGGGCATTAAGCAGGCCATTAAGGGTCATCCCGTCTTCGATCTCCTTTTCCTCTCCGTTTATCCGTACTTTCATCTTAAAAATAAAGGTCCCTTTTACCGGCTTCAAGTTCCTTAAGTTTTTCGAGTATCTTTTTTTTCATCACAGGGTCTTTTACGTCCTCAATGGCCTTGGATATGGCCTTTTCAATAGTCTCCCTTGAACCGTTCCTTGAGTGGTCATGGAGGAATTCTTTCAGCGTAAGTATGGCGTTAGCCTGGCAGAATTTCTCCATATCGCCTGAGATCGTTCTTTCGGTAAAGTCCCCCCCGACCCTTCCTACCCTGTAGCATGTAGTGCACAGGCTCGGCAGAAACCCTTCGTCGACAACGGATTTCATGACTTCCGCGAGCGTCCTCCTGTCTGTTGTTGAGAACTGTTCGAGGATCTCTTCCTCCTTATGGGTGTAGCCGCCGGGGTTGGTTCTCGAGGCGGCGCTCATCTGGGAGGCGCCGGCGTGGATAAGAAAGCTCCTGAGTTCCGCCGGCTCTCTTGTAGACACCACCACGCCTGCCGTCGGGACGCTCAGCCGGAATACCGCCACGATCTTTTTAAGGTCCTCATCCGTTACGGGGTACGGCGCCTCCTTAAGCGCCATATCTTCCGCGGGCCGAAGCCTCGGAATAGAGATGGTATGGGCATGGGCCCCGAATTTTTCGTAGAGATATTGTGAGTGGGCTATCGTAGAAAGGCAGTCGAACCTGTAGTCATAAAGACCCAGAAGCGGCCCTATCCCGACGTCCCCGAACCCCGCCTCAAGCGCCCTGTCCATACAATCGAGTCTGAATTCGTAATCTTTTTTCTTTCCGGTGGGATGCGTCTTTTCGTAAGTCGGCCTGTGGTAAGTCTCCTGAAAAGCCTGGTAAACTCCCACGCCGGATGCCTTAAGTTTACTTAAATCCCCGGTATCCATGG
This sequence comes from uncultured delta proteobacterium, assembly GCA_963727865.1. Classification (GTDB taxonomy): domain Bacteria; phylum Desulfobacterota; class GWC2-55-46; order GWC2-55-46; family GWC2-55-46; genus CAVSHY01. The sequence goes on along the minus strand of CAVSHY010000020.1, from coordinate 3,205 downwards.
GTGGAGCGTTCACATGGACTATCCTCATTCCGGTATTCGCGTAAACGGCCTTTACGCAGGAGATGATATAATCAAGCCCCCACCTCGGGTCTTCGCCTGTTACGAGAAGGACCCTTTTAAAGCCCATCTCCTCAAGCGCCCTGGCTTCCCCGACCACATCTTCCAGGCTCAGGGCTTTTCTCGCCACCTTTTTATTGGCGCTCCGAAAACCGCAGTATACGCAGCCGTTCGTGCAGTAGTTCGAAAGATACAGGGGGGCAAAAAGCACGACCCTTTTCCCGAAGATCCGTTCTTTCACCTCTCCCGCTTTTTTATAAAGCGTCTTCAGCATATCTCCGTCGGTTACCGAGAGAAGTACGGCCGATTCTTCAAGAGAGAGCCCGCGGGCTAAAGAGGCCCTGTCGAGTATCGAAGAGGCGTTCTCAAAAGATACGTCGGCGTCTCCAAGGAGAGCTTCTATTTTACCGTCATCTATCTTCATGATTTTTCCTGAAATGCAAAAAGCCGCCGGAAAGGCGGCTTTTTGCATAAGCTATAAGAATATTATGCAGTCAGATCTTTAAAAATTTTTTAAGCCGCTTCCCTACGCTGGTATTACCCAGGTCAGGTCGTTAGGGTCTTCTCTTTAAACGGATCGCATATGGGTTGCGTTTTCCCGCAACCCTATGAGAGAACTCTCAGCCCTTCCGGACTCCCCTAGCGTTATTTTTTAAATTTAGCTTTTATACCTTTTGAGAGCGGTTACGCTTTTATAATAAAAAAGCCCCCGCCCCGCCCTCGAAGTTTTAGCTGTATGTATTAAACAATATCAGGGGATTAATGATCAGTCAAGCCTTTGACACCGCGCGGAGTTTTAAAATTATTAAGGGCTTAGATCAGCTTACTGGCGGAAATGATCCCCTCGGCTATCTCACGCATCTTTTTATTCTCTTTTTGGGAGTGGGTCTGCAGGAGCTTAAAGGCGTCTTCCTCGGAGATATTACACCTTTTCATCAGGATACCCTTGGCGCGCTCAACGAGTTTACGGGTCTCCATCGCGTCTTTGAGGTCGTTTACCTCTTCTTTAAGGCTTTTAAATTCACCGAAGCGGGCGAGAGCAAGCTTTATGGCGGGCTCTAACTGTTTTTTGGTAACCGGCTTTACAAGATACGCGAAAACCCCCGCCTCTATCGCCTTTAACGCCATCTCATCCGATGAAATTCCGGTGATAAGTATTATCGGGACAGGGCCTTTGGAGGAGATAATCCTTGCCGCGTCAATGCCGTCCATCTCCGGCATTTTTATGTCCATGATCACGAGGTTGGGATTTACTTCAATTGCCTTTTCGACAGCCGCCTTGCCGTTTGCTACCGCGCCGACGACATTATAGCCCATCAGCTCAAGTTGATTCTTCAGGAAGAGCCGGGTCTTAGCGTTATCCTCGGCGATAAGTACTTTGTCGTTTTCAGTTTCCTTGAAAATGGGAACTGCCTTCATGACATGCATATAGCCCTCACGACTATCTTCAATAAGATAATATACGCAAGACCTTAAGTCAATAAATATTTTACCTTTAAAATGAAAAAATCATAGGTAAAAATCCCTAAAATTCGCCCCCGCATTTTGAAGCTCCCCGCGGCAAGCCGCGCTTAATCTTCCAAATGTAAGCTTTTTCAGAGTCCTTTATGGAGAACCTGAAAATAAGCGGCGTTTCGCGAAGGGCGTTAAAAATATCCTCCATGGGTCGCCTGACAAAGAGAGGCGGCTCACGCAGGACTTTTTAAGAGTCCTTCATGGGTCGCCTGACAGGGAGGGGCGTCTCGCGCAGGACTTTAAAAATCCTATTCGCTCTTACCGCAGAGCTTTTCTGCGGGCAGGGTGAACGCTATGCATTTTAAGAAATCCGGGAGGGAAAAATCTAACCTTGAGGCCCTGGCGCGTTATTAAGCTTTATGTGCCTCTGATAAAGTCTGACGGCCTTATTGTGCTCTTTAAGGCTCTTTGAAAAATAATGCGTACCGTCGTTTCTTGATACAAAATAAAGGAGGTCTTCTTTTGCCGGATTGAGCGCGGCGCTCAAGGAGGCCCTTCCGGGATTTGAGATCGGGCCCGGCGGAAGGCCGTAATTAACGTATGTATTGTGAGGGGCTCTTGCGAGGAGATTTTTCCTGGTAAGCGCTCCCTTATAATCCATTAAATCATACATTACGGTTGGGTCGCTCTGAAGCTTGACCCCCTTTTTGAGCCTGTTGTGGAAAACCGCCGATACAAGTTCCCGTTCCTCAGGCGCCCCGGTCTCCTTTTCTATAATGGAAGCGAGGGTTACGGCCTTTTGCATGGTCATCCCTCTTTTTTTAGCGGCCTCGGCGAATTCAGAGCTATAGACCGTTAAGAACTTCTCAACCATCTTTGCTATTACCTCTTCAGGGCTCATCCCCTTTGTAAATTCATAGGTATCCGGAAATAGATAACCCTCGAGAGTAGTCCCTTCAAGGCCAAGGGCCTTTACATAATTTTTGTCGGCCACCTTTGACAGAAACTGTTCCCTGTCCATGAGGCCGCTCTCTTCAAGGACCTGCGCTACTTCTCTTATGTTATACCCTTCAGGTATCGTAACTATATATTTTTTTACCCTGCCTTTTACGAGCATATCAAGGACTTCAAGCGGGGTCATGGACCTATTGAACTCGTATTCGCCCGCCTTGGCTTTCTTGTACGCGCCAAGCAGGCTTGCGGCGAAGATAAAACTGTCCGCGCTCCTTATTACCCCCCTGTCCTCGAGATCGGCGGCGATAACGCGGAAGCTCGTCCCTTTCGGGATATTTACGACCCTTATCCCGCCCTCCCGGGAAGCCGGGACGTAGAACGTTATGTAGAGTTCAATCGCGGCGAGCGTTATGACCGCAAAAATTAATAATATTACTATGTTAAGGCGCCTGCTCATCAATCGCTGAGTTTCTGCAATTCCCTATGTGAAAGTTTTAATTTTCGTGGATCAAGAATTGTCATGCGCCTGTCTCCCGGCCTTACATTTGTCGAGGTATCCCTGTAAGATATAAGATGCCGCAAGCTTATCGACAACGGCTTTTCTTTTACTCCGGCTCATATCCCCTTCTATAAGGAGCCTGGTTACGGCCGCGGTTGAAAGCCGTTCATCCCATGTTTCCACGGGGACTGAAACTTGTTCCTTTAGCTTTTCTACGAACTTTAAAGTCTCCTCTGACCT
>CAVSHY010000019.1:0-147863 GCA_963727865.1 uncultured delta proteobacterium | reverse complement strand
TAGTCAGCTTATCCGTTTGGTGTTACGGCTTATCACCTTTATCGTGGCAATTGCTATCCTCATCGCTGGAGCTGACCGAATAGGTTTACCCGCCTACTCAGTATTAGCAGGACTTGGAGTCGGCGGTCTGGCAGTGGCTCTGGCGGCGCAACAAACCATTGCTAATTTGATTGGCTCTCTTATCATCATGATTGAAAGACCTTTCTCAGTAGGCGATTCGATCAAATTGAAAGACACCGAGGGTGTCGTGGAAAACGTGGGTTTTCGTAGTACACGAATTCGCACACTGCACAACTCACTCGTCACTATTCCCAGCAGTCAGATTGTGAAATCCAGGGACCCGAATAAACATTTTTTTAAGGGAGGTCGTGTTTTGGCAAGGCACAGCGAAATGGTTCAGTGATAAGAAGGGGTTTGGATTCATTGAGCAGGAAGAGGGCGGAGACGTATTTGTCCATCACTCAGCCATCAAGATGGAGGGGTTTAAAACCTTAGCCGAGGATGATCGGGTCACGTTTGATGTGGAAAAAGGAAGCCGGGGACCTGCTGCAAAGAACGTTGTTAAGATTTAGTTCAACAAATTAACCGTTATGAAAGGGCGTTTCTCTCTCCTGTGAGGGAAATGCCTTTTTTTTTACATCAGCAGTTCTCACACGAAGACCCGGAAACTTGAGATGAAGAGGTCTTGTCAATATAGCACAAGCTGGCGTAAATAGTAGCCATGTTAGGTGAATAGCTTGGAGAGTGTGACATATATTAGACCGTAATATATAATCAAAAATCAAATCAATAAGCAGGCAAAAGAAGAGGTTTTAATGATAGGCAGGAGCTTGATACTTATAGGGGTTGTGCTTGTAATAATCGGCCTTATTTTTACGTTCGGGCCAAAGATCCCTTTTCTCGGGAAGCTTCCGGGAGACATTTTTTACAAAAAAGATAAATTTGTCATATATTTTCCTGTAACTACCTCTATAATAATCAGTGTTGTTTTGTCTTTGATACTTTATCTGATTAACAGGCGTTAAATAGTTGCAAAAAAGAGACATTATCGCTTTATGTGGTATTAATAATACAATTCTTAAATATCTTAAATATATAACATAGTGAATTATAAATGTTTTATTTTTGGCATACTAATTGCTGTTACTAAGGTGTGATGCTACAGAAGACGATAAAAAATAATATAGAGTTTTCGGGTGTAGGGCTTCATACCGGGTGTGATGTACATGTCAGGATCATCCCCTCCGGTGAAGATACAGGTATAACCTTTATAAGGACGGACATTAAAGGCGCTCCCGCTATAAAAGCGGAAGCCTCTAATGTTATCGCTACCAGCTACGCTACCTCTCTCGGCACCAGAGAGGCTTCAATATCTACGGTGGAACACCTTTTAGCGGCTTTCAACGGCCTGGGGGTGGATAACGCCACGGTAGAACTCGACGGCCCTGAGGTCCCGATACTTGACGGCAGCGCAAAAGAATTCATTAAAATGATAGATGCCGTTGGGCTAACTGAACTTTGCAGCCCCCGTAAGTACATTTTAGTAAAACGGCCTATAAAAGTCCAGGAAGGCGGTAAGTACATATTTTTGATGCCCTCCGAAGATATGGAGTTCACGGTCGATTACACCATAGATTTCGCTCATCCTTTTATGACCAGGCAGAACTTCTCAAGGCTCTTTTCAAAGGATGTTTTCAGAAAAGAGGTGGGCGGAGCAAGGACTTTCGGATTTTTGCGCGACGTCGAGATGCTGAGGAAAAACGGCCTCGCCAAGGGCGGGTCCCTGAATAACGCGGTCGTTATCGGCGACGATGAGATATTGAATAAAGGTGGGCTCAGGCATCCTGATGAGTTTGTAAGGCATAAGGTTCTGGATATGATGGGAGATATCTCGCTTTTGGGCGCGCCTGTTGTAGGCCGCATAATAGCCCACAGGTCCGGACACTCTCTTAACTATAAGCTCGTGCAGCAGATCCTCAAGATGCCCGGCAGGTGGGAATTAATAGATTCATGGAGCGGAACCGGCGTGGCAAACACAGGCATGGATATAATGGAAAAGGTCGCAACGGTTTAGAACCTGCGTTAAGCTTCAATAATTTTAGAGATTAAAGGCCCCGATACGGGGCCTTTTTTTTCGATACGTGGCGCGTGGCCTTTTTTTGGTGGCCTTTGACAGTGGGCGGATGGCGGGGCGCAGGGGGGTGTGCCTTTTCAACTCCTTATATTGTAACTTACCCTAAATAGCCTCCTCTTTTTTATCGCCGCGGCCCTTAATATAGTCTCCTGTTTAAATTGCAAAAATATCCAAATCATGTTAATATAATGCATTATTTTTATAATTTACAACTCCGCCCCCCTTTGGGATCGAATTGGAAAAAAACGAAAAGATAAAGAAACAGATAAACCTCGAAGATAATAACCTCGCTATGCGCCTTTTCGGCGAGGGCGGGGAGAACATTAAAAGGTTTGAAAAGAAGCTCGGAATAAATCTCAACACGCGGGGCGCTCTCTTAACGATCGAGGGGGATCCCGTTAAGGCTGAGACAGCTGAACGTTTGATTCTGGAGCTATACTCCCTCCTTGAAAAGGGTTATTCCTTCAACCCGCAGGACCTTGATTACGCCGTAAGGATGATGTCTTCAGAAAAAGGGGTCCATCTCTCGGATGTATTCATGGACACCGTCTATGTGTCGTTCCGCAAGAAGGTAATCGCCCCCAAGAGCTTATCCCAGAAAAGATATGTCGACGCGATTAGAAGGCACGATATTGTTTTCGGCATAGGGCCGGCGGGCACGGGCAAGACTTATCTGGCCATGGCGGTGGCGGTAGCCGCGCTTACCAATAAAGAAGTCGACAGGATTATACTTACAAGGCCGGCTGTGGAGGCTGGCGAGAAACTCGGTTTTCTACCCGGAGACCTGGCGGCCAAGGTCGACCCGTATCTGAGGCCGCTTTATGACGCCCTCCACGACATGGTGGATTACGAGCGGGCCCAGAAGCTCATCGAGAAGGGCGCCATTGAAGTCGCGCCGCTCGCGTTCATGAGGGGAAGGACTCTTAACGACTCTTTCGTCATCCTCGACGAGGCGCAGAATACCACCATAGAACAGATGAAGATGTTCCTCACCAGGCTCGGCTTCGGGTCAAAGGCCGTGATTACGGGAGATGTTACCCAGATAGACCTTCCGCTCGCTAAACCTTCGGGCCTTGTGGAGGTGCAGAAGATACTCCAGTCGGTTGATGGCATAGATTTCATCTTTTTCACCGAGGCGGACGTCGTAAGGCATCCGCTGGTACAGGAAGTCATAAGGGCCTTCGAAAAGATGGAGGCAAAGAGAAGAGCCCCGGTGACGGAAGAGGCATGAACCGGGCTGCAGGATAAGGCTTGCTTTTCAGCCATGGATAACTACGGTAATAACGACGTCTTCTTAAAGGGCGCTATCTTTCGTATCGGCGCAAGCGGCATAAATTCAACCCTCTTATCCCTGCCTTTAACCTCATATTGCCTTAATTCAGCCGCCGGGGGGTGTGGGGGATATGGCTGTGCCGGACAAAAAATCTCCCCAATATAAAGGAGGGTTCTTGAAGCCGCGGGTTTTAGTTCTCGACGAGACATCTAAAAAGGCGCGGGGAAAGATAAAAAAAATAGCGGAGAGCGCGTTAAAAGACCTCGGGCTTGATGGCAGGGAAGTGAGCCTGCTGCTCACGGATGACAGGGGTATTAAAGAGCTCAACAGGAAGTTCCGCAACATTAATAAACCAACCGATGTCTTGAGCTTTCCCATGGAAGACCCGGTGCTCCTCGGCGACATCGCGATATCCATGGAGACGGCTGAAAGACAGGCGAAGGTTTTTAACGCTACCCTCGTCGAGGAACTCGGGAGGCTTGTCATCCACGGAATATTGCATCTCCTCGGCTATGACCATGTCAAAGGCGGCGTTCAGGCAAAAAAAATGAGGTCTAAAGAGGAAGAACTCCTGAGTAAACTGCGTGCGAAGGACTGTATCCAGGGATGAGAACCGGCAGGAAACATGATATGGATGAACCCCGGGAGATTTTAAAGCCGAAGAACTGGCTTGAAAGCCTTAACTGCGCCATAGAAGGGGTCATATATGCCTTTAAAACCCAGAGGCATATAAGATATCATTACGCCATAGCCGCCGCGGCCCTTCTTTTAAGCCTGTTTCTGAAACTTCCCGTGGTGGAATTTGTCCTGTTCTCGTTATCGATAATCATCCTCCTTTTCGCCGAGATGCTTAATACCGCCATAGAAGAGGCGGTTAATCTTATCGAGGACAGGCACCACATAATAGCCAGGAACGCCAAGGACGTCTCCGCTGGCGCGGTCCTGATTTCCTCGATCGGCGTTTTGATAGTGCTGTATATGATATTTACGAAGTACATATACGAAAACATGGGCTTTACCCTGAGGGAGGCAAGGATGTTCGCCGGACATATCGCGATCGTCTCTCTTCTCCTGGTGCTGATCTCGGTCATTGTTTTAAAGGCGACCATAGGAAAAGGCACTTCGCTTCACGGCGGCATGCCCAGCGGGCATGCCGCCGTCGCCTTCTCGCTCTTTACCGCCATAACCCTTATTACCATGAACCCGATGGTGGCGATACTTGCCTTTGTATTGGCGGTCATGGTAAGCCACTCGCGGCTCATAGGCGGCATCCACACAAAATTGGAGATATTCCTGGGGGGCTTCTGGGCTTGGGACTTACGCTCGTCATATTCCAGATATTTTTTGTTTCGCTTAAATAACTTAAATAATGAAAAGGATCGTCTTCGCGGCCATAGCAGGGTTTATACTCGTCTTTGCCTTTCCCCCGTTCGATTACGGGTTTACGGCATGGATAGCGCTCGTACCCCTTATGCACGCCCTCGACGGGGCCGGTAAGAAAAAAGCATTTCTACTTGGGCTTCTTTTCGGGTCTGTTTTTTTCCTCGGCACCGTTTACTGGGTTGTTAATTCCATGTACTATTATGGCGGGGTGCCGGTATCGGTCAGTATCTTGATAATGCTCCTTCTGGTAGCAACGCTGGGCCTGTATACCGGATTGTTCGGCCTCCTCTTTTCAATGACCTCCGGCGTAAATTCCATGTTTATGCTGGCGCTCGCGCCTTGCCTGTGGGTTTCCATCGAGTATTTAAGGGGGTATGTCCCCTATTTCGGTTTTCCGTGGATACTTATCGGCTATTCCCAGACACCATACCTTCCTGTCGTACAGATAGCAGATATAACAGGTGTCTGGGGGATTTCGTTCTTAATAGCGGCCGTAAATACGGCTATATATCTTTTCCTTAAATCAGCCCTCGCGAAAGAGATGAGGCTTCCCGTTAAGGAGGTTCTTGTAATATCGGCTCTTCTGATCCTAATAATCGCCTACGGTCTTATAAGGATAAGGGAGGTAGACCGCTCGGTTGCTTCCTGGAAAGAATTAAAAGTCGGCATCATCCAGGGTTCTATAGACCAGGGGCTTAAATGGAATTCCGCGTTTGAAGAAGAGACGGTCAGGATCTACAGGGATCTTAGCGGCAGGGCGGGGAAAGAAGGGGCGGACCTCATAGTCTGGCCTGAAACCGCGGTGCCCTTTTATCTCGGTAACGAACCCGTACGAGGAGCCCTTATTGGCGATATCGCGAAAGAAGCGGGAAGCTATATATTGACCGGAAGCCCGTCTTATAATTATAATAGCGGCTCCGGGGCTGTAAGTTACTTTAATAGCGCCTATCTCCTCGCCCCGACCGGCAAGATCCTCGGAAGGTATGATAAGATCCACCTGGTGCCTTACGGCGAGTATGTGCCCTTTAAGCGGTTCCTTCCTTTTATAAAGAAATTGACCGTGGGGGTCGGCGAATTTTCCTCGGGCCCCGGGCCCGCGCCGATAGGGTTTGACGGCGGCAAGATAGGCACGCTAATCTGTTTTGAGTCGATATTCCCCGAGATCGCGGGCGGTTCCGTAAGGGCCGGCGCCACGATACTCGCTAATATCACGAACGACGCCTGGTTCGGGAAGACCTCAGCGCCTTATCAGCATTTTGAGATGTCCATCTTAAGGGCGGTAGAGAACAGGGTTTTTTTGCTCAGGGCCGCGAATACCGGGATTAGCGCGGTAGTTGACCCCGTCGGAAGGGTCAGGGAAAAGACAGGTCTTTTTATCCAGGATACAATCGTGGATAATATAAGGCTGAGGCAGGGACCTCTTACTTTTTATTCCGAGTACGGTGATATTTTAGTTTACGCCTGTATTTTAATCTCCAGCGTATTCATATCTTCAAAATTCCTGCGGAGGTAATGCGATGTTTGAAGAAGCCAGGGAAAAACTCAAGGACGTCAGGGCCAGGTTCGACGACCTAAGGAGTTTTCTTTGACCAGGATTCGAGGTTCAAGGAACTCAAGGAATTAGAGGCCCGTTCAGCCGACCCTTCGCTCTGGAGCGATCAGGCAGAGGCGCAGAAGATACTCAAAAGAAAGTCCCAGATTCTCGCGGGTATTTCAGCGCTGAAAAATATCGGCTCTCTGATCGAAGAATCCGGAATACTCATCGAGCTTGCCGAGGAGGCGCATGATCAGGGTTCCGCGAAAGAGGCCGATGATAAACTGACCGAGGCCCTCGCTTCGATTAAGAAATCCGAGGTCCGGCGGATGCTTTCCGGCGATAACGACAGGCTGAACGCTATCGTTTCAATTCATCCGGGGGCCGGAGGCACAGAGGCCCAGGACTGGGCATCGATGCTTTTGAGGATGTATCTCAGATGGGCCGAGAAGAGGGATTACATCGCCGAGGTTGTAGACTACCAGCCCGGGGAAGAGGCCGGGGTAAAGAGCGTAACCTTCACCGTTACGGGAGAATTTGCTTACGGTTACCTGAAGGCCGAATTTGGCGTACACCGTCTCGTTAGGATCTCGCCTTTCGACGCGAATAAAAGAAGGCATACCTCTTTCGCCTCCGTCTTTGTCTATCCCGAGATAGAAGACGATATCGAAGTTGAGATAAACGAGGCGGATCTGCGCGTAGACACGTTCCGCGCGAGCGGCGCCGGGGGACAGCACGTAAATAAGACAGACTCGGCCGTCAGGATAACGCATATCCCCACCGGGATCGTCGTCCAGTGCCAGAACGAAAGGAGCCAGCATAAGAACAGGGCCGTTGCCATGAAACTTCTTCGGGCGCGGCTATATGAACTAAAGCAAAAAGAGCAGGAAGAAAAGATGCAGGAGTACCACAAGGAAAAAAGGGATATCGCGTGGGGAAGCCAGATCAGGTCCTATGTGCTTCAGCCATACAGGCTCATAAAGGACCACAGGACAGGGATAGAGGCGGGTAACGTGGATTCGGTGCTCGACGGAGACCTTGACCAGTTCATTGAAGGATATCTTCAGTATTTAAGCGGCGGCAAAAAAGGCGCGGAACAATCAGGACGTTAAGGTTATCCCCGGATGGTCCGGTAATCTCAAGGCGTTAGAAGATATTTTTCCTTATCACCCGATACCTTTGCGTATCGGCCTTTCGCGGTTTTTTAAAACGCACAAAAAAGGCACAAAAAATCAAGAGACTTTCGCACAGGAAATTTAATATAACTCCTGATAATAAAACACAAAAAAACCTTGACAAACTATCGCCATCTGTTTTATAAATAAGAATTCAGTTTCTTTCCGTTTACAAGAGGGGAAGTCTGTCGTTTTTCGTATTTGAAAAATCTTCAGGTTTTTCGCTGGCGTAGCTCAACGGTAGAGCAGCTGATTTGTAATCAGCAGGTTGCGGGTTCGAATCCCATCGCCAGCTCCAGTAAATTTTCTTGCGGGCGTCTTTACCGAACTGCTGATCTGTACGGCTGGTTCCGGAAAACAATAATTGCCGGCGTCTGTTAAATCTGTTCCCCCTCTAATGGGAATCTACTTAAATAATCTAATCCTGATATCCTGAATTATGATTGCTTGAGTTAAGAAGGGATTTTATTTAAGACATTTTTTAAATATTGAAAATGCATAGCTCGTCACCCTTGGAAGATTCCACGCGATCTTCCGCGGGGAATCTTCAAACCGGAGAGGTTCCCGAGCGGCCAAAGGGGGCAGACTGTAAATCTGCTGGCTCAGCCTTCGGAGGTTCGAATCCTCCCCTCTCCACCATATAAGGGCGGCCGGGGCGAGTTGATGAATCCGTGGAGAGTTGATGAAAATGCATAGCGTTCATCCAGCCCGCGGCAAGCCGCGGGGAAGCTTCAATGGCGAGGACGGGACGGGAAGAGACAGGCGTAAACGCCCGGGGGTTGAGGTCATAAGTTGATTTTACGCGGGTGTAGTTCAATGGTAGAACTCCAGCCTTCCAAGCTGGATGCGTGGGTTCGATTCCCATCACCCGCTCCAGTTATAAATTTTACCGTAGAGCCGTGATTGCGTGACTCGGGATACGCCCATGTAGCTCAGTTGGCAGAGCACTTCCTTGGTAAGGAAGAGGTCAGCGGTTCGATCCCGCTCATGGGCTCCAGGCATAAACCGCTGACAAAACCGTTAGCCGTATATAAAAGATTGTAGCGTATAAAAAGGCTTTATCGCAGCCGGCCCGGGGCCGGGCGACCACAAACATAATTAAAAGCCGGAGGGCGATCATGAGCAAGGTTAAATTTGAGCGCAAGAAACCGCACATTAACGTAGGGACGATCGGTCACGTTGACCACGGGAAGACGTCTCTGACGGCCGCGATAACGAAGGTGCTGAGCGCCAAGGGATACGCGGAGTTTATGGCGTATGAGAATATAGACAAGGCCCCGGAGGAGAGGGAGAGGGGGCTTACGATATCGATATCGCACGTTGAGTACCAGACGGATAAGAGGCATTACGCGCACATAGATTGCCCGGGGCACGCCGACTATGTGAAGAACATGATAACCGGGGCGGCGCAGATGGACGGCGCGATACTCGTAGTTTCCGCGGCTGACGGCCCGATGCCGCAGACAAGGGAGCATATACTTCTCGCGAGGCAGGTGGGCGTTCCGTACATAGTGGTATTTTTAAACAAGGTTGACATGGTTGACGACAAGGAGCTTATGGACCTTGTTGAGCTTGAGGTGAGGGAGCTTTTGAATCAGTACAAGTTTCCCGGGGACGAAATTCCTGTTATAAAGGGCAGCGCCCTCAAGACCCTTGAGTGCGGGTGCGGTAAGAAGGAGTGCCAGTGGTGCGGGCAGATACTTAAGCTCATGGATACGCTTGACAGCTACATACCCGAGCCGAAGAGGGACGTTGATAAGCCGTTTCTTATGCCTGTTGAGGACGTATTTTCCATATCCGGGCGGGGTACGGTTGTTACGGGGAGGGTTGAGAGGGGTATAGTAAAGGTTGGTGACGAGATAGAGATAGTGGGGCTCAGGGACACGCAGAAGACGGTTGTAACCGGGGTTGAGATGTTCCGTAAGCTTCTTGACGAGGGGAGGGCCGGGGATAATATCGGGGCGCTTCTGCGGGGCACGAAGAAGGAAGACGTTGAGAGGGGGCAGGTGCTCGCTAAGCCGGGCAGCATCACCCCGCATACGAAGTTCAAGGGCGAGGTATACATCCTTACGAAGGAAGAGGGGGGGAGGCATACCCCGTTTTTTAACGGCTACAGGCCGCAATTTTACTTCAGGACCACGGACGTCACCGGGGTATCGAAGTTGCCGGAGGGCACTGAGATGGTAATGCCCGGGGACAACGTAAACCTTGATGTGGAGCTCATTACGCCTATCGCCATGGAAGAGGGGGTTCGTTTCGCCATAAGGGAAGGCGGGAGGACCGTAGGCGCAGGGGTCGTAACTAAGATAATAGCGTAGAGGATTTTAAGAGTTAAGGCGGTATCGGAAGATACGGGAATAAGGATTTGCAAGGGAGGAATGTGGATGAGAGACATTATTACATTGGCCTGCGCCGAATGCAAGCGCCGTAATTATTCGACGACAAAGAACAAGAAGACGATCCCTGACAGGCTTGAGATAAAGAAGTTCTGCAAGTTCTGCAGGAAGCACACGCCTCACAAGGAGACAAAGTAGCTTATTAAAAGCCATCGGCTGATTTTTAAAGGAATATGCCATAGGCCAGTAGCTCTAACGGCTAGAGCGGCGGTCTCCAAAACCGCAAGTTGGGGGTTCGAATCCCTCCTGGCCTGCCAAATTTTTCGAGGACGGCGGAAGGGGGCCGGTTGCGCTTACCCCGGTTCTGTGGACACACCGAAGAGTTAATGTAGGTATACAGGGGGAAGGGGGATTGGGTACGCAGGCGGGTTTGTATACAGGTGGGTTGGCAGGTTTTTATTAAGTTGGGCTGACTGTTACGGACGGATTCAAACTCTTACTACACAGGATTAACATAAAAATGGAAAAAATTGAAAAAGCGAAGCAGTTCTTCGCGGAGGCCAGGCAGGAGCTCAAAAAAGTCAGCTGGCCTTCCAAACAGCAGACTATTACATCGACATGGGTGGTATTCGTCGTCACGTTCGTGCTGGCGATATTTTTAGGATTGGTCGATCTTGTGCTTTCGAAGCTCGTCACATACGTTATAAAATGAGGTAATATGGCAAAAAAGTGGTATGTCGTACATACCTATTCAGGGTATGAAAACAAGGTTAAATCGGCCCTCGAGGAGAAGGTAAAGGGCACCGGAAGAGAGGACCTTTTCGGCGCGATACTCGTGCCTTCAGAGAAGGTCGTAGATATGATTAAGGGGGTAAAGAGGACGACTTCAAGGAAGTTTTTCCCCGGATATATACTGATAAACATGGAGCTTAATGACGAGACCTGGCATATTGTAAAGGGGATCCCGAAAGTAACCGGCTTTGTCGGCGGGCAGGAGGCTCCTCCCACGATATCCGAGGAAGAGGTCCGCAAGATTACAAAGCAGATGGAGGAAGGCGCCGTCAGGCCGAAACCCAAGGTGCTCTTCGAGCGCGGAGAAAACATCAGGGTCGTGGACGGGCCTTTCACGAACTTTGCGGGGATAGTGGAAGAGGTCAAGCCGGAAAAGGGTAAACTGAGAGTGCTTGTGAGCATATTCGGAAGGGCGACACCCGTTGAACTCGAATTTGTACAGGTCGAAAAGGCCTGAGGATTAATAAATAAACCGGTAAGGACAGAGAGGTAGTTGACATGGCAAAAAAGATAACAGGACAGATTAAACTGCAGATACCGGCCGGGAAGGCCAACCCGTCTCCTCCGGTAGGCCCTGCCCTTGGACAGCACGGCGTAAACATAATGGAATTCTGCAAGACCTTCAACGCCAGGACCCAGTCTCAGGAAGGCATGGTTATACCCGTTGTTATAACCGTTTACGCCGACAGGTCGTTCTCCTTTATAACCAAGACCCCGCCGGCCTCGGTGCTCCTCAGGAAAGCCGCCGGTATTGAGAAGGGTTCAGCCGCTCCTAACAAGGACAAGGTCGGGAAGGTCAGTAAAAAGCAGGTGGAAGATATAGCGAAGCTTAAGATGCCCGATATTACAGCCGGGAGCCTGGAAGCGGCCATAAAAACTATCGAAGGCACCGCGAGAAGCATGGGAATTACGGTGGAGGGTTAGTCAAATGGGAAAAAAATACGAAGCGGCGAAAGCCAAGGTTGAAGAAAACCGCAGTTACGAACTGGAAAACGGGTTTAAGATCGTGCCTGAAACCGTATGCGCGAAGTTCGATGAGACCGTTGAGGTATCAGGACGCCTCGGGGTCGACCCAAAGCACCCTGAGCAGATGGTCAGAGGGACAGTGGTCCTGCCGCACGGCATAGGAAAAAAGGTCAGAGTGCTCGTTTTCGCCAAGGGTGAAAAAGGGGCGGAGGCTAAAGAGGCGGGGGCTGATTTTATCGGGGCTGAAGACTTTATTGATAAGGTGAACAAGGGCTGGTTGGAATTCGACGCGGTGGTGGCCACCCCTGATATGATGGGCGCCGTCGGTAAACTCGGCAAGGTCCTCGGGCCCAGAGGGCTCATGCCTAACCCCAAGCTCGGGACCGTTACCTTCGACGTAAAAAAGGCTGTGTCGGATCTTAAGGCCGGCAAGGTGGAATTCAGGGTCGACAAGGCTGGCAACATCCATGTCCCGGTGGGAAAGGCGTCTTTCGGCCCGGAAAAGTTAAAAGAAAATTTTTTGGCCCTGATGGACGCTATTATCAAGGCGAAGCCCGCTTCAAGCAAGGGCATATACCTGAGGAGCCTCTTTATCTCAACCACGATGGGCCCGAGCATCAGGCTCAATCCCGTTGAAGTAAGGAATATGTTCAAATAGTCCGCCGGAAAGTAACGGGGCGGATGGGGGCTGAGGGGGAGGCGAGTGGGGGGAGGATAGGGGCGGATAATTTATATAATTTTAATTTGTTAAATAAGTCGTAAGGTCAGAGACAGTAGGGGCCGCGCGCTTTAAAAAAGCCGGGCGCTTAAAAATCCTACCGAGACCATGGTAATTGAAGCGTTGAATCACGCGCGTGCGGGAGTTCTTCCGGTGCGCCTTACGCTTTTTATGCTCATGTTCTCTCTGTCTCTGATTAATAGAGACGGAAAGGAGGGATAGGGACAATGAAATTCGACAGGCAGCGGAAAGAGAAACTCGTAGCGGATGTCCAGGACAAGTTCACGAGGGCGAAGGCGACATTCATAGCCGAATACAAGGGCATAAAGGCCGTTGAAATGAATGAGTTCAGAAAGACCCTCAGGGACGCCTCGATTGACTTGAAAATTGTCAGGAACACCATGGCAAGGCTGGCCATAAAAGGCACCCCGGTCGAGCATATATCAGAGCATCTTACCGGACCTACGGCCATAGCCTTCAGCTACAAGGACCCCGCGCAGGCCGCGAAAGCGTTGACGCAGTTCGCCAAAGACACACCGAGCCTTAAGATCAGGATGGGTACCCTTGGGGCTAAGATCATAAGTCTCGATGAGATAAAAGGGCTTGCGGAACTTCCGCCGAGAGAAGTGCTCCTGAGTAAGTTCCTTGGTTCCTTGAAATCACCGGCATCCGGACTCGTCAGGGTCCTGAGCGGAGTTCCGAGAAAGTTCGTTTATGTCCTGAGCGCCATTCAGAAGCAGGCCGGGCAGAAGTCGTCTTAGAAGCATTAAAGGTCAAAGTACAGACATTAATAATGGATAAAACCCAAGAGGAGGATTGAGATGGCGGACTTAAAGAAAGAAGACGTTATAAAATATATTGAGAGCATGTCGGTGCTGGAACTCGCTGGACTCGTAAAGGAACTTGAGACAAAGTTCGGAGTTTCAGCGGCGGCCCCTGTTGCGGTAGCGGCGGCGGGCGCCCCTGCGGGCGGAGCGGCCCCGGCGGCGGCCGAGAAGACGGAGTTTAACGTGATCCTGAAGGAGACAGGAGCCGAGAAGATAAAGGTCATCAAGGAAGTAAGGGCGATAACGGGCCTCGGCCTTAAGGAAGCGAAGGACCTCGTCGAGGGCGCCCCGAAGACCCTTAAGGAAGGCGTTTCGAAGGACGAAGCCGAGAAGATCAAAAAGCAGGTCGAGAGCGCCGGCGCGAAGGTCGAGATTCAGTAGACCCGGGTTTTCAGGGACTTCTTACGGAGATAAAAAAGGCGTTTTTTCGGAAGCGCCGGTGGTATGCGGCTCAAACCCGTATCATATGAATTGGATCAGCCCGCCGTGATCCGGCGGGCGATTCTACTGTAGGATTCTAAATTTAAGGAGTAAATAAAATATGGCTTCCTCCCGTTTAATGCCGGAAAAGATATTGAGGAAGGATTATTCCCGTATCGGTAAGGTGGTAAACATGCCTAACCTGATCGAGGTTCAGAAAAAATCTTTTGTACAATTTTTGCAATTGGAAGTTCAGAAGCCTGAAGACAGGGCGGACGCAGGGCTTCAGGCCGTATTCAAAAGCGCTTTCCCGATAAAGGACTTCAGCGGCAACGCCTCCCTCGAGTTCGTGAAATACTCCCTTCTCGAGCCCAAGTACACGGTCGATGAATGCCACCAGAAGGGCATGACTTACGCTTCTCCCATAAAGATACTGGTGCGCCTCATCATGTGGGACAAGGACCTTGAAACCGGGGCGCAGAGTATACGCGACATAAAGGAACAGGAGGTGTACTTCGGCGAAATTCCGCTCATGACCGACAACGGGAGCTTTATTATTAACGGCACGGAAAGGGTTATCGTCAGCCAGCTCCACAGGTCTCCTGGCGTTTTCTTCGAATTCGAGAAGCCCAAGGGTTTTACCGGCAAGGTGCTCTATACGGCGCGCGTAATCCCGTACCACGGGTCATGGCTTGATTTTGAATTTGACCAGAAAGACTGGCTTTATGTGCGCATAGATAAAAGAAGGAAGATGCCGGCTACCATTCTCCTTAAGGCTCTTGGTTATTCCGTGGAGGAGACGCTCAATTATTTTTATCCCAGCGAGGAGATAGTACTTGACGGCAAAAAGATTCTTAAAAGCGTCGAACCGGATTATCTCGTCGGACAGAAGGTAAGCCGCGACATTAAAGACCCTTCCACCAATGAAATAATAGTCAGGAAGGACAGGAAATTCACAAGGCTCGTCATAAAGAAACTTGTGGCGGCCGGCATAAAATACATACCCGTAGAGGTAGAGGAGATTGTGGGAAGGATCGCCTCCAGGGATATCGTAGACCCGAATACAGGGGAAGTCATACTGGAATGCAATCAGGTGCTTTCAAGGGAAAAGCTCGATGAGATCTCGAGGCGCAATATCACGAGCTTCAAGCTCCTCCTGATAGAAGCGATGGGCGCGTTCTTCAGGGAGACGCTTTTAAATGACCGCACCGGGAACGAAGACACAAAGACCATAATCGAGTTCCGGAAGCAAAATCCGGACAGCTCAATCACAAACATGACGCTCAACGCCAGGATAGAGATCTACAAGAGGCTTAAGCCCGGGGACCTCCCGACCGTCGACACGGCGAACTCTTTTTTCCAGGAACTCTTTTTCGTCCCCGAGAGGTACGACCTCTCAAAGGTCGGAAGGCTTAAACTGAACCGCAAGCTCGGTTTCGACGTCCCTCTGGAAGTTACCACCCTCCGGAAAGAGGATATACTCGAGGTGGTGCGTTATTTGATTCTTTTAAGAAACGGACAGGGTACTGTCGATGACATCGACCACCTCGGCAACAGAAGGGTAAGGTCCGTGGGAGAACTCCTCGAGAACCAGTACAGGATCGGGCTTCTCAGGATGGAGAGGGCGGTAAAGGAGAGGATGAGCCTCGGGGAACTTGAGACCCTGATGCCTCATGACCTCATAAACCCGAAACCCGTCTCCGCCGTCATAAAGGAATTTTTCGGGTCAAGCCAGCTTTCCCAGTTCATGGACCAGACAAACCCCCTTTCCGAGATCACCCACAAAAGGAGGCTTTCGGCCCTTGGACCGGGAGGTCTTACGAGGGAGAGGGCCGGTTTCGAGGTAAGGGACGTGCACGCGACCCACTACGGACGGATATGCCCGATTGAGACTCCTGAAGGCCCAAATATAGGGCTTATTGTATCATTGAGCACCTACGCCAGGGTAAATGACTTTGGCTTTATAGAGACCCCTTACAGGGAGGTCAGGGACGGGAAGGTCACCAACAGGATTAATTATCTCTCGGCCCTTGATGAGGAAAACCACGTGATAGCGCAGGCGAACGCGCCGCTGGATAAGGATGGAAGGTTTACAAGCGAGTTTATATCGGCACGGAAGGGCGGGGAGTTTATAATGGCCCGTCCAGAGGACATTACCCTCATGGACGTTTCTCCGAACCAGCTCGTAAGCGTCGCCGCTTCCCTTGTGCCTTTCCTTGAAAACGACGACGCCAACAGGGCCCTTATGGGGTCCAACATGCAGAGGCAGGCGGTGCCTCTTATCCGGACAGAGGCGCCTCTCATAGGCACCGGCATGGAAAGCATAGTGGCGCGGGACTCCGGCGTTACAATACTCGCCAGGAGCCCGGGCGTGATAGAAAGCGTGGATGCCGCCAGGATAGTCGTGAGAAACGACTCCGGCGGTGTGGACATATACGCGCTTACCAAGTTCAGAAGGTCCAACCAGAACACCTGCCTTAACCAGAAACCGATCGTCTTCAAGGGCGACACCGTAGTAAAGGGGCAGGTCATAGCCGACGGCCCGTCCACGCACGAGGGGGAACTCGCCCTCGGCAGGAACGTACTCGTGGCTTTCATGCCCTGGGGCGGATACAACTTTGAAGACTCCATACTCATAAGCGAGCGCCTTCTAAAGGACGACGTATTTACCTCCGTCCACATCGAAGAGTTCGAGGTGGTCGCGAGGGATATAAAGCTCGGGAAGGAAGATATAACAAGGGATATCCCGAACGTGGGGGACGAGGCGCTTAAAAACCTCGATGAAAGCGGCATCATAAGGATAGGCGCGGAGGTCGCCCCCGGAGATATCCTTGTAGGAAAGATTACCCCCAAGGGGGAGACCCAGCTCTCTCCGGAAGAAAAGCTCCTCAGGGCCATATTCGGGGAGAAGGCCGAGGATGTAAAGGATACCTCGCTCAGGGTCCCGCCCGGGATCGAAGGGGTTGTCATAGACGCGAAAGTCTTCTCGAGAAAGGGCGCTGAAAAGGACGAACGCAGCAGGTTCATCGAAGATAAGGAAGTCGCGAGACTCATGAAGGACCGCGAAGACGAAATAAATATCGTCAAGGAATCGGCTTACAACAGGATCCATAAGCTCCTTCTCAACAAAAAATCACAGGTGCGCATTACCGACAAGAAAGGAAATACCATCTTAAGCAAGGGCAAGGCCATAACGGCCGATATCCTCTCTTCTCTCCCGCAGGGCAAGTGGCATGAGATCATACCCGCGGATGATAAGTCTGAGAGGGAGGTAAATGAAATCACGGGAAATCTGAGTGAGCAGATCGACCTCATCAAGCTGGTCTTTGACGACAGGATCAACAGGCTCAAAAGGGGAGACGAGTTGCCCCCCGGCGTCATAAAGATGGTTAAAGTCTATATCGCCATGAAAAGAAAGGTGTCTGTCGGCGATAAGATGGCCGGAAGGCACGGGAATAAGGGCGTTATCTCAAGGATCCTTCCCGAGGAGGATATGCCATACCTGGGGGACGGCACACCCGTTGACATAGTATTAAATCCCCTTGGCGTGCCATCAAGGATGAATATAGGGCAGATACTCGAGACCCATCTCGGGTGGGCGGCCAGGAGCCTCGGCAGCGCCGTCCAGGAGATGGTTGATAAAAATTACTCTGTTAATGCCTTAAGAGACAAAATAAAAAAGATATACGGGTCTCTGGAGTTCAGCAAATTCGTAAATGGGCTATCGAATGAAGAGGCTGTTGAACTGGCCGGCAGGATTGGGACCGGGCTTTACATGGCAAGCCCCGTATTTGACGGAGCGACTGAAAATGACGTCAAGGAAGCCCTCGAGGCGGCGGGGTTGCCGAGAACCGGAAAGACGGTCCTCTACGACGGCAGGAGCGGAGAGCCCTTTGACCAGGCGGTTACGGTGGGGATGATGTACATGATGAAGCTTCATCACCTGGTGGATGACAAGATCCACGCAAGGTCAACAGGACCCTATTCGCTGGTAACACAGCAGCCACTTGGGGGAAAGGCGCAGTTCGGCGGCCAGAGGCTCGGAGAGATGGAGGTCTGGGCGATGGAGGCGTATGGCGCGGCCCACAGCCTCCAGGAGTTTTTGACCGTGAAATCGGACGATGTGCCGGGCAGGACCAAGATGTACGAATCGATAGTCACGGGCAGTTACAGCCTTGAGCCCTCGCTGCCTGAATCCTTCAGCGTCCTTATAAAAGAGCTGCAGAGCCTCGCGCTTGATATAGATCTCATAGAGAAAGAGAAAGAGGATTAGGGCCGGTAAGAAGTTAGTAACCATTAGGTCGACAGGGCGGATCTCAAGCCCCCGTAAAAAAGGAGATTAATTTTGGAAAGCCGCATGGCATTACTTGACAAGCAAAAAAAAACTATGGATTTTAACGCCATAAGGATAACCATCGCCTCGCCGGGAAGGATAAGGGAATGGTCTCATGGAGAGGTTAAAAAACCGGAGACTATTAATTACAGGACCTTTAAGCCCGAACGGGACGGGCTCTTCTGCGCTAAGATATTCGGACCTGTAAAGGACTTCGAATGCAACTGCGGTAAATATAAAAGGATGAAGCACAGGGGGGTTGTCTGCGAAAAGTGCGGGGTAGAGGTCATACCCTCAAACGTCAGACGCGAAAGGCTCGGCCATATAGAACTTGCCACTCCCGTCGCCCATATATGGTTTCTGAGGAGCCTGCCATCGAGGATCGGCGCCATGCTGGATATGACGCTTAAGGAACTCGAGAGGGCGCTCTATTATGAAAACTATATCGTGCTTGACCCAAAGGATACTGATCTCACACAGGGAGAGCTTCTTAACGAGGATAAGTACCAGAAGGCGATTGAGAAGTGGGGTCCTGACGGGTTTACAAGCGGTATGGGCGCCGAGGCGGTCAGGGAGCTCATGAGGAAGATCGACCTTGGGAAGCTTTCTTCGAGCCTGAGGCTCGAGATGAAGAAGACCGCCTCTGACGCCAAGAAAAAGAGGATAGCCAAGAGGCTTAAGGTCGTTGACGCGTTCCTTAATTCAGGGAATAAGCCGGAGTGGATGATCCTTGAGGTCATACCCGTCCTTCCCCCGGACCTGAGGCCTCTGGTGCCGCTTGACGGCGGAAGGTTCGCAACATCGGATCTTAACGATCTCTACAGAAGGGTTATAAACAGGAATAACCGCTTAAAACGGCTTATGGAGCTCAACGCCCCGGATATCATCATCAGAAATGAGAAGAGGATGCTGCAGGAGGCGGTCGACGCGCTCTTCGATAACGGGAGAAGAGGCCGGATAATAACCGGACAGAACAAGAGACCGCTTAAGTCGCTGAGCGACATGATCAAGGGGAAGGGCGGGAGGTTCAGGCAGAACCTCCTCGGCAAGCGAGTCGATTATTCAGGCCGTTCGGTCATCGTCATCGGGCCCGACCTCAGGCTCCACCAGTGCGGGCTTCCAAAGAAGATGGCCCTCGAGCTCTTCAAGCCTTTTATCTACCAGAAGCTTGAGGAAAAAGGTTACGCGACCACGATAAAAAGCGCCAAGAAGATGCTTGAGAAGGAAAGGCCCGAGGTCTGGGACGTTCTTGACGAGGTCATAAGGGAACACCCGGTGCTTTTAAACCGGGCCCCGACCCTCCACAGGCTCGGTATCCAGGCGTTTGAGCCGATCCTCATCGAGGGCAAGGCGATACAGCTGCATCCGCTCGTGTGTACCGCGTTTAACGCGGACTTCGACGGCGACCAGATGGCCGTGCACGTGCCTCTTTCAATAGAGGCCCAGGTCGAGGCGCGGGTGCTCATGATGTCTACCAATAACATACTTTCGCCAGCGCACGGCAAACCCATTATCGTTCCTACGCAGGATATAGTCCTCGGGCTTTATTACCTTACGCGCGAGCGTCCCGGCGTCAAAGGGGAGGGCAAGCTATTATCATCGTTTGACGAGGTAAGGGCCGCTTACGACGGCGGGGCGGTACACCTCCAGGCCGGCATAAAGGTTAAGCTCGACGGAAAGCTTGTAGACACCACGGTAGGCAGGGTCATAATGTCCGAGTCCGTGCCCCCTATCATAAGGTTTGATGAGCTCAACAAGGTAATGGATAAAAAGAGGCTTGCGGACCTTATCGATATCTGCTACAGGCGCGCGGGCAGTAAAGAGACCGTAATACTCGCGGATAAACTCAAGGACCTGGGGTACCAGTACGCCACCAAGGCGGGGATCTCCATCTGCATCGACGACATGAAGATACCGAGAAAGAAGGAAAAGCTCCTCAATAAGGCGTACGACGAGGTCAAGGAGATACAGAAGCAGTATAATGAAGGTCTTATAACGGACGGCGAGCGTTACAATAAGGTCATAGACATATGGGCCCAGGCGACCGAAGAGATCGCTGAGGAGATGCTCAAGGAACTCGGAACGGAGACTGTAAAGGACGAAAACGGAGTGGAAAAGAACATCCCGAGCTTTAACCCCATCTTCATAATGGCCGATTCCGGCGCGAGAGGCTCGGCGCAGCAGATAAGGCAGCTCGCCGGAATGAGGGGCCTTATGGCAAAGCCGTCGGGCGAGATCATCGAGACCCCGATTACGGCCAACTTCAGGGAAGGTCTTACCGTGCTCCAGTATTTTATCTCAACTCACGGAGCAAGAAAGGGTCTTGCCGATACGGCCTTAAAGACCGCGAACTCCGGGTATCTCACGAGAAGGCTTGTGGACGTGGCGCAGGACGCTATAATCGCGGAAGAGGACTGCGGGACCCTGGACGGCATCTATATGACCTCTCTTGTAGAGGGCGGCGAGGTGATAGAGCCGATAGGAGAGAGGATCCTCGGCAGGGTCGCTCTTGAAGAGGTTGTGGATCCGTTTACAAAAGAGGTAATCGTAGAGGCGAATGAGGAGATAGACGAAGGAAAGATTGAAAAGATAGAAGAGGTGGGGGTAGAGAGGGTAAAGATAAGGAGCGTTCTTACATGCAGAAGCTCGAGGGGCATCTGCATAAAGTGTTACGGCAGGGACCTTACCAGAGGAAGGATGGTGGAGATGGGCGAAGCGGTCGGCGTTATCGCCGCGCAGTCCATAGGCGAGCCGGGCACGCAGCTGACGATGAGGACATTTCACATAGGCGGAACCGCGAGCCGTAGAGCGGAACAGACCACTCTTGAAGCGCGGCACGAAGGCAAAGTCAAGTTCCACAGCCTTAATGTCGCGGCAAATTCAAGGGGTGAGAACATCGTAATGAACCGTAACGGGGACCTCGCGATACAGGACGAACAGGGAAGGGACCGCGAGAGGAACCCGGTCATATACGGGGCTCGGCTGAGGGTCGCCGACGGCCAGAAAGTTTCGGCCGGCACGGTGCTCGCTGATTGGGACCCGTACACTATCCCGATCATAACCGAGGTCAGCGGCATAGTGAGGTTCGGCGATATCGAGGACGGCAAGACCATGAGAGAGCAGGTCGATGAGGTAACAGGGCTTTCCAGCAAGGTTATCGTGACATACAAGGAAGGGGACTTAAGGCCCAGGGTCTCGATAAAGGACGAATCAGGAAAGACCCGTAAACTCGCCGGTACGAACATAGAGGCGCGGTATCTCATGCCGGTAGGCGCCATACTCACCATAAATGAGGGCGCTGATGTAAAGGCCGGGGATGTGATCGCTAAAATCCCGAGAGAGACGACCAAGACAAAGGATATAACGGGAGGACTCCCGAGGGTCGCCGAGCTTTTCGAGGCGCGGAAACCCAAGGAGTGCGCCGTGATAAGCGAAGTGGACGGGGTGGTCTCGTTCGGCAAAGACACCAAAGGCAAGAGGAAAGTGGTCGTCACCCCTGAGACCGGGGAGGCTAAAGAGTACCTTATACCCAAAGGCAAGCACATAAGCGTCAGGGAAAGCGACAGGGTCAGGGCGGGTGAGCCCCTTATGGACGGCTCCGCCAACCCACATGACATATTAAGGGTCCTCGGCGTTAAAGAGCTCGCGAAGTATCTGGTCGACGAGGTGCAGGAGGTTTACAGGCTCCAGGGCGTCAAGATTAACGACAAACACATCGAGGTTATAGTAAGGCAGATGCTCAGGAGGGTTAAGATAAAGGACGCCGGCGATACCAACCTCCTTATAGGCGAACAGGTTGAAAGACATATCTTCGAAGAGGAGAATGACAAGATAATAGCGAAAGGTAAAAAACCCGCTATCGCCGAGCCTCTTCTTCAGGGTATAACAAAGGCGTCGCTTTCCACCGAAAGCTTCATTTCCGCGGCGTCGTTCCAGGAGACGACAAAAGTATTGACCGGAGCGGCCGTTGAGGGCAAGACCGATTACCTGCGCGGCCTGAAGGAAAACGTCATAATGGGACGGCTTATACCGGCCGGGACCGGCTTCAAAAAATACATCAACGTGACCGCTCAAGTTCCGCAGGCGGAAGCCGAAACCGAACCTGTTAAGGAGACCGCGTGAGAAACCCCGCTCTTTTTCTAAAGCATCTATTTTTTTGAAAAAAAGAGCGAGTTTCTTCTTGACAAGATTGTGAGGAATAGGTATATTATTTTGATTTACCCCACATTGAAAGGTAACTTATGCCGACAATAAACCAGCTTGTCCGCAAGGGCAGGCTTAAGAGCAAAAGAAAAACCGCTTCACCGGCCCTTGACAGATGTCCTCAGAAGAGGGGTGTTTGCGTGAGGGTTTATACAACGACCCCCAAGAAACCTAACTCCGCGCTGAGAAAAGTAGCCAGGGTCAGGCTTACGAACGGAATGGAAGTGACTTCGTACATACCCGGGATCGGTCACAACCTTCAGGAACATTCCGTCGTGCTGATAAGGGGAGGCAAGGTTAAGGATCTTCCGGGTGTAAGATACCATATAATAAGAGGCACTCTTGACGCGATGGGCGTGCAGGACAGGAAACAAGCCCGTTCAAAGTACGGCGCGAAGAGACCCAAGTAGAGTAGACCGATACGCCCGCCCGACGGCCGGCGTATTATTTTTCCCGGAGTAAATATAAAGCAACTGTAGTGGAGGAGTTATGCCTAAGTGGAGGAGTCATGCCTCGTAAGGGGAATATACCGAAGAGGGACGTGCTGCCTGACCCGAAGTTCAACGACAAGGTTATCGCCAGGCTTGCGAACAAGCTTACCTCTCACGGTAAAAAAAGCAAGGCCGAGGGGATAATTTACGGAGCGCTCGACGTCATCGAGGAAAAGACAAAGACCGAGGCGATGAAGGTCTTTAAGAAGGCCCTTGATAATATAAAGCCGATCCTTGAGGTTAAATCAAGGAGGGTCGGCGGGGCGACGTATCAGGTCCCGGTTGAGGTGAGGCCGGACAGGAAACTTTCGCTCGCCCTCAGATGGCTTGTAAGCTACGCGCACGACAGAAGCGAAAAGTCAATGGTCGAGAAGCTTGCGGCTGAATTGATAGACGCTTCTAACAATAAGGGCGGCGCGGTAAAAAAGAAGGAAGACGTGCATAAGATGGCCGAGGCCAATAAAGCCTTTGCCCACTACCGCTGGTAATGTTCAGTCCGGCGGCATGTTGCCGCGGCCTGAGTTATTAAAGATGGCGGGACGCAAATATAAAGAGCTTCCCGTATCCCGTACAGAAGTCCGGATAGCGTATCGGCGGCAATGTTTTCGGGGTATCTGGCGATGTAAAATATGCCGCCGGCCAGGTCGGCGGTAAAGCATCAGTAATTATACAGCGGCTAAACCTTTTACTGTGAGGGGCTTTGGCTCAGGAAACTTCACGGACAAGAGCTGTTAAAATAAAGAAGGCGGTAAATTTAAGGAGTATTTCCGTTGCCGAGAACCATACCGATAGAAAGACAAAGAAATATAGGCATAATGGCCCATATAGACGCGGGAAAGACGACTACTACCGAGCGGATCCTTTACTATACCGGGGTTACGTATAAGATAGGAGAGGTCCATGATGGCACCGCCGTTATGGACTGGATGGAACAGGAGAAAGAAAGAGGCATCACCATCACATCCGCCGCAACAACCTGCTTCTGGAAAGATACCCGCATAAATATCATAGATACCCCGGGTCACGTCGATTTTACCATAGAAGTTGAGAGGTCTTTAAGGGTCCTTGACGGCGCGGTAGCCGTTTTTTGCTCTGTGGGGGGCGTTGAGCCCCAGAGCGAGACGGTATGGCGCCAGGCCAATAAATACAAGGTCCCCAGGATCGCCTTTGTGAATAAGATGGACCGTGTGGGCGC
Source organism: uncultured delta proteobacterium (assembly GCA_963727865.1). Taxonomy (GTDB): domain Bacteria; phylum Desulfobacterota; class GWC2-55-46; order GWC2-55-46; family GWC2-55-46; genus CAVSHY01. The sequence continues at coordinate 124,083 of CAVSHY010000019.1, read as the reverse complement.
TAATTTTTTCAGGGTCGTAGACATGATGGCCGACAGGCTCAAGACAAGGCCGGTAGTCATACAGCTCCCCGTTGGATCTGAAGAGACTTTTAAGGGGGTTGTCGACCTTATAACCGAAAAGGCGATTATCTGGGAAGACGATACTCTCGGGGCGAAGTACGGGTTTGAGGAAGTGCCCGCCGACATGAAAGAGATCGTGGCGGAGTACAGGGAAAAGCTCATTGAGGCGGTTTCTGACTTCGATGAAGGCCTGATGGAAAAGTACCTCAGCGGCAGCCCCGTAACAACGGAAGAGATCCAGAGGGCCATAAGGAAGGGTACGATAGAAATAGGGATAACCCCGGTAATCTGCGGCTCGGCCTTCAAAAATAAAGGGGTGCAGTTTCTCCTTGACGCGGTCGTGGATTATCTCCCTTCGCCGATGGATATTCCGCCTGTTACGGGCATAGACCCGGAAACAGACAAGGAAGCTATGAGAGAGGCCCGGGACGATGCCCCTTTTTCAGCCCTCGCCTTCAAGATCATGAGCGACCCGTTTGTCGGACAGCTGACATTTTTCCGCGTGTACTCAGGGTGCATGACGGCCGGGTCTTACGTGTTCAATTCTACAAAGGGGCAGAGGGAGCGCATAGGACGGCTCGTAAAGATGCACGCCAACAAGCGTGAAGACGTAAAAGAGGTTTACGCCGGAGACATAGTCGCGGCCGTAGGCATGAAATACACGATCACGGGGGATACTATCTGTGACCCCGATAAACCCGTAATACTCGAATCGATGGACTTCCCTGACCCGGTCATGTCTATCGCCATTGAGCCGAAGACAAAGGCCGACCAGGAAAAGCTCGGGATATCCCTGCAGAAACTCGCCATAGAAGACCCGTCATTCCGCGTGAGGACCGACGAGGAGACCGGGCAGACGATAATCTCCGGCATGGGAGAGCTTCACCTTGAGATCATAGTAGATAGGCTTCTCAGGGAGTTTAAGGTCGAAGCGAGCGTTGGAAAACCGCAGGTCGCTTACAAGGAGACCATTACCAGGAAGGCGAAGGCGGAAGGCAGGTACATAAAACAGACAGGCGGAAGAGGCCAGTACGGCCACGTTTATATCGAGGTCGAGCCCCAGGAAGCCGGCAAGGGTTTTGAATTCGTAAATAAGATTGTCGGAGGCTCTATACCGAAAGAGTTCATCAACCCCGTTGAAAACGGCATAAGGGAAGCGACTGAAACCGGCACATTCGCCGGGTACCCGGTAGTGGATGTAAAGGTAACCCTCTATGACGGTTCCTATCACGACGTGGACTCATCGGAAATGGCCTTTAAGATAGCCGGTTCCATGGCCTTCAAGGACGCCGTTAGAGGCGCGGGCCCCATACTCCTTGAACCGGTAATGAACGTTGAGGTTGTTATACCCGAGCAGTTCATGGGCGATGTCATCGGGGACCTTAATTCCAGAAGGGGTAAGATCCTCGGGATGGACTCAAGGGGGGGGTTCCAGGTTGTTTCCTCGAATGTACCGCTTGCCAATATGTTCGGTTATTCAACCGATCTGAGGTCAAAGACCCAGGGAAGGGCCTCTTTTACGATGCAATTCTCGCATTACGAACAGGTACCGTCGTCGGTGGCTGAAGTTCTTACCGCGAAAGTGGCGGGAAAATAACCTATTATTTAGTACCGGAGGGCGATCATGAGCAAGGTTAAATTTGAGCGCAAGAAACCGCACATTAACGTAGGGACGATCGGTCACGTTGACCACGGGAAGACGTCTCTGACGGCCGCGATAACGAAGGTGCTGAGCGCCAAGGGATACGCGGAGTTTATGGCGTATGAGAATATAGACAAGGCCCCGGAGGAGAGGGAGAGGGGGCTTACGATATCGATATCGCACGTTGAGTACCAGACGGATAAGAGGCATTACGCGCACATAGATTGCCCCGGGCACGCCGACTATGTGAAGAACATGATAACCGGGGCGGCGCAGATGGACGGCGCGATACTCGTAGTTTCCGCGGCTGACGGCCCGATGCCGCAGACAAGGGAGCATATACTTCTCGCGAGGCAGGTGGGCGTTCCGTACATAGTGGTATTTTTAAACAAGGTTGACATGGTTGACGACAAGGAGCTTATGGACCTTGTTGAGCTTGAGGTGAGGGAGCTTTTGAATCAGTACAAGTTTCCCGGGGACGAAATTCCTGTTATAAAGGGCAGCGCCCTCAAGACCCTTGAGTGCGGGTGCGGTAAGAAGGAGTGCCAGTGGTGCGGGCAGATACTTAAGCTCATGGATACGCTCGACAGCTACATACCCGAGCCGAAGAGGGACGTTGATAAGCCGTTTCTTATGCCTGTTGAGGACGTATTTTCCATATCCGGGCGGGGTACGGTTGTTACGGGGAGGGTTGAGAGGGGTATAGTAAAGGTTGGTGACGAGATAGAGATAGTGGGGCTCAGGGACACGCAGAAGACGGTTGTAACCGGGGTTGAGATGTTCCGTAAGCTTCTTGACGAGGGGAGGGCCGGGGATAATATCGGGGCGCTTCTGCGGGGCACGAAGAAGGAAGACGTTGAGAGGGGGCAGGTGCTCGCTAAGCCGGGCAGCATCACCCCGCATACGAAGTTCAAGGGCGAGGTATACATCCTTACGAAGGAAGAGGGGGGGAGGCATACCCCGTTTTTTAACGGCTACAGGCCGCAATTTTACTTCAGGACCACGGACGTCACCGGGGTATCGAAGTTGCCGGAGGGCACCGAGATGGTAATGCCCGGGGACAACGTAAACCTTGATGTGGAGCTCATTACGCCTATCGCCATGGAAGAGGGGGTTCGTTTCGCCATAAGGGAAGGCGGGAGGACCGTAGGCGCAGGGGTCGTAACTAAGATAATAGCGTAGAGGATTCGTATATACTTTTTTAAAACAACCATTAGAAGAAGCAGGGACGGAGCTAAAGGGTGGAGAACCAGAAGATAAGGATAAGACTTAAGGCTTTTGACCACAGACTTCTTGATAAGTCTGTAAAAGAGATCGTTGATACCGCCAAGAGGACAGGCGCCAGCATTAAGGGGCCGATTCCTTTGCCGACACGGATCAACAAGTTCTGCGTCTTACGCTCTCCTCATGTCGATAAGAAGAGCAGGGAGCAGTTCGAGATAAGGACCCACAAAAGGCTGATGGACATCATGGAGCCGACGCAGAATACCGTGGATGCCCTTATGAAACTCGATCTTCCGGCCGGCGTGGACGTTGAGATTAAACTCGATTAAACGATTCTCTTCTTTGAAAGCCCGGTAGGTGAAAGCGGCGCGTAACTTACGCGACGGAGAGAAGAGGACAGGGCTCTTTAAAAAAAGGCAAAAAGATGATAAACGGAATTCTTGGAAAAAAAGTTGGCATGACCCATATATACTCTGATGACGGAGCGCAGATACCGGTAACCGTTATAAAGACCGACTCGTGCTATGTCGTTCAGAAAAAGACCAAAGAGCGCGACGGCTACGAGGCCCTGCAGCTCGGGATCGGAGTGAAGAAAGAGAGCCGGCTCAATAAGCCGATGAAAAATCATTTTTCCAAATCCGGCGCCCCCGGCCTTTATAAACTATCGGAAGTAAAGGGCGAAGGGCTCGATTCCTATAAACCTGGGCAGGTCATAAACTGCGGGGAGATCTTCAAGGCAGGCGATTTTGTCGATGTCTACGGCAAATCCAAAGGCAAGGGTTTTCAGGGTTCCATGAGGAGATGGCACTTCAGCGGCGGGGGAGGATCACACGGCTCGATGCACAACAGGGCCCCCGGGTCTATCGGCTCAAGCTCCGACCCTTCAAGGGTCTATAAGGGCATGAGGATGGCGGGGCACATGGGCGATAGGAAAATAACCGTACAGAACCTGTTGGTTATCGCGGTAAAGGCGGAAGAGAATATCATTCTCGTGAACGGCGCGGTGCCGGGTCCTGTGAATAGTTATGTGGTCATCAATAAGGCCCTGAAAAAGAAGGCCATGGCAAAGAGTTAAAAACCTCGCGGATCTCAGGAAGATAAGGCGCGATAAGATTTAAAAGGTTGAGAATTATCCGGGGAGTTTGATATATTAAAAGTTTGCGAAAATTACAGAGGATTAGATAAATGATAGTGGATGTTCTGGATAAAAACGGCAACATGGTCTCTCAGCTCGAGCTTAACGAAAATATATATTCCGGAGAGGTAAAGGAGCATCTCTTTTACGAAGTGGTAAAGATGCAGCTTGCCAACCGCAGGGCCGGCACGGCGTCCACGAAGACAAGGGCCTTTGTAAGCGGCGGCGGCGTGAAGCCCTGGAAGCAGAAGGGCACCGGGAGGGCAAGGTCGGGCTCGATAAGGTCCCCGCTCTGGAGGCACGGCGGCACGGTATTCGGGCCGAAGCCCAGGGATTATTCGTACAATGTCCCGAAAAGGGTCGTAAAAGACGCGCTTAAGTCGGCTCTGAGACTGAAGCTCAGGGACGGGATGTTAAAAATATTTGATTCGATCGAGCTTAAAGAGCCCAAAAGCAAGCTCGCGCTCGAGATGCTTAAAAAGTCAGACCTCTCTAACGCCCTTATAGTTATCGACGGGGAGAACCGTAACCTTGATCTTGCCGTCAGGAACCTCAAGGATTACAAGGTCATCAACGCGCGCGGCATTAACGTGTATGATCTCTTGAATTACGATAATCTTGTCATTACAAAGAGCGCCCTTGAGAAAGTCGAGGCTATCATTCAATGAAGAACTTTTACTCGATAATAAAATCCCCTGTTATCACCGAGAAAAGCACGGCAAAGCTCGCCGAGGCCAACCAGGTGATCTTCTGGGTTGATTTGAACGCCAATAAGAATGAGATAAAAGAAGCTGTTGAAAAAATATTTAACGTCACGGTCCTTAATGTGAATACCCACAGGGTGCCAGGCAAGATTAAGAGAATGGGCAAGTACGAGGGCAAAAGGCCGACAAGGAAAAAGGCTTATGTATCGCTTAAAGAAGGGGACAAGATAGGTATCTTCGAAGGTGTTTAAGTGAAAGGTAAAAGGGCCGTACAGCGGGGTAAAAGGGCCGTACAGCGGGGTAAAAGGGCCGTACAGCGGGGTAAAAGGGTGTACAGCGGGGAAAGTGGATAGGGGCCGGATAAATCAAAGAACATAATATCAGGAAAAAGAGAATACCTATATGCCAGTAAAAAAATATAATCCAACGTCGCCCGCCTTAAGAGAGAAAACGACCCTTGTTTTTGAAGGCATAGCGAAGAAGAAGCCGGAAAGGTCTCTTACCCGCCCTTATAAGCGGACAGGGGGCAGGAATAACGCCGGCAGGGTAACGGTCCGCTGGATCGGGGGCGGTCACAAGAGGCTTTACAGGGTCATCGATTACAGGAGGGATAAACGCGGGATACCGGCAAGCGTCGCCGCTATCGAGTATGACCCGAACCGCACGGCTAATATCGCCCTCTTAAACTATTCGGACGGTGAAAAAAGATATATACTGGCGCCGCTTGACCTAAAGGTTGGGGATAAGGTCATGGCCGGGCCCGATATCGATATAAAACCGGGTAACGCCCTGCCCTTGAGGTCCATACCCGTGGGAACCTTCGTGCATAATATCGAGATGAAGATCAATAAGGGCGGCCAGCTCGTAAGGACCGCCGGAGGGTTCGCTCAGCTTATGGCCAAGGAAGGCGATTACGCCACGGTAAAGCTTCCCTCAAACGAGGTAAGGCATATACTCCAGAATTGTTACGCGACGATAGGACAACTCGGCAATATAGATCATGAGAATATCACCGTAGGCAAGGCCGGAAGGAGCCGCTGGCTCGGAAGGCTTCCCAAGGTAAGGGGCGTGGCGATGAATCCTGTTGACCATCCTCACGGCGGCGGCGAAGGCAAAAGCAAGGGCGGCAATCATCCGACAAACCCCTGGGGCGTGCCGACAAAGGGATATAAGACAAGAAGGCGCAAGGATACGAGCAAGTATATAATAACCAGGAGGAAGTAACGGTGCGTTCCGTAAAAAAAGGACCGTTTGTAGACAGTCATCTGCTTGAGAAGATCGAGAATGCCGGAGACGCAAGGGCCAAGAAGGTGGTAAAGACCTGGTCGAGAAGGTCGATGATTACCCCTGAGATGGTGGGTTTTACGATCGCGGTGCATAACGGTAAGAAGTTCATACCGGTTTTTATAACTGAGAACATGGTAGGTCACAAGCTCGGCGAATTCTCTCCGACACGCACTTTTCACGGCCATTCAGGCATAAAAAAGGCGAAGTTGCCGGGACCGAAGGGATAAGACAATATGGAAGCGAAAGCGATTTTAAAATATTTAAAGGTTTCTCCGCAGAAGACCCGCCTCGTCGTTGACCTTATCAGGGGTAAAAAGGTCGATGAGGCCCTTACCATACTCAGGTTCAACACAAAAGCGGTAAGCCGCGACATAGTAAAGATCGTAAAGAGCGCGGTGGCCAACGCTGAAAACACAAAGAAGCTCGATGTGGATAAGCTCTACGTGAAAAGTGTTTACGTCGACCCCGGCCCCGTGCTCAAAAGGACACATGCAAAGGCGATGGGCAGAGGGGCTCTTATAAGGAAAAGGTCGAGCCACGTTACCGTCGTCCTGGATGAAAAGTAGCTTTCAGGATTATTTAAGAGTCGGACAAGAACTCCCTGCGCTCCTGGTGCAGGGTGGTTCACAATTTAAAATAAAAAAGGCGTTCGGAAATTATTAAAAAACATCAAATTTTATGGAGGTAGTTTTTGGGTCAGAAAGTTCATCCGATAGGTTTCAGGCTTGGCGTATCAAGGGGTTGGGATTCACGGTGGTACGGGGAGAAGAATTACGCTGAATTTGTTCACGAAGACCTCAAAATAAGGAAATTCGTGAAAAAAAAGCTTTTCCACGCCGGCATCTCCAGGATCGAGATCGAAAGGACCGCTAATACGGTAAAGGTCATCATACGTACGGCGAGACCCGGCATAGTAATAGGCAAGAGAGGCGCCGAGATAGACGTGATGAAGAAACAGCTCGCGAAGCTCACCGGAAGAGACGTCGACCTTGAGATAGTGGAAGTAAGGAAACCTGATCTCGACGCCCAGCTTGTCGCCGAGAATGTCGCCCTGCAGCTTGAAAGAAGGGTTTCCTTCAGAAGAGCCATGAAAAAAGCCGTAACGACGTCTTTACGGATGGGCGCAAAGGGCATAAAGATCATGTGCGCCGGCAGGCTCGGAGGCGCTGAGATCGCGAGATCCGAATGGTACAGGGAGGGCAGGGTGCCCCTTCACACGCTCAGGGCCGATATAGATTACGGACAGGCCGAGTCGCTTACGACCTTCGGGATAATAGGGGTTAAGGTTTTCATATACAAGGGCGAGGTTATCGCTCAGCCAAAGGCTGTTGAAGAAGGGGCGGTTCCGAAGTCCGGCGCCGCTCTTTAAACAGGGGAAGTAATGTTAATACCGAAAAAGGTAAAATTCAGGAAACAGCAAAGAGGCAAAAGAAGGGGGCTGGCAACGAGGGGCGCTACCCTTGCCTTCGGCACTTACGGCCTTCAGGCTACAGAGTGCGGGTGGCTTTCCACAAGGGAGATTGAGGCGGCCCGTATCGCGATGACCCGCTATATCAAAAGGGGCGGAAAGATCTGGATAAGGATATTCCCTGATAAGCCCATCACCAAGAAACCGGCCGAGACAAGGATGGGGAGCGGAAAAGGGAGCCCCGAGGACTGGGTAGCCGTGATAAAACCGGCAAGGATACTCTATGAAATGGAGGGCGTAACCGAGGCGATAGCCAGGGAAGCCTTCAGGCTCGCGGCCCACAAGGTATCGATACCCACAAAGTTTATTAAAAGGGAAATTATATGAAACCGGCTGAAATAAGGGAACTGTCCATCGAGGAAATGAGGACAAAGGATGCGGAGCTTACAAAGGAGCTTTTTAACCTGCGTTTGCGCCACGCCGCCAATCAGCTTGAAAACCCCCTTAAACTCCGCATTTTAAGAAAAGATGTGGCGCGGTTAAAGACCATAATCGCCGAGAAGGAAGGGGGTAAGAAATAAGATGCCTGAAGCGAAGACTAAAAGGAAAACAATGATAGGCAGCGTCTTGAGCGGCGGCAAGATGGATAAGACCGTGGTAGTGTCCATAGAGAGTCTGACCAAGCATCCGTTCTACGGCAAGTACGTGAAAAAACGCGTTAAATATATGGCGCATGATGATAAAAACGAGTGCTCGGCAGGCGACAAGGTTAGGATAGTCGAGACTCGTCCTGTAAGCGGGTTGAAAAGGTGGCGGGTTAAGGAAATACTGGAGAAGGCGAAATGATACAGATCCGTTCAATACTGGGTGTTGCCGATAACTCCGGCGCAAAAAAAGTCTCCTGCATCAAGGTCGTCGGCGCGTCCAATAAATTGTTCGCCGATGTCGGGGACGTGATAATAGCTAACGTGAAGGAAGCCATATACGACGCCAAGGTTAAAAAGGGAGACGTGGTAAGGGCCGTCGTTGTGCGCACCGTAAAGGCGATACGCCGCATCGATGGGTCTTATATAAGGTTTGACGAAAATTCAGTCGTTATTATTAATAAGGATAACGAGCCCGTGGGCACAAGGATATTCGGGCCAGTGGCAAGGGAATTAAGGGCACGCAAATTCATGAAGATAGTATCCCTGGCGCCCGAGGTCCTCTAAAAGGGTTGTTCTGCGGGCGTACAATACAAAAAAACTAAACCAATTAAATCGAAAGATAAAAGGGTCAAGCGATGTTCAAGATTAAAAAAGACGATCAGATAATGGTCGTATCCGGCAAGGAAAAAGGTAAGACCGGCAAGGTAATCAAGGTTGTGCCGGATAAGGCCGTCGCAATGGTAGAGAAACTGAACGTCGTGAAGCGCCATCAAAAGCCGTCCGCCAAATTCAAGCATGGCGGCATCATCGAAAAAGAGGCGCCGATCTCGATAACCAATCTGATGCTCATATGCGGGAAGTGCAAGGGGCCTGTCACGGGTCGGAAAGAAGCTGCTTGATAACGGGAACAAGGTAAGATACTGCAAAAAGTGCGGAGAGGTGCTCGACAAATGACGGTAAGGCTCAAGGAGATATACCATAAAGAAGTAGTCCCGGTTCTCATGAAAGAGTTCAACTATAAAAACGTCATGCAGGCGCCGAGGCTCGATAAAATCGTGCTTAATATCGGCCTGGGCGAAGCTGTTAAAGACATAAAGGTGATGGATGCGGCAACTCGCGACCTGACCCTTATTTCAGGGCAGAAGCCCGTAGTCACAAGGGCCAAGAAGTCGATCGCCACCTTTAAGCTCAGGTCCGGCATGCCTATCGGCTGCATGGTCACCCTCAGGGGCCCTAAGATGTACGAATTTTTCGACCGCTTCGTGAACTTCAGCATCCCGAGGATCAGGGACTTTAAGGGCATGTCAGACAGGTCATTCGACGGCAGGGGCAATTACACTATCGGCATAAAGGAACAGATCATATTCCCCGAGATCGAATATGATAAGATTGACAAGATCAGAGGGCTTAATATAACGATTAACACGACAGCCGGCACGGACGAAGAGGCGAAGGCACTTCTTAAGCATATGGGCATGCCTTTTAAAAGTTAAGGCAAAAAAAGAGATTAAAATACGGAGGGTTAATTGGCTAAAAAGTCGCTTATAGCAAAGGCCAAAAGGAAAAATAAGTTTAAGGTCAGGGAATACAACCGCTGCCCCATATGCGGCAGGTCCAGGGCGTATTACAGGAAGTTCGATATGTGCAGAATCTGCTTTCGTAGACTGGCCTTAAAAGGCGAACTTCCCGGCGTCATTAAATCAAGCTGGTAGAAGAACCTGGCAGAGCGTTAATACGCGGGTAATTAAATAAACCGATAGAGATAAACGGAGTATAAAAAATGTCGATGACAGATCCGATAGCGGATATGCTTACAAGGGTAAGGAACGGGATACAGGCTCGGCAAACAGAGGTGACTGTGTCCACCTCGAGCTTAAAGCTCCAGATAGCGAGTATTCTCAAGGAAGAGGGCTACATCAAGGATTTTAAACAGGTGACAGCGGGTAAATTCGGCGCCATTAAGATTACACTGAAATACGGGGCCGCCAAAAAGAGCGCCATAGCCAATATTAAAAGGGTAAGTAAACCCGGCCTCAGGATCTATGTCGGTAAGGATGAGATACCGAGGGTATTGAATGGTTTGGGCATTGCGATCGTCTCAACCTCGAAAGGTTTGATGACTGACAGGTCCGCAAGGGAAAAGGGCATGGGCGGAGAACTCATCTGCACGGTTTACTGACAAACCGGTTATTTATTAAGGATAGATACGTACGGACGCAAAATAAAACCTCAAAAAAAATTGAAAAGGGTTTGAGATGTCAAGAATAGGTAAACTTCCAATAACTCTTCCGGCCGGCGTAAAAGCCGCTCTCGACGGAACGGCGCTGAAAGTCGCGGGTCCCCAGGGCTCTTTGGAGCTGCCCTTAAGGTCAGAGGTTAAGGTGGAGATTAAGAATTCCGAGCTTCTGGTGACACGGAATGACGACAGCAGGCTATCGAGGTCACTCCATGGGCTTACAAGGACATTGGTGGCGAACATGGTAAAAGGCGTGGCCGAGGGTTTCCAGAAAAAACTCGAGATCATAGGCGTAGGATACAAGGCGGATGTACAGGGTGATGTGGTGAATTTAGCTCTCGGTTACTCGCACCCCGTTAAATACGCGCTGCCAAAGGGCATAAAGGCGTCTGTTGAGAAATCCACGCTCGTTACCATAAAAGGCCCCGACAAACAGGTAGTAGGTCAGGTCGCCGCTGACATAAGGGCGCTGCGCGCTCCAGAGCCGTACAAGGGCAAAGGCATCAAGTATGTTGATGAAGTCATAAGGAGAAAGGCCGGTAAGGCAGGCAAGGCCGCCGCCGGAGGGAAATAAATGGACGGAATATCGAAAAATATAAGCGGCCGGGAAAGAAGGAAAGCGCGGGTAAGGAAAAGGGTAAGGGGAACCGCCGAAAGGCCCAGGCTCAATGTCTTCAGAAGCAATAAGCACATATACGCCCAGATAGTTGACGATACAACCGCGACTATCCTTGCCGCCGCGTCGACCAATTCCAAAGAGTTGTCGAAAGGCGCGGCTGATTTAAAGAAATTGGAAGCCGCGAAAAGAGTAGGCGGGCTTATAGCCAAACTGGCCCAGGAAAAGGGTGTCTCCAAGGTCGTCTTTGACAGGAGCGGTTATTTATATCACGGCAGGGTTAAGGCTCTCGCCGATGGCGCGAGAGCGGCGGGGCTTAATTTTTGACAATAAATCGCATGAGCCGGGGGGGCAGTTGGGTGGGGGCGCTGGGTTTTTTAGTGGGGGTGGGGGCGCGGTTTTACTTTGAAGGCGGTTTTTTTCATTTTTAAGACGGTTTCATTTTGAGGGCGGTTTCATTTAAGGAGGCTTTTTTGGAGAAGATAGACGCTAATGCTCTGGAACTGAAGGACAAGCTCGTATACCTTAACAGGGTTGCGAAGGTTGTAAAGGGCGGAAAGAGATTCAGCTTTAACGCCATAGTCGTAGTCGGCGACGGAAAGGGCCATGTGGGGGTAGGACTGGGGAAGGCCAACGAGGTCCCGGAAGCGATCAGAAAGGCGATAGAGCAGGCAAAAAAGACCCTTTTCCAGGTCCCGGTATCGGAGGGCACGATACCCTATGAGGTAACCGGGTCGTTTGGCGCCGGAAGAGTGCTTTTAAGACCGGCTTCGCCCGGCACCGGAATAATAGCGGGCGGCGGCGTACGGGCGGTAGTCGAGGCCGCCGGTATAACCAATGTCCTGACGAAATCCCTCGGCACAAGCAACCCCCATAACGTTGTCAAGGCGACCATAGACGCGTTAAAGCAGTTAAAGAGCCCTGAAAATGTGGCGGAACTCAGAGGCAAACAGATCCAAGAGGTAAGATAATGGCTGCAAAAAAACATATAAAGGTAACTCAAAAAAAGAGCGGAATTGGCTATAATGAGAGGCAGAGAAAGACCCTTCTCGGCCTGGGGCTCAAAAAATTAAATAGGCCCAGGATACTCGTCGATACCCCCGCTATAAGAGGGATGATAAAAAAGGTTGCCAATCTCGTTACCGTAGAGGAAGTCAAAGGGGCCTGATCGTTAAGCCGGGCCGTATGAGGCCGGAGTTAAGAATCGATTCAGTTCCGTATTTTATAAATAGGCGTTCATTAAGGAAGAAGGTCAATAAACCATGTTAGACAGACTTAAGGCCCCTAAAGGGTCTACGAAGAAAAGAACAAGGGTTGGCCGCGGAGAAGGCTCCGGGCTCGGCAAGACTTCCGGCAAGGGCGGTAAAGGCCAGACGGCAAGGACCGGCGGGAATATCAAGCCTGGCTTCGAAGGCGGGCAGATGCCGCTTCAGAGACGGCTCCCGAAAAGAGGGTTTACCAATATCTTCAGGGAAAAGTACCTGATCACTAACATAGGCGATATAGCCAGGGCGTTTAAATCCGGTGAGACGGCCGACCCGCAGACCATGCGCGTCAGGGGGCTCATAAAGGGCAGGAAGGGTTCGGTTAAGGTACTTGGAAACGGGGATATAAAGATACCACTGACAATAAAGGCGAGTGTCTTCAGCAAATCGGCCGGGGATAAAATAAAGGCGGCTGGCGGAGCGGCGGAGGTTATTTAATTGGCGGCGTTAACACCGAATATAAGCAAGATCCCAGAGTTAAACCGCCGCATAATATTAACGCTGATACTTCTTGCCATCTTTAGAATTGGCGTTTATATACCTACTCCAGGGATCGACGCCGAAGCGCTTTCGGGTTTTTTTAAGCGAGCGAGCGGCACTCTGCTGGATTTCGCGGCGATGTTTACCGGGGGGGCGCTTTCGCACTTTTCGGTTTTCTCGCTCGGCATAATGCCGTACATAAGCGCCTCGATTATATTGCAGCTTCTTACCTCGGTAGTGCCGCAGCTCGAGAAACTTTCCAAGGAAGGTGAGTCGGGAAGAAATACCATAACACAGTACACACGCTATCTGACAATCGTCCTCAGCATTATTCAGGGCATGATGATAGCCATAGGACTGGAGAGCATGAGAGGGCCCGCCGGCGAACCTATCGTTATCTCATCGGGCTGGGGGTTCAGGGTCATGACCGTTATTACCTTAACAGCCGGGACAACGTTCCTTATGTGGCTCGGCGAGCAGATTACTGAAAAAGGCATAGGTAACGGGATCTCACTCATAATATTTGTCGGCATCATAGCAAGGATGCCCGCCGCCGTAAATAATACCATACATCTTGTTAGGGCGGGCGAGATGAACTTTCTGGTACTCCTGCTTATTATTATCCTTATGGTGGTTGTCGTCGGCTTTATCGTATTTATGGAAGCGGGGCAGAGAAAAATACCGATACAGTACCCCAAGAGGGTTGTCGGAAGAAAAGTGCTCGGAGGCGGAACACAGCATCTGCCGTTAAAGGTTAATTCAGCTGGGGTGATACCGCCTATATTCGCTTCTTCGATAATCGTATTCCCCGCGACAATCGCGAATTTTGTAAATATACCGGCGGTTAAATCCATCGCCCAGAGCCTTCATCCAGGCGCGATACTTTATAATCTTTTATACGTCGTCTTTATAATATTCTTCACTTATTTTTACACCGCCATCCAGTTTAATCCGAAGGAAGTGGCGGAGAACCTGAAAAAGTACGGCGGGTTTATCCCGGGGATTAGGCCCGGAGCCAACACAGCCGATTATATTGATACCGTGCTTTCAAGGCTTACGCTCTGGGGCGCCCTGTACCTTGCGGCTGTCTGCGTTCTGCCGTCTTTTTTAGTCTCTGAATTTAACGTGCCCTTCTATTTTGGGGGCACCGCGCTTCTTATTGTCGTGGGGGTCGCGATGGATACCGCTCAGCAGATCGAGTCTCATCTGCTCGCGAGAAGTTATGATGGCCTTCTAAAAAAAGGAAAAATAAAGAGTAGAGGCCTTTAGGATGATGAATATCGTACTTCTCGGGGCTCCCGGCTCTGGAAAAGGAACACAGGGAAAGAGCCTTTCCGAAAAGTTCAGGATACCCCAGATTTCAACGGGTGATATACTTCGCGCTAAAGTGAGGAGCAAGACCGCCCTTGGACTTAAGGCAAGAGAGTATATGGACAGAGGGCGCGCTTGTCCCGGACGACGTCGTCGTAGGCATGGTCGTCGAACGTATCCAGATGGAAGATTGCGTTAACGGCTTTATCCTCGACGGCTTCCCCAGGAACATCAAACAGGGGGAGGCGCTTGAGAGTACTTTGAAAGGGATGGGTAAGAAGATTGACGCGGTTATAGGGATTAATGTCGACAGAAAAGAGCTTGTAAGGCGCTTGAGCGGCAGACGCGTATGCAGGAGGTGCGGGTCGAACTATCATATTATCTTTAACCCCCCGATGAATAGCGGCGCGTGCGACAAATGCAACTCCGAGATATATCAAAGGGATGACGACAAGGAAGAGACGATCGCGGCGAGGCTTAAGGTTTACGAGGAGGAGACCTTTCCTCTCATAGAATATTACACAAAAAAAAACTTATATAGATCGGTTGATGGGATCGGCGGCGTCGACCAGATAACCAAATACATACTGGATGCCATTGGGAAAGGAAGCGATAATACTTAAAACACCTGAAGAGATCGAGATAATGAGGAGGAGCAACGTTATCGTTGCCGAGATCCTCCAGATTTTGAAGGAGAATGTGAGAGCGGGGTCCACCACAATGGACATTGAGAAGTTAGCCGAAGAAGAGATCAGAAAGAGGAAGGCAAAACCCGCTTTTAAAGGTTACAGGAATTACCCGTACTGTCTCTGCACCTCGATCAATGACCAGGTGGTTCACGGTATGCCATCCATGAGGGCGCTTAAGGACGGAGACATACTGAGCATCGATTGCGGGGTCCTCTACGAAGGTTTTTACGGCGATTCCGCGATTACGGTGCCGGTAGGCAAGGCCACAGACGAGGCGATGCGGCTTATAAATGTAACGGCGGCTTCGCTCGATAGGGCGATAGAAGCGGCCCGCGAGGGAAACCGCCTGATGGACATCTCATTCTCCGTGCAGAGTTATGTTGAGGCCGCTGGTTTCTCGGTGGTAAGGGAGTTCGTAGGCCACGGAATAGGCAGAGAACTCCATGAGCCGCCGCAAGTGCCGAACTTCGGAACCCCCGGAAGAGGCATAAGGCTCAAGGCCGGCATGGTACTTGCCATAGAGCCCATGATAAACATGGGCTCCAGCGGGGTGAGGGTGCTTGATGACGGCTGGACGGCCGTGACCGTTGACGGAAGCTTATCCGCCCACTTTGAACATACGGTGGCGATAACGGGGAATGGACCCTACGTATTAAGCGCTCTTGACCATTAATGAGGGTTATATGCCGGCCTTACGCGCTAAAGATGGATTAAAATAAATGCCTAAAGAAGAAGCGATACAGGTAGAGGGTACGGTGATTGAAACCCTGCCGAACGCGATGTTCAGGGTCGAGCTTGAAAACGGACACAAGGTCTTGGCTCATGTCTCTGGCAAGATGAGGATGCATTTTATAAAGATACTTCCCGGCGATAAGGTTACGGTGGAACTTTCGCCCTATGACCTTACCAGGGGCAGGATTACATACAGGGCAAAGTAGGGTTCAAGCATAAAATGACGGATTTAATAAAAAAGCTCGGGGAAAAAAATGAAGGTAAGAAGCTCGATTAAAAAGATATGCGCAAAGTGCAAAATTGTCAAACGCGGCGGCGTTTTACGGGTCGTGTGCACGAACCCCAAGCACAAACAGAGACAGGGTTAGAAAGTAACCTATAGCAAGGAGGATCAAGTTGGCAAGAATCGCTGGTGTAGACCTTGATAAAAATAAAAGGATCGCTTTCGCGCTTTCCAGGATATACGGGATAGGACGGACTACCGCTTCAAAGATATTAGAGAAGGCGGATGTAGACCCGTCCATAAAGACTCAAGACCTGACAGAAGCCCAGATAGCCGCCATAAGAAAGGTCATAGACACAGATTGTAAAGTTGAGGGGGATTTAAGGAAGGAAGTGTCTATGCATGTAAAGATGCTGATGGACATAGGCTGCTACAGGGGTATCCGTCACAGGAAAAATCTGCCTGTCCGCGGCCAGAGGACGCATACTAACGCGAGGACAAGAAAAGGTCCCAGAAAAGGCGTTGTGGCCATAAGAAAGGCTGAAAAACCGTAGATTATCCGGCTGCGAATAGTCGATGAAAAACACCGGCTTTAGGACGCATTCGATATAAACTTTTGGAGGAGAGATGGCAAAGGTTAAGAAGGAAAAAAGGGCTGTATCCAAGGGTGTTGCCCATATTAAATCAACCTTCAACAATACGATAATCAGCATTACTGACCCGGCGGGCAATGTTATCGCCTGGTCAAGCTCCGGAGCACAGGGGTTTAAGGGTTCCAGAAAAGGCACTCCTTTCGCCGCCCAGGTCGCGGCTGAGACCGCCGCTAAGAAGGCGATCGACAGCGGCGTTAAGACCGTCGATGTGTATATAAACGGCCCCGGCGCGGGAAGGGAAGCGGCCCTCAGGTCTCTTCAGGCGGCCGGTTTCAGCATAAGCCTTATAAGGGACGTTACCCCGCTGCCGCATAACGGCTGCAGGCCCCCGAAGAGACGCAGGGTTTAGATTTTACATAACAAGGCGCTCTTTCAGCGCTCTGAATATATAAAGGTTTACAAACGACCCATTTTAAAAGGGAGGAAGAAGTTGGCAAGGTATATCGATTCAGTATGTAAAATTTGCAGGCGCGAGGGCATGAAGCTCTTCTTTAAGGCTGAAAGATGCTATACGGACAAGTGCGCTTTTGAGAGAAGGAGCTACGCGCCTGGACAGCACGGGCAATCCAGAGGCAAAATTTCCGAATACGCCCTGCAGCTCAGGGAGAAGCAGAAGGTTAAACGGGTTTACGGCCTCATGGAAACACAGTTTAAAAACACCTTTAAGGACGCGGACAGGGCTAAGGGTATAACAGGTGAAAACCTGGTCTCCCTTCTCGAAA
Source organism: uncultured delta proteobacterium (assembly GCA_963727865.1). Lineage (GTDB taxonomy): Bacteria > Desulfobacterota > GWC2-55-46 > GWC2-55-46 > GWC2-55-46 > CAVSHY01. The sequence goes on along the minus strand of CAVSHY010000019.1, from coordinate 107,049 downwards.
GAAGGCTCGACAACGCCGTACACAGGGCCGGGTTCGCGGGATGCAGGAAAGAGGCCCGCATGCTGGTAACGCACGGGTGTTTCCGCGTGAACGGCAGAAAGGCATCCATTCCTTCTTACAGGCTGAGGCCTAACGACGTCATCGGGGTCTCCGAGAAAAACAAAAAGAATGAGAAACTGAAGGAAAACCTTAAGGCGGTAGAGAGGCGCGGGGTGCCCGGATGGCTTACGCTTGACAAGGATAACATGAAAGCTACTGTAGTCAGGTTGCCAGCGAGGGAAGATGTGACTCTCCCGATTCACGAGCAGCTTATAGTCGAGCTGTATTCAAAGTAATCTGATTTCCACTTTTCCGGATTGGACGGGATCCTGCCGCTTAAGGCATTTATTTATTTTAAAAAGACGGGGGTATCATGCAAAAAAACTGGCGTGACCTTATTAAACCAAAAAAGCTCGAGGTTGAAAAGGAAACACTCACTGGCACCTATGGCAAATTTGTGGCGGAGCCCCTGGAAAGGGGCTTTGGCGTCACAATCGGGAGCGCGCTTAGAAGAATACTTTTGTCTTCTCTTCAGGGCGCTGCCATAACGAGCGTAAAGTTCGACGGAGTACTACATGAGTTTTCCTCGATCCCGGGGGTAAAGGAAGACGTTTCCGATATTATCCTCAACCTCAAACAGGTAAGATTGAAGATACACGGGGAAGGACCCAAGACTTTAAGGATAAAAGGAGCTGGGGCCGGGGTTGTGAAGGCCGGTAATATAATATGCGACTCAACGGTTGAGATACTCAATCCCGATGCTCACATTGCGACGATCATGAAGGACGCAAAATTTGAATGTGAACTTACCGCCAATACCGGTAAGGGCTATGTTTCTTCCGAGAGGAATAAGCTTCCGGAACAGCCTATCGGCACCATACCGATAGATTCAATTTTTCAGCCCGTTAGCAGGGTGAATTTCAATGTAACGCACGCGAGGGTAGGGCAGAGGACCGACTACGACAAGCTGGTGCTCGAGCTCTGGACCACCGGGGCGACCGATCCTCAGAACGCGATGGCGATAGCCGCCAAGATATTAAAGGACCAGCTCAACGTATTCATTACTTTCGAGGAGGAAGCGGAAGAATCCCTGGCCGAAAAAACCGAGGCAAAGCCTCATTTTAACGAAAACCTCTTTAAGACAGTCGATGAACTCGAACTATCCGTAAGGTCCGCAAACTGCCTTAAAAACGCGGATATAAAATATATAGGCGAGATGGTCCAAAAAACCGAACATGAGATGTTGAGGACCAAGAACTTCGGAAGAAAGTCGCTTAACGAAATAAAAGAACTGCTCCACGGCATGGGTCTTGACTTCGGGATGAAGCTTGAAGGTTTTCCAGCACGGAAGGATCTCGATGCCATGCATGTAGAACATAAGGAGACCGCTTAAGGGATAGCACAATGAGACATAATAGAGACGAAAAAAGGTTCGACCGTACGGCAAGCCACCTGAAATCCATGCTCTCCAACATGACCAACGACCTTTTCCTCGCGGGCAGGATAAAGACGACCACCCAGAGGGCGAAGGTCCTCAGGCGTTACGCGGAGAAGATGATAACTCTCGGCAAGAACGGAAGCCTCGCCGCAAGGCGCAGGGCCATGGCGTTTATGCACAATAAGGAATCTGTCACAAAACTCTTCTCTGATATAGCCGCAAGGTTCAAGGAAAGAAACGGCGGCTATACGAGGATATTAAAGATCGGGGAACGCCCCGGCGACAACGCATCCATGTCATTTATTGAGCTTGTTGAATCGGCTGTAAAGCCTGAAGCCGGAGCCAGGGTGTCAAAGAAGGCCCCTGCAAAGAGGGCGAAGACTTCAGCCTCTACAGCCCCTAAGAAAACAGGCGCAATAAAGAAGACCGCTGAAGCGAATACAAAAGAACCGAAGAAGAAAAAAGCCGAGGCCGAAAAGGAAAAATAGGGGAGAGCTTAAGACAAATACTCAGGCGGGAGATCCGGCCATAATTCTAAAAACATGGCGGACGGAGAAACAAAAGAAGACTAATTTAAAGACTTACGCCGCGGACACGGGGCACAACTTAAACATGGAGGTAAGTATGTCAAAAGCAATGACTAAATCACAGATTGAAGACCATTTAGCCAAAAAGACGGAGATTCCCAAGAAAACTATCCGCGAGATACTTATTGAGATGGCTGAACTGGCTTACAGGGAGGCAGAAAATGCCTTTACCTTCCCTGGTATAGGAAAGCTCGTGCTTGTAAACAGGAAGGCCCGGATGGGGAGAAACCCCCGCACGGGAGAGACGATAGAGATTCCCGCAAAGAAGGTCGTAAAATTCAGAATTTCAAAAGCCTGTAAAGACGCGATACTTAAGAAGCAGTAGTTTTCAGGGCAGGTGGGCAGAGATGGGCGGGGGGCGCGGTGTGAAGGGGGCAGGGGAGAGGGGGCGCGGGCCCGCGGAAGATGTCGTGGGGGGAGGGGAGCGGGGGGGTCCTTTAGAGTACGACACAGTCCCAGCCGTTGCGCTTTTGATCTTCCAGATACGCTGACTTTTTTATACGGTTATGGTTTCAGGCCTTAACCGTATTTTTTTGCCCTTTCAGTTCTCTGAACTCTTATACCTGTACGAATAAACGACATCACTTCTAAGTATCACTTCAAGGGTTGTCGTGGATTCTTTGGACTGAGCCTCGCTTTCTATCAACCCGTTCAAATAGGATGGGGTCTTTTTCTCCTTGAATATATACACCATCTTCTCCTCGTTATTGTCGAAGGTTATGTTCGCAGGCGGGCCGAAGGTCTCAATGACCATCTGCCTTGTCGTTACGCCCGGCTTAAGGTTTAATACCTGGGCTTTGTCTATTTTATTTCCTTCTGAGCGCGTCGCTACGGTAGCGCATCCGAGTAACATCAAGACCGGTAAAGCCAGAAATAATCTTTTCATTTATTAAACCCTCCGCTATTTTTTGTAATATCTTAAAATAAATCTAAGCCTCCGCTACTCCGTCCCTCGTGGTGTTTTTTATCTCATACATGGCATGGTCCGCCATATGAATGAGGTCTTCTTTATTTTTCGCGTCCTTTGGAAAAGAGGCAACGCCGAAACTCGCTGTCAAGTGGAGGTTAATGCCCTCTTCCGCTAAAAATTGGGCCTCGTTTATCATCTGGTGGAGTTTTTTAGCCGCGAGAACGGCGTTTTTCTTTGAGGTTTCCGGAAGCAGCACCACAAACTCGTCCCCTCCGTACCGGCAGACCATATCGATATTCCTGATATTCTTGAGGATCACCTGGGCCACTTCCTTTAAGAGTTTGCTCCCGGTGAGGTGTCCATACCTGTCATTAACATCCTTGAAGTAGTCAAGGTCAAGGAATATCATGGACAGGTTGTAGCCGAATCTCCTCGCCCTCTCGACCTCGTATTCCAGCCGTGTATGCAGGAACCTCGAATTATAAAGTTTTGTCAGGTCGTCTGTAATGGTAAGTTCCTTGACTTTATTCAAGAATATCGCGTTCTCTATGGCGATGGCGGTGTAGTCTGCCAATGTTGTAAGTATGAGGAGATCTTCATCGACGAAGTCTTCATCCTCAGCATTGTTTATCAGTTCGATGACCCCGAGACATTTATTCCTGACCGTAAGCGGCACGCATATAATGGATTTAGTCGTGAAGTTCGTCATCGCGTCCGCCTTTTTGCTGAAACGCTGGTCTTTGGAGACATCCGGCACAAGAAGAGGTTTTTTTTCCTTTGCCACCCATCCGGCGACGCCTTCACCGACCTTAAGCTTCAAATCTTTTATTTTTTTAGACCCTTCCCCCACTACGATCTCGAACCTGAGTTCGTTTGTTTCTTCGTCGAGAAGCAGGAGCGACCAGTTCTTGGGATGAAGGATCCCGCTTATCTTTTCCATTACGATATTTAATATTTCCTTGAGGTCAAGAGAGGATGTAAGCGCTTTTCCAATCTCATTGAACGTGGAGAGTTGAAGCGAGTTTTTTTGGATATCCTTCATATTATGAGCGCTTTTTTTCACAGGAAAATATTATCTCATAGATAGGAAAAAATCAATCGCTTACACGCCTGTAAAGGCAAGGCAATAAATATTTAGCAGCCCTTGTCACACATTCCTATTCTTAACGTGGGTTTATTGGAAGCGCTTCTTGTATGAGGCGCGTAATCCTGCCCGGAACCCCTTTCCCGACCGGCCTTGAATCAACGCTTAAGACCGGCACCACGTCAACTATGGAATTCGTGAGGAACGCCTCGTCGCAGCTCTCTATCTCCGGGGCATAGATAGAGGTCTCTTCAACGGCGATACGCTTCTTTTTAGCTATCTCGATTACGGTTTTTCGCATGATGCCGGGAAGCGCCCCGCGTGAGGGATCTTTTTCGACAGTGGGGGTGGTGGGGGCGGGGGGGGTTTTCAGAACCCTTCCTTTAACAATGAATAAATTGGTTGAGGTGCCTTCGATAAGCCTTGAATCCTCGCTTACAAAGATGCCTTCAAAAGCGCCGCGTTTCTTCGCCTCCGCTTTTCCGAGGACGCTCGTGAGGAAGTTTAAGGTCTTGATCCCGGGCAAGGCCCGGCCGAGGCCTCTTATCAGAGTCACCTGCACCCCTTTTTTTTGGCAGCCTGAGATAGTTTTCATATCCAGAGGCCTGGATATGATTATGACCGTCGGGTTCGTGGCCTTTAAGGGAGCGTGCCCTCCCATGTCTATCCCTCTGGTAACGATTATCTTTAAATAGGCGTAGCCCTCTGAAAGGGCGTTTGCCCTCAGAAGTTTTTTAAGAGCGCCTTTCTTTATATCCTCTTCAAAGTACTTTACGGACTTAAGGGGGATACCGAGCGTCCTCATTCCTTTTTTAAGCCTCAAAAGATGCTCTTTAAGGAAGATAACATCTCCTTGAAAGGACTTCATGGTCTCGAAGACCCCGTCCCCGTAGTTAAGGCCCCTGTCGAAAACCGAAATGCACGCCTTTCCTTCAGGCACGAACCGGCCGTTTATGTAAATTTTTTTAGTATTCATTTTGATGGTTTATTAAGGTCTATCCCCATGACTTCAAGGAAGCTTTTGGCTTTGAGTATCGTCTCTTCGTATTCTTCATCAGGTACGGAATCGGCGACTATCCCTCCGCCGACGCCAAGATAGAGCGACCCGTCCTTACAGATGGCGCTCCTTATGGCCATCGCGATATCCATCTCGCCGCTATAGTCGATCCAGCCTATGCCTCCCGTATATAAAGACCTGGGAACCGGTTCGAGTTCCTCTATGATTTCCATCGCCCTCATCTTGGGCGCGCCGGTTACAGACCCTCCCGGAAAGACCGCCCTTAGAGCCAGGGGCGCGTCTATTCCGGGTTTAAGCCTCCCTCTTATGGTTGAGACCATGTGATGGAGGCCGGGGAACGTCTCTATTGATTCAAATCCGGCGACCTCGATTGTCCCCGAAAGCGAAATTCTTCCGAGGTCATTTCTTTCGAGGTCGACTATCATGACGTGCTCGGCCCTCTCTTTCGCGCTGCCCTTGAGCTCTTCGATGAACCTCCTGTCCTTCTCGGGCGTATCGCCTCTCGGGCGAGTGCCTTTAATAGGGGAGGTCTCGACAAACCCGTCTTTGACTCTAAGAAGCCTTTCCGGCGAGTTCGAGATTATCTGAAAGCTCCCGAAGTCCATAAAGGAACTGAAAGGCGCGGGAGACGTTCTTATAAGGCTTGAATAAAGGCTAAACGCCGAGCCTCTCATGGGAATTTGAAGCCTCTGCGAAAGGTTAATCTGATAGATATCGCCTGAGGCTATATACTCCTGAGCCGTTATTACCGAGTCGATATATTGGGCCTTTGTATGGGTCGAGCTGAATACCTGAACGGACGCGCGGGAGGGGGCGTGTTCAAAAGAAAGATTATCCTTTTTCGCGCTGATCGAATCCTTAAACGCCTTAATTTTTTTTTTATTCCCGTTTTTTGAGATAAGATAACCCTTCAGTTCGTTATGGTCATAAATAAAGACCGGATCGTAAAATCCTAAGATACAGTACGGTATAACCGCCGGATCGTTCCGATGCGAAGGATTTTCTTTTATCCGGGTTTCTATAATGTCTTTGAGGTCATAGGAAAAATATCCGGCGGCTCCGGAATTGAATGGGAAGGGCCCCTCATTAACGCGGCCGCGGTTCATCTCCTCCGAAAGCACTTCTGAAAGAGCCATAAAAGGGTCTTTGTGCCTGAAGAAGCGCTCTTTTTCGCCTTCAAGGATAACCCCTCTGTCATCCGCCTTGAGCGTCATAAACGGGTTCGCGCTTACGAAAGAAAACCGCCTTTGCCAGCGCTCAACGCCCCCTGAAAACATGAATGGCATCGGCATCTTCCTTAAGCCCTGGAACGCCTCTACCGGAGAGACGTTATCTATAGCCTCTATGAGCATTGGAACAGCTTATAACCTTTTTGAAGTCCGGTCAAGGTATCAGAAAAGGCCGCTGAAAAAATGATTTGAGAGAAATTTTCTATGGACCGATGGAAAGGCCTCCTCCATAAAATATCAGGATGAATTTTGCTTCGGATTATAGTATAGTTATATGTTAAGGATGTTTGCTAAATTCAACAATAAAAGTGATGATTTAAGGATATGATGAGAAGAAAAACGCGTGAGCTTAAGATAGGCGGCGTAAGGGTCGGCGGGGACGCCCCGGTAAGCGTTCAATCCATGACAAACACCGATACCGCCGACATCGCCTCAACCGTCGCCCAGATAAAGGCGCTCGAAAGCGCGGGATGTGAAATTGTAAGGGTAGCCGTGCCAGATATGGACGCGGCGACTTCTATCGGGCGCATAAAAAAGGAAATAACCATACCCGTTATCGCTGATATCCATTTTGACTGGAAGCTGGCGCTTGCGTCCATTGATGAGGGGGTTGACGGGCTGAGGATTAACCCCGGCAACATCGGCTCCAGAGAGCGGATAAAAGAGGTCGTAAGGGCGGCAAGCGCCAGGAAGGTTCCCATAAGGATAGGCGTTAACTCCGGTTCGCTTGAAAAGGAGCTCCTTTCAAAGTACGGGCATCCCACGGCTGAGGCGCTCGCGGAGAGCGCGTTGCGCCACGTAAGCATACTCGAGGATATGGACTTCAGGGAGATAAAGGTATCCCTGAAGTCATCGAGCGTGCGTCTTACGATAGACAGCTACAGGCTACTTGCCAAGAAGGTCGACTATCCCTTTCATATAGGCGTAACCGAGGCCGGCACTATATTCTCCGGCACCGTAAAGTCATCCGTCGGCCTTGGGGTGCTTCTTTCCGAGGGCATAGGGGATACCATGAGGGTTTCCCTTACATGCGACCCTGTCGACGAGGTCAGGGTAGGCTGGGAGATATTAAAGTCCCTGGAACTCAGGAAACGGGGGATTAACCTTATTTCCTGCCCGACGTGCGGCAGGATCAAGCTCGATTGCGTCTCAATCGCGCTTGAGATTGAAAGGCGGCTTTCCCATGTGCAGGAACCGCTTAATATAGCCGTGATGGGCTGCGCTGTAAACGGGCCCGGTGAGGCTATGGGGTCCGACGTCGGGGTCGCGGGTGGCGACGGGGTCGGGCTTATATATGTTAAGGGTAAGTCCGTAAGGAAGGTTAAAGAGAAAGAGATAGTGGACGCCGTGATAGACGAGGTCAACAGGGTCCTTAAAGAACGCGCTGATCCCCCTTCGAAACCGTAAGGTTTTAGTCATGGTGGAGATAAGATACGGGAAAGAGGCAAAGAGCATTAAATCGCACAATTTTGAGCTTCAAAAGCAGCTGCTGGAACTTGAGGTCCTTGCCCAAAAAGGCAGGCTTTCAAAAGATGCGGAGGTAAAATTCGACAAGGCCATAGCGGGATATGAGGATAATCTAAAGCGTTACGACGGAGAAAAAAAGGATATAAAAGCAAAGGCTGAGGATCTGGCAAAAAACAAAGAGACTGCGCAACGCCGCGCCGGGACCTTCGGTTTCGCTCTTATCTTCATCCAGATCGGCATAATGCTTTCCTCGATTTCCGCAGTTAAAAAAAAAACCTTTTTGGCTCATGGGCCTCGTAACCGCGTTTGTCGGGGTCTTATATTTTTTCGACGGGTTTTACCTTTTTTATTGAGTACGTGAAAGATAGCGAAGGTTTTTATCATGTTTGCCCTTGATGAGAGGCTTAGAGAGGATACAGTAGAAGTCGCAAGCCTTAAACTAAGCCTCGTCCTTTTAATGAAAGACCGGTCTTTTCCCTGGCTGATACTCGTCCCAAGGATGGAGGGTGTCAGGGAGATACACGAGCTTACAAAGGTTGACCGTTCGGTCCTGATCGAGGAGATCGCTTTAACCTCAAGAATAATAGAGGAGATTTTTAAAACCGATAAGATAAATATCGGCGCCCTTGGAAATATCGTCTCACAGCTCCATGTACATATTATAGGAAGATTCAGGAAAGACGCGTCCTGGCCGGGCGCGGTCTGGGGTAGAAACCTAAGGGAACCGTATCCTCCCGAAGAACTCGAAAACACAAAGGCGCGCCTTAAAGCCGCCTTCGAAGACGGTGGGTTTCAATAATTACTTGAAAATGCATAGCGTTCACCCTGCCCGCAGAAAAGCTCCGCGGCAAGCCGCGCTTAATCCTCAATTTAAAGGGGCGTTTTTCAATATTCCTTTACGGCAGGAAAGTTCATAAAAGAATTTAAAAATTCTTCTTAATAGTGTAGAATGTTTGATTAATCCGGTCATTACAGGCATTGTATAAACTGTTCTTATTAATTAAGAAGCAAAGGGAAAATGATTAAAGTCGCGGGACTCAAAAAGGCTTACGGCGAACAGGTCATATTTGACGATGTAAGTTTTTTCATAGGCCAGGGCGAACGAATCGGGCTCGTCGGCAGGAACGGCCACGGGAAAACGACCCTTTTCCGCATGATACTCGGGCTGGAGGAGCCGGACGCGGGCGAGATAATCGTGCCCAGGTATTACAGAACCGGGCATCTTTCACAGCATATAAGTTTTTCTGAAGATACGGTTCTTAAGGAATGCTCCTTAAGCCTTCCAAAGTCAGAGGACGGAGTCGATGAGACGTATAAGGTCAAGGTCATTCTCGCCGGGCTCGGTATGGGAGAAGATTATTTTGATTTGAATCCAAGTGAACTCTCCGGCGGTTACCAGATCAGGTTGAATCTCGCCAAGGTATTAACTTCTTCCCCCAATCTTCTTCTCCTCGACGAGCCTACGAACTATCTCGACATAGTCTCCATACGCTGGCTCAAGAAGTTTTTGACGGGATGGAGGAATGAGCTTGTGCTGATAACCCATGACCGTGAATTCATGGATAGCGTCACGACCCACACCATGGCCATCCACAGGACTAAAATCAGAAAGATTCAGGGGCCTACGCGCAAGCTATACGGCCAGATTGAGCAGGAAGAGGAAATCCATGAAAAGACTCGCGCGAACGAGGAGAAGAAAAGGATCGAGGCCGAGAAGTTTATAAACCGTTTCAGGGCCCAGGCGACCAAGGCAAGCGCCGTACAGTCCAGGATAAAAGCCCTCGATAAAAAAGAAAAACTCGAAAGATTGGATGAGATCGAGACCCTTGATTTCCGGTTTAATTCCGCGCCATTCCACGCGAAACGTCTTATGGATGTTGAAGATCTTTCATTCGGGTTTGAAGAAGGCGCTTTACTTTTCAGCGGCCTCGGTTTTTCGGTTAATAAAGGCGACAGGATAGCTGTCGTCGGTAAAAACGGCAAGGGAAAGACGACGCTTCTGAACGTCCTGGCCGGGGAACTTAAGCCGCTGGGCGGAGAAGTCAGACGTCACCCAAATTTGAAACTTGCGTATTTCGGCCAGACGAATATAGAGCGGCTCGACCGTAAAAAGACCGTTGAAGAAGAAATGATGGACTCGCATCCGGATAATAACCGCGCGGCCGCACGCAGGGCCTGCGGCATAATGATGTTCGAACGCGATAAGGCGCTAAAGAAGATAGATGTGCTTTCAGGCGGCGAAAAAAGCAGGGTTCTCCTGGGGAAACTTCTTCTCAGCCCGGCAAACATGCTTTTGCTCGATGAGCCTACAAACCACCTTGACATGGATTCGATTGATTCGCTTGTGGAGGCGATCTCCTCTTTCAGCGGCGCTGTCGCGATAGTAACGCACAGCGAGATGATACTTAACGCCATAGCGAACCGTCTTATAGTCTTCGATGGAGGCAAGGTCAGTCTTTTTGAGGGCTCTTACAGGGATTTCCTTGAGCGTGTCGGCTGGGAGAGTGAGGCCCTGGAAGAGAGCGCGAAGGCAAATAAAACAAAACCTGTAAAGGGCGTTAATAAAAAAGAGCTTCGGAAGATGCGCGCCCAGGCGATGGCCGACCGGCAAAAGACCCTGGGCAATCTGGAAAGGAGTATCTCGGAACTCGAATACGCCATTGTCAATACTGAAAAGATGAGCGAAGAGATCGGCCGTGAACTTACTCTCGCCTCTGAAAACGGGGATGCTGAAAAGATCCCTCTTCTTTCCAGGGCATACCATGAATCTGAGCGAAAAGATAGATTCGCTTTTCGACGAACTGGAATCGCTTACAAAAGAGCGTGATTTAAGAACCAAAGAGTTTGAGGCTCGGCTCAGCTCTACAGAGGAGCAGCTTAATACGGGCGGATAACTTTAAAAAGATCAGGCGGGCCGCATAAACGCGGCCCGCCTGGCGGATTTCATTTCCTTATAATGGAGCGGCGTAACCTGGCGCGCCCTGTAAGGCTGACGCTACGGAACGCCCTTATGAAAGGGGATACGATTTACTTAAATAGCCACAGCACAGGGCACGGCGAGTGCTTTGTTACCTTATCGGTAACACTGCCGTAGAAAAGCTTGCCAACAGGAGCATAATGGTGGCTTGCTATCACTATCAGGTCGGCCTTAGTCTCCACGGCCAGCGCCACTATTTCGTGCGCCGCGTCGCCGTCCCTCAGCACAGTGTCTATATGCCCAACGCCTTTATTTTTAAGTTTCAGAGCTTCTTTTTCCAGGAGTTCCCTCCCTTTATTCAGCCATTCTTCGTGTATGGTCTGCCACTCCGCCGAATTAGTGACCATATGCGCTGAGCGGTACCATTTCTCAACGACATGCAGCAGCGACAGCTTGGCGCCGGAGAGCTTGCAAAGATAAACAGCCGTCTCCTCAGCCCTGTCTGACAGCTCCGAACCATCTATGGGACAGATGATGTTCTTATATTGCATGATAACCTCGCCTATATGTATTTTAAATATACGAACTATCGGGTTTTAAGCCGCAGCCTTTATGCGTTTTAGTTAAATGCAGGCGTTTCCGCCGTGCGATGTGGATCAGGCAATGTGTTTTACTTCAGACAATGCCTTGCCACCCTTGCCGACCCATGTCCTGGTCCAGCGGCGCTGAGCTATCATCAGTATCAGAAATACAATCCCTGCGAATACGGCAAACGATAGGAAGCCGAAGGCGAACGTGCCGGTGTACTGCTTGGACAGGCCCATGGCATTCGGCACGAATCCGCCGCCTAATGCGCCGATTTCGCCTATCATGCTGCCCGCAACCGCCGTGGTCGTCGGCCAGCGATGCGGCACAAGCTGGAAGAGCGAGCCGTTGCCCATGCCTAAGGCCGCGAAGCAGAGCATGAAGAGTATGGTCGTCATAACAAGCGTCGGTGACGTAGCCTGGAAGAGCATGAAGACGATGACCATTATGAATACGATGGCAAGGGCGTTTATGCCGCCCCATCTGTCGGCCATCCATCCTCCGACTATCCTGATTGCGCTGCCCATGACGGCCGCAAGCATGGTCAGCTGTCCTGCCTGAACCTTTGTCACCCCGAACTGGTCGTAGAAGAAGGTCGGCAGGAAGTTGGCCAGGCCTATGAAGCCGCCGAAGGTGATGATGTATACTGCGTTGAATACCCACCCGTCTTTTTCAACCAGGCACTTGAGCATCTCTCCGAGCTTGTGGTTTTCCCTGTCAGGCGGCTCTTTAGCGAATATCAGCATTACAAGAAACGGTACGAGCATCGTAAGCGCCGCGAACCCGTAGACATTCTGCCAGCCGTACTTCATCGCAAGCGGCGGGGCGAGCAGCACGGCAAGTACCGTGCCCGCGTTACCTGCGCCTGCTATGCCCATCGCCAGGCCCTTGTACTGCGGCGGGAACCAGCCTGCGCCGAGCGAGAGGGCGACGCCGAAACTCGCGCCGGCTATGCCTAGATAGCACTCCCATTGCAAGGACGTCGTGGTAAGGTCTTTACAACGAGGTACCCGATATCATGGCTAGGAGTATCATACCCATCTCAACCAGCGCCGCTCTTCTTTCTGCCTATGTATTGGGAGAGCACCCCGAGCGGGAACCTCATTACTGCGCCTGACATGATGGGCACGGATATCATGAAACCTTTCTGCGCCGGCGTAAGGTGGAACGCCTCGCTTATGAACGGCGCCATCGCTCCGTTTAAGACCCATATCGCGAAACAGAAGTCAAAATACAGGAATGAGGCGAACAGAGTGGGTGGGTGACCTGCCTTTAAAAATGTTCTGAAATTTGACATATTCTCGACCGTTTCTCCTTTCCGTTTATTTTTGCAGCCGTCGGTACTCTGCTAAACATCATAAAATCCGGGAAGAGGCAGTTTTAAGCGGACAACGGTGAGTTTGCCATTTATCCACTGCGCCGGGCTGTTAACGCATCACGGAAAGATTTTATCTTTATGATGGCGGCAGTATTCGCGACGCGTTAATATCCTCTGAGCAGATGCGGTTTTACAGTGGATTATGATAAACTCTCCAGCGCTACCTTCCTTCTTCAGCAAAAAGAATATATGATATTTGTCAGTTTTTTACTAAATACCAACATTGTTAAATTATGTCAAGATAATTTATGATAAATATCTAAAATTTCTGGAGGGGACGTGGACGGTGCGGTAACGTATGAATTTATCAATAATAATCCGCGTGAGCCAATTGTAGCCATAAGTGTTACTTAATGGAAAGTCATGTTACCAAATAGTAATATGACTGAATATTATGTTTTTAAAGCGATTTTAATTGACAATTATCATAAGTACGTTAGAAGTGTTACCTTATGGTAACATATTTACATATGAAAGGTTGACATACGGATCTGTTAAAAGACATCTTTTTGTCCTGCAAAAATACCTGTTTAATGCAAATCGCAAAACGTTAGCTGATTACTTGGTATGCATATTGCTTTACATAACAATTTCCACATTAAATAATCTAATCTTTAACAGAGGGCTCAGAGCCAAACAGCTGGTTCCGCCGGATTAGAAAATGGACTGGACTGTGGCGTGGCTCAGGGTTGGACCGTGGCAGGCAGATGGGCGGAGCGCCGGGATTCACACCTGGCCGGCGCTGAAGGATACTCCGGCGGTATCAAAAAGTGAGGCCGGGCAGGCCGGAAAGCCGCCCCCGGGAAGAAACAGATTGCGGTAGATACTGCGTGCGGTACCTATTATAATACCGGTCGCAACGCGAAATGGAAAATTGCCCGCTGTTTTTTTTATCAGAAAAGCGGAAAATGCTGGACAGGGTTTTTCAAATCTGGTATGTTAGCGCCACTCTGCAAAAATCGGAGACTAAAAAGCGGATTTATACAGGCGGCATTCTTTTATAAACTTCAACGATGCCCCTAAAATAAATGCCATATACACCGTTTGAGATTCGGAGGATTCCGGCACCTGTGAATCAAATGGTCAAAAGAGAGATAAAACGCCTTCACATATATTTGCTGCGCATTACCTCTTTCATTTTCGGCGCGGATTCAAAGAGGCGGGATGAGCGGTGCAGACCCGGGACGTCCACGGGCCCATGCCGGTCAGCGAGAACCGAACCGGATCTGAATTCGCCTGATGATAATGCTATGTTAAGGAACCATCCGGCTCTTTTCGGCAGAGTCCTCGGCTCGCTCAACGGCGTCCAGGCCGTGTGCGGAAAAGAATTCTTTATCTATATCTATAAATTTCAGGATCACGCGCTGGACTTATTCTCGGCGAAGAGATGTAATGTAAAGCGCTCATCGCCGCATCCGGACAGGAGAGTGGAGAGATCTCAGAAAACAGGTTTCGATGTTCTTAGGGTCACTCTTAATCTGGCGAGAGGCAACATCGAACCAAATGTCTCAGCTTAAAAAGCCGGCGCCTGCCGGGCGCCTCAGTATAAGGCCAGCGCCGGTTTCAACAAAAACCTAAAATAGCATCCGGTTATCTATGCAGGTTGTAGATATATGAAAAAAGTAAAAAGCGGAAGTAAAAGGAGGTGTAGGGTATGGTTCTAAAGGGATGTAAGAAAATTGCAAAGAAAGGGTTGGGAATCGGGTTGGCGGCGATTCTGGTTTCAGGGCTTCTGCCGGCGCTGGTGAAAGCTGAGCAGGCTGCCGCGCCTGCCGCTGCGGCTGTGGCTCCGGCGGCTCCCGCCGGACCGCTGGAAAAGGGTGACCCGAACCTTGGCAGGATGTATTTTACCGGAGGAAAGCCTTTCGCTAACGGCGGACCGCCGTGTATATCATGCCACAGCGCGGGCGTAGGCGAGCTGGGCGGCGGCATCCTCGGGCCGGACCTCACGAAGGTATACGCGGACCAGTCGACAAATCCTCTCGTAAACGGCGCATGGATCAACAGCAGCGGCACACCGGTAATGGGGCCTATCTTCTCAAACAGGAACGTTAATGATGATGAGGTTGATGCCCTTCGCGCGTTCTTCGAGCTTCAGGCAAAGAATGCGCCGGCTTCCGCATCGGCTCCCCCAGCGCTGCCTGCGTCGGGTATAGTCTCAGGCGACGTCGCCACCCCCGCGACAAGCACGTTTACTGTCATAGGCCTTGGCGGGTTTATAGGCATACTGATCGTATTCAATATTATCTGGAGCGGTAGATACAGGAGCAGGAACAAAGGCACAGCCCACGATGCTTTATGGAGAAACTACGGTGGGAAAGGAGGACGTTAAATGGCTTGGATACAAGATGAAATAAACCCCGGAAAAAGAGGTTGGGAAGAATTTTACAGGAACCGCTGGCAGTACGACAAGACCGTAAGGTCCACGCACGGCAATAACTGCACGGGCGGCTGCTCCTGGATGGTTTATGTAAAAGACGGCATCATCACATGGGAACTTCAGGCGCTTGACTACCCGAAACTCGAGCAAACTCTTCCGCCCTATGAGCCGAGAGGATGCCAGAGGGGCGTGTCGGCGTCATGGTACGTCTACAGCCCGGTCAGGATAAAATATCCTTACGTCCGCGGCATCCTCATGGACGCCTGGAAAGAGGCGAAGTCAAAGCACACTGACCCGGTTGACGCCTGGAAGAGCATCGTTGATAATGCCGAGCTTCATAAGAAGATTAAATGGTCGAGGGGTAAGGGCGGATTCCGCAGGTTCGATTGGGATACCGCGGCCGAGATCATAACCGCGGCCCAGATATACACCATTAAGAAGTACGGGCCGGACAGGAACATAGCTTTTTCGCCTATCCCCGCGATGTCTCAGATCAGCTATACCTCAGGCGCGAGGTATCACCAGCTTATCGGTGGAGTTCACCTGAGCTTCTATGACTACTATACGGACCTTCCGCCGGCCGAGCCCGAGGTATGGGGCGAGCAGACAGACTCCTGCGAAAGCGCGGACTGGTACAATGCCGGGTACGTGGTCATAGCCGGCGCAAACCCGAACATGACAAGGACCGCTGACTGCCACTTCGTTTCCGAGTTGAGGCACGGCGGGGCGAAGGTCGTCGTTGAGGCGCCTGACTACAACCAGGTCGCGAAATACGCCGACCTCTGGGTTCCGGTAAAGCCGGGCTCTGACGCCGCTTTCTGGATGGGCATTAACCATGTCATCCTTAAAGAGTTCTTCGTGGACAGGCAGGTCAAGTACTTCGTTGACTACATAAAACACTTTACGGACATCGCTCACCTTGTAAAGCTCACAAAGGGCAAGGACGGCTATGAAATGGGCCGGCTCTTAAAGGCCTGCGACCTTAACGAATACGCCAACGACGAAAACCCTGAATGGAAATTCGCGATGTGGGACGAAAAGACCGGCAGGCCAAGGGTCGTAAACGGCGGAGTCGGCTACAGGTTCGGCCACAAGGAACACGGCAAGTGGAATACGCTCCTTAAGGACGGCAAGACCGGCGAAGACATCTCTGCGGCCTTATCAGTCCTTGACTTTAAGGACGACGCCCTTGACGTGGTCTTCTATGAACTCGATAAGCCCGAGAAGTACAAGAGGCAGGTGCCCGTAAAATACGTGGAGACCAAGGAGGGAAGGGTGCCGGTCTGCACGGTATTCGACCTTAAGATCGCCCACGTAGGCGTGCAGCGCAAGGGCCTTTCAGGCGAATACTGCAAAAATTATGATGACGACAGGGGCTTCACCCCGGCATGGCAGGAAAAATACACCGGGATCGGCCGTAATACGGTAATCCAGGTAGCCAGGGAATTCGCCGCGAACGCGGAAGTGACAAAGGGCCGTTCGACGTGCATAGTCGGAGCGAGCTACAACCACTGGTATCACTCAGACCTTATGTACAGGACGATGATGGACGCCCTTATGCTCTGCGGCTGCGTCGGAAGGAACGGCGGCGGGCTCCAGCATTACGTCGGACAGGAAAAGCTCGCCATGTTCGATTCATGGGGGCAGATAGCCCACTCGCTCGACTGGTACAGGCCTCCGAGGCTCATGAACAACCCGAGCTTCTGGTATATTAATACCGAGATGTTCAAGTTCGACGGGGCGATCGCGGATTATCACAACGTCCCGGATAAGAACGCCCTTGAGTTCCAGCACACCGCTGATTATAACGTAAGGGCGGTCAGGATGGGATGGCTACCCTGCTATCCGCAGTTCAACAAGAGCAACCTCACCGTAGTCGAAGAGGCTCAGAAGGCGGGGGCCAAGACCGACGCCGAGATCGTGGATTATACGGTAAAGCAGCTCAAGAGCGGAGCGCTCGAGTTCTCCATGCAGGACCCTGACGCGCCGGAGAACTGGCCGAGGGTCTGGATGATATGGCGCGGTAACGCGCTCGGCTCCAGCGCCAGAGGACAGGAGTACTTCTTCAAATACGTCCTCGGAACGCACAATAACACAATAGCTGAAGAGATCGCGAAACCGTATATTAAGGAGATGAAGTACAGGGAATCCCCGCTCGGGAAACTCGACCTTTTAGTCGACCTTAATATGCGTATGAACACTACCCCGACCTACTGCGACATCGTTCTCCCGGCGGCCCACTGGTACGAGAAGGAGGATCTCAACACCACGGAACTCCATTCATTCGTCCACCCGATGGGCGCGGCCGTACAGCCGAACTGGGAATCGAAGAGCGACTGGGACGCGTTCAAGTTCCTGTCACTTAAGTTCTCGGACCTTGCCAAGAAGCACCTGCCGAAGCCTATAAAGGATATCGTCTCTACACCTCTCATGCACGATACCCCGGGCGAAATAACCCAGCCCGCCCTGAACGGCATTCAGGACTGGAAGAAGGGGCAGTGCGAGGCTATCCCGGGTAAAACCATGCCCAACTTCACCGTCGTAGAGAGGGACTTCACCAAGATCTACGACATGTACACTACCGTTGGGCCTCTTCAGAAAGGCAAGTACGGCTTCCACGGCATCATGCTCGACTGTAAGGATCTCTACGAGAATTACATGAACCAGCCGCATATAGACGTCAAGGAAGTAAACGGCCATAAGCTCATTGCGATGGATACGGCCAAGGACGCCGCTAACTTCGTCCTCGCCTTCTCCGGCGCGACGAACGGAGAGGTCTGCTTCAGGCAGTGGTATGAAGAGGAGCACCACACCGGGCTATCCGGGGAGACCTACCAGGCGGCCAGGAAGGCCGCTCAGTCGATCCACCCAGGCATCAAGTACTTGATACCTAACGACAGGGTCCACGGTCTTGCCCATGAACTGGCGAGCGGCGAGAGGAACGTCACCATGACCTACGATGACATCGTGGCCCAGCCGAGAAGGTGGCTAACCACCCCGCTCTGGACCGGTGACAACAGGAGAGGCAGGGCTTACGGCACATGGACGATCCAGACCGAGCACATGGTGCCCTGGAGGACGCTGACAGGCCGGCAGCACTTCTACCTCGATCATCCGATATTCTTATATTTCGGAGAGGGGCTTTCATGCAGTAAATACAAGCTCAACCCCGCCAAGATGAACGAGATCCAGAAGAGCGACAAGGCTGACGCGCTTCACCTTCAGTACATCACGCCTCACGGTAAGTGGCAGATACATTCAACCCACTATGACAACCTGAGGATGTTGACCCTTTCCCGCGGCGGCAACTCCATATGGGTCAACGACAGAGAGGCCGAAAGCGTCGGCATAAAGGACAACGACTGGGTAGAGGCGTATAACGACAACGGCATATTCGTATGCCGCGCGGTCGTAAGCGCGAGGATCCCGGCCGGTGCAGCCTTCGCCTACCACTCCATGGAAAGGACAATTAACGTCCCCAAGGCTGAGCAGAGGAATAAGATCAGAGGCGGCTTCCACAACAGCCTCACAAGGCAGCGCCTCAAACCGACACTTATGACCGGAGGTTACGGCCAGTTCTCGTACGGCTTCAACGCCTGGGGCCCGATCCCGATCATCAGGGACACTACCGTGTTGGTGAGAAAAATGAGAAACCAGGAGGTGAAGTGGTAATATGGATATAAGAGCGCAGCTTTCAATGAGTTTTCACATGGATAAATGCATAGGCTGCCACCTGTGCAGCGTGGCCTGCAAGAACATATGGACGACACGCAGGGGCGCCGAGTACATGTGGTGGAACAACGTCGAGACGAAACCCGGCACCGGATACCCCCTGACATGGGAAGATCAGGAGAGATACAGGGGCGGCTGGGAGGTCTCGGGAGGCAACCTCAGGTTGAAGCTCCTTAAGGGTCCCGGCAAGATCAGGACGCTGGCGAACATATTCTTTCAGCCAAACCTGCCGACCATAGACGACTACTATGAGCCGTTTACCTTCGACTACCAGAACCTCTTCAACGCTCCGGCTGGCGATGACCAGCCGGTGGCGAGGCCCAAGTCGCTCATTACGGGCGAGTTCATGGAGAAGATAGTCCTCGGCCCTAACTGGGACGACGATATGGGTGGCTCGCCTCTTTACGCGGCGAACGACCCGAACCTCAAGGGGCTTTCGGAGTCGCAGAAGGAGCTTCTGACCAAGTTCCACAAGCTCTTCTTCTTCTATCTTCCGAGGATATGCAACCACTGCCTGAACCCCGCTTGCGTGGCGTCCTGTCCTTCAGGCGCGATATACAAGAGGGGCGAGGACGGTATCGTCCTTATCGACCAGGACACATGCCGCGCGTGGAGGTTCTGCGTGAGCGCGTGCCCCTTTAAGAAGCCCTATTACAACTGGGCGACCGGTAAGTCAGAGAAGTGCATATTCTGCTATCCGAGGACCGAGACCGGCCAGGCAAACGCCTGCGCCCACTCGTGCACAGGAAGGATCAGGTTCGTCGGAGTGCTATTCTATGACGCCGACAGGATAGAAGAGGTCGCGAAGACGCCGGATGAAAGGCTTGTCGACGCGATGAGGGATATAGTACTCGATCCCACTGACCCGCGTGTTCAGGAAGCCGCCAGAAAGGCCGGCATAGACGAGAACTGGATAGCCGCGGCGCAGCAATCTCCGTCATGGAAGTTCTTCAAGAAGTGGCGCCTTTCGATGCCAAACCATCCGGAATTCAGGACGCTCCCGATGAACTTCTATCTGCCGCCTCTTTCGCCGATACTCCACCAGTCAAAGGCGGATACCGGCGGGATGTTTGACCCGGAGTCAATGGAATTCTTCAACCAGTTAGATAAGATGAGGATTCCGGTAAGGTTCCTCGCGAACCTCCTTTCCGCGGGCAATGAGCAGGTCGTTCTCGAATCGCTCAAGAAGCAGATGGCCGTAAGGCTTTATATACGCCAGCAAAGAGTAGGGGATGTCGGCGAGAGCAACGCGAAATCCGCCCTTTCACAGGTGGGTCTCACTACTCAGGACGCCGATGAGATCTACAGGCTGGTATCGCTCGCCACCTTCCAGGAAAGGTTCGTGATACCCGAAACCCATCGCGAGTCGATGTCCAGTGTTGACCCGAGGACAATGTACGAGAAGAGAGGCACGGTTGGCTTCGGCAACAAGCGGAAAGAACTCATAGGAAGGCAGTGGTAATCTGATGATGACGGTCATGGAAAAGAGCTTATACGGTCACTTTGCCGAGTTACTCGAATATCCGAAGGAGGATATCAAGATAAAGGTCGGGGAATGCGTCAAGGCCCTCGCCAATTATCCCCAGTATCCCCCTGAGGCGATGGAAGAGTTCAAGGCATTCCAGAAGGAAATAGAGGAGGTGCCCCTTGATGACATCCAGGGGGTATACTCCTACACCTTCGAGCTCACCACAGAGTACACGCTTGACATGGGGTCGCATATCTATGACGGGTTCAAGCGGTCGAATCAGCTGGCGGTAATAAAGTCGATGTATAAGGAACAGGGGTTCCCCTATGACGAGGTAGCCAGAGGGGAACTACCTGACCATCTCCCCGTGCTCCTTAGATTCCTCGGGTTCCTGAAAGATGAGGGTCTGAAGAAGAATTTCAGGGAGACGTTCATCATCCTGGCGATGGAAAAACTGAATAAGAACTTTGAAAAGAACAGAAAGAATATCTACAGTCATCTCATAAATGCCATCTATAGAGTCATAGACAAAGACGTTAAGGAGGTTAAATAATGAACCAAGTTCTGTTTGGCGCAATGCCGTACGTGCTATTGACGATAGCAATAGCCGGAACCATCTGGAGATTCGCCGGCAACAGGTTCACATGGTCGAGCCAATCTTCGGAGTTCCTGGAGAATAAGACCCTGTTTTTCGGGTCCTTCCCATGGCACTATGGGATACTTACAGTCTTAGTCCTGCACATTTTCGGGATATTCTTCCCGGGCGCGATACTCGCGTGGAACGGGGTGCCGGTTAGACTCTATATATTAGAGATAACCGCGCTCGCGTTCGGCCTTTTGGCCTTCTTCGGCCTTCTTATGCTTATCTACAGAAGGGTGACGAACTCAAGGGTAAAGGCCGTGACAAGCTCATGGGACGTTCTCGTACTCATCGTCCTTTTCGTTCAGGTGATAACCGGGCTTGGGAACGCCATCCTTTACAGGTGGGGTTCCAACTGGTACGCAGGGGCCGCGGTGCCCTGGATGTGGACGATATTCAAGTTCAACCCCAATGTCGACTATGTCGGAAACCTGCCGCTCATAACAAGGGTGCACATCTTCAACGCCATGCTGTTCATTGCCCTTATTCCGTTCTCAAGGCTGGCGCATTTTGTGGTTATAAACCCGTATAAGTATCTCTGGAGGCCTTATCAGGTCGTAAGGTGGTACAGGAGGGCTCCTTCAACCACGAATATCATTCAGTATAAGTGATGCTGAAGGGGGCGGGCTTTTAAGCCCGCCCCCTTTTTTTGCCGGAATGTCGCAAATATGACAATTGTCAGCAAGCCCCGTAGCAAGGCCGTAGCCGGGTAATCCAACCGGTGCGGCATGGTGCCGGGGCTGTTGAGCAGGCGGACAGGCCGCCGTGTCCGCCCGTCGGCGGTTACAGCATTGGTCTTAAGTTCATGGAGTTGTCCGGTTTTAGCCGGAGAAGTTAGAAATCAAAACGTTTGTGAAAGGAGCAACCCTTATGGCAACATGGTTAGAAAAGTGGACGCCTGAAGACCCGCAATTCTGGAAAGAAAACAGCGGGTTGGCATGGCGGACGCTCGTTATCACGACATTCAGCCTCATCTTTTCATTCGCGACATGGTTCACGATGAGCGCCGTCGTTGTAAGGTTGCCGAGCATCGGCTTTAAGTTCGACACCAATCAGCTCTTCTGGCTTTTGGCCATACCCGGGCTTGCCTCCGGGCTTTTCCGCACCATTCACTCCTTCCTCATACCGATATTTGGCACAAGACTTACGGTAAGCGTGGCTACACTCATAAAGGTCATCCCCTGCATCGGCCTTGCGATAGCCGTCATGAACCCTAACACGTCGTTTATGTTCTTCATGGTTTTTGCCTTTCTCACGGGCTTTGGTGGAGGTGACTTCTCTTCGTTCATGCCGTCATCGAGCCTTTTCTTTCCAAAGAGGCTTCAGGGTACTGCAATGGGCATTCAAGCCGGCATAGCAAACTTCGGCGTGGGCTTGGCCCAGTTCATTACGCCGTGGATAATAACCTTTGCGGTATTCGGCGTGTTCTCCTTCTCCCCGCAGGTATTCACCAAGGCCGACACGCTCAAGACGGTTGTGGTGGCAAAAGAGGGTAACGTCGTTAAGGACGTTACTGTAAACGACCCGGCGCTTGTATCAAGCTTCACGATAACCAAGGAAGGCAACGTCGTAAAGGACATCGTCAAGGTTGAGTCCGACGCTAACAAGAACATCAAGCTGGAGGTCAAGAAGGACCCGGCGACTGGCGCGGTAACCGACGTTCAGGTAAAGAAGGTTATCAAAAAGGACATGTGGGTACAGAACGCACTGCTCTGGTATGTGCCCATACTGGTTGTCACTTTCGTTATCTGCGCCATATTCTTAAAGAGCGTTCCGATCAAGGCGTCCATCTCTGAGCAGTTGAAGATAGTCAAAGACAAGCACGGATGGTTATGCACCATAACATATTTCTCGACATTCGGTTCGTTCGCGGGTTTTGCCGCGGCGTTTCCTCTCCTGATAAAGGTCGTATACGGCGGCTTCCCGGGCGCGCCGGACCCCTTGAAGTACGCCTTCATCGGGCCTATGATAGGCGGGGCGGTTCGCTTCGCCTTCGGAGCGCCGTCCGACAAGTGGGGCGGAGCCATCCTGACGCAGTTAGCGATCGTGGCACAGATTGCGGGGTGCGTATTCCTCATAGCGACCGGCGCTCTTACGCCTACGTCTCTTGCCGTCTTCCCCTTATTCGTCGGCGGCATGCTCTGGATATTCTTCTGGACGGGGGTGGGCAACTCGGCCACGTTCAGACTGTATCCGATAGTCTTCGCCTATTCAGCGAGGAAGGGCGCGCAGGCGCTCGGGTGGACAGGCGCATGGGCCGCATACGGGCCTTTTGTATTCGCAATTCTTATCGGCATGTCGATAGCGAAGACCGGCTCGCCAGTTACGTTTTTCGTGGGCGCGACCATATTCTTTATCATTGCCGCCATAATCCAGTGGTGGTTTTACACCCGTCCCGGCGCTGAGCGGGGAGACTGGGGCAACAAATGGGGCACCTGGTGGGATAAGGCCAAGGATTCATGGCCGGCTGATAGGACAATGTAGAACCAGCACGCAGGCTCGGCCTGTGGACCGATTTTGCCAAAATGGCGGGTCAGGCTGAAAGAAATAACAATACTTTAAAGAGGGAAGGCCAGGCCAAATAGGGAATCGTAAAAAAAACCCTATCAGGCAGGACAAAAAAAATCTGCTATAATGTTACGAGCATGGCCATTTTATGGTCATGCTCATAACGATTTCAAGGAGGGGTAAATATGGGTAAGTTCGACAGGATTGACAAGTTCGACGTAGAGACGATGACGGATGCTGAGTCAACTAAAAAACAGGATTATGTCATTAAAAACTGTAAGTGCCAGGCATGCACGAGCTATGTGAAAGGCGACAATCCCATAGGGTACTGTTTCCCCATGATAGGCGTGAGCAAAAAGATTCAATGGGAAAAGGATTGTATATGCTCAACATGCCCTATTTACAAGGAATACGAACTGACTCATTCACATTATTGTACAAGGTGTTCCTCGGTCTGTCAGGCGCTTAAAATTGAGGTCCCGGAAATTTCGGGTTAAGCCCCCGGCGCCAAAGCTCAATATTTTGCAGATTTAAGAATCTTAACGCCTGAACGCGTTTGCATAGTTTTGTCTGGATAATATTTCTATCTGTTGACTCAAGCGACTGTGATATTCCGCCTCATCGCCGGTCAAAGTTAAAAATATCAGGTTGTATTCTGCCCCCCCCCCCTTTAAGTAATTAAAGGGGGGGGCTTTATTTTAATCTTTGCCTCATATAGCGGGGAAAATCTGCTATAATAGATTAAAAAATGCGACGTTTGAGGAGGTTTAGATATGGGAAAATTCGACAGGATTGATAAATTTGACCTCGACGCTATGACAGACGAAGAGACCGGCAAGAGGCAGGATTATGTCATTAAGAACTGCAAGTGCCAGAATTGTCCCACTTATGTAAAAGGGGACGCGCCCAAAGGGTACTGTTTCCCGAGGATAGGCACAAGCAAGCTCATTCAATGGGAAAAGGACTGTATATGCTCAACATGCCCTATTTACAAGGAATACGAACTGAATCATTCACATTATTGCACAAGATGCTCACATATCTGCCAGGCTCTAAAGGAAGAAGGGCCATGGGGGATAGGTCATTAAACGGCCGGACGCCTTGATTTGCCAGGCGATTTCCACTCTAAAATATTGTCCCCCCGGCCCGGTTTAGCCCCGGTCCGTTAATATTTTGGGCGATTAATAAAATCTTTACAAACTTTTCGAGGTGTAGTATTATTAAAATACCGCTAAAAGCGAAAAATAATCAATTGTAAAGGAGATTTGTAAATGGAATTCACAACCACGGAACAGGCAAAAGAAGCTATTAAAAAATGGTTTACGGAAAATCATCATCAGGTGAGCGAGATAAAGGATGAGAACGTAACCTTTCATTTTGATATAGATTACCCGTTAGGGTCTCAAAAAGCAGCGGATACTCCAGCCGAAGGACTATCCCGGACTTATTGTATTATTGAACGGAGTCGCCATCGCGCCTGAACACATCGAGAAGCTTAAAGAGATGAAGGAAGAGGAGAGGAGTGAATTCTATGCAGAGATAAGAAGCGATCTTATTTTCCAGCAGAATAGCTATGATATCAACATGGACGATAACAGCATAGCGAAACAGATCCAGTTCTCTTATGAATTTTATTTTGACGCCCTTACAAAGACGAAGCTATATGAAGGGCTCCTTTTGAACCACAGAAGCCTTTTATATATCGTAACCAAGTTCAATGATGAGTTCGGCATGCCCTCGCCGCCCGCCAAGGACGAGACCGTAGGCACCGCCTGATTCGTTGAGAAGTCCAAAAGGAGGATATGTCATGTCCGTGCGGAAGCTTGATATAAAATACCGCTGTATGCGCCCTTCATGCTGCGTGAACTGCAGGGAAGGGTATCTTACCATGGGCGAAGAGTTCTTTAAGGAATTATCCGCCGCCTCGGAGGAAGAGGGCGTGTTTAAAAGCCCCAGGGGCGCGTGCAAGCTCGGCTTTTCACAGCAATATAAAATCGTTAGCGTCGAGGTTGCCGGGGAAGAAAATACGGCCGACGAACCTCAGGTGTCCGCTTCTGAAAAATCGATAGGCGGTCCTATTGCTATACTTGTTAACGAGCACAAGGAAATATTCAAGATAATCGAAGCAGTAGAGGACGAGGTCCGCAGGAGAGACGTCGAAGGGTTGTGGATTTCCACAAACGGCCTTGAAAACGCGATCCTTAAGCATTCCGCCATGAAGGAGGAGGAGGTGCTTTTTCCGGCGATGAGAGGTCTTGTAACTTTTGGAGAAGGCCTTGTCTCTACGATAAAGGAAGACCACCGTGAAATCCTCTCGCTTCTTCATAACGTCCGCGACGCACTGAGGGATAATGATATCCTCGATGGGATCGTAAAATCGATGATAGTCAGCCTGAAGGGCCATATCCGTAAGGAAGACGCCGAGTTCTTTGAACTCGTAAACGGTTCCCTGGATCCAGCGGTAAAAGATAAGATTCTTGATGGCATGAACCGGATTGATAAAATCTATGTCCATGTGGAGGCGGGCGACCGTACAGCTAATCCCCTTAGCAGAGCCGAGCGTGCAAATCTTGATGACGCTATAGCGGCTGTGAGGGAGCTTGCCCATATCGACGCCGGGTGCTGCAACGGCTAATGCGAGAGATGCAGGAGTCTGGCCTTAAAGGGTAAAAATAGACTTTGAAAGAGGGCCTTTAAAAGCGATAGAGCTTTTAAAAGCCCTCTTTTTATTTTGAGAGCCGTCTTTTGATAGAAAGGATATTTGAACGTGAAAGTGAAAATAAGGTTGAGCGGGAAAGAGACTGTATTTTCAGATCGGTATATTTATGTAAACAATGATAAGCCAGATGATGATAAGGATGCCGCCGAGCCAGCTAACGTATTTAAACGCGCGTCTCCGGTTTTTCGCGTGAACAATGGTGAGTTTCAAAAAGATCACGATAAGCCCGCATAACCACGCGATGACAGACCATAGCCTTATTCCATTCTGTGAGAAATATAATGTGGAAAGTATAAGGTAAAGGGCGATGGTAATAAACCCGTTGAACCTGTGAATCTTGCGCTCAAAGGGGTCCGACGCCTTTACCAGCTGCAAGCCGCTGATAAAACCCGCGGTGGCAAAAATAAGCCCGATGCTCGCCAGTATTATGGGTATGGTGGAAAAAACGCTGAAAAAACTCAAAATGGTGCGCATCTCGACTCCCGTCCTATCCTCTTATAAATAAGCGCAATATGTTTTTCTGTACAATGTAAAATAATATCCCTAAATATATTAATACGATCGGCAGTATTATAAATATATTTGGGAGAGTGGTATTAGATCCAATATCGTTGTCGCTTGAATCGCTCATTACGACGCCGAACGTATTCCCGAAAGTCATGTTGTCGTGTACGATATTGCCGTGGGAGGAAAAAAACATTATCCCGTTCCATTGGTTCCTGTTGGCGTTATTATTTATTACTTCATTTTTGTCCGAGTGGCTGATAAAAATACCCTTGTCGCTGTTTGAATTTGCGATATTTTTTTCGATCTTATTGCCTGTTGACGCTTCAAGATACAACCCGTTTCTCGTGTTAAGGTTCGCTTCGTTTTCAGTTATGGTATTGCCGTTGGAATGGCTAAGAATGATGCCGTTTGCGTTCCTGGTTGTTATATTGTTATTCAATAGCGCGTTCCGGGCGTTTGAAAGTATTACCCCGGCGTCATTTGAACCGGTCGCGGTAAAGCCGCTCAAGGTTACTTTATCGGTGCTTAAAATATTGAAAACAGGTTTATTCGCTAACCCGGCGCGCACTATCGTGGAAGCCGGTCCTTTACTGGATCTTATGGACAGGGGTTTGCTTACAACGATATTTTCGCTGTAAGTCCCTTCGTTTACGATGATAGAGTCGCCAGGGGCGGCTTTGTCTACCGCTTCTTGGATGCTCCTGTAATTATCGGGAACGACGATGGTAGCCGCCTGAATTGTGCCGGTAAGCGGAATAAGTTGTGCGGTAAGCGTAAGAATTATTATTATAAGTATTTTATGCATTAAAATTTTATAGAAAAAATCCTGATATTTACACCCTTTTCCGGTGTAAGGTTTAATCGCTTCATTACGAAAGAAGCTGGAACGATATTATGCCGCATTATTGATGTATCTGAACAATTGATTCTATCAAAAAATTTTAAAGAAGTCCAAATTATTTTATCACATTTGTAATTTCTTATTTTCACTTTCTTTACTAATACTCCGGCATAAATTCAGTTGACGCGACGCTTGTACCTTGTTATCCTAAAACTTATATAATTTTCCGGCTATATGCTTCTATATATATGTTTTATGTGGAATTTCCTTTAGTTACGCATATTGATAAGGTTTGACAACAGACACGATTTTTGAGACAGCTGATATTTAAATAAGGAGGGATTTTTATGGATTGGGGCATGAAGAACCGCTTATCGAGGATAATAAGGCCTGCTACCGGAAAGACAGTAATGCTTGCCGTGGATCACGGGTATTTCCTGGGACCCACGACAGGGCTTGAAGAACCCGCCAGGACCGTTTCGCCGCTGCTGCCGTACGCGGATACGCTCATGCTGACCCGCGGGGTATTAAGGGCCTGTATCAATCCGGCGATGGATGTGCCTGTAGTTTTAAGGGTGTCGGGCGGGACAAGCATACTCGGTAACCTTGCCGACGAAGGAACGACCGTATCCATGAAAGACGCCATGCGCCTTAATGTGGCTGGCGTGGCCCTCTCTATTTTTGTAGGCTCAGAGCTCGAAAAAAAGACCCTCATTGCTCTCGCGGACCTGATAAACGAGGGGCAGGACGCCGGTATCCCGGTTTTAGCGGTAACAGCCGTAGGCAAGGACATGGTCAGGGACGCGAGGTATCTTGGGCTTGCGTGCAGGATCGCCGCTGAACTCGGAGCCCACATCGTAAAGACATATTATTGCGAGGGGTTTGAGAAGGTTGTTAAGAGCTGCCCGGTGCCTATTGTTATAGCGGGAGGCAAAAAGATCCCGGAGCGCGATGCCCTGGAGCTCTCCTACAACGCGATCATAAGGGGGGCCGTAGGAGTTGATATGGGCAGGAATATCTTCCAGTCGGAGAATCCTGTTGCCATGATCCGGGCTGTCCGCGAAGTGGTGCACAACAATATGACCCCGGAGAAGGCTTTCGATCTGTATAATACCCTGTCCAGGTCCCGTGGAGCAAAGGGGAAGCGCGCCGTTGTTTAAGGAAATAAAGAAAGTCTCAGATTGTCTTCTGACTATCCTTTGAGGAGTTTTTTTTGAGGGTCGCGGTATATTACAATAACAGGGATATCCGTATTGAAGACGTTCCGGTCCCGAAGATACGCGGAAACGAAATCCTGGTCAAGATAGAGGCGAGCGGCATATGCGGAAGCGATGTCATGGAATGGTACAGGATAAAAAAAGCCCCTCTTGTGCTTGGCCATGAGATAGCCGGCACGGTCGCCGAGGCCGGAAGCCGCGTGACCCGTTTTAGGCCGGGTGACAGGGTCACTGTCGCCCACCATGTCCCGTGCAATACCTGCAGGTACTGCCTTGCCGGCAACCATTCAGTATGCGATATCCTGAGGACCACCAATTTTGACCCCGGGGGGTTCGCTGAATATGTGAGAGTGCCGGAGATAAACGTCGACAGAGGTGTTTTTTTACTGCCCCGGGGTATGAGTTTTGAGGAGGGCACTTTTTCAGAGCCACTTGGGTGCGTCGTGAGGGGCCTTGGAAAAGCGCGCATGGAGGCCGGTAAAAGCATCCTTGTAATAGGGAGCGGGATGGCCGGACTCCTGCACGTAAAGCTCGCGAAGGCCCTGGGCGCGGGTAAAATCATAGCGACCGACTTGAACGAATTACGGCTTAATGCCGCAAAAAGGTTCGGCGCGGACCATGTATTCAAGGCTGAAAGCGACGTCCCGGCCATGGTAAAAGACGCGCTCGGTAGATTCGCGGAGATCGTAGTCTTGAGTGTCGCGAGCGCGAAAGCCATAGAGCAGGCGATAAAGAGCGTTGACCGCGGGGGTGTGATCGTATTTTTCGCGCCCATGGAACCGGGTAAGACTTTTCCCATGCCGCTTTTTGACCTCTGGAGGGATAATATTACGATAATTAATCCGTACGCGTCGCCTCCACGTGATACGTTGACCGCCCTTGAGCTGATACATGCGGGCCGGGTAAACGTTTCCGATATGATCACCCACAGGCTTGGCCTTGGAGAGACCGGAGCCGGCTTTAAACTCGTAAGCGAGGCGAAGGAATCGCTCAAAGTCATCATAGAGCCTCAGCGGTAAAAATACTGATTTATCGCGGTATTATAAACAAAATTTGAGAAGACTTGTAAGGGAGACGCGGTGAAAAAAATAGGCTTGATCGTAAAGATCAGTAATCCCGCGGCGATAAAACTCGGCAACGAATTGGCGGAATGGATTACCGGGAAAGGCGGAAAGGTCTACACAGATACCGCTCATGCGGCGCTTATTAAGCCCGTTATATCGATACTTCCAGATGAACTTGCTGAATCGATCGACGTAATGGTCGTTCTCGGCGGCGACGGCACGATGCTCTACGCCGCAAGGCTCATTAACGGGAAGAAGGTCCCCATACTCGGGGTAAACCTCGGGGGCCTCGGGTTTTTAACCGCCGTCAGTTCCATTGACGAGGTCTATCCTATACTCGAAAGGATTTTAAAGGACGATTTTTCGACAGAAGAAAGGATGATGCTCGCTGTCGGCCTGTCACGCCATGGCAAGACGGTCTCAACTTACAAAGTATTGAACGACGCCGTTGTTAAGGGCGAGAACGCGAGGCTTGTGAGGCTGGAGACACGGATAAACAAGGAGTATGTAACGACTTACAGGGCCGACGGTCTGATAGTCGCTACCCCTACCGGCTCAACCGCTTATTCCCTTTCCGCCAATGGACCTATTCTTTATCCGACTATTCATTCGATAATCGTAGCTCCCATATGCCCGTTTAACCTCACAAACCGGCCGGTTGTCATACCCGATTGGATGACTGTCGATGTGACGGTAAGCCCCGGGCAGACCAACGTGCAGCTGATCCTTGACGGACAGGTCGATGTCGGGCTTCTCGGCGGGGATACAATAAAGATAAAAAGGGCCGACACAAGCGTATATTTAATCAAGTACGAAAGGAAAAGCTATTTTGACATACTGAGGGAGAGGCTCATGTGGGAGGTCAAGGTCGACAGCGATACTCAGAAATAAAACTGTTGCTTTTTAACAACTTAAAAGAGTTATTTGAGAAATGTTATGCTGGTTGAACTGAGTATTAAGGACTTCGCTATCATAGACAACCTCAGCATTTCCTTTGGCCCGGGGCTTAACATATTTACCGGCGAGACCGGGGCGGGGAAAAGCATTATACTTGACGCCATGTCCCTCATCCTCGGTGACAGGGCATCCAACGAGATAATCAGATCATCCACTGAAGAGGCCCAGGTTGAGGCGATGTTTGATATCGGGGCTTACAAAGGCCTTTTGAAAGCGCTCGACGAGTCCGGCATCGAGCATTCTGAAAACCTCGTTATAAAGCGTGTGGTACAGCGGGCGGGGAGGAACAGGGTTTACATCAACGGGAGCCCCGCCACCCTTATGACGCTCTCCGAGGTAGGCAGGCGCCTGATAGACATTTACGGGCAGAACGAACACCAGTCGCTTACCAGGCCCGAAGAGCACGTCGAGGCCCTGGATTCTTTCGGCGGTTTTCAAAAAGAGAGGGCTGGGATGTATGAGGATTACGGGAATTATCTCTCGCTCAAAAAAGAGCTCGACGGGCTTACCAGGGATTCAAAAAATCTCTCCGAGCGGCGTGATTTTTTAGCCTTTCAGCTAAAGGAGATAACCGACGCCTCCCCGAAGGAAGGGGAAGATACAGGACTTCAGAAAGAATTTGAAAGACTCAGGAACTCCGAGAAGATAAAAAACGCGGCCTCGGAAGCCGAGCGGGCGATATACTCGGACGCCGGCTCGATAGCCGAGCGTCTCGGAGCTTTAATAAAGACTTTAAAAAGCGCGGCTTCATTCGATGACAGGCTTGGGAAGACCGTGGAGACGATCGAAGGAGGCCTTTTTCAGCTCGAAGACGCCGCCGCGTTTCTCAGGGATTATTCGGAATCCATTGAATCCGACCCCATCAGGCTTGAGGAGGCCGGGGCAAGGATAGACCTTTTAAACAAGCTCAAGAAAAAATACGGGCCGACGCTTAAAGAAGCGCTTGATAAAAAGCTTTCCCTGGAGGGCGAACTCGAAGGCCTCACGGATTTTGAGGAAAGGACAGGGGAACTTGATAAGCTTTTAACGGCCGCGAGGGAAAAAGCCGGTCTCAGCGCCGCCAGGCTTTCGAAAATAAGGACCGAGGCCGCGGCCGAACTTGAAAAAAAGGTGGAAAAAGAGCTTTCCGAGCTGGGGATGAAAGGCGCTGTTTTCAGCGTGATGATAGAGACGGAGAAGAACCCCGACGGGACGCTCCGGTTTAATGAAAAAGGCGCCGACAGGGTAATTTTCTATATTTCTCCCAACCCGGGGGAGGAGGTAAAACCTCTGGCGAGAATCGCCTCGGGAGGGGAGCTTTCCAGGATAATGCTCGCCATGAAAAATGTTACCGCCGTGGGCAGGGTCCCTACCATGGTGTTTGATGAGATTGATACGGGGGTCGGCGGGGCGATGGCGCAGGTGGTCGGGCTGAAATTGAAGGAGGTCTCCGGGAGGCATCAGGTGCTATGCATTACGCATCTCCCTCAGATAGCGGCCTTCGCGGATAAACATTATTCGGTAAAAAAACTGAGCTCTTCAGGCAGGACCGTAACCTCCGTAAGGGAACTCAACGCGGATGATAGGGTGGAAGAGATATCCTCAATGCTCGGCGGGATGAAGGTTACGGATGTGACGCGGAAACACGCCATGGAGCTGATTGACGCGGCCCGGAATTTAACGGGAGATAAAAAAAGACGGCGGAGCTGATCCCATGACCCTGAGGGTGTCCATGAAAAGAAAGACACGTTAAGAACATTTTCCGGTTTTGAAACAGTGAATTGGCCGCTTTGCTGAAAGGGGAGTATAATTGGTAAGAAAGGCGGTACTTGATGACGTGCCCGAGATTTACGGACTCATAGAGTCGTTCGCGAGGAAGGGCATAATGCTCCACCGCCCGATAAACGAGATCTACGACAAACTCAGGGATTTTTTTGTTTATGAAGAAGGAGGCAATGTCGTCGGGACATGCGCGCTTCACATATGTTCGGAGGATATGGGCGAGATAAGGTCGCTCACGGTGAAGGATGATCATGCGAGGAAAGGGATAGGCAGAAGCCTTGTGAACGCGTGCATTGACGAGGCGCGGTCTCTCGGGCTTAAGAAAGTCTTCGCGCTTACTTACAAGACCGGGTTTTTTCAAAGGCTTAATTTCAGGGTCATCAACAAAGAGGTCCTTCCGCACAAGATATGGAGCGATTGCATTAAATGCGTTAAGTTCCCTAATTGTGACGAGAACGCGGTCATCATGGAACTCAAATAATTGCTGATTTAACTTAGGGGAGCCGATGGAAAAAAATCTTAAAGAAGACCGCGCTCTTGCGGCGATAGATACTCTTAAAAAGCTGCTTGACAGGGTTGAAAGCTACGAGATATTTTTTTCCTCCGAAGAGGGATTTAATGTAGAAGCCAAGGACGGCGAAGTAGACGCGCTTAAGGTGCGTTCCGGCTCGGGTGTCGGCTTGAGGACGATATCAA
This sequence comes from uncultured delta proteobacterium, assembly GCA_963727865.1. Classification (GTDB taxonomy): domain Bacteria; phylum Desulfobacterota; class GWC2-55-46; order GWC2-55-46; family GWC2-55-46; genus CAVSHY01. The sequence continues at coordinate 73,907 of CAVSHY010000019.1, read as the reverse complement.
AAGGTAGAGCTGGGTTCGGGTTCTCAAGCGTGGTGACCGAAGACGCTTTAAAGGATCTGGTCGAAAAGACGGTAAGCGCAAGCGCTGAGTCCGCCGGGGATAAACACCTCGCCTTCCCGGTCTCGATAGCGCCTTTTGTCGGGCGTGAGGGCCTTCAGGTCTTCGATGATTCTTTCTTCGAGGCCGCTGAAGAAAAGAAGATCGAAAGCGCGTTACGGATCGAGGAAGGCGCGAAGACGATTGACCCGAGGGTAACGAGGGTCAGGAAGGCTTCATACCATGAGTCAATGCTTTCCACGCGGATCGTGAATTCAAACGGGATAGATATTACTCATTCGGCCACGTTTTTTTCCGGAAGCGTGACCGCGGTGGCTCAGGACAAAGACGAGTCCCAGATGGGCTGGGAGATGGATACCGGCCATAAAAGAAGCTCCATAGACCCTCATAAGATAGGCATGGGGGCCGCTAAAAACGCCTTGAGGATGCTCGGGGCCAGGAAGATAAAAAGCGTCAAGTGCCCCGCGGTTATTGAAAATACGATCACCTGTGAATTGCTGGAAGCCCTCGCGGGTTCGCTTCTGGGGGATAATGTCCAGAAGGGTAAATCGATGCTCATCGGAAAGGTCGGTAAAAGAATAGCCTCCCCGGCCCTGAACATCCGGGACGACGGAACCCTTCCCGGCGGATGGGCCACTTCCGTCTTTGACGGAGAAGGCGCGCTCAGGAACAAGACGCCGCTTCTCCTTGAAGGGGTGTGCCAGGGTTATCTTTACGATACATACTGGGCTTCCCGGGCCGGGACTAAATCCACGGGCAACGCCTCCCGGGGCAATTTCAAAAGCTTCCCAGGGGTCGGCATATCAAACCTTTACATAGAAAAGGGCGGGAAAACTTTCAAAGACCTTCTCAAGGAGGTGAATAAAGGCCTTTTTATCACCGAGGTTTTGGGGGTACACACGATAAATACCGTGAGCGGGGATTTTTCCCTTGGCGCGGCGGGGCTTTGGGTTGAGGACGGAGAGGCCGCTTACCCGGTAAGGGGCATGGCGATATCCGGAAATCTGCTTGGACTTTTTGAGAGAGCAAGCTACTGCGGCACGGATATCCGTTTTATAGGCTCTATCGGCGCCCCGAGCATTTTTGTCGATGAATTGGAAGCAAGCGGTTCATAGATTACAAAGCGATATTGAAAATGCATAGCGTTCACCCTGCCCGCAGTTTGCCGCGCGGTAAGAACGAATGGAACTTTTAAAGTCCTGCGCGAGACGCCGCTTTTTTTCAGGCGTCCAATGAAGGATATTTTTAACGTCCTTCGCGAAACGCCGCTTATTTTCAGGTTCTCCATAAAGAACTCTGAAAAAACCTACATTTGGAAGATTAAGCGCGGCTTGCAGCGGGGAGCTTCAAAAAGGAAAAAAGGTGGAGATTATGGAAGAGGGAAAACTTATGGAAGAGATACTGGCCCGGAATCCGCTCTTCAGCGGATTGCAGGATTTTTATCTGAAAGAGCTGATCAGCAGGGGCGAGATGAAGTCCTGGCCGGCTGGCACCCAGATCATATCCGAGGGCGAAAGCGGGGACGCTGTTTATTTTATACTTTCCGGCAGGGTAAATGTTACCCTTTACGGGGAGGAGGGACGCGAGATAGTGCTTGCCGTATTAAAAGAAGGCGATATGTTCGGGGAACTTTCCATCATCGACGACCAGCCCAGGTCGGCAAACGTTGAGGCGGTCAAAAAACTCGAGTGCCTGGTCATAAACAAGGCCTCCTTTCTGGGATACCTCTCCACGCACCACAAGGTTTACATGAGGCTTTTCGCGTATCTGACTGGCAGGCTTCGCGAGGCTACAAGGAAGATAGGCGGGCTGGCGCTCCTTGACGTATGCGGAAGGATCGCCCATACGCTCATAGGGATGTCCAAAGGAGGGGCGTCGACACGGGGAAAAGTGGTATCCGTTGAAAGGCTTACGCACGAGGAACTGGCGGCCATGATAGGCTCTTCAAGGGAGGTCGTGAGCAGGGCTCTCAAGAAGATGACTCAGGAAGGCTATATTAAAATGGAAAAAGACAGGATATTGCTCTATATGTATGAGTAGATAGGGCGCCCTATGCTTAAAAAAGCAGGCCCCTGTATACAGGGATAAAAATTTAAAAAATTTCACAAAAGGCCCTCACCCCCCTTACCGGATATGGAAGGGCTTTTTTGTTTCATATTTTTTGGAATATCAGCCCGCGTTTCAGTCACATTGGAAGGCCTTAAAAAAGATTTACACTTATGGAAAAATTTGTATAATTATGTTAGTATATTATGTTGTACTTATTGGATTTTTATATTTATAATGTCTAAATCTTTTTTTCAAAAACACCAAATAAGGTAAGGGATCTTTATCCTGGATCGGTGAGTGATGTTTAATAGCCTGCTTAAAAAAGTATTCGGAAGCAAAAACGACCGGGAGATCAAGCGTATTCTTCCGATAGTCGATCAGATTAACTCCCTGGAACCAAGGATGAAGTCTATCGGCGACGAGGGGTTTAAGGACATTACTCTGAAGCTTAAAGAGAGCCTTGCCGCCGGCAAAACCCTTGATGACATACTCCCGGAGGCGTTTGCCGCGGTTAGAGAAGCGGCGTGGCGAAAGATTGAGATGCGCCACTTCGACGTGCAGATGATAGGCGGCATAGTTCTGCATGAGGGGAAGATCTCCGAGATGAAGACCGGCGAGGGGAAAACCCTTGTCGCGACCCTGCCGCTTTATTTGAACGCGCTCACCGGTAAAGGCGCTCACCTCGTTACGGTGAACGACTACCTCGCGAGGAGGGACAGCCGGTGGATGGGGCCCGTTTACCACGCGCTCGGGCTCTCGGTCGGCATAATACAGCACGAGGCGAGCTACCTCTACGACCCGGAATATCTTGAAGAGAATGAAGGCCTCCTGCATTTAAGACCCGTAACGCGCCGGGAGGCTTACGCCGCGGACATTACCTACGGCACCAATAACGAATACGGGTTCGATTATCTAAGGGACAACATGAAGTTCTCCCTCGAGGAGTACGTCCAGAGGGAGCTTAACTTCGCGATAGTCGACGAGGTCGATTCAATTCTTATTGACGAGGCGCGCACCCCCCTTATAATCTCCGGGCCCACGGAAGAGTCCACGGATAAGTACTATATCATCGACAGGATCATGCCCGGGCTTAAGAAGGACGCCCACTATACCGTCGAAGAGAAAGAGCGTCAGGTGCTTCTTACCGACGAAGGGGTGGAGAAGGTTGAAGAGCTCCTGAAGGTCGGTAACCTTTATGACCCGGAAAATATCGAAACCCTCCATCACGTTAACCAGGCCTTAAGGGCTCATGTGCTTTTCCACAGGGACGTCGACTTTGTGGTCAAGGACGGACAGGTCATAATAGTTGACGAATTCACGGGAAGGCTCATGCCCGGCAGGCGCTGGAGCGACGGGCTCCATCAGGCCGTGGAGGCCAAGGAAAAGGTTAAGATAGAGAACGAGAACCAGACCCTCGCCACCGTTACGTTCCAGAATTATTTCAGGATGTACGACAAACTGGCCGGCATGACGGGTACGGCGGATACCGAGGCCGCGGAGTTCCATTCCATATATAAACTGGAAGTCCTCGTTATGCCGACGAATAAGGACATGATCAGGATCGATTACCCGGACCTCATCTACAAGACCAAGAAGGAGAAGTTCAAGGCCGTTATTAAGGAGATAGAGCAGTGGCATGAAAAGGGAAGGCCCATACTTGTCGGCACCATCTCCATCGAAGACTCCGAGAAGCTCTCAAGCCTCCTTTTAAAGCACGGGACCGCGCACCATGTCCTTAACGCTAAACACCATGAGCGCGAGGCGGAAATAGTCGCTCAGGCCGGAAGGCTCAACTCCGTGACCATATCGACAAATATGGCCGGCAGGGGCACGGATATCCTCCTTGGAGGAAACCCCGCTTTCCTCGCCGCGGCGCGCGCTGGCAAAGACGACACGACGGAGGTGTACCATGAGGCTCTTGAGGCCGTAAAGGTCCTCTGCGAGGAAGAAAAACAGAAAGTCCTCGATCTCGGGGGCCTGCACATCATCGGCACCGAACGCCACGAGTCAAGGCGTATCGACAACCAGCTCCGGGGACGCGCCGGCAGGCAGGGAGACCCGGGTTCGTCCCGGTTCTATCTCTCCCTTGAGGATGACCTTTTAAGGATATTCGGAAGCGACAGGATCGCTTCCATAATGAGCCGCATAGGCATGGAAGAGGACGTGCCCATAGAACACGGCCTTGTGACAAGGGCGATTGAAAACGCGCAGAAAAAGGTCGAGGCCCATAACTTTGATATCAGAAAGCACCTCCTCGAATATGACGACGTCATGAACCAGCAGAGGGAGGTGGTGTACGGCTACAGAAGGCAGATACTTTCGCAGCAGGGGCTCCGGGACATGGTCAAGGAGTTCAGCGTGGAAGTGGCCGAAGACGCCGTTAATACGCACATTGAGGAGAAGTCGCACCCAGAGGAGTGGGACACAAAGGCGCTTAACGATTCGCTCTTGAAACACTTCGGCGTGCGCCTTGAGAAGGCGGATATTGAAAGCCTGAATAACAGGCAGGCCCTCGCCGGTCTTATTACCGAAAGGGCCTGGAAATCATATAATGAAAAAGTGGCGCTCGTCGGAGAAGATGGGTTCGCCAATTTTGAAAAAATAATATTGCTGCATACGCTGGATACCCTCTGGAAGGATCACCTCCTTTCCATGGACCACTTAAAGGGCGGCATAGGGCTCCGCGGTTACGGACAGAAAAACCCCCTTCAGGAATACAAGAAAGAGGGGTTTGATCTTTTTGTCAGCATGATCTCAACTCTCAAGTCGGATGTGGCTGAAAGGCTCTTTAAAGTCCAGATTAAAAAAGAGGGTGGAGAAGAGGAGAAGACTGCCCTGGAAGCGGCGCCGAGACCGAGACAGAAGCCCAGGAAACTGAGATACGGCCGGGGTGAAGAAAATAACGCCGAAAGTGAAAGTGAAAAGGATCAGCCCGTAACAAGGCAGGGGGACAAGGTCGGCAGAAATGATCCATGCCCGTGCGGAAGCGGTAAGAAATATAAGAGGTGCTGCGGCGCCAATAGTTAGTTGGGAGAAAAGCGCCCCAGGCGGTCCATTCATCAGGCAGGAGGGTTGAAGAAGTCCCTTTTTGGCGTTCACTTGTTTGTACCGTCTCGCAATTTGGCAATCCGTCCATGGATCGCGTCAGGCTTTTTTTCAACAGCCTGATAGTCCTTATCAGCGGCAAAGGGTAAGATAAAATAATTTTTCCGAAAGTTAAGCTGATGCCACCGTACAAAAACCTCTCCAAACCTGCCGGGCTTAAAGTGCCAGGTTTTAAGGCTTCAGGGATATCCTGCGGGATAAAAAAAGAGGGGGTATGGACCTTGCGCTGATCCTGAGCGATCTCCCCGCCCAGACCGCCGGCGTTTTTACCACCAATAGCGTAAAGGCCGCCCCGGTTCTTCTCGATATCAAGAGGATAAAAAAAGGGGTATCAAGGGGCGTTATCGTAAATAGCGGCAACGCCAACGCATGTACCGGCGCCCGTGGATACAGGGTCTCCGAAAGGATGGCCACTCTTGTCGAAAAGGCTATCGGTAGCCCGAAAGGGAGCATACTGGTCTCCTCAACCGGCGTAATCGGCGTGGAGCTTCCGGTTGATAAGGTGGAAAAAGGGGTCCCGGCGCTCGTGGAAGAGCTTTCGTACGGGGGGTTCCATAACGCTTCCGCCGCGATAATGACTACTGACGCCTTCCCGAAGTCGTCTTCCCTCAGGGCGAAGATTAACGGTAAGACGGTGACGGTAGCCGGGATAGCGAAGGGCGCAGGGATGATATGTCCGAACATGGCTACGATGCTCGCCTTTATAGCTACAGACGCCGATATAAAAAATCCAGCTTTGAGCCGCGCGCTAAAATCCGCCGCGGACCTTTCATTCAACAGCATTGTCGTCGATAACGACACCTCAACCAATGACACCGTTCTCGTCTTCGCCAACGGCTTGAGCGGGTGCGGAGAGATAAAGACTGGTACAGAGGCCTTTAATATCTTTTCAAAACTCCTTAACGAGGTCTGCTTAAAGCTCGCCCACATGATAGTAAAAGACGGGGAAGGGGCGACAAGGTTCATAGAGATTAATATCACCGGGGCGGCCAGTGTTCCTGATGCGCGTAAGGCGGCCAGGGCTGTTGCGGAATCGTTCCTTGTAAAAACGGCTTTTTTCGGAGGCGACCCCAACTGGGGAAGGATTATGGCCGCCATGGGAAAGTCCGGCATAAGGATGAAAGAAAGGAAGGTAGACATATCTTTTAACGGCGTGCCGGTGGTAAGGCGCGGGGTCGACGCAGGGAACGAAACCAGGGCGGCGGCGGCGATAAAAGTAAAGGAAGTAGCCGTTCAGGTTAAGCTGAACATGGGAAGGTCATCAACAAGGCTCTGGACAACAGACCTTTCTTATGATTATGTTAAGATAAATTCTTCCTACAGAACTTAAGGTTTTTGCGTTTTAATCTTTTAGTGTTGAATGGGTGTGCCAGCCGCAATCCCGTCGCTTTAGCGGCGGGTCAAGGCTGGCAAATATAAATGATTATCCGTACCATCAAAATTCTTAGCCATTTATGGCGGAGAATTTTGATTCCCCGCCGCTTGCGGCGCGACTGTCCTTATAAAGATTTTGATACCCCGCTGCTTGCGCGGGGCAGTTCATTTGCAAAGGGGGTTTTATGGAGTTTTTTGGAAAGGAAGCTGACAGGTGGCTCAGGCAGTCGGAATACGACCTCAAGGCGGCCGAGTGGAATCAGCAGGGCGGTTTTTACGCGCCCGCCTGCTTCTACGCGCAGCAGGCGGCGGCTAAATCCCTCAGGGCTTTTCTTTTCCTGATGAGGGAGGACGCGAGGGAAACAAGGTCGGTTGTGGACCTCCTGGACAGGGCCCTGACGTACGAAGAAGGGTTCAAGAGCTTTGTCGGTTCATCCACGAGCCTTGATATATATTACAAGACCTCGAGATTCCCGGATGCCCTTCCCGGAGGGATCCCGGCGGAGGTTATTACGCAAAAAGATTCAAGGGACGCCATAAAGCAGGCTTCTGACATTTTGTCGATAGTAGAAAAAAGGAGGAAAGGTTATTTGCCGGAAACTTTGTAGCTCACTCGTTTTTCGTCCTTGAGTTTTTGGTTTTTAGATGTTATTCTCCGGCGTCCGCTGCGGTACGCTCACCAGCCACGGAATTAAAAAGACTTGCGGGTGACTCTTGTGTATAATATGAGCCGTTTTGTTTTATTTTGTTTTATAACGAAGTAAGGCGGCACTTTAAAAGCACGGAACAGAAAAAGTTAAAATAAAAATGGCCGAGAGTATTATCTTAATTGTGCCTTTTATTTTCGGGGCTGTAATTGGCAGTTTTCTCAACGTTTGCATTTATCGTATCCCCGCCGGGTTATCAATCGTCTCTCCCGCGTCAAGGTGTCCCGCGTGCGGCGCTCCTCTCCGCTTCTACGATAATATCCCGATAATAAGTTATATTTTGCTTGGGGGAAGGTGCAGGTCCTGCGGCACGGTCATCTCCATAAAATACCCTTTCATCGAGGCTCTCACGGGTCTCTTCGCCCTTTCCCTCTTTTCGAGGTACGGATTATCCGTTGATTTTTTTGCATACTTCGCCTTCGTCTCCGCTCTTATCGTAATAACTTTTATAGACCTCAAGCATCAGATAATCCCCGACGTGATAAGTATCCCGTGTATCGTTATCGGCTTTATCCTTTCATTCTTTACGGCCCTGCCCGGCGTATTGAATTCCATCGCCGGGATAATCCTTGGAGGCGGTACTCTATTTATAATAGCTTACGCGTATTTCCGGGCCACGGGGAACGAAGGCATGGGGGGAGGGGATATCAAGCTTCTGGGCATGATAGGGGGATTTTTAGGGTGGAGGGGCGTTCTCGTAACTCTCCTTATCGGGTCTTTTTCCGGCGCCATTGTCGGGGGCGTTTTCATGTTCATTTCCGGAAAAAACAGTAAATACCCTATACCCTTCGGGCCTTTCCTGGCCCTGGGGGCGGTTGTATATCTTTTTTTCGGAGAAGCGCTTATAAGATGGTATATTTTGAAGGCCACAGGGTTTTAGGCGATAATCGTCGCGCTTATAAGGGCGATACGCGTTAACCAGGAGAACCGTCTCAATGAACCGCTCTCTCGGCATTCGGGTGCAGCTTACCGCTGGCATAGTCTTAACTACTCTTACCGGCATTGGACTTATCGGGCTTATCAGCATAAAGGTTGTTGAGAATAACGCCGTCTACTGGAGGATAACTGAAGCCGAGAAAGTAGTCAGGTTCGTGAGGGCCGCGGTAAATAAGCCTGAGAATAACCAGGGTGTCGGATCGGAGACGCCGCTTTACGCCGGAAGGACGTTAAAAGAAGCCGGCATCAATGATTTCAAGCTGACCGACGGCATGGGGAGGGTATTAATAAACGACGGGGCGCTTCCGGTCGAAGCCGGAGAAGAAATGCCTTTTTCCAGCATTTTAAAGGTGAGGCGAATAGGCGGAGGCTGGTTCAAGGGGCCGGGTAGGATGCTTTATATATCTGCTCCCCTGGACGCTGTGGGAAGAACTGGAGGGATGATTGAATTTACCGTGCCGCTAAGCGGGATACGGGAGGATATGGCCGTTGTTAAGAAGTTTCTCCTCTTTTATGCCTTCCTTGATTCGGCCGTCATAATCGCCTTTGGAGTATACTTCCTCTCGAGGTCCATCGTAACGCCGATACGGAAGCTTGAAGAGGCCGCGACCCGCATAGCCGGCGGCATGCTTGGCGAAAGGGCCAGGGTGGATGTCGATAACGAGATCGGAAGCCTCGCGGCGTCTTTTAATATTATGGCGGGGAGGCTTGAATCGCAGATTAAAAGCCTGGAGCGGGTAAATAACGAGCTTCTGGCCGCCCAGGAAGAGCTTTTAAGGTCAACTACTTTAGCGGCTGTCGGACGCCTTGCCGCGGGCATCGCCCATGAGATCGGCAACCCGCTCGGAGCGGTCAGTGGGTATCTCGGCATCCTCTCCGGAGGGGTCGATGACAAGGAAGAAGAGAAAGAGATACTGGAGAGGGCCTCAAAAGAAGTATCGAGGATAGATTTTATCGTAAGGGAATTTCTGGAGATATCAAGACCGTCAAAGAAGGCCGCTCAACCTGTGAATGTCAACGGTCTTCTTGAGGAGACCGTTTCCACCGTAACCGTGCATAAAGACCTTAACGGCGTCAAGATCGACATGGAACTTAAGAAAGACATGCCAGCGGTGCTGATAGACGACAGGAAGCTCAGGCAGGTCTTTGTGAACCTTCTCATTAACGGGGCTCATTCGATGAGCGGCAAGGACGGCGTTAAAACAATCGCGATTAAAACATACGTCGAGAAACGCCCCATAGAAAGAAAACGCGGAAAAAGACGAAGGGATGACCTTTCCCTTGGCGCGCCGGGAGAGACTGCGGAGAAGGAATACGTCAGTTATAAGCTTTACCGACGCGGGATGCGGCATAAGCGATGAAGACGCGTTGAGGATCTTCGACCCTTTTTTCACGACCAAGGACGTGGGCAAGGGCACGGGCCTCGGTCTTTTCGTGTCTCAGAGCATTATCAAGGCGTACGGCGGAGAGATTAAACTTAAGTCAAAGGTCGGAGAAGGTTCTACATTCAGCGTGATGTTGCCCTCAGGAGAGAATAATGAAGATATTAATCATTGATGATGAAGATTCGATGCGCCACATGATATCGGTCATCCTTAAGAAAGAGGGTTACGAAACCTCGGCCCTTTCGGACGCCAGAAAGGCGCTGCAGGCCATAGACGGCGATGATTATGATTTTGTACTCTGCGACATAAAGATGCCCGGCATGGACGGGCTCGAGTTCTTAAGGGCGTTAAAGAGCAAAGGGGCCGGGCATACGGTCATAATGATGAGCGCGTACGGGACAATCGATACCGCCATAGAGTGCATGAAGCTCGGGGCCTATGACTATATTTCCAAGCCCTTCAAGGCCGACGAGATAATACTTACGGTAAAAAAGGCCGAGGAGAGAGAGAAGCTTAAGCGGGAGAACACGAGACTTAAGGACGAGGCGCTAAAGGAATACGATTTCAAGAGCGTCTTTAATACCGAAGACCAAAAAATGCTTGAGATCCTGAACCTCGTTAAGAAGATCTCCGATTATGATACCTCGATCCTCGTTACGGGCGAGAGCGGGACAGGGAAGGAACTCATCGCGCGCGCGATACATTATAGCGGCTCGCGGGCCAATAACCCCTTTGTGGTGGTAAACTGCGGGGCCATCCCGGGGCCGCTCCTTGAAAGCGAACTCTTCGGCCATGTAAAGGGCGCCTTCACGGACGCCCACAGGACAAAGGACGGGCTTTTCCATGAGGCAGATAAAGGGACTATTTTCCTGGACGAGGTGGGAGAGCTACCGATGGAACTGCAGGTAAAGCTGCTGAGGGCCTTGCAGGAAGGGGAGATAAGAAGGGTCGGGGATACAAAATCCGTAAAGATAAATACCAGGGTTGTGGCGGCCACGCTTAGAGATCTCCGGGAGGAGATCAAAAAAGGGAATTTCCAGGGAAGACCTTTTCTACAGACTCAACGTAATCGAGATTAAGCTTCCACCCCTCAGGGAAAGGCCCGGGGATATCCCGAAGCTCGCCGAGCATTTCGTTATGAAGTACTCGAAAAAGTTCGTTAAACAGGTTAAGGGATTGTCGAAAGAAACGATGGACGCGCTATTAAGCTACCACTGGCCCGGTAATATCCGCGAGCTTGAAAACGTGATAGAAAGGGCGATGATACTTGAGGAGACGGGGATGATACGCCGTGAGACGCTCCCCTTAAGCGATAAGGGAACCCCGGCGCCGATTCTAACCCTTGAGAATTTTAACGACCTTTCCATCAAAAGGGCTCAGGAGGCCATGGAAAAGGAACTTATAAAGAAGGCGCTCGAGAGGACAAACAACAATAAAACCAGGGCGGCGGCTCTTCTTGAATTGAGCCACAGGGCGCTTCTTTATAAGATAAAAAGTTACGGACTATGAAAAAAGTACTGTGCTTCAGTGGCTTCAATGAATTCAAATGTTAAGAAATTCAATAAGTTAAGTCTTGGCATGGATGTTGCAAATTTCAATTAACAGATATTTGAATTTTACTGGAAGGCAGGTCTTAAAGCGATGGTTTCTGAAAAAGGTTTTACACTTGTAGAACTTCTTGTTGCTATCTCGATTCTGGCCATTGGGATGCTGGGGACGGCAACGATACTTTCCTCGGGGATTGGTTCAGACCAATTTTCATATACTGTGACTATCGAGAGGTCTATCGCCGCTTCAGTCCTGGAAGAGATTATGGCAAAGGACGGAAGCGATCCGATATTCGCTACCAACGTCGCAAACGCGGTATATGATCTTGATACCGGTTCCGCCGCAACAACAAGGACGGTACAGGGAAAAACCTACTCGGCCACTTATACGGTCAATGTCGCGACTCCGGTAATAGGCGTTTCGAGGATTGACGTTACGGTTGCAAGCGGCATAAGGAGCGTAACTCTAACCGCGTTAAAGGGCACTGTTTAAGCGCCGGATTATTTTTAAAAAAACATATGAATAAAATCTTAAATGAAATAAGAAAAAATAATAGCGGCTTTACGCTTATAGAGTTAATGGTTGTTTTAGCCATACTCGGCGTTTTAATCGCGGCTATATTTTCTTTATATAACATGCAGCATAAAATGACTCATATCGAGGAAGACGTTGTTGACGTCCAACAGAATGTCAGGGCGGGTATAGACGGCATTTCAAGCGATTTACGAACAGCCGGGTTCCTTGTGACCGCGGGGGCAAATCCGGTAGGCGCTCTTATCAGCGACGCCGGCGTCAACGGTTCCGACAGCGTGACGGTCAATACCGCCTCCGCGACAGGCACGATTGCGCGCATAGACGCCGATTTATCAGCCAATATAGTGGCCGGCACTCCAATAACCTTAACAATATCGTCTTCGGACAACGTAAATTTTTTTAAGGTCGGGGACATCGTAAGAATTATAAGCGGGGCGGACAAGAGCCAGCCGGTAAATACATACTTTACGATAACGGCGTTAGTAGCGGGACCCCCGGCGACTATTTCGATGTCACCAGCGGTAAGCGGCGCCACCACCTTATTTAAAAGCGGGTATATTATAGCCAGGACCGCGTCTTCCGCCCCTGATACTTATCCAAACACAATACAATACTGTATCGGGCCCGCGGCGGCGTGCGCAAACGGCGTGACATGCACGACCGGGCAGACGTGTCTTATGAGGATAGTAAATAACAGTCCCGGCGCTGATTCGGTCGTGGCGACGAATATCCAGAATCTTGATTTCAAATATATCCTTGACGGAAGCACGGCCGAAGTTGATGTGCCAGCGAATAACGCGCTTATAAGGGCCGTCAGGATTACGATTACAGGTCAGACCGTTCAAACAGCGGCGCTGTCTGGAACCCCAAAAAGCAGGCAGTTAACCACTGTGGTAAAGATAAGAAACAGGTGATCCATGAAAATGAAAAAGCCAATTGAAATAAAAATGGTTATTAATAATGAAAAAGGATTCGCCCTCGTACTGGCGCTGGTAATCTTATTTCTCATGGGCCTTCTCGGCACGTTGATGTTTAACACTTCCAGTACGGAGGTGCAGGTATCAAGAAACTTCGTTTCAAGACAGGGCGCTTTCTACGCCGCCGAAAGGGGAGTGGCGTATTCCCTGAGCGACAATAATATATACGACACCATCGGCACTCAAATGGGCAACTCTACCAATATCCCGCTTGCGGGCGTCGACCTTACGGTCGGCAACAGCAACGCGACAGGAAAGGTCAAGCTGGTAGCGAGCGGTAATCCTCCCGGGGGTCCGGCGTTGATGTGACGCAGTTTCAGGCCGATTACTACGCGATTAACGTAACAGGCACAGGTCAGGGCAGCTCTACCGAAAATCTGGAGGTCAGCAATGCGAAAATTATCCCTAAACAGTAAGAAATGGTTAACGGTCCTCCTTGTAATTTTTTCAACCGCGCTGTTTGAGTCCCGTTCCTACGGGGTTGACCAGTACCCGGGCGATACTTCGATATACGGGGTTTCAACCGCCACCGTCCCGCCGAACGTGCTCATAATCCTTGACAACTCCGGCTCTATGAACGATTCGGTAGTTTCAGGGATCCCCTACGACCCGGCGACCACATACCCCCCCATCAATGACTGTCAGGGCGGTCTATGCCAGTCGAATAAGGTTTACAAATGGCAGAGTTCCAACAGCACATGGATAAACTGGATAAATGACATAAGCGGAGTAAGTTGTTCCTCGGCGCATACGTCGCTTCAGACAACAGGGCTATACACTGGAAAGTTAAAAACAACAGGGGTCTGTACAACCACCAATGGAAGTTTTGCTCTCGGGAACTACGTAAACTGGAAGGTCGTTTACGGGACCCCGCGGCCAAAGATAGACGTCGCCCATGAAACGTTGACCAACCTTATAAGCTCCACCAACGGCGTAAATTTCGGGCTCATGATATTCAATACCGACGAAGGCGGACATATAGCGGGGGTGCCGGGCTCTAACTACGGGTACACGGACAACTACGGATATAACGGGTACCGGGCCTACGTAAAGGATATGGACGCCATATTCTCCGGGACCACGACCAACAGGACCGCCCTCGTAAATACCATCAATAACATCCCGGCGCAAACATGGACCCCTCTGGCCGAGACGCTCTTTGAAGCGATGAGGTATTACAAAGGGGCGGCCACGGCCTTCTCGACCCAGAACGGAAATATCACATACACGACGCCGATAGAATACAGCTGCCAGAAAAACTACGTCATCATCATAACCGACGGTATGTCAACCCAGGACCAGAACGCCGTCCTCAAGACCATATGCAATAACGGCGACTGCGACGGCGACGGCTACGACAACCCGCCGAGCGACCCCGCGGTGGCGCCGTACGATTCCAACGGCAGCGACTATCTCGACGACGTCGCCAAATACCTGTATGATAACGACCTCCTTCCGGACGGCGTAGATCCAAAAACAACCGGTAAGCAGAACGTCATTACCCACACGGTCGGCTTCGGTCTCGGCGGGGTTACCAATGCGGAAAACTTCCTGAAGAAGACCGCATACAACGGCGGCGGCACTTATTACGCCGCATCTTCCACCGGAACGCTCAGCGAATCTTTAAGAAAGATACTTGCGTCGATAATCGAGGACAATACCTCGTTCGTCGCGCCCGTTGTCCCGGTAAGCCCCGAGAACAGGACCTTCAGCGGCAACCGTATTTACATGGGATATTTTAGGCCCAATACTCTCCCTTTCTGGAGCGGCAACCTTAAGAAATACGGCCTTGACAGTAAGGGGAGCATAGTTGACCAGAACGGCAATCCGGCCACGAACGCGGACGGAAGCATCAGGGACAACGCGGTCTCGTACTGGAGCAGCGCGGCTGACGGAGGCAGCGTAGAAAAAGGCGGCGCGGGGTCGATGCTTATGACAAGGTCCACGGCGAGGAATATCTACACATATACGGGGACCAACCTCAGCCTCACCGACGCTTCCAACGCTTTTACGGCTTCCAACGCGGCCGTAACAGCCGCGACGCTGAACGTGATCGACAATCCGTCGAAAAATTCTCTCATAAACTATGTGTACGGGCAGGATGCCTATGACGAGAACAATAACGGCAATACGACGGAATTGAGGAACTGGATCATGGGGGACATATTGCACTCCAAGCCCATCGTGGTGCATTATAACGTATACGATGTTTCGCAGGAGAGCGACTGCTCGATAAATAAGACCGTGATTTTTGTCGGCGCCAACGACGGCATGATCCATGCCTTCAAAGACTGCGACGGCAGCGAGCTGTGGGCTTTTGTCCCGCCGGATATTTTGCCAAACCTGTGTTATACGACAGGGACGTGTTTAAGCGCGCCGCCAGCCAGCCACACCTATTATGTTGACTCATCCGCTTCAGTCTATACGTACAATAAACTGAATGACGGGAATATAAATGCGGCTACTGACAAGGTCGTGCTTATCTTCGGCGAGAGAAGGGGAGGCGGGTCTTACTACGCCATTGATATAACAACCCAGGCATCGCCAAAATTCATGTGGCAGATAAGCTCTACTTTAAGCCCTTCCGGGAATAATACTGACTATTCAGAGCTTGCCGAAAGCTGGTCAGAGCCCTCTATAGCTAAGATAATCACTAAAGTAAGCGGTACCGACACCACAAAGGTGGTGGCGTTCATAGGCGGGGGCTATGACAACGTCTCGGAAGATCAGGCGCCCCCTGTCGCGGATACCAAGGGGAGGGGAGTTTACGCCGTTGAAATAGCGACGCTCTCCAGCCTCGGCGTGCCGAGTTTCTCCACAAGCGGTTATAAGGTCTGGGGATACACGAGAAGCGATAACTCAAGCTTTTCAAATTCAGTGCCAAGCCAAATCGCCGTGATTGATGTAAACGCGGACGGAGCCGCGGACAGGATCTACGCCCCTGACGTAAACGGTAATATGTGGAGGTTCGATACAGGGAGCGACCTTACGAGCGATTGGACGACCTCGGCGCGTATTATCTTCAAGTCTAACCCCGGAGCTGACGCCAGCGCCGGAAGGAAGATGTTCTACAAGCCGGCTGTAACGCTTGAGATAGGTTACGAGGGGCTCTTTTTCGGAACAGGCGACAGGGAACACCCCGCCGGCACAACCATAGTCGACAGGCTTTACGCCGTGAAAGACCAGGGCCAGACTACCGCGAAGACGGAGTCGGATCTTTTGAACGCCACATCAACGTTGGTGGATATATCAGGCTCCACAGTCTACGGCTGGTATATAAAACTTAATGTCAATAGCGGTGAAAAGGACCTCTCCACCGCGACTGTTATAAATAAAGTGGCTTATTTTACGACGTATACGCCGCCGACAACAGGAAGCATCTGTATGGCGACCGATACCGGCACAGCAAGGTTCTACGCCACCAACTATCTTACCGCTGAGGCGGCGTATAACTATGACCTGACGAACGATAGCGGCGGCGTCGTTCTGGGGACTACGGACAGGTCAATGACCATAGGCGCGGGCATACCTTCAGGCATGGTTACAGTTATAAGCCCTAACGGGATATCGGCTATCGTAGCTACCGGCGGAGCCCTGATTATACCCCCGATTAATGCCACGGGCGGGTCCATACCCACATACTGGAGGGAGGTGCACTGATTATGAAGATACTAAAGACAGCGGGAATAGCAGTTTTGCTCTGCTTTTTATCGGTTCTTTCAGTAACGGCCAGGGATATGGAAACCGAGGACCAGAGAGCGTACGGGTTTATTCAGGGGGTTGTGAGCGGCTACGACGGCTCATCGCTTATAGTTAACGAAGGCACCAAGGTAAATCTGAAGTATGATACAAAATTTTTTGACAGCCATGGCGGAACCATCGGCAGTTTTGAAATCAAGGAGCATAAATTCATATATGTGGAAGGACCTTTAATGCCCGATAAGAGCATTGACGCGGAAAAGATATACCTGTTGCCGGGTTTAATCAAAAGCAAGGATAAAGCAAAGTATCCATTTATGCAAATACCCTGAAGCGGATCTGGTGGCTTTATGACGTACATGAAAAAACTTTTATTACCGTGCACGGTATTATTATCAGGCGTTTTGCTTTTATCCTGCGGAAGGACCAAGGGGAATAATCCGCTGGAAGCGCCGCGCGGAGTTGAAAAAACAGGGGATTTGGAAAAAGTATCTCTCGGCCAGCAGGATGGCTCCGTAAGAATAATACCGGAAAATCCCAGGGTGAATAGCGATTTGCTCGCGGTTTTTTCAGGAAGCGCAAAGGTTATGGATTACATCTGGTTTCGTAACGGTGCACCTATAGAAGGGGTAAACGGAGAAGGACTCGCTAAAGGTAATTTTAAGAAGGGGGATGAGATCAGGGTAACCGTTAACGCCGATGGGGTAAAGAGGTCTTTCAGCGTAGTTATAGGCAACTCCCCGCCTGCGGTAACGGGGGTTAAACTGAACCCTGAATACATTCACAGAGGTGTGGATATAACCGCTGAGGCAGAGGGCTCAGACCCTGACGGCGACTCCGTAACATTCGATTATCAATGGATAATAAACGGCGAAGAGCTTCCTGCGCTGACAGGTCCGGTCTTAAAAGGAGATCAATTCAAAAGAGGCGATAGAGTAGCCGTACGCGTAGCCCCATATGACAGCTATATTAGCGGAGTTCCTTTTACAACGCCGCCCGTAGTTATCCCAGACGCGCCTCCTGCTTTTGTCTCAACGCCTCCGAAGGAATTTGCGTCCCGGACTTATATCTATAAAGTTCAGGCCGTTGACCTTGACGGGGATACAATAAATTTTTCCTTATCTAAGGCGCCTAAAGGAATGAAGATCGGTAACGACGGCACGATAGAATGGGCGGTCACAAATGAGGATAAAGGATCGCATGAGGTAAGCATAACCGCGGATGACGGTCAGGGCGGCACGGCGACACAGGAATACAAAATAGACATAAGCATAAAATAATATGAATTATTTTAATAAAAAAGGGTTTTCTTTAATCGAAACGCTTATTGTAGCCGCCTTAATAGGCATACTGTCGGCTATCGCGGTACCCATGTTGATTCAGTGGTCAAGCAACCTGATGTATAAGGAAGCCGCCTGGGGAATCACGTCTCAGAGCAGGCTTGCCAAGCAGATGGCTTTGGCCAATAACCTCGAGTGCAGAGTTGAACTTGATATCAACGGAAAGAGATACCGGTTAACTCAAGGCAACCTGCCCTTTAATAGCACCGCCTGGACGGTAATTAAAGGGTGGACAGGGCTGGAAAGCCAGGTAAAATGGGCGACTGGAGCCTTATGCGACGGCAACGCAAATATTAACATAGGATTCAGGCCAAACGGATCAGCGGATTCGGGTGTTATCTGCGTCGAGGACAGCGGCAACGTTTTAAAGTACAGGGTTACCATAAACCCCACCACCGGCAGAGTTTACATCAATTGAGAATTTAAGGATCCGTAAATACAGCGTCAAGCTCTCAGGAGGTTTTATTTTTTTAAAAATTTATACATAATTATAACTAATTAAAATAAATGTTGACAAATTGTCTATATTGGAATATATATGAGCAGAATTTATACAAATTGGTCGGTAATTTAAAACCGTTCTTGAAAATCGCGAAGTTTAAAAGCGACAGGATAAATGAAATACTTACGCTGAAAAAATAAAATACGAACTGTGACTTTTGTGCTTTACTTATGGCGAAAAATAATTTAAAAACAATACGAGAGAATATGCTCCTGAGTAAATCTGAACTCGCCAGAAAGGCCGGCCTCTCGCCTCTGACGGTCGACAGGATAGAAAGAGGGTACCCATGCAGGGTGGATACGAAAAGGAAGATAATCCACGCACTGGGGTTTAAGATTACGGACAAACGCAAGGTTTTTGGGGATTAACCGGGGGTTAGATGAATTTATCGTTTTTTAAGAAAAAAGACGCGATAGCTCTCGACATAGGCTCCAATTCCATAAAGGTCGCGCAGATGAACCAGACCAAGAAGGGATGGGAGCTCGTCAAGCTCGGTTTAGCGGAACTACCGCCTGAAGCGATAGTGGACGGTTCGATCATAGACTCGATGACCGTCACCAATACCATAAGGGACCTCATCAAGGAACATAACATCGGCATAAAGGACACCATATCATCCCTCACGGGCCACTCGGTAATCATAAAAAAAGTCAACTTTCCCG
This sequence comes from uncultured delta proteobacterium, assembly GCA_963727865.1. GTDB lineage: Bacteria > Desulfobacterota > GWC2-55-46 > GWC2-55-46 > GWC2-55-46 > CAVSHY01. The sequence goes on along the minus strand of CAVSHY010000019.1, from coordinate 55,032 downwards.
CCATGACGGAGGAAGAGCTCGCGGACTCCATCCAGTGGGAGGCTGAACAGTATATCCCGTTCCCGATAATCGACGTCAACATTGACTTCCAGATCCTCGGCGCCGACACCGAGGGCAGGGGACAGATGGACGTCATGCTCGTGGCCGTCAAGAAAGACGTTATAAACGATTACACCAACGTCATAAAGGAAGCCGGGCTTAACCCCGTCATCATAGACGTCGATTCTTTCGCCCTTGAAAACATGATGGAGATAAATTACCCTGTCGTGCCGGGCGATAATATCGCCATGGTGAACATAGGCGCGAGCATTACGAGCATAAGCGTGATACTCGGCGGGCTGACCATATTTACAAGGTCCATCCCCATGGGAGGCAACCAGTTTACCGAGGAGATACAGAGGCAGCTCAATATAAGCTTCAAGGACGCGGAAGACCTGAAGACCGGCAAGAAGTCCGAAGGCGAAACCTCTATATCGGCCGCCCTTGAAACGATCTCCACCAACCTCGCCTTCGAGGTGAAGAGGTCGCTGGATTTCTTCCTCGGCGGAAGCCAGGGGTCGTACGTGAATAAGATTTACGTGAGCGGCGGAGGGGCCAAGACCCGGGGCCTGTCTGAACTGATGCAGGAGAAGACGTCCATACCGGTTGAGATGGTGGACCCTTTTAAAAATGTCGGGATCAGGGGAAAAACCATCGACGGGGAAAAACTCAAGAGCATGGCTCCGTTCTTCGGGGTTGCCGTGGGGCTCGCCACGAGGAGGTTCGGCGACAGATGATCCGCATAAACCTTCTGCCCGTAAGGGCCGCCAAGAAAAAAGAGTCTGTAAGGTTCCAGCTCACCGTAGCCGGGCTTATAACGTTCCTGTTCTTCTCCCTCGCGATAGCTGGTTACCTGACCGTGAGGGGCGAGGCCTTGGCGTTATCCGAGGATATAACAAAGGGAAATCAGGAACTCGCGGAACTCAAGAAAAAGATAGGCGAACTCTCAAAGATCAAGGAACAGAAGAGGATAGTCGAGGAGAAACTCCATATAGTAGACGACCTTCAGGCGGCAAGGACCGGCCCAGTAAGACTTTTTAAAGGCATCAGCGATTCCATCCCTGAAAGGGCATGGCTTCAGTCCTTGAAAGAAGAGAGCGGCATGATAGCGCTCAAGGGGTTCGCTTCAGATGATGAGGTCGTGGCTGAATTCATGAGAAGGCTCCAGAGGGCTAACCTCGGCGCCGTTGAACTGGAAGTCGCCCAGAGGGTGGCTGAAAAAGAAACTAACGCGGACGTGGTGGGGTTTACCGTAAGGCTTGAGAAACCGAAAAAATAGCTGAGGTTTCGGAGAAAAACTTGCGATGGCGATCAATATTAATATAGAATCGGTACTGAAACTTCCCCTGTTAAAGAGAGTCCTAATACTCGCCGGGATAAACTTCTTTATCGTTGCCTTTGTCTACTGGCTTCTTATCGGCCCAAAGTATGATGATGTAAAACGCCTTAAGACCGGCCTTCAGGACCTTACCGCTAAACTGAATGAAAACAGGACCATAGCAGCCGATATCCCCAAGTTCGAGCATGAAAAAGAAGAGTTGGAAAAGAAACTGAAGGCCGCGGTCGCCGAGCTTCCAAATGAAAAGGAGATACCGGACCTTATTGACAGCATAAGCAGGGCCGGTGAAAAGGCCGGGCTCAAGATACTCCTCTTTAAACCTGGCGTCGAGGTCCCGAAGGGGTTTTACGCCGAGGTGCCGGTTAATATGTCAGTTGAAGGCAGGTTTGAGAGCCTGTATGATTTCAGCGTCAAGATAGGCAAACTGCCGAGGATAGTCAATATTTCCAATATGGATGTCGAATCCCAGGGCCACAAAAACCGTGTGCCGATACTGAAGGCGAGTTTCGTGACAACCACCTTCAGGTTTATCCCTGCGCCAGTCGAGACGGCGCCAAAAAAATAAGATGATTAAAAGATTCCTGATATTTCTCATACTCGCAATCCTTTTATTCCCTTTGATCTCCTGCGGAAAGAAAGAGGAGACCAGGGAGACCCTGCCGGTTAAAAAGGCAAAACCCGTTCAGCAGGCGCCGGCTCCGGCCGGGGGCATAACTGCGGCCGCTGCAATCGCGTCAACGATTGAGGCGAGAGAGCGCAACCCATTCCAGAGCTACATAGTTCTTATGAGAGCGACTGAAGGGGCGAGGAAGGCTAAAGGGCCGCTTGAGTGCTGTGATCTCGGCCAATTTAAGCTTCAGGCCGTAGTCGAGAGCCCGGACAACGCCTTTGCCCTTGTGCAGGCCCCTGACGGCAAGAGATACATCGTAAGACGCGGAGACGTAATGGGGATCATGGGAGGAAAGATAATATGGTTCAGCTCCAAAAGCATAACGGTGCGCGAAGTCAATAAACAGGATGGAAAAGTTATCTCAACCACGGATACTGAATTGAAGTTGCCGTCTGAAAGAGGACAATGAAAATCCCTTCCACAATGGTACGGAGGTCTTTATGCACATATTAGAGAATCGGCTGAAAAGGGGGCTCTTCAGTTTCATGCTCGGAGGCGCCTTGATATTCGCCGGGTGCGCTTCGATGGGGCCAAAAGAGATAAAAGATGGCAATCCAGCGCAGGAATCAAAAGACGACGCCGGCAAATCAGCTCAGGTAAATAAGACTTCCATCGAATACATAAATGTTGTGGGCGCTGGCGACAGGGTCATTATCGGCGCGTCGGGGCCCGTAAAATACACTGTCTTCAGGCTGTTAGGGCCTCCACGGCTCATAGTTGACATGCCGAAGGTAGATATTGAGAAAGTATCTCAAACCATTAAAGTTGACAACGACTTCGTAAAGGACATAACGGCCTCGAGTTACGGCGTAGAAAAGGATATCGGAAGGATCGTAATAGTTCTTAAGGAAGGCGTAGACCATGAGGTAAAGGCCGGGGAAAACAGCATCCTCGTGAGCCTTAAAAAGAGCGGTTCTTCCGACGATGGTAACTCCGCAAAGGCATCGGCTGACGCGCCGTCCGTGCCGGAACAGCCATCTAACGCAGGCACCGCGGCAGCTTCCGTGAACGCCGTTACTGTAACGGACAATCCCGCGCCTCAGGCTGTTGTTCCGGCTTCTATCACGAATAACGCGGACAAGGTATCCGCCGCTGAAAATGTGCCCGCAGCCCAGGCCGAACCCGATTCCAAAAAAGATAACTCTACAGAGACTTTGAGGCAGGCGACAAAGATCGTTAAGATCGAAACCGCGAAGGATGGGAAGAACACGATTATTACGATAGCTGCTGACGGAGCCGTAGGTAATTATAATTCTTTTGAGCTTGACGCCCCGTCAAGGATCGTTATCGATATCTGGGGCGTTGACAATTCCCTTGGGAGGGATTTTGTAAGCCTGAAAGACAGGTATATTAAGTCGGTAAGGATAGGCAATTATCCGGACAAGGTAAGGCTCGTCTTCGATATAAGCCGCAGGATCCCGCCGCACGCCATAAGGAAATCCGGCGATTACATCGTGATGATATTGGGAGAAGGGGCGGCCCGCATGGCTTCCCTGACCTCAGCGGAGGTCGATGCCGCGATAAAGACTGCGGAGCCCGCGACCTTACGCGTCGCGTCGCTTGAAAACGGAGTTTCTAAGATAGCGAGGAGATCGGAAGGCGCTTTACCAACGCCCGATAGCCTGAAGGCTGCCGCCAATGAAGAAAATCCAGTCGCGAAGGAGGCCCCTGCCGGTCCCGCTGCGGAAGAAAAGACAATTAATGTCGAGGGCGTGGATTTCAAAAAGATTGATGCCTCGGGCAGGCTTACAATAAGAGGTTCTGGAAAGCTGGATTATACGGTTAAAAACACCGAGGACGGTCAGACGGTGATCTTTGATATAAAAGGCGCTACAATTTCCGCTGACCTCTCCAGGACACTCGACGCCTCGAAGCTCAATACCGGTGTCCTTGCGATAAGCTCTTACCAGGAATCCTCCGGGGCTGTTAAAAACGTCAGAGTCCTTGTAAAACTTAAAGAGAAGATCGATTATGATGTAAACGAGGTTAACGGCGCGTTAAATGTCGACTTCAAGCCCCCCGCTTCCATGCTTGCTGCCAAAGGGTCTGAAAATCAGAGCGTTTCAGGCGAGGGAAAGAAGGAATTCACGGGCAAGAAGATCGACCTTGACATGATGGATGCCAACATATCCGATGTCTTAAGGCTTTTAGCCGAGGTCAGCAACCTGAATATAGTTACATCTGATGATGTGAAAGGAACCATTTCTCTGAGGCTCAAGAACGTCCCCTGGGACCAGGCTTTTGATATAATCCTTAAGTCCAAGGGCCTTGATATGATTAAAAAGGGCAATGTAATAATGGTCGCCCCTGAAGCAAGGATAAGGCAGGAGAAGGAGGCATTTCTTACATCTCAAAAAGCCCAGGATAAGCTTGAGGACCTCGAAATAATATTTATCCCATCTAATTACGCAAGTGTAAGTGACCTTATCCCCCAGGTAAAAGGGGTTCTTTCGGAAAGGGGAATAGTAACCAGCGATTTGAGGACGAACACCCTTATAGTAAAAGATATCAAGAAAGGCCGGGATGTTGCCTTTAGTCTGGTGAAGAAGCTTGATACCGCAATACCACAGGTAGTGATAGAAGCGCGCATAGTTGAAGCGGAAAGCAACTTTTTAAGGGACCTCGGCATTCAATGGGGTGCTGATTTTCAATCAGGCGGCAAACCATCGACAAATACGTTCGGAAGCACTACCATCGCGGGGCAGACCCCGCCTGGCGGAGGATCAACTCCTCCTGTCGGAGTGCCTGCGTTTACGCCTGCGCACGGTGTTCAGGACTTTGCTGTAAACCTGCCCGCTCAGGGGTCTATAGGGACACTCGGAGCTCTTGGGTTCATACTCGGTAAGGTGGGCAGTAACCCCGCGGTGCTTGATCTTCGTATCTCGGCAGGCGAGCAGGAAGGCCATTTAAAGACCATTTCCAGGCCGAAGATAACCACAATGGATAACAAGGAGGCGAAGATTGAGCAGGGTGAATCGATCCCCTTTGCCACGACTTCAGCCGCCGGGACAGCCACGACCTTTGTTGACGCCAGCCTGAGCCTTACGGTGACGCCTCATATAACGCCTGATGGAAGCGTACTTATGAAGATCAAGGCGAGCAATAACTCGATAGGCTCCTTTAAAAGCGCTACCGGCGAGCCCAGTATAAGTAAAAAAGAATCCTCAACAGAGGTCCTGGTACATGACGGCGAGACGACTGTCATAGGCGGCATAATTATATCCAACAAGAACACCACTGACTCGGGTATACCGTTCCTTAAGGACATACCTGTACTCGGGTGGTTATTTAAGAGCAGGTCAATATCAGACAAGCAGACTGAGCTCCTTATATTCATAACGCCTACGATCCTCAAGGAGAAGGCCGTAGGTTAGATTGTAGTTTTACACTAAAGCCCGCGCCGGAATCCGGCGCGGGCTTTTCTATTTTGCCGCCGGATACACCTTTCGCTGCCGCGCCTCATTGATTCTCAGAACTTCCGGGTGATTTGAAACCCGTCCCTTTGACCATTATCATCCCTTCTTCCCCGACTTCCCCATGTAGTTCAAACTTTACGGGTAGAAGCTTTTCTATGACGTATATGTTTGTCTTTAAGTGGTTTGTAACCTCCGATGTTGTGACATGCGATTCTCCTTCGGCAAGGGCCATGAATAACAGGACCTGATCAGCGAGATGCGGGTCAAGGGCACCGGTTCTCTTGAGAAATCGCAGGAATTTATCCGACGCTTCGTCGGCTACTGTCTCCGCTTTTTTACCCCTTGCCCCAAGGGCGGAAAATCCAGCTCTCACGTTTTCAAACTCCGCCAGAATGAAAAGGAATGTTCCCTTCCCGGGGGAGGGCCCTTCAGCGCATCTTCCGTCCACAGGCAATAGGTGTCTTTCCCCGGCCATACGTTCCTTAACGCGTTCAAGCTGCCTTTCGGCGATTGAAGAGGGGAGGTTTGAGACCATGGAGAGGACTCTTACCCCGACGAGCCTGCCTCTTTCTGTAACGTTCAGGGTAGATAACGGGAGTCTGGCCGGTTTTATTGCGGCTTTTATTTCTCCGCATCCGATGGGATAATACCCTTTTAAAGGGTTCATAAAATCCGCTCTTATGCCCATCATGGAAACAGTCTTAAGAAAGACTTCTTCGATATAGTCAGCGGGCGGACTCCACTCCACGTGAGTGCCGCCCTTTATCAGTATATGCGAGTCATCGGACGCGAGAAATAAGGGAGGGGCGGCCGTCTGAAATACCAGCCCCGTCGAACCCGCGCTCGCCTTTAATGAAGAGACGTCAAAAATATAGGACCCTGGTATGACAGGCCCCGGGAGAAATGTCAGAAGAGTTGAACCAAGCCGATCCCCTGATAGCTTTCCGCTCGTGATCCGTGCGGCCGCCTGCGCGCTTAAAAGATGCTGCGGTTTAAGCCCGGGCTCAATTCTACCCGCCCTGATATTATAAATCCTTACAGGTTTTCCGGTGACGCACGAGAGACTTAAGGATGTCCTTAGAATCTGCCCACCGCCCTCGCCATAGCTCCCGTCAATCTCTATAAACGCTCTTTCAGAATCAAGAGTTTCCATTCTTCGGCCCCCTTGCTTCAGATTTCTAAGAGTATATCTCAAGTTCAGCCGGGCGCCTTCTCGGCGGGAGCCATGACTTTAAATATTTATGCGGTACCGGTAAAGTATGCTATTCTCAAATGTTATATTTTATAACCCTATGTATTTGTTTACGCGGTTTCTTTTTTAAACCGGAGTATATAAAAGCTATGTCTGGAAGAAGCGTAATACATGCTGACCTCGATGCCTTTTTTGTCTCTGTGGAAATAGAAAAGAGGCATGAACTCAGAAATAGGCCGGTGATCGTGGGGGCTGGAGGGGACCCGGCCAAAAGAGGGGTCGTCTCAGCCGCTTCGTATGAGGCGCGCTCCTTCGGCGTGGTCTCCGGCATGCCTTTAAAACGGGCCTATAAGCTTTGCCCCCAGGCGGTATTTCTTCCGGTTGACTTCGAATCATATGAAAAAGATTCTGAAAGGTTTATGAAGATACTCGGTGATTACAGCCATCTTGTTGAGTCTTTCGGGCTCGATGAAGGATTTGTAGAGCTTCAAGCTGTTCCGGGCGAAGACCCTTTCCCGGCGGCTATAAAAGTAGCGAGAGAGATAAAAAGGCGTGTACGGCGTGAATTAGGGCTTACGGCGTCTATCGGCATAGGCCATAATAAGCTTACCGCGAAGACCGCATGCGACCTCGGCAAGCCGGACGGTTTTTCCATTATCCATGAGAAGGATGTTCCTGATGTCTTAAGGGACATGCCGGTGAGGAAACTCTGGGGGATAGGCCCGAAGACCGAGAAGAGGCTTAAGGATTTGGGTGTAAAAACCGTTGGGGAACTTTCAAAGCTGCCGATTCAGTACCTGGAGCGCAACTTTGGCCAGAATTTAGGGAAAACGCTCTATGAGCACTCAAGAGGGATAGATAACAGCCCTGTGGTACCCTTCCATGAATCTGATTCGATCAGCAGGGAGGTAACCATTGAAGAGGATACGGGAGATATATATATGATAAAAGAGACGCTCTACGGGCTCACCGAGGACCTTGTCGCGAGGCTTAAGAATATGGGCTATAAAGGAAAGACCGTTACCCTAAAGATACGTTACAGTAACTTCAGGACAAATACTTTTCAAACCACGCTTAGCGATTTTACGGATTCCATGAACGATATCTGGGGCTCCGCGCTTAAACTCCTTGAGTCTGTTGAATTTTTAGAAATGGTAAGACTCGTTGGTATTAAGGTCTCTAAATTAAGCTGAAATATTTAAGTAAATCAGGCGATTGATAAAAAGAGTTAATGAATTGTATAAGAAAAATTAAAATTCAATATATATTCTCCTCGGTGCTAAAAAGTTCAAAAGATTTTACGTCTGTATTGTTATATTCTCTCCTCCATCCAAGGGAAAGGTAGTTCTTATCCCGGGTCCATATTCGGTCAAGAAGGCGAGGGGTTTTTCAGAATCAACCTCGCGCGTACCCCCGCCCCGTTCTTGAGGACGCGCTTGAGCGCATTTTAAGGGCGCTTAAGGCCGGGTAAAGATTGCGGGTGAGCTGTATCAACAAATAGAACCCTGCTTCCGACATCAACGGTTTGATCAATTGAATTGATACGCTATGCCAACCCCTCCTCCCCAGCTCAGTGACGCGCTATTTAGCCCGTGCCTTAACGAGGCGTCCACGACAACTCTGCCGGAAACCCTGTAAGTCGCGCCCACAAGGACATTATTCAGATCGGCATGGCTTTTATCCGGGTTTCTGTTGCCGTAGATCTCCGCTACGACATGGATGAGATCGGTCGCCCCATAGTCCGCGGCGAATCCCCAGAGCGCTATGTTCCTGAGGCTTCCGTCCTCCTTGTTCCCTATCCATGTGTGCCCTAACTGAGCGTTGAAATGCGAACGGTCCGACGCTTTTTGTGGCTACCGCGACAAGTGAATAATTGATACCCCCCGTCCCCAGGCCTTTATCCGCGTTTCCGTTATCAAGCTTGATGACCCCTTTTACCGTTATCTGCGGCATATTCCCGGATTCCATAATGAGGACCTGTTTTGCCACAAGATTAATGTCGCTTATTCCGTTCACGGACTTTTTGTCCTTCGGCTTATGGTATACGTAAGGTATCTCCGCCGACAGTTCCAGTGTCTCCGTAGGGCCGAAGATCGGGGATACGAGTAAAAATACGTTATCCACGTCTCCGTTCTTCCATTTGAGGTAATCCCAGCTTAATTCCGACTGAAAGACGCCTTTACCCGCAACTTGCGCGTCCTCGGTCTGTAAAGGCCGGTAGGCGAAGGCGCTGCCGGCGGTCATAAAAAGGAATAAGTTGATTAAGATAAAGCTCTTGATCAAAGGGCAGGGGAAAGTCTTTCTGGTTAAAAAGATACTCTTTTTAATTAAGCAGAGGATCAAGGGGAGCAGTATTAATAGTTGGATTCTTCGCATCAAATCCCTTTCATGATAATGATAATCATTTTCAATAAATATTGATATACCAAAAAACTACCGCTGTCAAGTTTTTTTATGGATAATGCGGGGTGACCAGGAGGGATTGAGGAGTCCGTAATCAGATTTTTCCTTCTGACAAGGCACTCGACTTTAAAGACAGGTATACAGTTAATATTTTCACCTTTTGAAAGTTTTTGATAGTTAACCCGGGTGATTTTCTTGGAGGTTTTAAAGGCTATTAATTGATTTTATGAAGAAAAGATGGCTGGGGGACTAGGATTCGAACCTAGGTAAACGGGTTCAGAGCCCGTTGTCCTGCCGCTAGACGATCCCCCAGTAGTCCCGCATCGACTTTATAATTTATTGAGAAATTATCAAGGAGTCAAGTAAATTGTCAAAATAAGCGCCCGATAAATTTAAATTATTGACAATAATTGTTTAATTCCTGTATACTTAAAAGTCTTTATATTATATCAAAATATTAAGAATATGAAGATTCTGATAGATGATATACCTGAAAACGGGCTGTCGATCGATCTTTCAGAGGATGGAAAAAATCTTGAGGCCATAGCCGGCGGGAATTTGGATTATTCCTTTGTCGAGCCGGTATCCGCACATCTGGATTTTACAGGGATAGAAGGTAACTTATATGTGGCCGGAAGGATAAAGACCCGGATCTCCACAGACTGCGGCAGGTGCCTTAAAGGGTTTTCCAGGGATTTTGAAACGGACTTTTCAGTATTTTATTCAAGAGGCAGAGAAGAGGCGAGGGAAGTAGAGCTTAAGGCCGCCGATCTGGATGTTAATTATTTTGAGGGTCCAGAGCTCGATACTACCGAGATACTTATGAGTCAGTTGAGCCTTGAAATGCCCATGCAGCAACTCTGTAAACCGGATTGCAAGGGGCTTTGTCCGAAGTGCGGGGCTGATCTAAATCAGGGGATGTGCAAATGCGGAGCTGAAGATAAGATAGATACAAGGTTTGCAAAGCTTAAGGATTTTAAGGTAAAATAGCTGCATGACATACCGGGCTCCTTCCGATTTAATCGAGTCCGGCCTTTGCTGCTTTTTTCAAAATAAACGATTCATTTTCCACAAAATAAAGGTTTGTCCGGTACGGGAACCGAAAGAAAAGAGAGGTCATAAAAATGCCGAATCCGAAAAAGAGACATTCAAGATGCAAAAGGATGCAAAGGAGAAGCCACGACGCACTTACCGCGCCGGCGGTGTCAACCTGTCCCCAATGCGGCGAACCCAAGCGCCCCCATTATGTGTGTATGAACTGCGGTACATACAAGGGCAGGGCGGTGTTGAAAAAAGAAGAAGGCGTCTGATTTTCTTAAATTGATTTCTTTGGCGGCTTCTTAAATCCACTATGGCTAATGAACGGCGCTTTGCGCGTATGTAACGTATCTCAGCCATGGCGTCCGGAGTTTTAATACCGGCTAAAAAATCCCTATGAAAATAGCAGTAGACGCAATGGGTGGTGACTACGCCCCTGCGGCTGTAGTAGAAGGATCCATCCAGGCCGCTGGCGAACTCGATATCCCTATTATACTCGTCGGCGACAGAGAGAAGATCGAAGCCGAGCTTAAAAAGCACAAGGCCGAAGTCCCGAACATTTCCGTAAAACATGCCTCCGAAGTCGTCGGAATGGATGAATCTCCCGCGCAGGCGATAAGGAAAAAGAAGGACTCGTCGCTGAAGGTATGTTTTGACCTTGTCAAAAGCGGGGAGGCGAGCGCCGTCGTTAGCGCCGGGAATTCAGGCGCCGCGATGGCGGCCAGCATTTTCTTCCTTAAAAAGCTTAAGGGAGTGGACCGCCCTGCCATCGCGGTATGCGTTCCCACCATGAAGGGGCCGGTTGTGCTCCTGGATGTGGGGGGTAATGTTGACTGTAAACCCGGCCACCTTGTCCAGTTCGCTATCATGGGGGAAGTTTATGCCAAATACGTCCTTAAAAAGGACCGTCCAAGGGTCGGGCTTCTTTCCAACGGTGAAGAGGAAGGCAAAGGCAACGAACTCACGCGCGAAACTAACACCCTTATAAAAAAGACTTCGCTTAATTACATAGGATACATCGAGGGCAGGGATATCTTCCGCGGGGATGTTGATGTTGTTGTTACCGACGGCTTCGTGGGCAATGTTGTATTAAAGCTCAGCGAGGGGCTGGTAGAGGCGGTAAGCAGCATGCTCAGGCAGGAGATAATGGCCAGCGTCCCGTCAAAGATAGGATACCTCCTTTCAAAGGGGGCATTTCAAAAATTCAAGAAAAAGCTCGACTATTCCGAATACGGCGGGGCGCCCCTTTTAGGGATAGAGGGCATCTGCATAATAAGCCACGGAAGGTCCACTCCAAAAGCCATAAAGAACGCTATCTTGAGGGCGTACGAGTTCTCCAAGGGTAAGGTCAACAGCCACGTCATGGAAGAGATCGAAAGGAATGGGGATATGGGTAAGACCTGTCGTACGCACGGCGCTGCGCCGGGGGGGTAAAGATCATGCTCAGGTCCAGGATATCAGGCACCGGGTCTTATGTGCCTAAAAAGGTGCTAACCAACCATGACCTTGAGCGCATCGTTGAAACATCCGATAATTGGATATTAACGAGGACCGGCATAAAGGAGCGGAGGATCTCCGTAAGCGACACCACAAACGTTATGGCCGTAAAGGCCGCGAAGAACGCGCTGAAAGCGGCCGAAGTCTCTCCGAAGGAAATAGACCTCATAATCGTCGGCACCGTTACCCCGGAGATGATTTTTCCTTCTACCGCATGCTTCGTCCAGTCAGAACTTGGGATCAGAAGCGGGGCCGCGGCTTTCGACCTCTCAGCGGCATGCTCAGGCTTTTTATACGCCCTTGACGCCGCTGATAAGTACATAAAGGCAGGGGCCGCGAAGAAAGCGCTCGTAATAGGGGTAGACCAGTTCTCAAGACTTTTGGACTGGAAGGACAGGAGCACATGTGTCCTCTTCGGTGACGGGGCAGGGGCTGTCGTGCTCTCGGCTGAGAAGGGTAATAAGGGAATTTTATCGAGCAGTATCCATTCTGACGGACGCTACTGGGAGATGCTTTATGCCCCGGGAGCCATTCAGCCGAGCCATTTTGAGGGAAAACCCGAAAACAATTATTACTTAAAGATGAACGGTAACGAGACCTTCAAGCTCGCCGTAAGGACCATGGGGAAGGTGATAACCGAGGTCATTGAAAGTAACGGTTTTACGACGGAGGATATAAGTCTCCTGATACCTCACCAGGCGAACATGAGGATAATAAACGCTACAAAAGAAAGGCTTAAACTCTCAGACGACAGGGTTTTTACAAACCTCGACAAATACGGGAATACCTCCGCCGGCTCAATTCCCCTTGCCCTCGATGAGGCCGCAAGGACAGGCAGGATAAAGGAGAATGACATCATAGTCTTTGTCTCCTTCGGCAGCGGGCTGACCTGGGGGGCCACGGTTGTCAGGTGGTAAAAGGGACTGTATTTTTAGGTTAAGAACGTGAGAGATTCCAGGTAATATAGAATGAAAAGAATAGCTTTTGTATTCCCGGGTCAGGGTTCACAGTGTTTGGGCATGGGTAAAAGTTTTTATGACCGGCATGCCGTGGCGAAAAAGATTTTTGAAGAGGCTAATGACGCCCTCGGCTATGACATAAAAAAGTTCTCCTTTGAAGGCCCTCAGGAAGAGCTTGACCGTACCGAGAACACACAGCCCGCCCTTCTTACGGCGAGCATAGCCGCGTTACGGGTTTTAAGGGAAAATTCCGATTGTATCCCCGCGTGCCTTGCGGGACACAGCCTCGGGGAATATACGGCGCTTGTAGCCGCCGGGTCGCTGGATTTCAGGGACGCCGTGAGGCTCGTGCGCTTAAGGGGAAAATTCATGCAGGAAAGCGTGCCCGAGGGCACCGGCAGGATGTGCGCGATCATCGGACTGAATGTTGACGAGGTCTTTCATATATGCGCCGAGGCAACCGTTGAAGACGATGTGGTGGTTCCGGCGAATATTAATAGCCCTGAACAGATAGTCATATCCGGGCATGCGGGCGCCGTCGAACGGGCCGCCGCGATAGCTAAAGAGAAGGGCGCGAAAATGGTTATCCCTCTACGGGTCAGCGCGCCTTCACACTCGCCTCTTATGGCCAAGGCCGCCGAAAGGTTAAGGGGAGAGCTCGATAAACTTGAGTTCAAAAACTTCAGCGTGCCGGTACTGACGAATGTTGAGGCGACTGCGGCGGATTTGGGCAGCATTAAGGATCTCCTCGAAAGGCAGCTTACAAGCCCTGTAAGGTGGGTGGATATAATAAAAAGAATGAAAAAGGACAATATAGAAAGTATCCTCGAGATAGGCCCCGGCAGGGTTTTAAGCGGACTCGTAAAGCGCATAGAGAAGGGAATAAACTCCTTCAACCTCAGTGAAGCCGGGGATATGGAAAAGGTACTGGACGCGTTAAAATAACGCATGGCAGATTTTTTTATTTTTTAAAGAGGAGGGGATATGCAGCTATCAGGCAGAATAGCGATTATTACGGGGGGCGGCCAGGGTATAGGCAAGGCCATAGCGCTTAAGCTCGCTTCTTACGGAGCCGATGTGGCCATAGTGGACGTAAACCTCGAAAACGCTCAGCAGACCGCGAATGAGGCTAAGACGATTGGACGAAAGGCCCTGGCGCTCAAGGTCGATGTGTCTAATTTAAAAGAGACCGAGGAGATGGCGGAAAAGGTTTTTAAGGAACTCGAAGGCATCCATATCCTCGTCAATAACGCCGGTATCACCAAAGACGGCCTCATCCTGCGGATGACGGAAGAGGACTGGGACAGGGTGATCGACATAAACCTTAAAGGCGCCTTCAATTGCACAAAATCAGTCTTGAAGTATATGAGTAAGATGCGCTGGGGCCGTATAGTGAACATAGCTTCCGTCGTTGGGATTATGGGTAACGCCGGGCAGGCCAATTACGCGGCGAGCAAGGCCGGCCTCATAGGCCTCACGAAGAGCGTGGCGAGGGAATTCGCTTCAAGGAACATCACATGTAACGCCGTGGCGCCGGGTTTTATCGAGACGGCTATGACAGAATCTCTCTCCGATAAGGTAAAAGAGGATCTCCTGAAGCAGATACCGCTCGGCAGGTTCGGAGGGCCGAATGACGTGGCGATGGGCGTACTTTTCCTCGCCTCCAACCCTTCGAGCTACATAACCGGCCAGGTCTTGAACATAAACGGCGGCATGGTCATGTAGCCCCGATAGAAGTGGTTTATAAAAAATTGACAATGGAACGGATAGGTGTTATACAACTTTTCTGACAAAATTTTATCTATCGGGAGGTATGGGAAATGTCATCAACAATTGAGAATAAGGTAAAAAAGATCATAATAGACCAGCTCGACGTGACTGAGGAAGAGGTTACCCCTCAGGCGTCTTTCGTGGAGGACCTCGGAGCGGATTCTCTGGATACTGTGGAAATGGTAATGGCCTTTGAAGAGGAATTCTCGATAGAGATACCTGACGAGGATGCCGAGAAGATAAAAACCGTTCAGAACGCCGTCGACTATATTCAGAAAAAAGCCTCAAAATAAAGTTTTTGAAAAATCAGTAGCGATTTTTAATCTCTGTAATTTACGCGGCACATTTCGTATATTCGCGGGACGTTTTTTGCGGGACAATAGAAAAGTAAAGATATGAGAAGAGTGGTCGTAACAGGCGTAGGGATAATCAGTCCTCTTGGCAGCGGCGTCAAAAAGTCATGGAACGGCGCCAAAGAGGGCAAAAGCGGCATAAGAATGATCACGAGGTTCGATGCCTCGAATTTCCCGGTGAGGATAGCCGGGGAGGTGCCGGACTTTGACCCCGGGGATGCGATAGAGAAAAAAGAACTGAAGAAGATGGACCTCTTCATACAGTACGCTACCTCCGCCGGCATGATGGCCTTAAAGGATTCAGGATACGTCATAACCGAAGAGAACGCGGAGCGCGTTGGGGTGTACATCGGGTCAGGGATAGGCGGGCTTCCAGCGATAGAGCACTGGCATGACGTCCTTAAAGAGAAAGGGCCTGATAGAATCACGCCGTTTTTCATTCCGATGGTCATCATAAACCTCGCCTCAGGGCAGGTCTCGATAAAGACAGGCGCGAAGGGGCCGAATAGCTGCGCTGTTACCGCGTGCGCTACCGGCACCCACTCAATCGGCGACGCCTTCAGGCTCATTCAGTCCGCAGAGGCGGACGTAATGATAGCCGGCGGGACCGAATCAACCATAACCCCGCTCTGCGTAGCAGGCTTTAACGCGATGAAGGCGCTTTCCACCAGGAATGACGAGCCGGAAAAGGCGAGCCGCCCTTTCGACAAGGACAGGGACGGATTTATCCTGGGCGAGGGCTCCGGGGTTCTTCTACTTGAAGAGCTTGACTCGGCGAAAAGGAGGGGGGCGGATATTTACGCGGAGATCGCCGGTTACGCCATGAATTCCGACGCTTTCCACATGACAACGCCGGCCCCTGACGGGGCCGGGGCGGCGCGCTGTATAGGCCTTGCCCTTAAGAACGCGGGCCTTTCGCCAGAAGATATAGGTTATATAAACGCTCACGGCACCTCGACTTATTACAATGACCTTTATGAGACCATGGCCATAAAAAAGGTATTTGGCAGCCATGCTAAAAAGCTCTTTGTGAGCTCCACAAAGAGCATGACAGGGCATCTTTTAGGGGCGGCCGGAGGGGTCGAGGCGGTTTTTACGGTACTTTCCATAAAAGACGGCGTAATACCGCCTACCATAAACAATGATACGCCTGACCCTGAATGCGACCTTGATTATGTGCCGAACCATGCACGGGAACGGAAGGTAAATGCGGCGATCTCGAACTCTTTCGGGTTCGGCGGCACGAACGCTGTTCTTGTTTTCAAGAGATTCGAAGGTTAGTTTTTTCCTGTAAGGAACCCGCTCAACCTCCGGTTATATAAACCGTTAAACGAAAATAACTCGTTCTGCTTCCGGCAGACCCTGAGGCTTTCGAAAAAATAACTGGTAAAAAAGGTTTTATTTTGGAAAAGATAGCGATAGCAAGCGACCACGGCGGCAAGGAACTGAAGGACGACCTGATAGAGTTTCTGAAGGGGATCGGCTTTGAGGTCGTCGATATGGGGGTCAACGGCAATAACTCGGTCGATTATCCGGATTACGGCGCCCCTGTAGCCGAAAAAGTATCCCGGGGTAAGATTCAAAAAGCGATATTACTCTGCGGCACCGGGATCGGGATGAGCATCATCGCGAACAAATACGATAATGTCAGGGCCGCCCTCGTAAGCGATGTCTATTCGGCGCGGATGGCGAAGGAACATAATGACGCGAATATACTGGTAATAGGCGGCCGGGTCGTGGGAAAGGGGCTCGCCAGGGAGCTTGTGAAGGAATGGCTTGCAGCCAAATTCCTCGGAGGCAGGCACCAGAGAAGGCTCGATAAGATAAAAGAGATAGAGGAGAAAAAGGCCCAGGAAGGGGGAGAATAAAATGTCCGGTTTAAAGGATTTTGATCCAGAGGTTTATGAGGCCATAAGGCTCGAGACCGAAAGGCAGGAATATAAGCTTGAACTCATCGCGTCCGAGAACCTCGTAAGCGAGGCTGTAATGGAGGCCTCCGGGAGCGTAATGACGAATAAGTACGCCGAGGGCTACCCCGGGAAGCGTTACTACGGCGGATGCGAATATGTGGATATAGCTGAAAGGCTCGCCATAGAGAGGGCGAAGAAGCTCTTCGGCTGCGACCATGTTAACGTACAGCCGCATTCGGGGTCACAGGCGAATATGGCCGTATATATGGCCACGGTAAAACCCGGCGATACTGTCATGGGCATGAACCTCTCCCACGGCGGACACCTTACGCACGGCAGCCCGGTGAATTTCTCCGGACAGCTTTACAATATAGTCTTCTACGGCGTGAGGAAAGACGACCATCGTATAGACATGGATTCGGTAAGGGACCTGGCTAAAACCCACCGCCCAAGGCTCATCGTCGTTGGCGCCAGCGCATACCCGAGGATAATAGACTTCAAGGCCTTTAGAGACGTCGCCGACGAGGTCGGAGCGAAGTTGATGGTCGATATAGCGCATATAGCCGGCCTCATTGTGGCGGGGCTTCATCCGAGCCCGGTGCCCGTCTCCGAGTTTGTGACCACTACCACGCACAAGACGCTGCGGGGTCCGAGAAGCGGCATGATAATGTGCCGTGAGGAGTTCTCCAAGGTCATCGATAAAGAGATATTCCCCGGCATACAGGGCGGCCCCCTCATGCATCTGATCGCGGCAAAGGCCGTTGCCTTCAAGGAAGCGTTAGAGCCTTCCTTCAATGAATATCAGAGACAGGTGATAGCCAACGCGAAGGTCCTGGCTCAAGAGCTTATGAACAAGGGCTATGACCTTATCTCGGGCGGCACCGACAATCATCTTATGCTTGTCGATCTTACGAAAAAGGAGATTACCGGGAAGGAGGCCGAAGAGGCCCTTGTAAAGGCCGGGATTACGGTAAATAAAAATACCATCCCCTTCGATACAAGAAGCCCGTTTGTCACAAGCGGCATAAGGATAGGGGTGCCCGCCGTCACGACCAAAGGTATGAAAGAGGCGGAGATGAGGATAATAGCCGGCCTCATCGACAGGGCGTTAAAAAAGAAAACAGACGAACCGGCGCTCGTCTCGATAAAAAATGAGGTGAAAGAGCTTTGCGGCAAATTCCCGTTCTATAAGAAGCTCGTCAGAGTTTAGCGGCGATAGACGCCTTAAAATCAATAGTCCGGGTAAATTGCCTGTCAGGCTGACAGGCAATTTATATTTTTAGGGATTTAGCCTGATTTTACGGCGGCTCAGGCTTGCTAATAATTATAAAATTTGATAACTTCATTTTATGGAATACATTCTGGCCTTTGGCTCCTCCCATAAGGCCTTGAAGGCGGAAAGCGTACTCAAGGAGCATGGTCTTCCATTCAGGCTTCTGCCCGCTCCAAAGGCGCTGGCGGCTTACTGCGGCCTTGTCATATCCGTGAAAGACGATCACGGGACGCATGTCGAGGCTCTTAAAAAAGCCGGCGCCGGGCCCAAAGCCATATACAGGAAGGAAGGAGATGAATATGTTAAAGTGTGATTTCTGCGGCACCGAGACTGATTTTGTCGTAAGGGTCGCCCTGGATAAAGAATATGACAGGCTTACCGTAAGGCATGAGAAAAGGTACGCGTGCCGCTCGTGCTCCGATAAGAAGGAAAAGGAACGCCAGGAAAGGCTTAAGGCGGAAGCTAAAAGTAAATAAATACCGCTCGACGGCGGTCTTGCGTAACGTATTGGCCGTATAATGAAAAAAAACGCCCTTGCCATAATGCTTAAAGCGCCTGAGCCGGGTAGCGTTAAGACGAGGCTCGTCCCCCCGCTTACATTTAAAGAAGCCGCGGGCCTCTATGAGTGTTTTATCAGGGATATATTCGATCGGGTTTTAAGATTGGAGGGGTGCGACATCTACGCCGCCAACGCGCCGGAGGGCCGGAAAGATTGGCGAGGCATACCCGATTCCCCCGAGTCCATTGAAGCGTTCCCACAGGAAGGGACAGGGCTCGGCGAAAGAATTTTTAATGTTTTTAAGTACTTATTCTCAAAAGGTTATAAAAAGGTTACGGTTATAGGGAGCGATAGCCCGGACCTCCCGATCGAATATATAAAGGAGGCCTTCAGCCTCCTTGAAGATGATTTAAGGCTCGTGCTCGGTCCGGCCAAAGATGGCGGATATTACCTTATCAGTATGAATGAATTAACCGGGGTCCTTTTTGAGGATATCCCATGGTCCACGGATGAGGTGCTTGAGGAGACTCTGAAGAGAGCGCGTAAAAACTCCATAAAATTCCAACTGTTAAGACCCTGGCACGATATAGATACCGTGGACGGCATTTATCTATTGGAAAATAACGCTTCAGCGCCGTTAAGCTCCCATTTTATAAAAATGTTAAAACTTCATAAATAAGCGAACCTGTTGTAAATTTTTGAGTAAAATGGTATCTTTTTATGATATTTTTCGTATTTAACTTACGGTTATGACGAGACTCCCTTCCTGGGCAAGAAAAACACTCGGACCTCACAGCGCGCTCCATACCATGAAGGAGATCCTGCGTAAAAGAAATCTCCATACCGTATGCGAATCCGCGAGATGCCCGAACATAGGGGAGTGTTTTTCGAAACCCACGGCGACTTTCATGATACTCGGGGATGTCTGCACCAGGACGTGCGGGTTTTGTTCCATAGATAAGGGGGTAAAACCGCTCAAGGTTGACCCTGACGAGCCGGCCAATATCGCGATTACCGCTAAGGAGTTAGGATTAAGGCATGTTGTCATAACGTCGGTTACAAGAGACGACCTTGGCGACGGCGGAGCGGGCCAATTTGCCTTGACAATACGGGCGATTAAGGATACGATTCCGCGCATTTTGGTGGAGGTCCTGACGCCTGATTTCAACGGCTCGGAGCGGGCTCTCAGGGTTGTTTTTGAAGCGGAGCCAGATATATTTAACCACAACCTTGAAACGGTTCCTTCCCTTTATCCCGTGGTGCGGCCTCAGGCGGATTATGAAAGGTCCCTTGAGGTTTTGAAGATGGCAAAGGACTCCGGGATAATGACGGCTAAATCAGGGATAATGGTCGGCCTCGGAGAGACAAAAGAAGAGGTCAAGGAATTGCTGAGAGACCTCCTCTCGGCCGGGTGCGACGCGGTTACGATAGGCCAGTACCTGCGCCCAACGAGGAATAACCTCGATGTCAAGGAATATATAGAGCCGGAGACGTTTATCGAGTACGAGACTTACGGAAAAAAAATAGGGATTAAATACGTCTACTCAGGGCCTTTTGTAAGAAGCTCCTATAACGCTGAAAAACTGATGCAGGACAACGGGTAAAAAAGAACTCCGGGTGAGAAGGTTTAAACATGTCAAATGAGGAATTTCACAGGATAAAGCGGCTTCCGCCGTATGTCTTTAACATAGTCACGGACCTTAAAGTCGCGGCCCGCAGGCGCGGGGAGGACATAATAGACTTCGGTATGGGCAACCCTGACCAGCCCACGCCAAAACATATCGTCGATAAACTTATCGAGTCCGCGCAGAACCCGAGGAACCACCGCTACTCGGCCTCAAAGGGCATATACAAATTAAGGCTTGCCATCTCGGATTGGTACAAGAGGCGTTACGATGTTGATATCGACCCTGAGACCGAGGCCGTGGCGACCATAGGCTCAAAGGAAGGCATCTCCCATCTGGCCCTCGCCATCATAGGCCCGGGCGACGTGGTATTCGTCCCGAACCCGACTTACCCGATACACACGTATTCTATTATTATCGCCGGAGGGGATGTAAGGAGCATACCGCTCCTTCCGGGGGTGGATTTTTTCGACGAGCTTCAGAAGGCCGTAAAGCAGACATGGCCTAAGCCTAAACTCCTGGTACTGAATTTCCCACACAACCCGACTACAGAGTGCGTGGACAGGGAGTTTTTCATAAAGGTAGTGGACTTCGCGAGAGAGAACGGCCTCATGGTCATTCATGATATAGCTTACGCGGATATAGTCTTCGACGGCTACAAGGCCCCGAGTTTCCTGGAGGTCCCGGGCGCCAAGGACGTCGGGGTGGAGTTCTTTACCCTTTCAAAGAGCTATAATATGCCGGGGTGGAGGGTTGGGTTCGCCGTGGGCAACAGGAAAATGATAGCGGCGCTGACGAGGATCAAGAGCTATCTCGACTACGGGATGTTCCAGCCTATACAGATCTCTGGCATAATCGCCTTGAATGGGCCTCAGGACTGCGTATCCGAGATACGCGAGGTGTATGAGTCGAGGAGAAACGCTCTTATCGAGAGCTTTTCCAAGGCCGGTTGGGAGATACAGAAACCAAAGGCAACGATGTTCGTCTGGGCAAGGATACCGGAACATCTGAGGCAGATGAGATCCCTTGAATTTTCAAAGCTCCTTCTTAACAGGGCGAAGGTCGCCGTATCGCCCGGCGTAGGGTTCGGCGAATACGGGGACGAGTACGTGAGGCTTGCCCTGGTTGAAAACGAGCACCGCATAAGGCAGGCCGCCAAGTGCATAAAAAAGGCCCTTGAAAATGCATAGCGTTTACCCCGCCCGCGGCTTGCCGCCGGGAGCTTCAATCAGGGGAGAAGACAGTCAAGTTATAGGGTTCGTATTTTCGTAGGAGAACCGGGGCGGCGATTAAATCAATGGAAAAGATAAATATAGGGCTTATAGGGTTCGGCACCGTCGGGACCGGGGTCGTAAAGGTCATAAAGGAAAACTCCGGCATCATACGGGATAAGCTCGGGGCGGAACTTGTTTTAAAGAGGGTCGCCGATAAGGACGTAACGAGAGACAGGGGGGTAAAGCTCGATGCAGGGGTTTTAACCCAGGACGCGAGGGATGTCATAAACGACCCTGAGATATCCGTTGTCATCGAACTCGTGGGTGGAACGGGTATCGCCAGGGATTTTATCATGGAATCCCTCTCAAAGGGCAAGCACGTGGTCACCGCCAATAAGGCGCTCCTTTCGACATTCGGCAAGGAGATATTTAAAAAGGCCGGGGAGAAGGGGTGCGATGTAGGCTTCGAGGCGAGCGTCGGAGGGGGGATACCGATTATAAAGGCCCTGAGAGAGGGGCTCGTTGCCAATAAGATAGATTCGATATACGGCATAATAAACGGCACTTCGAATTATATCCTGAGCAAGATGACGAACGAAGGGGGCAAGTTTGAGGATGTGCTCAGGAGGGCCCAGGAAAAAGGATACGCCGAGGCCGACCCATCTTATGACGTGGAAGGGATAGATGCTGCGCATAAGCTCGCGATACTCATTAACCTCGCTTACGGCACTTACATCCGCCTCGAGGATATTTACACCGAGGGGATAACAAGGATCAATCAGCTCGACATAAAGTTCGCGAAAGAGTTCGGCTACAGGATAAAACTTCTTGCCATCTCAAAGGCCGTGGATGGAACCGTCGAGGCGCGGGTCCACCCGACGATGGTCCCTTCCGATCATCCGCTTTCAGCGGTGGAGGGGGTGTATAACGCGATACATCTTCGCGGAAACGCCGTCGGATCCGTCATGTTCTACGGGCTTGGGGCGGGCATGATGCCCACGGCAAGCGCGGTTGTCGCGGACCTCGTGGATATATGCAGGAACCTGAGGAAACATATTTCAAACAGGCTTTCACCGCTCTCTTATACCGAGGATGCGGTAAGGGATATCAGGATAAAGGATATAAACTCTCTCGAGATACCGTATTATTTAAGGTTTTTAGTGATAGATAAGCCTGGGGCCCTCTCAAAGATCTCAGGGGTGCTCGGGGCGCATAATATAAGCATCTCTTCCGTCATCCAGAAAGACAGGAAAATAGGCGGGGCGGTCCCTCTTGTCATAGTCACGCATAACGCCCTCGAGAGAGAGCTCAGGAACGCCGTAGCGGAAATAGAAAAGATGGACATAGTGCTCGATAAGGTAGTTTATATCAGGATAGAGGAGAACCTCGGTGAGGCTAACTAAGAAAGGCCTTTGGGACGGCGTCATAAGGGAGTTCAGGGAGTTTCTTCCCGAGATCAGGGATGAAGCGATTACGACCCTTAAGGAGGGGGATACCCCTCTGATAGAGGCTGTGAATTTAAAGTCCGTCTTTGGCAACATCCGCGTGCTTCTTAAGTTCGAGGGCCTTAACCCGACGGGTTCCTTCAAGGACCGCGGGATGACCATGGCGGTATCGAAGGCGCGGGAAGAAGGGGCGAGGGCCGTGATCTGCGCCTCTACCGGAAATACCTCGGCCTCGGCCTCCGCGTACGCCGCGGCCGCCGGGATGAAGGCCTATGTCCTTGTCCCCGAAGGTTCTATCGCCCTCGGCAAGCTCTCGCAGGCGATGATGCACGGGGCGATGGTGCTCCAGATAAAAGGGAACTTTGATGACGCCCTTGCCATAGTAAAGGAGATCACCAACAATTATCCGGTAAAGATGGTCAATTCGATCAACCCGTTCAGGATCGAAGGGCAGAAGACCGGGGCGTTCGAAGTATGCGAACACCTTGGCTTCGCGCCGACCTATCATTTTCTTCCCGTAGGCAACGCTGGCAACATCACGGCATACTGGAAAGGATACAGGGAGTATCATAAGAACGGGATTATCTCCAACCTGCCCAAAATGATGGGCTTTCAGGCTGAAGGCGCCGCGCCTATCGTCCTCGGGCGCCCGGTAGAGAACCCGCAGACCATAGCTACGGCTATAAAGATCGGCAACCCGGCGAGCTGGGAAGGCGCCCTGAAGGCCAGGGAAGAGAGCGGCGGGGTTATAGAGGCTGTTTCAGATACTGAGATTATCGAGGCGTATAAACTCCTCGCTTCACGGGAAGGGGTTTTCTGCGAACCCGCCTCGGCCGCGAGCCTCGCCGGCGCGATAAACATGAAAAGGGAAGGCGTATTGAACGACGGGGACACCATAGTCTGCACCCTTACAGGGCATGGTCTGAAGGACCCTGATACGGCGATAAACTCCTCGCCCAAGCCGATGCGGGTTCAGGCCGATATAAAAAAGATCATCAAGGTAATGAAGTTGTAGCCGGTTATCCCTATGGCATGCGGCTGCTCGACAAAAAGCCGCCGAGAGAGGATAATTTTAAAAAAGGCGAAAAGGAACCTGAAATCATCATATGAAATACGTGATACTCATAGGCGACGGTATGGCTGATTATCCGATAGATGAGCTTGGCGGCAAGACGCCGCTCGAGTACGCGGAGACGCCGAACCTGGATTCGCTTGCCGGTACGGGAAAGTTCGGCCTTTTCGCGACGGTGCCGCAGGGCTTTTCGCCCGGAAGCGATGTGGCTAATTTAAGCATCCTCGGCTATGACCCCAGAAAGTACTACAGCGGAAGGGCCCCGCTTGAGGCGGCTTCCATCGGAGTAAAATTAGGGAAATCCGATATAGCCTTCAGGTGCAACCTCGTAACCATCGTAAAAAAAGATAATGATAAGGTCATGTATGACTACAGCGCCGGGGATATCTCAACCGGGGAGGCTGACGCCATAATAAAGGATATCGATAAGGCGTTCTCTGGCGAAGGCGTGAGGTTTTACACCGGGACCAGTTACAGGCACCTTATGGTCTGGGCGAACGGGAACAAGGGCCTGAAAACGACCCCTCCGCACGATATATCCGATAAAAAGATAGACGAGTATCTTCCGAGGGGAAGCGGCGCTGAGAAGCTTATAAGCCTCATCGAGCGCTCTCAGGAGCTCTTAAAAGACCACCCGGTCAATCAGAAAAGGGTCGACGCCGGGAAGAAACCCGCCACGTCTATCTGGCTATGGGGGCAGGGCAGCGCCCCGCGGATGCCTACGATAAAAGACAGGTTCGGGGTCGAAGGCGCGATAATCTCGGCCGTTGACCTTATGAAAGGTATCGGCAGATACGCGGGGCTTGAGGTGCTTAAGGTGCCGGGTGTGACCGGCTATATCGACACGAATTACAGAGGCAAGGCTGAATACGCCCTTGATATCCTCAAGAAGAAAGATTTCGTATGCGTTCATGTGGAAGCCCCGGACGAGGCCGGGCACAAGGGGAAACTAAAAGATAAGCTGAAGGCGATAGAGGATTTTGACAGAGAGATAGTCGGAAGGGTATTAAGGGGGATCGAGAAATTCAAGGACTACAGGATACTTGCCCTGACGGACCACCCGACCCCGATAGCCCTTAAGACGCATACCTCCGACCCTGTGCCTTTCGCGCTATGTACCTTTGCCGTTCCCCATGACCAAAGGGGGATAGCTAAATTCTGCGAGCGTGAAGCCGGGGAATCGGGTATTTTGATCGAAGACTGCAAGGTATTTATCGAAGATTTTTTCGGAAAAACCGAGATGATCTGCGACCTAACGTAAACAAACAGGATGAAAGAAAAAAAGATAAAGGCCCCTGAGTCATGCTCGCGGGCCTTTTTAAATTGTTAAAGGATATTGATGAAGAAGTTTTTTTATTCAATTTTGATATCGGCGTCTGTTTTGTTCATGGCGTACTTCCTCGCGTTGCCCAACGTATCGAGGTTAAAAAGGGAGAATCCGGGAAAGACCTCGATAATGAAGTACAGGGAAGCCGAGTGGGCGGCAAAGGGTTTGAGGAAAGAGATTAATCAGGCCTGGGCGCCTCTTTCAAGGGTCTCTCCGTATTTGATCAAGGCTACCCTTATAGCGGAGGACGACAAGTTCTGGAGACACGAGGGTTTTGATTTTGACGCTATTCAAAAAGCCATGGAAAGGGACATCAAGTCCGGCAAATTCAAGGCCGGCGGAAGCACCATAAGCCAGCAGCTCGCGAAGAACCTGTATCTTACGCCTAAAAAGACGGCTTTAAGAAAGGTCGAAGAGGCGGCGATAACCTGGAAGATAGAAAGGACCCTTTCAAAAAGGCGCATACTTGAACTTTATCTCAATGTGGTCGAGTGGGGCGACGGCGTCTTTGGCATTGAGGCCGCTTCCCGGCATTACTTCGGAAAAAACGCTTCAGAGCTTACACCTGTTGAAGCCGCGAGGCTCGCATCCGTCCTTCCGAACCCGAGAAGGTACGACCCGACAGGAGACCAGCGCTACGTCTTAAGACGTTCGGAAATCATCTATAATATCATGGTAAGAAGAGGCATAGTACTGCCCGAATACGAGGAATTAAGAGACGAATCCATGAACCCTTCAGAACCCCCGGCCGTTACCGAGACAACTCCGTCCACGCAGAGCGCTCCCGCGGAAAACGGCAGCCAGCCTGAACCATACAGGCCACCGGAAGAAAAACCCGATCTGCCTCATTAATTATTATATGGGTAGTTACCTTGACATGGAGAGCTTTTCCGGATATTATAGGGTAACAAATGTTCCCCTATAATTTATGAAAAAAGACCTTACAGACAGGCAGAAGGAAATACTCGGTTTTCTCAAGGATTTCATAGCTGATTTCGGTTATCCGCCGACCTTGAGGGAGATATGCCGTAGCTTCGGAATAAACGGCCCGAAGAACGCGAGGAAGCACCTTGACGCGCTCGAGAAAAAGGGTTTTATAAAGAGGCGCGCCAATATATCAAGGGCCATCGAGGTGGAGGGCTGCCCCGCAAAAAACGCCGTGTCCATCCCCGTGGTCGGCAGAGTCAGGGCGGGCGTCCCGAATCTGGCGGTTGAGGATGTACTTGGACACGTAACCCTGGACAGCCGTTTTTTTAAATGTAAGGACGCATTTCTTCTTAAGGTCGAGGGAGACAGCATGAGAGGCGCCGGCATCGAAGAAGGGGACTACGTAATCGTAAGGCCGCAGAAAGAAGCGCTCAATAACGACATAGTGGTCGCTTCCATCGGCGACGAGACGACGGTAAAGAGATTTTTTAGAAAAGGCCAGACGATAATACTCAAGCCGGAAAATCCAGGGTACCCGCCTATAGAGATAAAAAATCCGGGAGACGCGGGCAGGGAAGTCACAATAATCGGGAAAGTCATTTCCATAATAAAACCGGTAGAGAGATAAGACGACGGTGGAGTGATGCCAACGGTCATAAAAGAGGCGGTTAAGGTCATAGCCGTATTTGACGGAGATGTGACTCCGGTAAAGTTCAAATGGAAGGGGAGGGTCTATCCCGTAAAAGAGATAACCTATACCTGGAAGTCGAAAGACGGGGACGCGTCCATCGTGCACTTCGCGGTCAGCGACGGCGGGACGTTATACGAGCTTACCTATAACCAGTCTACCATGAAGTGGTCTCTTGAGGAGGCGGGGGGATGTTAACGCGCGTTATCCTGCATATGGACATGAACGCTTTTTTCGCGTCCGTCGAGCAGCGGTGCAACCCCTCTTTAAGGGGTAAGCCGATAGCCGTAATAGGCTCCGCCAAAAGGACCGTTGTGACCACGGCGTCTTACGAGGCGCGCCGGTACGGCGTTAAGACCGGCATGAATAAATTTGAAGCGAAAAGGGCGTGCCCGCAACTCATATTCGTGATCGGCGACAACAGAAAATACATGGATACGTCCATACGCATACTTGATATCCTGAAAGACTTCTCGCCAGAGGTCGAGGCCTGCTCCATCGACGAGGCGTTTGTCGACATGACGGGCACGGCCCCGCTCCTCGGACCTCCTGAAACGGCCGCGTTAAAAATAAAGGAGCGGATAAGACGCGAACTCGGGCTTACCTGCTCCATCGGCATAGCTCCGAATAAACTCCTCGCCAAGCTCGCTTCCGACATGAAAAAGCCGGACGGGCTCGTAATCATAGAAGAGGAGGAAGTCCAGGGTCTCCTCGAAGGGCTTCCGGTGTGCGAGCTCTGTGGCATAGGCCCGAAGCTCACCGCACAGCTTGGTTCTCTCGGCATAAAGACATGCTTCGAGCTCGGGGACGCCCCCGTAAGCGTCTTAAGGGAGCGGTTTGGCATAATCGGAGAAAGGCTTAAACTCCTTGGGCAGGGCGTTGACTCAAGCCCGGTTATTCCCATGGGAGAGGAGGAAGAGGCGAAGAGCGTAGGCCACTCAACTACGCTGCCGGCGGATATTTCGGATAAAGACGCGCTCAGGAGGCACATTCTTAAACTCTCCGAGATGGTCGGGGCAAGGGCAAGAAGGCACGGGCTCAAGGGCCGGAAGGTTTGTCTTACTTTAAGGTATCCGGATTTTTTTACATTCAGCAGGCAAAGCAGCCTCGCTCAGCCGACAAATGACACGCGCGCGATCTATGACGCGATCTGCGCGGTATTCGATTCCATAAGGCTCAGGTCGTCCGTAAGGCTTATCGGCGTGAGCATCTCGGGGATGGTCAAAAATGATTTTCAGATGGCGCTATTCGAGGAAGGCGGAAAAAGGGAGAAGCTGCTTGAAGCGATGGATTCCATAAACAGGCATTTCGGCGATCTGACCCTCACGTGGTCCACTCTTCTCGAGAAAGAGAGCAAATATGAACCCGGGGTAATTTCCCCTTCATGGAGGCCCAATGGAGTAAAAAGAGTAAACGTGAGATAACGTTTTTTTGAAAAACCGCCTTAATTCCGCATTTTCAATCCATGAAATTTTTTCCATGCATTTTCACAAAAAGCACTCCTCCTTTAATAATCCCTTAATATCCAACATGTATAATGGAATCATGAAGATCGAATAATGTTTAAGATACAACAGACAAAAAAGGAGAAAAAATGAACACGACAACAAAGACAATCTACCTTGTAGAGTTTTTCGTTCATCTGGCTGTGGTGGTTGTAATAGCCATGGCGGTGGCGATCTGAGAAGGGATCAAATCTATGGAGGGGAGGATATCATAAATATGAAAACCATATCGATGATAGGGGAGTTTCTCGCGGTCCTTATAAGCGCCTCGATCGTGGTATTATGGGTATGTTCGTATGCTATTTTATAATGTGTGATACCGCGTCTTAAGGTCTAAGAAAATACTTAAAATCTAATATATAACATACTAAAATTCCTGACTTTTTTAGAAGTTTTTATAGCCTCCTTGTTTACCGCCCGCTCTGTAGAAGTCAGGGGAAAGTATCAAGTCTCCTTCCCTTCCCTTTGTTTCCGGAAATCTCCAGATCCAGACCCCTGTTAAAAGTGCGAAAAAGGCGGTAAGGAATATGCCGGGCTCAGGCCGTATTTTTCAGCTATTACCGCTATTATAACAGGCGTAAAAAAACTGGACCCCGCGGGCGATATTAAAAGCGGAGCCTATGGCGGTATTCCTTATTTCCGTGGTAAAGACCTCCGAGAAGAGGGGGCCGTAGCCGCTGAACATCCCTGTCCCAAACCCTACGAGAAACATAAAGCCGAGGATAAGAGGGGGGTATGAAGCTATAACTTCCCACAATACGGTGGTCATTACGAGTCCTATCGCCATGGCCACTGAATATCCGCCTTCTGCCGAACCTGTCGGAGAGGACTCCGAAGGCGACCCCGCCCGCTGCCGTGGGGATAAATAAAAATGTATATAGGATCAGATCGTAGAAATCAAAAACCCACCCCGCCCAGCTCATAAGCGGTATCTCATAATGCCTGAGGGTTGGTTTTTCGTGCTCGCTCAGGAGAATTCCTTTCATGAGAACCCCTCTTTGTTACGGAAAACCTGTCAGGATATTAACAAAAATAAAGAATCGAGATCAAATCCAATTATCTCAACGAATCATGGAGGAAAGACGTTATATGGAAAAAGCCTGTGACCTTTGATAAGATTGAACATGGCTCTGAGTAAAGAGCCCTTAAAAATGGGAAAAGGTTTAAGAATGGATTCAAACAAGGAAAATGGCCTCAAGCTCATCGTCCGGGCCCTTCAGCACAGGAACTTTCGTCTTTTTTTCGCCGGGCAGATGATCTCGCTCACAGGCACCTGGATGCAGCAGATCGCCATAAGCTGGCTCGTTTACAGGCTTACGGGCTCGCCGCTTCTTTTAGGCATTGTAAGTTTCGCCGGGCAGATCCCGACGTTTCTCTTTGCCCCCGTGGCCGGCGTCTTTGCCGACAGGTTGAACAGGCACAGGATACTCGTGATAACGCAGACCCTATCGATGCTTCAGGCGTTTATCCTTACCTTTTTGGTGCTCTTCGGCGTAATTGAAATCTGGCAAATAATAGCGTTAACGGCTTTTATCGGTCTGGTAAACGCCTTCGACATGCCGACCAGGCAGTCCTTCCTCATCGAGATGGTTGAAAGGAGGGAAGACCTCGGCAACGCCATAGCGTTAAACTCATCCATCGTCAATTCGGCGCGGTTCATCGGGCCGTCGATAGCGGGTATAATAATAGCGGTTTCGGGCGAGGGGATATGTTTTTTCCTTAACGCCGTAAGTTATATTGCCGTTATTGCCGCCCTTCTCGCGATGAAAATCACGCCTCGGGTAGAAGAGCCCGCGGTAAGGCGCCGCGTATTTGCGGAGTTGAAAGAGGGTTTTGATTACGCCTTCGGTTTTCCTCCCATAAGGATACTTTTGCTTCTTTTAGTGCTCGTAAGCCTCATGGGCGCGCCGTATGCCGTGCTTTTGCCGATCTTCGCCAGGGATATTCTTCAGGGAGGGCCTCATACCCTTGGTTTTCTCATGGCCTCCGCCGGCATAGGGGCGCTCGCCGCCTCGGTTTATCTTGCTTCAAGGAGAAGCGTGCGCGGGCTCGGCACGGTTATAGTCTTTGCCACGGGGACTCTGGGCGCGGGGTTAATCGCTTTTTCCCTCTCCCGCGTCATGTGGCTCTCCATGTTCTTCATCCTTTTCGTTGGATTCGGGATGATGATAAATCTCGCTTCCTGCAATACCATATTGCAGGCGATAGTTGACGACAGCAAGCGCGGACGGGTCATGAGCTTCTATACGATGGCTTTTATGGGCGCCGCTCCTTTCGGCAGTTTACTGGCGGGGTATGCCGCCAAAAACATAGGTGCGCCGGAGACTCTCGTCATAGGCGGTTTGGCCTGCGTCTTTGGTTCCGTCATATTCGCGAGGAAGCTTCCTCTTTTACGGGAATTGGCGCGGCCGATATTGCCGCAAAAAGGCGTAGTTTAAGAGGAAGAACTGAAAGTTTTTGAGCGCGATTCGGAGGGAATTTTAAATTGCGTATAAAATGAGCGTCGCGTTATTAAAAAAGGCTATACTTCTTTAAAAGCGTCGGAGTCGCAAATTTGCGCTGAAAAAAAAGAAGGTTTCTCCCGGAAAAGTTCGTCATTGTATTTTCGTAATTGCGCAGTTCTGTGGATAATAAGACTCTTGCATTTTGGCTAAAGAATAAGTTAAAACTATTCAATCGCATACACTATTAGCATTAGGAATCCTATGAAGCAAGTCGTCATAGAAAACCCCGTCATTAATTCGCCTTTTGAAGAACCCAAGAAGCACTTCCGCTTCACTGAGGAAGGCATTACAAACGAGATAGTCGAGTCCCGCCGAGTAAGTTCTTATTTCGTCCCGATACCCAGGCCAAAAAAGAAAGGCAAGCAACTTTCTTTCGAGACAGAATGGACGGAAGACCGCATCGAGGAAAACAAGTTTATAAATCAGATCCGGGCACGAGTTGGGCTATGGCGTCAGGGGGGATACGTCGGAGTGACAAAGACCTCCGCCCGCCTTCTTGAATACTGGACGAACCCGGCGCGTGAAAAAAAGCTCTTTTTCTGCCAGATCGAGGCCCTTGAGACAGCCATTTACATCGCCGAGGTAGCCAATAAATACGGCGACTCGTGGATCGAGAATGAACTCCGCCGGGCCAATGAAGACTCCAACCCGCTCCTCTACCGTATTGCCCTCAAGATGGCTACAGGGAGCGGCAAGACCGTAGTTATGGCTATGCTCATCGCGTGGCAGGCTTTAAATAAATTCGCAAACCAGCAGGACGCCCGTTTCTCAGACACTTTTCTTATCGTAACCCCCGGCATAACCATACGGGACAGGCTCCGCGTTCTTTTACCTAACGATCCGCAAAACTATTACCACGAGAGGGATATTCTTCTCCATGATATGATGGATGAGCTTAATAAGGCTAAAATCCTCATTACGAATTTCCACGCCTTCAAGCTCCGTGAGACTACATCCGCAGGCAAGCTCGTAAAAAGTATTTTGACCAAGGGGGAATCCAGCCCCTTTACCGAAACACCAGACCAGATGGTGCGCCGCGTTTGCAGAGAGCTCGGCAATAAGAAAAATATAGTAGTCATAAACGACGAGGCGCATCATTGCTATCGCCGCAAGCCCGATGCGGGAGAAGAAAAACTTACAGGAGACGAAAGGAAAGAGGTTGAAAAGAACGAAGAAGAGGCCCGCATCTGGATTTCCGGCCTCGAAGCGATAAAGGCCAAAATAGGTATAAAGCAGGTCTATGATCTATCGGCAACGCCCTTTTTCCTCAGAGGCTCCGGCTATGAAGAAGGTACGCTTTTCCCCTGGGTTGTCTCTGATTTTTCCCTAATAGACGCAATTGAATCGGGTATCGTAAAGGTTCCCCGTGTCCCTGTGGCAGACGATTCCATGACCGGCGAGTATCCTACTTACCGGGATATCTGGCTCCGCATCCGCGGCCACTTGCCAAAGAAGGGAAGAAAAACAGAAGAGGTAACAGGGGAACCAAAGCTCCCTAAAGAGCTACAGGGCGCGCTCCATAGTCTATATGGCAATTACGAGAAGTATTACCGTAAATGGGAGGCTAATACCGAAGCACGCCTGAACGGGCATACTCCGCCGGTCTTCATCGTCGTCTGTAATAACACCAACGTCTCAAAACTTGTCTGTGACTACGTGGCAGGGTGGGTAAAGACCCTTGAGGACGGTAGAGAGATATTAATGCCAGGCCGGCTCGATATTTTTAGTAACGTCCGGGACGGGGAGTGGATCCACCGCCCCAATACCATCCTCATAGACAGCGAGCAGCTTGAGTCCGGCGAGGCCATGAGCGATGATTTTAAGAAAATCGCCGCCCTTGAGATAGAGGAGTTCAAATCGGACTACCGGATGCGTTTTCCTGGACGTGATACCGAGAAGCTAACCGATGAGGATTTACTTAGAGAGGTAATGAACACCGTAGGCAAGCCTGGAAAACTTGGCGAGCAGGTCAAATGCGTTATTTCAGTATCAATGCTTACGGAAGGATGAGACGCAAATACCGTTACTCATATCCTCGGCGTCCGCGCCTTCGGCACACAGCTTCTCTGTGAGCAGGTTGTCGGGAGAGGACTGCGCCGCAGAAGCTATGCTGTAAACGATGATGGAAAATTTAATCCTGAGTATGCCGAGGTCTATGGAGTCCCTTTCTCCTTTATTCCATGCTCCGGCTCTACATTGGAAATAAAACTTGTAGCTACACCTACCCGCGTCCGCGCTCTTGAAGACCGTATCGCTTGCGAGATAACCTTTCCGCGTCTCATGGGTTATCGTTACGATTTTACGAACGAGCGATTGACGTATAAGTTTACTGAAGAATCGAAGCTCACTCTTTCTACCGAAAGTATCCCGACCAAGACCGAGAACGCCCCTATTGTGGGTGAATCAAGCATCCATACGCTCGATGATTTAAAACGCCGTCGGGAACAAGAAGTAGTCTTTTTATTGGCCAAGTTGTTATTGGAAAAATATTTCAGGCAGGACGGCTCGAAGCAGGCGGCTCGCACAGAGGAACACCATTTTGACTCAGAGGTCAAGGCATGGCTTTTTCCTCAGGCCCTTCAAATAACAAAACATTGGCTCACTGAGTGCGTAATCTATAAGGACAATGTTTTCCCCCAGTTGTTGTTATTGATAGAGTTAGCGCATGACGCTGTGGACCGCATATATAGAGCAATCGTATCTTCCGAAGAGGGGGAAAAGATTTTAAAACCCAGATTATGGGATTACGACCAGATAGGCTCTACACGCCATGTTGACTTTGACACCACGAAGCCCGTCTATCCGACCGATCCCGCGAAGTGTCATATATCCAATGTTGTCGCCGACACTGAATCATGGGAGCAGAAGCTTGCCCAGTCCCTTGAAGATATGGAAGAGGTTGCCTCCTATGTCAAAAATCAGAATTTAGGCTTCGCCATCCCGTACACTTTGAACGGCGTAGAGAGAAATTACATCCCTGATTTTATCGTCCGAATTAAAGACCAGCAAGGGAACATTTTAAACCTGATTATTGAACTTACCGGAGAGAAGCGGAAGGACAAAGAGGCAAAGGTTGCCACAGCCCGTAACCTTTGGGTTCCGGCCGTAAACAATCACGGCGGGTTCGGGAAGTGGGCATTTCTGGAAGTATCAGACCCGTGGGACGTTAAGAACACAATACGACGATACTTAAAAAATAGCCTATCATGACAGTAATTTCTACCATTATAACAAAGCACTGTACGGCAGTTGCCTCGGATTCGCTCATTACCATTTCACAGCCAAATGGGACAAAAAAGCCTATCGAATGGCAGAAGTCGAAAATTGTTCGTGTATCTGCTTTCTGCGGATCAGCATCATATTGGGGGCTGGCGGAATATGAAAATTGGAATACTTATGATTGGCTACAAGACCAATGTAATGGAGCATCTAAGTTTACATCATTAGAAGCCTTTGCGAAGGCGCTTAGAGATTCTCTGGATAAAGCTTTGGCAAAATTGCGTTTTACTGAACAACTTCATGGTGGCATTGGAATTCATTTGACTGGATATGAAAAGGTTGACGATTACTGGATACCAGAGCTATTTCTATGTTCAAATTTTAAAGATCCAAGCTATTCCCAGTTATGCTGTCTTCACCTGACGCGCGAATCATACCATACGTTTTATGAAGTACAGCCTGATGATAAACACAGAGAATCAACTTATCGACTCGCAGTAAGAAAGGAATTATTTGAGAATGACGGTATGCTCATCTTTAACAATGGCGACCCAATAATGTTTAATCCAACGGCAACAGCTTTTCTTCAACTGATGAAAATTTTAAGAAAAAGAGGCTTGGTGAAAAATCCTGATGACCTTGATATTCATCGTTCATTGGTAAAAAGACCGATTGAGATTATCACAGAAGCTCAACGCGATTTTTGTCGTGAGGACATGAAAATTGTTGGTGGTAAGACACATGATCTTGTTATAACATCAGCCGGAAATTATACGTCGCGTTCGGGAGATTAAAAATGCCACCAAAAAAGAAATCCGATACTGCCACCCCCGTCTCCGCGGTCAAGCATAAAGACAAGCGCACAAATATCCCCACCAATGAGCTGAGGGATTTTGTGGCAGAGGATGAAAAGTCTCCGAAGACGATGCTCTATCCCCGCGATACAACGCTTGATCCTCAACTCGTCTGGAAAGGCAAGGACGAGCAGGACTCAAAAGACCTCGCTGTCCCCGTCGTGCCTGTCTATATTCAGGAAAAGATTAAGCCCCAGGCGATAATCGAGGAGATAAGAAGCGAAGCGAAAAAAGGCGCGCCTGAGGAGTTGTCCCTCTTTTCGGACTTTAACGGGATTACCTTTGAAGACCTGATAGATTTTTACCACCACGAGCAGAACTGGTCTAACCGGATGATCCTCGGGGATTCGCTTCTGGTCATGTCCTCTCTCGCCGAGAAGGAGGGGCTTAAGGGCAAGGTGCAGATGATATATCTTGACCCGCCCTACGGCATCAAGTTCGGCTCAAACTGGCAGGTATCAACACGAAAGCGCGATGTTAAGGACAAGGCTGAGGACGCGACGCGCCAACCTGAGCAGATACGCGCCTTCCGTGACACATGGAAGCTCGGCATACATTCCTATCTCGCTTACCTCCGTGACAGGCTTGTTACTGCAAGGGAGCTTCTTACTGAGACCGGGAGCGTCTTTGTTCAGATAGGCGATGAGAACGTGCATCTGGTGCGTTGCCTGATGGATGAGGTGTTTGGGAGTGAGAATTTTGTAAGCCTTATTAACTATGCAACGACGACAGGTCTTGGCAAGAAAACTCTCGATAAAGCAGGAGATTATATAGTTTGGTTTGCGAAAAATCAGGAGGCGGTAAAGTACAGAAATTTGTTTATTGATAAGGGCAATTTGGAGTCAGGAGACGGTGCTTATAGAAGCTTATTTCTCTCCGATGGCTCTATACGTCAAATGTTAAAAAGCGAACGTGACGGCTTAGAGTCAATACCTGCCGAATCGCGAATATTTAGATATGATAATCTGGTAAGCCAAAGTGGTGGTGAGACTGGTCAATTTCCAATTAATTTTGAAGGAAAGATTTACAGAATTGCAAAAGGCAGCTGGAAAACAAACGGGACTGGCATTGAAAAACTCAAGTATGCAAGAAGAGTTGGTGTAGTCGGAAATACTCTAAGTTATGTAAGATTCGCAGATGATTTTCCATGCAAGCGATTTAGTAATATGTGGACAGACACAGGAATTGCTGGTTTTTCAAGTGATAAGTCTTATGTCGTACAGACAAGTCCCAAGGTAATCGAGCGCTGTCTCCTTATGACCACCGACCCCGGCGACATTGTGCTTGACCCTACCTGCGGCTCTGGCACAACCGCCTATGTCGCGGAGCAGTGGGGGAGGCGGTGGATAACTATAGACACCAGCCGTGTCGCCTTAGCTCTTGCGAGGACGCGGCTCATGGCGGCCAAATTCCCTTATTACCTGCTTGCGGACTCGCCGGAAGGCATCAAAAAGGAGATGGAAGTTACAGGTAAAATCCCCCTCAATCCCCCTTTTGCAAAGGGGGAAGCAAAGAGAAATCTCCTCTTTAGAAACGGGAGAAGCAAAGGAACCCCCTCCTTTAGAAGAAGTGGACGCAAAGGGAATCCCCCCTTTAGAA
Organism: uncultured delta proteobacterium; assembly: GCA_963727865.1. GTDB lineage: Bacteria > Desulfobacterota > GWC2-55-46 > GWC2-55-46 > GWC2-55-46 > CAVSHY01. The sequence continues at coordinate 18,695 of CAVSHY010000019.1, read as the reverse complement.
AAGGGGGGAAGCCGAAGGCAGGGGATTTCTTCCGACATCAAAAAAGGGTTCGTGTATAAGCGCGTCCCGCACATCACGCTAAAATCCATCGCAAACAACCCTGACATTGACTCAATACATGCCAAATGGCAGGAGAAGCTCGAACCCGTGCTCAAAGAACTGAATAAGCTATTGAAGCAGTCCTGTGAGGAGTGGGAGGTCCCTCGCGAGCCGGAAGATAAATGGAACCAGAAGGTAAAGGACCTGCGCAAAGAATGGTGGAGCCTCAGGCGCGAGCGCCAGAAGGAGATAGACGCATCCATTGCCCGTAACGGCGACACCGAAATCCTTTACGACCAGCCCTACGAGGACAATAAGCGCATCCGCGTAACAGGCCCCTTTACCGTGGAAAGCATATCCCCCCACCGTGTCCTCTCCACAGACGAGGAACGTCCTACTGCTGAGGCCGAAGGACATAAAGAGGCGGCCGCCGGGCAGTTCGTGACCATGATTATAGAGAACCTCAAGAAGGCGGGGGTTCAGAATACCTTCAAGAACGAACGCCTCAAATTCGACCGCCTTGAGTCATTTGCCGGGACATGGATACACGCGACAGGCGAATATACGGAAACCGCCCCCTCACCCCAGCCCTCTCCCGCAAGGGGAGAGGGAGTGAAGAAACGTGTTGCCGTTTCAATCGGCCCGGAGAATGGAACAGTGGGGCCCGAAATCATAAAAGAAGCGGCTAAAGAAGCTGTGCAGGGCGTGGGCTTTGATATGCTCATCAGATATGCTCATCATCTGCGGCTTCGCCTTCGATCCCCATGTATCGGAGGAGGCGAAACGTTACGGAAAACTCACAGTCCTTATCGCCCGCATGAAACCCCGACCTTGCCATGGGGGATGGAGCTGCTCAAGAAGACCGGCGCGGGGAATCTCTTTATGGTCTTCGGCGAACCGGATATAGAGATAAAGAAGCAAAAGGACGGGAAAATCACGGTGGAGATAAAGGGCGTTGACGTTTACGACCCGACCACCGGACAGATACGGAACTCCTCGACCGACGACATAGCCTGCTGGTTCATCGATACCTCATACAACGGAGAGAGCTTCTTTGTCCGCCATGCCTACTTCACTGGCGCGGAGGAACCCTATGATAAACTCAAACGCGCCCTGAAGGCCGAGATAGATGAGGCCGCCTGGGCATCCCTCTACAGCACCAAAAGCCGTGCCTTCGATCCGCCAAAGACGGGCAAGATAGCGGTGAAGGTCATAAACCATTACGGTGACGAAGTTTTGAAAGTTTTTGAAGTATAGATCAGAGGGAAACCCGCGGCAAAGGTAATGAAGTTCCTCCATCCAAGCATTAAAAAGCCGTTTTTAGCATTAAAGACTAATTTTTATGTTTTTTAAAAATTTTCGTGATAATATACGCAGTTAAATACATAAAAAAAGGAGAGTTGCATAAATTGGAAAATAATGTTTCGACATTTGCGGATTTCGGACTGAGCCCCGAAATATTGAAGGCTGTAACATCCATGGGCTTCGAGGAGCCGACCCCGATACAGAAAAAGGCGATCCCCGTTCTTTTAACCGGAAAAGACGTCATCGGGCAGGCGCAGACAGGAACCGGAAAAACCGCCGCTTTCGGCATCCCGATAGTCGAAAAGTTAAACCGTTCAAGCCACGGGGTGCAGGCGATAATTCTCGCCCCGACAAGGGAACTCGCCATACAGGCCGCGGAGGAGATGAATAAGCTCGGTAAGGTTAAAAGGCTCCATGCCCTTCCCGTATACGGCGGCACATCGATAGAAAGGCAGATAAACGCCCTTAAAAAAGGCGTCCATATAGTCGTGGGGACCCCCGGAAGGGTGCTTGATCATATCGAGAGAAAAACACTTTCTCTTAAGGACGTTAAAATAGTGGTCCTTGACGAGGCGGATGAGATGCTCGACATGGGGTTCATCGACGATATCACGAGGATCCTCAAGGAGACGCCCTCGGAAAGGCAGACCCTTCTTTTTTCGGCCACGATGCCGGAAGAGATCCTCAGGATTGCAAAACGCTACATGAAGCAGCCTGAGAAGATAAAGATACATTCCGACACGCTTACGGAGCCGAAGATAAACCAGATATTTTACGAAGTCAGGCATGAAGCGAAAACAGAAGCCCTTTCAAGGCTCATAGATTCCGATGATACGGGCCGTTTTCTGGTCTTCTGCCATACAAAGAAAGAGGCTGATGAAGTAGCGTCGAGCCTTAAATTAAGAGGGTACGTGGCCGAAGCCATGCACGGGGATTTCAGCCAATCACAGAGAGAGGCCGTGCTTAAAAAGTTCAAGGAATCAAAAGTAGATGTCCTTGTGGCGACCGACGTCGCCGCCAGAGGCCTTGATATAAGCGATATCTCTCATGTCGTGAATTATTCGATACCGCAGAACCCGGAGTCTTACGTCCACAGGATCGGCAGGACCGGCAGGGCCGGAAAGGAAGGGGTCGCCATTACCTTTGTAACCCCGCGTGAAGACAGACTGTTCCGTCAGATCAAGGCCGTGTCAAAGGCTCAGATAACGAGAGGTAAACTGCCGACAAAAGAAGAAGTGACGGAGGCGCGTTTTGAAAACCTCAAGGATAAGATACACGCGTTTATAGACGACAAACGGTTTGACAGGTTCCTCGGGCTCGCGGAGAAATTGACAGCTGAAATGCAGCCCCTTGAGGCTACGGCCGCGCTCCTTAAGTTCATGCTCGAAGGCGTTGATATGGAATCAGCCCTCGAAGAATCTCCATCCCTCGATGAAACAGGAGCGGCGCCAGGAATGGCCAGGCTTTTTATGACCATAGGAAGGGAGCAGGGTATAAAACCCGGCGATATCGTAAAAGAAATCTCAAAAAAGGCCAATATACCGCCAAGTGCCGTAAAAGGGGTAAACATCTTTGATAAGTTTACATTCGTTGAAATTCCGAGAGACGCCGCGGAAAAGGTAATAGAGTTCATGCACCAGAGTATCATCTCGGGATGGAAAGTGGCTGTAGCGCCCGCGAGGCCGAGATCGAAAGACGATGTAAAAAGAACGAGGAGGGGTTAAGTTTTATTTGAGCCATAACCCCCTTTAAGATCGCTGGGAGGGCTTAAAATCCCTTTGATATTCCTTAAGAATATCCTTGACAGGCATGTCTTTTATGGTAAAATCAAAATTCTCCGCCATGAATGACAGAGAATTTTGATGGAAGGGAAAAATCATCTATATTTGCCAGCCTTGACCCGCCGCTAAAGCAACGGGATTGCGGCTGGCACACCCATCCAATCCTGCCTAACCGCCTTCCGTTAATGGAAATCCAAAAGATTTTTTCGATTTCAAAGCGGGGTTTAATGGCTTTTTTATTTTTTTGGTATAATATTTATTAGACTTTAATCGCAGGCAAAAGCAACAGGCGCGTAGCTCAGGGGTAGAGCGCTACCTTGACACGGTAGAGGTCGGCGGTTCGAAACCGCCCGTGCCTACCATTGCCTTAAAGGGGTATCATTCCACCGCGATCGTACCGGTTAAAGGGATTTCCGGGTGGGTGATGCCTTTTATTGATTTTCAGGGCCGGGGGAGGTTGGCGGAGTTAGAGGACTTGGGGACGCGCAGTCGTAGGACTGGGGCGGAGAGAGGGCTTGGGGGGCAGGGGGGTTGGGTTTGGTGGGGCAAAAAATCAAGGCTACATAAAGCAAGAGATGACGAAACTAATATTCCCCGGAGGGGCAGAGGCCAGCTATAACGAAGGAGTAACTTTTTTTGAGATACTCAAGAATCAGGACAAGGGTATTTTGAAGAAAGCCGTCGCCGTAAAAGTAGGCGGTGAACTCAGGGACTTAAGGAGCGCTCTTAAAAGCTCTGAAACCCCGGTGAGCATCGACCCCGTCATGATCGATTCGAAAGAGGGTCTCGATATAATCCGCCATTCCGCCGCTCACGTTATGGCTCAGGCTGTAAAATCGCTTTACAGTAACGTAAAGCTCGCCATAGGGCCGGCGATCGAAGAGGGCTTTTATTACGACTTTGATACCGAAAGGCCGTTCACCCCTGAGGACCTCGAAAAGATCGAGGCCAGGATGCGGGAGATAATAAAGGCCGACTTCCCGTTCACGCATGAGAAGATCGCGAGGAAAGATGCCCTTACGCTTTTCAAGAGCGCGGGGGAGGTATACAAGGAAGAGATCATAAATGAGATCAAGGATGATACGGTAAGCGTCTATAAACAGGCCGACTTCATCGACCTTTGCCGCGGCCCGCATGTGCCTTCCACGGGCTGGGTAAAGGCTTTTAAACTTACCGGCACAGCAGGCGCCTACTGGAGGGGTTCAGAGAAGAATAAGATGCTCCAGAGGATCTACGGAACCGCCTTCCATTCGAAAGAGGCCCTTACGGAGCGCCTCGAAAAGATCGAGGAGGCCAAAAGGCGGGACCACAGAAAGCTCGGCCGCGAGCTCGATCTTTTTACCACGAGCGAGGATATCGGGGCGGGGCTCGTCCTCTGGCATCCCAACGGCGCCACCGTAAGAATGCTTATCGAGGATTTTTGGAAAAGCGAACATGTAAAAAACGATTACAGCATAATTTATACGCCGCACATCGCCTTGCTGGACCTCTGGAAGAAGAGCGGCCACTGGGATTTTTACAGGGAGAACCTTTTTTCCCCCATGGACGTGGAGGGGCAGGACTACATAGTAAAACCTATGAACTGCCCGTTCCACATACAGATATATAAAAGTTATCTGAGGAGTTACAGGGACCTTCCCATAAGGTACGCGGAACTCGGCACGGTGTACAGGTATGAGCGTTCAGGGGTCCTCCATGGCCTTTTAAGGGTGCGCGGGTTCACGCAGGATGACGCCCATATATTTACAACCCCCGAAACACTCGAGCCCGAGATCAAGGGGGTGCTGGATTTTACCCTTTACATATTGAAGTCTTTTGGTTTTAATGAATTTGACGTATATTTAAGCACAAGGCCGGAAAAGTACGTCGGCTCTCTTGAAAACTGGGGAAAGGCGGAAGCGGCCCTTAAAGGCGCGCTTGAATCTCGGGGCTTAAAGTACAGCATTGACCCGGGAGAAGGGGTATTCTACGGGCCGAAGATCGACATAAAGATTAAAGACGTTATCGGAAGGGCCTGGCAGTGCTCAACCATCCAGGTGGACTTTAATCTGCCCGAAAGGTTCGATGTAACATACAGGGACGAATCCGGCAAGGAAAGCAGGCCCATAATGGTCCACAGGGCTCTTATGGGTTCGCTTGAAAGGTTTTTTGGATGCCTTATTGAGCATTACGCCGGGGCATTTCCTCTATGGCTCGCTCCGGTTCAGGTTGCGGTATTGACCGTAACTGACAGGAATAACGGGTACGCCGAAGCGGTATATAAGAGGCTCCGGGAAGAGAATCTCAGGGCTCTTCTCGATATAAGGAACGAAAAGCTCGGGTTTAAGATAAGGGAAGCGCAGATCAAGAAGATCCCTTACCAGCTCGTTGTCGGGGATAATGAAGAGAAGGAAAAACTCGTGGCCCCCCGCGTAAGGGGAGGCGAAACACTGGCCCCGATGACGATAGATGAATTTACAAGGCTTATACAGTCTCAAAACAAACCGAAAGGTAGGTGAGCTTTATAGCAAAAGAAACAGTAAAGATAAACAGGATGATACGGGTGCCGCAGGTGAGGGTCATAGACGCTGACGGTAACCAGCTCGGGGTTATGGCGACAAAGGACGCCTTAAGCGCCGCGGAGGCGGCGGGGCTTGACCTTGTTGAAATAGCGGCCACCGCGGCCCCGCCGGTATGCCGCATCATGGATTACGGAAAATACAAGTATCAGCTGAGCAAAAAGGCGAAGGACGCGAAGAAAAAGCAGACCGTAATACAGGTAAAGGAAATGAAGCTCCGCGGCAAGACCGGGGAGCACGACTTTCAGTTCAAGCTGCGTAACATAAAAAGGTTCTTAGGCGAAGGGGATAAGGTCAAGGTATTCATAGTCTTCAAGGGCAGAGAGATAACGCACACGGAACTCGGGATGGGGATGCTTAAGCGCGTGGCCGAAGAGCTCAAGGACGTGGCCGCTATCGAAACCCCGGCCAAGCTCGAAGGCCGCAACATGACGATGCTTGTCGCGCCGATCCAGCAGCAAAAATAATTTCAACAAGTAATAACCAAGCCAGGTAAAAGAGGAGCGTATGCCGAAAATAAAGACAAACAAAGGCGCAGCAAAGAGGTTCAAGATTACGGGGACCGGAAAGGTCAAGAGAAGAAAGGCCGGTATGAGGCACATCCTTACCAGCAAGTCCAAAAACACAAAGAGGGCTCTGGGGAAATCGGCCCTGATCTCGAAGACGCACGAGGATTCCATCAAGAAGCTAATCCCCTATAGCTAAAAAGGGGCAAACGTAAAAATTCGAAAGGAGCAGCGGTCATGCCGAGGGTTAAAAGAGGAGTTCACGCCAAGAAAAAAAGAAGGAAGGTGCTTAAGGCATCCAAGGGGTTCAGGGCCGGAAGAGGGAGCCTTTACCGCATAGCGACGGAAGCCGTCGACAGGGCCATGGCCTACGCGTACGCGCATAGAAGGACCAAGAAAAGGGAGATAAGGGGCCTCTGGATAGCGAGGATTAACGCCGCGGCGAGGATCAATGATATCACATACAGCAGGCTTATAAACGGTTTGATGAGGGCCAACGTCACCATGGATAGAAAAACTTTGGCGGAGATGGCGGTTAACGACCCCACCGGGTTCTCCAGGGTGGTATCTATCGCTAAGACAAGCCTGGCGGCATGACAGGGAATCCGGATAATCTTTTAAAAGAGGCGTTAGAGGAGCTTAAGAAGGCGGCTCTCAGGGAAGATATCCTTCGGGTCAAGGTTAGGTATCTCGGCAGAAAAGGCGAGCTCTCCTCTTTTTTAAGGGAACTGAGCGCCCTCGCCGGCGACGAGAGGCGTAAATTCGGGGAATCTATAAACAGGGTCAAAGACCGGATAGAAGAAGAGGTGGAAAAGCTTTTATCCGGCATCCAGGAAAAAGAGAAGGCCGAAAAGCTAACGAAGGAGAGGGTCGACATAACCCTTCCCGGCCGGCGCGTCGCCCCGGGTAAACTACACCCCGTGACCCAGGTAATGGATGAAGTGGAGGAGATATTTTCAGGGCTCGGCTTTGACATAGCCGAAGGTCCTGAAGTCGAACTCGATTATTATAATTTTGAAGCCTTAAACATCCCCAAAGACCATCCGGCCAGAGAAATGCAGGATACCTTTTATATAAATGACGAGGTGCTCCTGCGCACGCATACTTCCCCCGTACAGATAAGGGTAATGGAAAACAGGAAGCCTCCTTTAAGGGTCATCGCCCCGGGGACCGTCTACCGGAGGGACTCGGATATAACGCATACCCCGATGTTTCACCAGGTCGAGGGTTTCATGGTGGATAAAGGCGTGACTTTCAGTAACCTTAAAGGGGTGCTCACGTTATTCCTTCATCGCCTTTTCGGAGAAAAAACCGATATAAGGTTCAGGCCAAGCTTTTTTCCCTTTACCGAACCGAGCGCGGAGGTCGATATCCGCTGCGTGATATGCAAGGGCTCGGGGTGCAGGGTCTGCAAAGGCAGCGGCTGGCTTGAGATACTGGGCTCCGGCATGATACATCCCGAGGTCTTGAGGGCCGTAAAATTCGATGCCGAGGAGTATACCGGTTTTGCTTTCGGCCTCGGCATAGAGCGCATCGCGATGCTTAAGTTCGGCATAGATGACTTAAGGCTGTTCTTCGAAAACGACACGAGGTTTCTCCGGCAGTTTTGATTTTTTAAGATGACGGATAAAAACAGTTAACCCGGTTCCGCATACCCCGCAATAAATCATAATATTTACAAGGCGGCCTTAGATGCTTTTCAGCTATAACTGGCTCAAAGAGTACATAGATAAGCTGCCGGCGGCAAGGGAGGTCGCGGACAGGCTTACCATGTCCGGGACCGAGGTTGAAAGCGTCGCGGAGACAGGAAGAGAGATAAAGGGCGTTGTAACGGCTGAAGTTCTATCATGCGGCAAACACCCTAACGCCGATAAACTCCAGCTCTGCGAGGTAAGGACGGATAAGGAAAGTTATCAGATAGTCTGCGGGGCGCGGAACATGAAACCCGGCCATAAGGTCGCCCTTGCCTTATCCGGCGCGGAACTTCCCGGCGGGGTCAAGATCAAGAAATCTAAGATACGCGGCGTGGAATCCGAGGGGATGATCTGCTCTGAAGTGGAACTGGGCCTCAAAGATACCTCCGAAGGCATCATGATCCTTCCTCAGGATGCCCCTCTGGGCTTGGATTTAAAAAGTTACCTTGCCCTGAATGACTTCATGATGGAAGTGAGCATAACCCCCAACAGGGCGGATCTCTTATCAATAAAGGGGCTTGCAAGAGAGATCTCGGCCGTAACAGGGACAATATTTAAAGACAGGACGTTCCATGTAGACGAGGAAGAGAGCCCGGTGGAAAGCCATGTATCCATAAGGATCGAACCTGGCGCTCCCTGCGGCAGATACTCGGCGCGGGTAATCGAGGGGGTTGCGATAGGGCCTTCTCCGGAGGCTATAAAAAGAAGGCTTGAGGCGCACGGCATAAGGTCCATCAATAACGCGGTGGACATTACAAATTATGTCCTTCTTGAGACAGGCCAACCCATGCATGCCTTCGACCTCGATAAGATAAGCGGCAAGAGCATAGTCGCGCGGCTCGCGAAAAACGGGGAAAAGCTGGAGACGCTCGACAATAAAACGCGAACCCTCGACTCTTCGATGTTAGTTATCGCTGACGCGAAAGAGCCCGTAGCCCTTGCGGGAGTAATGGGAGGGCGCGGGACTGAGGTGAGCGATACGACAAAGACGGTCCTCCTTGAAAGCGCGTGGTTTGACCCCGGCACCGTAAGAAGGACATCGAGGAAGGCCGGCCTTTCGACGGATTCGTCGTACAGGTTTGAAAGAGGGGTCGATGTCGAAGGGGTAACAATAGCCCTTGATATGGCCGCGTATCTAATAAATAAATACGCCGGAGGAAGGACCGCTAAAGGGGTAATCGACTTATATCCAGGCAAGCCTGGCCCGAGGATTATTGAATTCAGGATTAAAAGGGCTCAGGATTTGCTTGGCATAAGCTTGAAAGAAGCCGAGGTGACGGAAATATTTAAAAGACTCGGTATCGTTTTAAAAGGTTCTTCCGCAGGGGTACTGACGGCCGTTCCGCCATCGTACAGGGGAGATCTATTGGAGGAGACGGACCTTGTGGAAGAGGTGGCGAGGCTCTTCGGATATGATAAGATGCCTACGACTCTGCCAGCGGCGAAGCTTACGCCAGGGGAGGCCGCAAGGCACACAGGGATAAAGAGAAAAATAAAGGAAGTCCTGACGAATTCCGGTTTTCTTGAAGTTATTAATTACAGTTTCATCTCCTACGACTTGTTCAGCCTGACCGGCCCGAAGGACAAAAAAGGCGTAACGCTGCTTAATCCGCTGTCCGAAGACCAGATTGTAATGAGGGACAGCCTCATTCCTACGCTTCTTGAGAACCTGAGGCGCAACCTTTTAAGGAAAAACGAAGAGGTTAAGATATTCGAGTTCGCCCCTGTATTCATCCCCGAGGGGAAACTCCCGAATGAGAAGTGGAAGGTTTCGGGGTTATTGTACGGGCTCAGGTGGGAAGAAGCCTGGAATTACCCGAAGGTCTCGGTTGATTTTTACGACGTAAAAGGGGTTATTGAAAATCTCTTTGAAGTTCTTTGCGTAAATGGCCCTATAGAGTTCAAGCCTGTTGTGAAAGAGGATATCTTTCACCCTGGGAAATCCGCCGTGGTATACGCCGCTGATAAGGGTATAGGCGTACTTGGAGAGGTTCATCCGGATCTAAAAATAAAATTTGACCTCAAGCGCCCCGCGTACCTTTTTGAACTCGATATCGACGCCATCCTTGATGTCTCGGGTGGATACAGGCGTTACAGTCCGCTGCCGAAGTTCCCGGAATCAATAAGGGACATCGCCTTTATTATTGACGAGAATATCCCGTATCAGGAAATAATCAACTCGATTAATGGATTAGAAACAAAACTTATTGAAACGTTTGAACTGTTTGATGTATACTATGGTGGCATTGTCCCCCCGGGAAAGCGAAGCATGGCGCTAAGGATAACGTACAGATCGATGGAAAGGACCCTGACCAACGAGGAGGTGGATGAAATCCATTCAAAGGCGGCGCGCGCGATTTCAGAAAAGTTTAAAGCTGAAATAAGGGGAGAGGGCGGATAGTTCATTCCCCTATAAATTCGGGAAGTTGTGACTTTTCTGCCGCGATAATACTAACCAGGCCAAAATCGGATAACTATTATTAAAAGGAGGTTTATATGACCAAGGCGGATATCGTAGAAATTGTTTTTGAGAAGGTCGGTTTTTCGAAGAAAGACATCTCAGCGGTTATCGAAGAGATATTTGAAAGCATAAAAACCACCCTCGAAAAGGGTGAGAAGGTCAAGGTCTCAGGGTTCGGCAATTTCAACATAAGGCAGAAAAGGGCAAGAAGAGGCAGAAACCCTCAAACAGGAAGCGAAATCACTATCGATCAGAGGAGGGTTATGACCTTCAAGGCGAGCCAGCTTTTAAAAAAATCAATAAACTCTCAGCCGTCGGCATAATATACAATATATGTATTAAGGAAACATTTTTTAGCGGAAAAAAATAAGTTTAAATATTCTATTAACAGGACGGTAATTAAGGGGAACTTAGGACCTTAATCGAAAGATTCCCATGACGCAGATACCGGAAAAGCTCTATTATAAAATAGGCGAGGTTGCCGGCATTACAAAGGTAAAACCGCACGTACTCAGATACTGGGAGACTGAGTTCAGGATAATCAATCCCCGTAAATCGCAGACGAAACAAAGGGTATACAGCAAAAAAGATATTCATTTGATCCTTGAGATAAAAAGGTTGCTTTACAAGGAAAAATTCACTCTTGAGGGCGCCAAGAAAAGGATGAAGGAAATTCAGAATGAAGTGGCGAAACAGATGAAATTTACCTTTGACCAAGAGAAGTACGCCAATACCCTTCATAATTTGAAAAAGGAACTGAGCGCTATCAGCAAGATGCTTTCTAAATGAATAGTACGCAGGGAAAAATAGTATTGGCAAAAGGCATCGGTTCGGGATAAAATACAAAACCTCAGCCGGTTTTAAAAAGAAATCATAGAGCAGGAAAAAAATAAAACGGGGCGTAGCGCAGCCTGGTAGCGCACTAGCATGGGGTGCTAGTGGTCGCAGGTTCGAATCCTGTCGCCCCGACCATTTTTCAGAAATTTCTTAAAACTAAAGCCGTAAGCCTCTTTAAATTCGGGGTTACGGCTTTTTTGTTACGCGGGTTGAAAATGCATGGCGTTCACCCTGTTCGCAGCTTGTCGCGGGGAATGCGCCCGTTATACATTTCAGGCCCTTCCTGTCCAAGAACGCCCATTACTGAACTCCTTTAATCTAAAAGGAACAAAATAAATTAAATTATACGACGGTAAAAGCGCTTCCGGGGAAAATCATGGAGTCGAGGGTCTGAAATTTTACGTTTTACAAAACCTGATATATAATGAATATATAGAAAATAAAAAGGAGGAACTCATATGTCAATCCCCGTAAGGTTGGAAGAGTATTTAAAGAAAAATCATGTTGATTTTAAATCGTTTGCTCACTCGGAGGCTTATACAGCGCAGGAGATAGCGGCTGCCATGCATGTAAAGGGCAGGGAACTCGCGAAATCCGTAATGATAAAAGCGGACGGGAAATTCGTAATGGCTGTGTTACCGGCGAGTTTTAGAGTCGATTTAAAAAAGTTAAAAGAGGCGCTGAATGAAAAAGACATAAGGCTTGCTACTGAAGATGAGTTCAAGACACTGTTTCCTGACTGCGAGCCTGGCGCGGAACCTCCCTTCGGCAACCTCTACAATGTTGAAACTATCGTCGATAAAACACTGACGAAGGACGAGCATATATACTTTAACGCCGGCACTCATTATGAGGCGGTAGAGATGGGTTATAAGGATTTCGCGAACCTCGTGAAGCCAAAGGTGGCGGATTTCGCGATTCATTGATAAGTGAAAGGCGCGTACATGATAGAAAAAACCTTGAATAAAATTGGAATAGCCACGTTCGGGGCGGGTTGTTTCTGGGGTGTGGAAGAGGAATTTCGTAGCGTCAAGGGGGTTATTTCCACAAGGGTCGGTTATACAGGGGGGACGTTTGAAAACCCTAAATATGAAGACGTATGCTCCGGCAAGACCGCGCACGTCGAGGTTGTACTCGTAGAATATGACCCATCAAAGGTTTCGTACGAGGAACTCCTTGAAGTCTTCTGGAAAATCCATGACCCTACGACTCCAAACAGGCAGGGTCCCGATGTCGGAACACAGTACAGATCAGTGATATTTTATCACAACGCTACGCAGGAGGCTTCGGCAAGAAGATCAAAAGAGAAGCTTGAGAAAAGCGGCATTTACAAAAAGCCCGTGGTAACCGAAATAAGCCCGGCGTCACGATTTTATCAGGCGGAGGAATATCATCAGAGGTATCTTGAAAAACATAATCTGTCGCGTTGTCGCGTATAGTATACGTTGCGTCTGTCGCAGTGGATAGTAAAAAGCTGTATGCCTTTAAAATGGTTACAGCTTTTTTATTATGTAGATTGTTAAGTCTATATCCCGGCACTCATGCAAGACACATGGTCAATATTTAAGAAGATGTTCCACAAAAGCTTGCGCTGTCATTTAAATGTTATAAACTGCGTATACGGAGAAATGAACAATTAAGGAGGGAAAAGCATGAAAGCGATCAGAGTTAGCGAATTCGGCGCTCCGGAGGTTATGAAGCTCAAAGACGTCCCTGGCCTAAAGCCTGAGATCGGTCAGGTAAAGATCAGGGTTAAAGCTATCGGAGTAAATCCTGTTGAAGCGTATATAAGAGCGGGGATGTATTATAAAGTGCCCATGCCCTATACTCCGGGATCGGATTCTTCCGGGATAGTCGAAGCGGCAGGTGACGGGATCACAAAAGTTAAAGCCGGCGACAGGGTCTATACCTCCGGGACATTAACCGGCGCGTACGCCGAGGAGACCTTATGCGACGAATCTCAGGTGCATATCTTGCCGGAGAAGGTCTCCTTTGCCCAGGGCGCCTGCCTCGGGGTGCCGTACGCTACTGCGTATCGAGGTCTTTTTCAAAGGGCATGCGCTCTACCCGGGGAGACCGTTTTGATACACGGCGCGACCGGTGGGGTCGGCACGGCATCCGTGCAGTGGGCCAAAGCGGCGGGCATGAAAATAATCGCCACCGGAGGGACTGAAAAAGGGAGAGACCTCGCCAAGAGAGAGGGGGCTCATCACGTGCTCGACCATCATGCGGAAGACCATATTGAAAAGGTTCTTTCTTTAACAAACGGACGCGGAGTAGATGTCGTTATCGAGTTCCTCTCAAACGTCAACCTTGGAAAGGACCTTAAGATTTTAGCGCCAAAAGGCCGCGTTGTGGTTATCGGGTGCCGGGGTACGGTTGAAATAGACCCCAGGGAGACGATGGGCCGCGACGCGGCAATTTTAGGCATGTCTCTTTTTAACGCGACGGAGAAAGAACTCTTCAGTATTCACGCGGTTATCGTGGCGGGCCTTGAAAACGGGACACTGCGCCCAATAGTGGGGGAAGAAATGAAGCTTCTCGACGCGAAGCAGGCCCACCATCTAATAATGGAAAAGAGCGCTTTCGGGAAGATAGTCCTCGTCCCGTAGCTGAAATGAATGTTAAGACCGATATCTATAGCGAAACAAATGCCAAAAAACACGCCCTATCCGCCATGGCAAGGGTTCGCGGTAAAAAAGTTACATATCCCGCCGAATAGATTTTTTCTATGAAAATAAGGGTCTCATAAAAAATTATATCTTAGGTGTTTTAATTTCCATATTTTCTGCTAAACTTAACACAAATGCCCGAAAAACCTTTGCTATCTCGACCCTGGGGGTGTTGATTGAGGCTTGAGACCGCGGCCCTTTCGGAACAATTGGCTCAATTTGTCGTAAGGGCTTCGTATGAAGATATTTCAGAGGAGGCCAGCGGGCAATTAAAGGCGCGGATCCTCGATTCCCTTGGTTGCGCGATAGGCGCGCTCAATAGCGAGCCGATACGAGTTATCCTCGAACAGGTGAGGGATTTTGGCGGTAACGGCCGCGTTACTCTTATAGGCGGAGGCCGCACAGCCCCCGACAGGGCCGCCTTCTACAACAGCGCTCTTGTCAGGTATCTTGATTTTAATGACAGCTACCTAACTAAAGGCGAGACCTGCCACCCAAGCGATAACCTCGGCGCAGTTCTCGCGGCCGCTGAATACGCCGCGAACAGCGGCCGAGTTCTTATAACGGCCCTCGCCGTAGCCTATCAGGTACAGTGCAGGCTAAGCGATGTCGCCCCGGTACGGGCCAAAGGATTCGACCATACGACTCAGGGGTCTTACGCCCTTGCCGCCGGGGTCTCAAAAGCGCTGGGGCTTGACGTTGAAAAGGCCTCCAACGCTATCTCCATTTGCGGCACGGCCTTTAACGCGCTTCGCGTAACCCGAACCGGAGCTCTTTCAAACTGGAAAGGCCTCGCGTACCCCAATACGGCCTTCTGCTGCGTGCACGGGACATTCCTCGCCATGCGCGGGATAACGGGCCCGAAAGAAGTCTTTGAAGGGAATAAAGGCTTCATGGAGGCTATCTCCGGAAAATTCGAGATTGACTGGCGCAAGGAAGACCTCGAGCGCGTGACAAAGACAGTACTTAAAAGATTCAACGCCGAGACCCACTCGCAATCCGCCATCGAGGGCACGCTTGAAATGAAAAAAAAGCTGAGTTTTTCCGCCGAAGAAATCGAGCGTGTTGAAATAGACATCTTCGATGTCGCCTATAACATTATCGGCGGAGGGGAAGAGGGCGATAAAACAATAGTCCGCACGAAGGAAGAGGCCGACCACAGCCTTCAATACATGGTCGCTGTCGCGCTTCTCGACGGAGAGGTCCTGCCCGCTCAATATAAACCCGAGCGGATTCTCCGCAGCGACGTTCAATCGCTTTTAAAAAAGGTTATTGTACGGCCTGACGTCGAGTTAAGCCGCGTTTTTCCGGAAGAACACGCCTGTAAGATCAGGATCACGCTCAAAGACGGACGAAGTTTTTTTAAAACGAAAAAGGATTATGAAGGGTTTCACACGCGGCCTATGAGCTGGAAGAACGTTACTGAAAAATTCGCATATCTTACGGAACCCCATCTCAGGGCCGAAGCGAGAGACAGGATCATTGAAGCGGTCATGAACCTTGAACAGATCACGGTTGCCGAACTCATGGGATCGTTGTCGCAGGTATCTTTATAAAAACCATGTTTGATAAAGGAGAGTAGCGGATGGCAAAGGAAAAAGACCCGAGGCGGATGGAGAGCGAAAGGGCGTTTTCATTTCCTCAAGCTTAACGCGCGGGAGCGTAAGCCCCGGAAACACGGGGTCACGGAGATACGAGGCCCGTACTATACGCCCATGGGGAAGCGTTACCTTGAGGATATACTGGAGACCATGGGTAATTACATAGATATCCTCAAGTTCGCGGGAGGGTCCTTCAGCCTCATGCCGCGCAAAGCGGTCAAGGATCTCATCGGCCTCTGCCACAGCTATAATGTCCTGGTCGATACCGGCGGCTATATCGAACATGTATTGACGCAGGGGAATACCGCGGTCGATAAGTACATCGAGGAATGCAAAAGGCTTGAATTTGATATTATCGAGATTTCCAGGGGCTTTATTTCAGTCCCCGCGGACGACCTCGTCCGCCTTACCGGGAAAGTCCGTAAGGCCGGGCTCAAGGTCAAAGCCGAGGTGGGGATACAATTCGGCGCGGGAGGGGCGAGCGCCGTGGAGGAACTCGAGGCCGAAGGGGCGGGGGACCCGGGCTGGGCGATCGATCAGGCGAAAAGACATCTCGACGCCGGGGCATATATGATCATGGTCGAATCCGAAGGGATAACAGAACAGGTCCGGAACTGGAAGACGGACGTCATCAGCAGGTTTATACGCGAATTGGGGCTCGAAAAAACAATGTTTGAGGCGGCTGACCCTCAGGTATTCGGCTGGTATTTAAAAAACTACGGCCCGGAGGTGAACCTTTTCGTGGATCACAGCCAGATTATACTTCTCGAGTCCCTTCGCTCAGGGATATGGGGGACAAAGGACGTGTGGGGCCGTATCCTTACCTATAAGCCGTAGTATTTTTAAATTTATCCAGGAGACCTCCTGTTCAGGCTCATAAGTCTTACGCAACATTTCCGCATAATAAGGGACGCGACCATGGGTAAAGGCTATAATCCAACTTCCGCCGTATCATCTGATCTCGATGAGCTGTGCATAAATACCGTCCGCTTCCTTTCTGTCGATGCCGTGCAGAAGGCTAACAGCGGACACCCCGGCATGCCTATGGGGGCCGCCCCCATGGCTTACGTCCTATGGACGCTTTTCCTTAAACATAATCCGTCAAATCCAAGATGGTTCGACCGCGACAGGTTCATTCTTTCGGCGGGGCATGGTTCCATGCTCCTCTATAGCCTTTTACATCTCACGGGCTATGACCTTCCGCTGGAGGAGATTAAACGGTTCCGCCAGTGGGGCAGCATTACTCCGGGCCACCCCGAAAGCATACTTACCCCGGGAGTGGAGGTGACGACCGGCCCCCTGGGACAGGGGTTCGGGAACGGCGTGGGCATGGCTATCGCCGAAGCGCACCTTGCGGCCCGCTTTAACCGCCCGGGTTTTAATGTTATCGATCATTTTACCTACGGCATAGTGAGCGACGGCGACCTTATGGAAGGCGTTGCGTCAGAGGCCGCATCCCTTGCCGGGCATCTGAGGCTGGGTAAACTTATATACTTCTATGACAATAATCACATTTCGCTTTCCTCGGCCACTTCTCTCACATTTACCGAAGACCGCGCTAAAAGGTTCGAAGCCTACGGCTGGCACACCAGGATTATTGAGGACGGGAATGACACGGACTCGATCACAAACGCCGTTCTGGAGGCTGAAGGAGAGGTGGAACGGCCTTCGCTCATCCTGGTGCGGACGCATATAGGTTACGGCGCTCCGCATAAGCAGGATACATTTGAAGTTCATGGCGCTCCGCTCGGCGAAGAAGAGGTGAGGCTCGCCAAAGGAAACCTTGGCTGGCCGGTCGAGCCGTTATTTTTCATCCCCGATCAGGCGCTCGAGCATTTCCGTAAAGCCGTGACTGAGGGCCGTAAGCTTGAAGCCGGGTGGCAGAACCTTTTTTCATCATACGAAAGGGAATTCCCGGAACTCGCGGCGGACCTTCGCCAGATAATGCGCGGCGAGCTGCCGAAGGGCTGGGACGCGAACATCCCTTCTTTCCCGCCTGACCCGAAAGGGGTCGCTACAAGAGCCGCTTCAGGCAGGGTTATAAACGCCATAGCCCCGAGGCTGCCTTTCCTGGCCGGCGGGTCGGCTGACCTTGACCCCTCGACCCATACGGTGCTTAAAGGTATGGGCGATTATGAAAATCCGAAGAGCGAGGCGGGAGACACCCAGGGCTCTGTCGGGGGCGGCTGGAGCTACGCGGGGAGGAACATTCACTTCGGGGTCCGGCCCGCGAGATGGAGGAGGAGCTGCTGGCGCGCTGGCAGTCGGAGGACCTCTTCCACGCGTCGCTGGCCGCGCGCGAGGGGGCGAGCGAGTTCGTCTTCTTCGAGGGGCCGCCGACGGCGAACGGGACGCCCCGGCATCCATCACGTCTTCTCGCGCACGCTGAAGGACCTCTTCTGCCGCCATCGGGCGATGCGCGGATTCCACGTCTCGCGCAAGGCGGGGTGGGACACGCACGGGCTGCCCGTCGAGATCGAGGTCGAGAAGGCGCTCGGGATCAGCGGAAAGCAGGACATCGAGCGGCTCGGCGTGGAGGAGTTCAACCGCCGCTGCCGCGAGAGCGTGTGGAAGTATCGCGAGGAGTGGGAGAAGCTCAGCGCGCGCATGGGATACTGGCTCGACTACGCGAACCCGTACGTCACGTACTCGAACGGGTACGTGGAGAGCGTGTGGTGGGCGCTGAAGACGCTCTACGACCGGAAGCTGCTCTACGCGGGGCACAAGATCCTCCCAGCAATTCGTTGTGTTTATGTCTTTCAAGCTAAGTTTCCTGCTCGGAGCAATTCATTCCGCTCTCATTTAAACAAGCCGATGCAAAAGCAGACTCGATGGTAGCCCTTATGACAGTAGAAGAAAAGACCGCTTATATCGGCGGTGATCACTCGTTTTTTATTCGAGCAATTCCCCGATTAAATCTTTCCGAAGTTTATATGACTGATGCTACCCAAGGTGTTCACATCCGGGAAAATTTTCAAGATTTTGATCTTTCAAGTTACCAATTGGAAAAATCCACTGCATTTCCCTGTCCTCTCGCGCTCGCGGCCACATGGAATACGGATTTAGCCAACAACTATGCTGCGGCAGTCGGCGAGGAATGTCATGCCGGAGGGATAGGAATATTGCTCGGACCCGGTATGAATAGTTACCGGATCTCTCAGTGCGGACGCAACTTCGAGTATTTCGGTGAGGATCCATATCTCCGATCACGCTTCATCGAATCCTATGTCAGGGGGTGCGA